>NZ_NCST01000009.1 GCF_002088975.1 Henriciella aquimarina
CCCGGATCTCAAGGCGCGGCTCTGGGACGGCGTCCGGGCGCTCGCCTCCGCGCCGCCCGCCGAGCGCACCATCACTGGACTCACGCTGCTTCTGCAGGACGACGCGCTGCGCGCCGCGCTCCATCCGTTCACGCTCGAGGGCGCCCATGGACGCCTTCTCGACGCCGATCATGAGAGCCTCGCGCTTGCCGACATCGTGTGTTTCGAGATGGAGGCGCTGATGCAGGGCCCGCGTGCAGCGGCGCCCGTCATCACCTATCTCTTCCATCGGCTCGAGGCCCGGTTCGATGGCCGGCCGACGCTCCTCATCCTCGACGAAGCCTGGCTCTTCCTCGACGACGCGCTCTTCGCCGCGCGCATCCGCGAATGGCTGAAGACCTTGCGCAAGAAGAATGTCGCCGTCGTCTTCGCGACCCAGTCGCTCGCCGACATCGCGAACTCGTCGATCGCCCCGGCCCTGATCGAAAGCTGCCCGACGCGCATCTTCCTGCCGAACGAACGCGCGCAGGAGCCGCAATCAAAAGAGGCCTATGAGCGGTTCGGCCTCAATGCACGGCAGGTCGAGCTGATCTCGCGCGCCATTCCGAAGCGCGACTACTATTACCAGTCCCCGCTTGGCTGCCGGCTGTTCGAACTCGGGCTCGGGCCGATCGGCCTCGCCTTTTGCGGCGCGTCGGACCCCGTCAACCAGAAACGCATCGACCGGGCGCTCGCCGAAGCCGGCGATGCTGGCTTCGCCGGCGCCTTCCTGCGCGCCAAGGGCCTCGCCTGGGCCGCGGACCTTCTCGCCCGTTGGCCGGGATCCGGCGCCGCCGCATCCCCGCCGCCTTCCGCATCCCTTGCCGCCGAATAGGAGACGCTCCCCATGAAACGCATCCTCGCCAGCCTCGCCCTCGCCGCCGCGCCCGCCGCCATCCCCCTGCCGGCAACCGCGCAATTGTTCGGCGGCATCGTCTACGACCCGACCAATCATGCGCAGAACGTGCTTCAGGCCGTGCGCGCCCTGCAGCAGGTCGAACAGCAGGTCCGCCAGCTCGCCCATGAGGTCGAGATGCTTGAGAACATGGCGCGCAATCTGGAGACGCTCCCTCTCAACGTCGCCGAAGAGATCATCCGTGACCGGATCAACCGCATCCATGAGCTGATGTCCGAGGCCGAAGGCATTGGCTACGGCGTCGCCGACATCGAGACCGTCTATGACGAGACCTATCCCGAAACCTATGGCGCGGCGCCGCCGGAACACGCCGTGCTCGTTGAACAGTCGCGCGTGCGCTGGCGGCAATCGCGCAGCGCATATCGCGACACGCTCGTCACCGTCGCCGCCGCGTTCGAGGACAATGAGACCGATGCGGAAGCAATCGCGGGCCTCGTCGACCGCAGCCAGGCCGCGGCCGGCGCCCTGCAGGCTGCCCAGGCCGGCAACCAGATCGAGGCGATGCAGACCGAACAGCTGATCCAGATGGAGGCGATGATGGCCGCCCATTACCGCGCCGAGGCGCTGGGCCGCGCAGCCGCGCTCGCCGAGGCCGAACGCGGCCGCGCGCGAACGAAGGCGTTTCTGGAGAACTGAGCAAGCCCATGGATGTGATCGACACCTTCCTCGCGACCTTCATCGCCTATATCGATTCAGGCTTCGGCCTGCTCGCCGGCGACGTCGCCTATCTCACGACCACGCTGATCGTGATCGACATCACGCTCGCCGGTCTCTTCTGGGCGCTGTCGCAGAATGCCGACGTGATCGCGGGGCTCCTGAAGAAGGTGCTCTATGTCGGCTTCTTCGCCTTCATCATCGGCAATTTCTCGATTCTCGCAACGATCGTCTTCGACAGTTTTGCCGAGCTTGGTCTGAGGGGCGGCGGCTCGACGATGACCGCCGAAGACCTGATGCGCCCCGGTTTCATCGCCGGCGTCGGCTTCGATGCGGCACAGCCCCTGCTCGAGGAGATCGGCGACATGGTCGGTCCGATCAAGTTCTTTCACAACTTCATCATGATCGCGGTGATGTTCGTTGCCTGGACGGTGATCCTCGTCGCCTTCTTCGTGCTCGCCATCCAGCTCTTCGTCACCATCCTCGAATTCAAGCTGACAACGCTGGCGGGCTTCGTGCTCGTGCCCTTCGCACTGTGGAACAAGACGTCCTTTCTCGCCGAACGCGTGCTCGGCCATGTCATCACCTCGGGCGTCAAGCTGATGGTGCTCGCCATCGTCATCGGCATCGGATCGACCCTGTTCGCGACCATCACCGATGCGTTCAC
>NZ_NCST01000010.1 GCF_002088975.1 Henriciella aquimarina
CGGGCATCGCGCTCGCAGGCGTCGGCCTCATCATGCCGGGCGAGCGTGCCGAGCGCCACGGCCCAGGCCGACAGCCGCGCGACGCGGGCCTGCGGGGTCTCTGCGGCGAGATCGGATTTGCGGATGAACAGATCGCGCGCCCAGGTCTTGGCCATGCTTTCGGAGATCTTCGCGCGGGCGGCGGCGGTTGCGAAGGTGCGGTCCAGCCGCAGCTCCTTTTCGAGCAGGCGGACGGTCATCATCCGGCCCTTCGGGATGCGGGCAATGGTGGAAAGCGCGTCGGTCGGGGTCATCAGTACCGCAGACCCTGCCATGGCGACGCGCGGGCGCGGACGGATTTCTGCAAAATGCAGGTGTGGCGGGTACAGCCGGCGGGACAGGGACCGGCCGGCACGTCGGTCGCCGCCAGCAGGCTTGAGTGCAGGGCCTGCCGCCGGTTTCCTGTACCGTCCAGATGTACCGCCTGACTGTACCCTTGGCTGCACCAGGGCCCTGGTCTTTATCCGGCCGGACGCTGAGGGTCACATCCGGCGGACAAAAGGTCAGACCTCGCGCAGCCTTTCCCGCATCAGGTCGAGCCAGGCCGCCTGTTTGTGAATCAGGCTGGCCAGATCGTCCGGATCGCCTTCGGCAATCAGCTGATCGAGCCAGACACGGGTGACCCGGCTCTGGCTTTCGACCCAGTCCAGAATACGCCCCCGGCCCGCGCTGCATTCCACAGCCGACCGGCAATGATCGCGTTGTCTTAGATGCCCAACTTCGCCTGCGCCGTTTTCTGCGCGCTCATGCCAAACCCTCATTTCATGGCCTCCTTGTTTGCGAATAGTTCTCATTTGCAGACAATTCGGTTGCGCGGTCAAGAGGTTTCTCGGGAAAGTGCGATGAAGCGCACATGATGACGCGATGGAAAGGCTTGACGTAAGCGTCAGCCCTTTCCCTATACCGATGAGAACAAGCGATGTACGAGTGGAGGCTATGGCAGACGGTTTTCTTTCCCTGAGCAGCGACTTTGACACCGCCACCGAAGCCGACTGGCTGGCCGCGGTTGAAAAGGCGCTGAAAGGCGGCGGGCTGGACCGCCTGACCCGCAAGAGCGATGACGGGATTGCGATTCGCCCGCTCTACCGCGAAAGCGACTTTCCGAGCGCCTCCGACCCGCTCGGCGCGCCCGGCGATGCGCCTTTCCTGCGCGGGCCGAAGGCCGAGCCGGACAAATACCTGCCCTGGGACATCCGCCAGGCCTTTGCCCATCCGGACCCGGCCGTCACCAATGCCGAAATCCTGCGCGACCTCGAACGCGGCGTGTCCTCGATCGAACTGTCGGTCGACTGCACCGGCAAGGATGGCTGCGCGATCCATGATGCCGGGACGATGGCCGCCACGCTGGAAGGCGTGCGCGCCGACATCGCGCCCATCGCGCTCGACCATCGCGGCATGGGCTCGGGCACATCGGTCGCCGGCCTGCTCGCGCTCTGGGGCGAAGAGCGGGGCGACCCGAAAGACCTCCAGTTCCACTTCAATATCGACCCGCTCGGCCTGCTCATGCGCAAGGGCGTGATCGAGGGCGGCGTGGATGCAGCCTTCGTACGCACCGCCGAACTCTCCCGCCTGCTCTGCCTGCGCTATCCGAAGGCGAAGACGCTGCGCGTGGATGCCCGCCCGGTCCATGAGGCCGGCGGTTCGGAAGCCCAGGAGCTGGGCGCCCTGATGGCCCATGCCGTCGACACGATGCGGCGTCTGGCCGGGGCCGGCTATGACATCAAGGTCTTCCCGAGGCAGGTGATCTTCACGCTCGCCACGGGCGGGAATTACGGCCTCGAGATCGCCAAGCTGAAGGCGGCCCGCCGTCTCTGGGCGCGGGTGCAGGAAGCGATGGAGCTCGAGGTCGAGCCAATGCTGCTTCAGGCGGTGAGCTCGGCGCGGATGCTGACGCGCTATGATTCCTGGGTGAACATGCTGCGCAACACCGCTGCCTGTTTCGCGGCTTCCGTCGGCGGCGCCGACATTGTCAGCGTGCGCGCCTTCAATGAAGCGCTCGGCCTGCCCGAGGAGCTTGGCCGGCGCATGGCGCGCAACACGCAGATCATCGCGATGGAAGAGTCCGGCCTTGGCCGTGTCGCCGATCCGGCGGGCGGAGCCTGGTTCGAGGAGACGCTGGCCACCGATCTCGCCGAAGCGGCCTGGAAAGAGTTCCAGACCATTGAAAGCGAAGGCGGGCTTGCCGAAAGCCTTGTGGCCGGAAAGCTCCAGGACCGGATCGCTGCCGTGCGCGAAGATCGCTACAAGGCCATCGCGAAGCGGAAAGTGCCGCTCACCGGGGTCAGCGAGTTCCCGCTGATCGACGGCGCCGAGGTCCCGATTGCCGAGACAAGCTATACCAGCGGGGCAAGCCGGGTCTCCGACGAGGGCCTGCGTTCCTTCCTGAAGGGCCTGCCGGACAAGCAGGGCGCAGATACGAAAGCCGACGCGCTCACGCCGATCCATCTCGCCCGCGACTTCGAAACGCTGCGCGACCGCGCGGCTGCCCATGAGGCCGCCAAGGGCGTGCAGCCTTCCATCTTCATCGCCACGCTGGGCCCGCTCGCCGAGCACAATGCCCGCGTCGACTTTGCCCGCAACCTGTTTGCCGCTGGCGGCATCGAGGGCAAGGACGCCGCCGCGCTACCGAAATCGCCCGCCGAGCTTGCCGATGCCTTCAAGACGTCGGACTGCCGGATCGCGGTCCTCTGCGGCGCCGACAAGCGCTATGAAGAGGAGGCCGAGCCGGCCGCCAAAGCGCTGAAAGACGCCGGCGCCCAGCGCGTCTTCCTCGCCGGGAAATTCGACGCGCCAAGCGTGGACACCAATCTCTATATGGGCTGCGACGTGGTCGACGTGCTCGACCTCGCACAGGCCGAACTGGGAGTTGCCAAATGACGACCTTCCCCGATTTCACCAAGCTCGATCTCGACACGCCACACGCCAAGGCGCCATCCGGCCCGCGTGAGCGCACGCTCGAAACGCCCGAGGGCATCGATCTCGCCACCGCCTACTCGGCTGCCGATACAAGCGGGCTCGACTATCTCGACGACTTCCCCGGCCTGCCGCCCTATGGCCGCGGCCCCTACCCGACCATGTACACCCAGCGGCCCTGGACGCTGCGCCAGTATGCCGGCTTCTCGACGGCTGAAGACTCCAACGCCTTCTACCGCCGCAACCTGGCCGCCGGGCAGAAGGGCCTGTCAGTGGCCTTCGACCTTGCAACCCACAGGGGATACGACTCCGACCATGTTCGCGTATCAGGCGATGTCGGCATGGCCGGTGTGGCCATCGACTCCATCTACGACATGCGCACCCTCTTCTCCGGCATCCCGCTCGACCAGATGTCGGTCTCGATGACGATGAACGGCGCGGTGCTGCCGATCCTCGCGCTCTATATCGCGGCGGCCGAGGAACAGGGCGTCACCCCGGACAAGCTTGCCGGCACGATCCAGAACGACATCCTGAAAGAGTTCATGGTGCGGAACACCTATATCTATCCGCCCAAGCCGAGCATGCGGATCATTTCGGACATTTTCGCCTACACGTCTGAAAACATGCCGAAATATAACTCGATCTCGATCTCCGGCTATCACATGCAGGAGGCCGGGGCGACGGCGGACCTGGAGCTGGCCTACACGCTCGCCGACGGCATCGAGTACATCCGTGCCGGGCTCGATGCCGGGCTCGACATCGACAAGTTTGCGCCACGCCTCTCCTTCTTCTGGGCGATCGGCATGAACACTTTCATGGAAGTCGCCAAGATGCGGGCCGCGCGCCTGCTCTGGGCGAAACTGGTGAAACAGTTCGATCCGAAGAATTCGAAATCGCTGAGCCTGCGCACCCACTCGCAGACCTCCGGCTGGTCACTGACCGCGCAGGACGTCTACAACAATGTCATCCGCACCTGCTTGGAAGGCATCGCGGCGGTGGGCGGGCAGACCCAGTCGCTGCACACCAACAGCTTCGACGAGGCACTCGCCCTGCCGACGGACTTCTCCGCCCGCATCTCGCGCAACACACAGCTCTTCCTGCAACAGGAAGGCGGCGCGACGCAGACCATCGACCCGTGGGGCGGCTCCTACTATGTCGAGCGGCTGACGCACGATCTCGCCGCCCGCGCGCTGGAACATATCGAGGAAGTCGAGAAGCTCGGCGGCATGCGCAAGGCCATCGAGGAAGGCGTGCCGAAGCTGCGCATCGAAGAGGCGGCGGCCCGTACCCAGGCGCGCATCGATAGTGGCGAGCAGACCGTCGTCGGCGTCAACAAGTTCCAGCTCGATACCGACGAGGACGTGCCGGTTCTGAAGGTCGACAACGCCACGGTGCGCCGCATGCAGCTCGACAAGCTGGCGCGCCTGAAAGAGGACCGCGACCAGGCCGAGGTCGATACCAAGCTGGACGCTATTGCCGAGGCCGCCGAGAGCGGCAAGGGCAACCTCCTCGCGCTTGCCGTCGAGGCCGCCAGCGCCAAGGCCACGGTCGGTGAAATCTCCGAAGCCGTGGAGCGCAGCCAGGGCCGTCACCAGGCCACCATCCGCTCGATCAAGGGCGTCTATGGCGGCTCCATCGGCAAGGACGAGAATGCCAGCGAGGCCCGTGCGATGGCCGAAGCCTTCTCGAAAAAGAAAGGCCGCAAGCCGAAGATCTATATCGCGAAAATGGGTCAGGACGGCCATGACCGTGGCCAGAAGGTGGTCGCCTCGGCGCTGATGGACCTTGGCTGGGACGTCGAGATCGGCCCGCTCTTCCAGACCCCGGAAGAAGCCGCGAAAGACGCCCGGAAGGCCGGGGTCGACATTGTCGCCGCCTCCTCGCTCGCCGCCGGCCACCTGACGCTCATCCCCGAGCTGAAGCGTGCGCTCGGCAATGAAGGCGCGGCCAGCACGCAGATCATGGCTGGCGGCGTGATCCCGCCTGGCGACTATGATGCGCTGAAGGCGGCCGGCGCCTCGGCCATCTTCCCGCCGGGCACCGTGATCGCGGATGCCGCGCGCGCCATGCTGGAAGCGCTGGACGACGATCCGGTCAACACGGCTGCGGAATAGTCCCTGAAGCGGCTTGTCTCCTATCTCGCCATCGCGCTCGATGGCCTGGCCATTGCGCTCGTCTGCGTGGCCGCGAGCGCGCTTTTTGCGAACGCTTACTGGCTGTTCGACGCCGCCAGCAAATTCCTGCTGCCCTCGCTGAGCGTCCTTGCCCTGATCGGGGCCGGGCTTCTGGGGCTGGCGCTGATGCGTCTGGTGCCCCGCTGGCAGATCGCGATTGGCGCGCTCTGCATCGCCGTGACGATAACCGGCTTCACGAGCCTGAAACTTGCCTCCGCCCCGGACGGGATGAAAGCCGGCACGCCGGTGATGCGCGTCTATCAGCACAATGTCTGGATCAAGAATCCCGATGTCGGGCAGACCGTCCACGCCTTCACCGAATCGGGCGCCGATATCGTCGCCCTTATCGAGGCGGCCCCGCACAAATTCACCCTCTATGAAGCCGGGCTGGCGCAGGACTGGCCCTATCAGCTGACCGGCGAGACACCGCCGGCCACCTATGCGCGCCTGCGGCTCCTGTCGAAATACGAGCTTGCCGATGGCGAGGTGCACCCGGCCTATAATTCCCCCGCATGGCTGCGCGCGACCGTCAAAAGCCCGTCCGGAGACTTCACCATCCTGATGGTGCATTTCACCCGGCCCTGGCCTTTCGCTTCGCCCTCGGCCCAGCTGCGTCAGTACGCCGGGCTGGTCCCGGTGCTGAACGAGATCGACGGGCCGCTCCTGCTGCTCGGGGATTTCAACTCCGCCGCCTGGGGCCGCCTTGCCGGACGCCTGCAGCGCGACCATGGCATGCAGGTGATCAACCACCTGCAGACCGGCACCTGGCCGAATCGCATGCCCAGCGAACTCGCCAAGCTGCCCTGGCCGCGCTTCATGGGCATTCCGATCGACCTTGCTTTCTGCCGGGGCGAAATCGCCTGCGGCCATCACCGCGTCGGGCCGGCCTATGGCTCGGATCACCGGTCGGTGCAGTTCGATGTACAGCTTCCGGCACGTGCCCCTGCTATGCGGGAATGAGGCAGGCGCTCTGGCGGCGCTGCCAGCTTGCCCCGGCTGGCGACGCATGCCAGTCTCCGGCGACAGGAACTGGGATTATTCAAGGGACTTCTGCCATGAGAACACTCATCGCCAGCCTGGCTGCTGCCGGCTTCGCCTTCGCCGCGCAGGCGGCTCCGATCACGCCGAGCCAGGCTGAAGATGTGGTGGAAGCGGCCGGTGCCACGCTGTCGGCGTCCGAGGGCGTTGGCGAGGATGCGCACGTCATCGATGCCAAGTTCGCCGACATGGACCTCAATTTCTCCGTCCGCCTCGGCAATTGCGACGAGATGGACCAGTGCGGCTATGCCATGCTGTTCTCCACCTTCGAACTCGAACAGGCCGCCTCGAGCGAGACGCTGGCCAAGACCAATTCGTATAATGACTCCTATCCGTTCGGCCGGGCCTTCGTCATTCCGGGCAGCGAAGGCGCCGGCGACATTGTCGGGATCGACTATGTCATCGACCTCAGCGAAGAAGCCGCCCTCAACCCCGGCGACATCGAACGGTTCAAGGAAATCCTGAACAGCTATTTCACCCACTGGGGCGGCGAGTAACCCCATCCCGCACGGCATGTCCAAGACACCCGATCTGGAAGAATTCCAGGCCCTGACGGAAGACGCCTATGCCAGCCTGCCGGAAGATTTCCGCCGGGCGGCCGGACGCATCGTCATCCATGTCCAGGACGTGGCCGATCCGGATGTGCTCGCCGAGCTCAACATCGTCAATCCGATGCACCTGACCGGGCTCTATCAGGGCGTGCCGCTGATCCATGAAAGCGTGACCTTCCCCAGCCAGGAAGCCCCGCGCATCTTTCTCTATCGTAAACCGCTGCTCGCCGAACTCGCCACGCGTCC
Source organism: Henriciella aquimarina (assembly GCF_002088975.1). Taxonomy (GTDB): domain Bacteria; phylum Pseudomonadota; class Alphaproteobacteria; order Caulobacterales; family Hyphomonadaceae; genus Henriciella; species Henriciella aquimarina. Next base: position 6,962 of record NZ_NCST01000010.1, read on the forward strand.
GGACGTGACGCTGAAAGAGCTGATCTCGCACGTCGTCATCCACGAGCTTGGCCATCATTTCGGCTGGTCGGACGAAGAGATGGACGCGATCCTCGCCGACAGCTCCGACGAGACGTAACCTCTCGCGCCTCCATGCCTTGAGCTTTGCGCGCGCCGGGCGGATAAATGCCCGGCGACCATAAGAGAATACGCGCTGAGGGGAGACGGCCATGAAGGGCTTTGGAGAGTATGACGCGACCGGGCTGGCTGAACTGGTCCGGAAGAAAGAGGTTTCGCCCGCCGAGCTGCTTGAGGCCGCCGTCGAGAGCGCAGAGGCCGCGCAAACGCCGCTCAACTGCTTCTCCCAGATCTTTGCCGATCGCGCCCGCTCCGCGCTGGACTCCGCGCCCGGCGAGGGTCCGTTCGCCGGTGTGCCCTTCGCGGTGAAGGATCTCGGGCTGCGCATGGAGGGCCTGACGCTCACCAGCGGATCGCGCGCCTTCAAGGGCAATGTCGCGACCGTCGATTCCACCCTGGTCCAGCGCTACAAGGCGGCCGGCTTCACCCTGTTCGCGCAGACGACCAGCCCGGAA
>NZ_NCST01000011.1 GCF_002088975.1 Henriciella aquimarina
CCTTGTCGGCGCGGGCCTATCACCGCGTGCTCAAGGTCGCGCGCACCATTGCCGACCTCGATGGCAGCGATGCGGTCCACCGTGTCCATGTCGCCGAAGCGCTCAGCTATCGCCGCCGGCTGCCGGATGAAAAACCACCCGCAAACGCCACCTCCGGATCGCTCGCGCAATAGGCCCGGCGGTTAAGCGATTGATCAGCCTTTTCTGTCAGGACTGGCTGTCATGACCGACACGCCCGACGAAAACGGCAATCTGACGCCCGAACAGGCCTTTCTCGCCGCGACCAGCCACGAGATCCGCACCCCGCTCAACGGCATTCTGGGCACCGTCTCCCTACTGCTGGAAACCGATCTCGATCCAGCCCAGAAGGAATATGTCGAAGCCATCCGCCTGTCCGGCTCGCGCCTGCTCGACCTGCTCAACAATGTGCTCGACTTCGCGCGTCTGGACACCGGCACCCTCGAGCTCGAACCCGAACAGTTCCGCGTCGCCGGCCTCGCCCGCGAGGTCACCGAACTGCTGTCGCCGCGCGCCCACAGCGCTGGCATAGACCTTGGTGTCCTGGTCCGCCCGGAAGTCCCCCTCCATGCCGTCGCCGATGCAGGAAAGATCCGCCAGATCCTGTTCAACCTGGTCGGCAACGCCATCAAGTTCACCGAGCAGGGCGGCGTCCTGGTCGATATTCACTACAGCGACGGGGCGCTCGTCTTTCACGTCATCGATACCGGCCCGGGCATCGGGGCCGGCGACCAGCAGCGCCTCTTCGAAGCCTTCCGCCAGACCTCGTCCGGCGACAGCCAGAAGGATGGCGGCGTCGGTCTCGGCCTCGCCATTGTCCGCCGGCTGGCCGAGGGGCTGGGCGGCTCGATCAGCCTGACGAGCGAACCCGGCCACGGGGCCTGTTTCATCGCCACCATCCCGGTCGAGGCGCTTGAGCCGTCACCCGCCGAAACGCGCCGGCTTAAAACACCCATGCGTGTCGTCTTTGCCGGCCTGCCAAACGCGACGGCCCTGTCGGCCTGGGGCATCCTCGCCCATGCCGGTGCCCACGTCTCGATTGCCGACAATGCCCAGCAGGCCCGCCGCGCCCATCCGGATGTGATCATTGCCGCCGCCGAGCTTTCGGAACGCTCGCTGCGCGCGCTGGTCAAGGCGGGGCCGACCCTGGTCGTCATGCGCCCCGGCGACCGCGGCCTGATGAGCCGGTTTCACGATATGGGCGCAGCCGGCTGGCTGGTCCGGCCGCTGCGCTATTCTTCCCTGCTTGAGCGCACCGAGCTCGCCGCGCGCGGGCGCAGCGCGCCGGAAGAGGCCACCGAAGAGAGCGCCGGCGGGCGCGTCGTCATCGCCGACGACAATCCGGTCAACACGCTGATTGCAAGGCGTGCCTTGGAATCGGCCGGTTTCTCCGTCAGTGTAGCCTCAACCGGCCGGGAAGCGATCGACCTTTGTGAGAGCGTCTCGCCAGACCTTGTCTTCATGGATTTGCGCATGCCGATCATGGATGGATACGACGCGATGAAAGCTCTGCGCCGCGCCGGCATGGAGATGCCCATCATCGCCATTTCCGCCGAAATCAACCCGGATATCGAACGCCGCGCCCGCACCGCCGGGGCCAGCGGGGTCGCCGGCAAGCCGCTTGACGCCGATGCGCTGCGCCGGCTGGCCACCAACTGGACGGCCAAACAGTCAGGCGCTGTATGACCAGTGCCACCGAGCCAGACAGCCGCCAGCGCAGCTTCGGCGAGACGCTGAAGGAATTCGCCAAGCCGAAAATGGCCATGATGCTGGTCCTCGGCTTTACCGCCGGCCTGCCCTTCCTGCTCTATTTCTCGACGCTATCGGTGTGGCTGAAGGAAAACGAGATCGACGAAGCCCTGATCGGCTTCTTCTCCTGGTTCGGGCTCGCCTACTCGTTCAAATTCGTCTGGGCGCCGCTGGTCGACCGGTTCAACCCGCCGGGCCTGGCGAAGATTTTCGGGCGCCGGCGCGCCTGGATCTTTGTCGCGCAGATCGGGGTGGCACTCGCCATGGTGGGGCTCGGCTTCACCAATCCTGCCGCCAGCCTCGGCGCCACCGCGCTCTTCTCCTTCCTGATCGCCTTCAGCTCGGCCACGCAGGACATCGGCATCGATGCCTGGCGCATCGAGGCGGCCGCCAATGATGACGAGCAGGCCACCCTCGCGGCCGCCTACCAGTATGGCTACAAGGTCGGCATGGTCCTCTCGGGCGGCGTGGCCCTGGTCATTGCCGGGGTCGCGAACTTCCCCGTCGCCTACTGGGCCATGGCCGCGACAATGGGACTCGGCGCGCTGGTGTTCGCCATCTGGGACCGCCGCTTCGGCATCCAGGCCGCCGCGGCCGCGGGCATCATCCTGCTCGCCGTCGGTCTGGCGGCCGCCTTCGGCGCCTTTGCCGGCATCTTCGAGGCGGGCGCGCTCTGGGCCGTCCTGCTGAGGGCGCTCTCCTGGCTCTTCTACGGCGTCACCGCCATCGGTGCCGTCGGCTTTGTCATCGCCGTCACCCTGGCCCTGCGCGACCGCCCGGAAGGCTCCGAGTTTTCATTCCGCGGGCTTATCCTCGGCCTCGGCTTCGCGGTGGCGGTCTTCCTCGGCGTCGCCGTCTTTGCCGCGCTGCTCGGTTTTGCCCTGCCGAAGCTTTTCGGCCTGCTCGGCATCGAGATGTCGAAGGGGGATGTCGCGAAGACGGCGATCTATATTGCCGCCGCCCCGATCCTCGCCTGCGCCATCTCCATCCCCTTCATCCGCCGCCTGAAAGCGGATGCGCCGGTGATGAGAAACCCGACCTTCGCGCCCTTCATCGACTTCTTCTGGCGCCATGGCTGGATCGCGCTGCTCATCCTGCTCTTCGTCTCGGCCTACCGCTTGAGCGACATCGTCATGGGCATCATGGCGAAACCCGCCTACACGCATATGGGCTATGACGCCGAAGCCATCGGCATTGTCAGCGGCACTTACGGGCCGTGGATCATCTTTGTGGGCGTCGCGCTCGCCGGGCTGTCAGCGCTCAAATTCGGCCTGCGCAACACGCTCGTCATCGGGGCGGTCGTCTCGGTGCTCGGCAATCTCACCTTTGCCTGGCTGGTCAACCAGTCTTCGGAGTCGCTCCTGCCGCTCTTCCTGGCGGTGACGGCGGACAATATTGCCGGCGGCTATGCCGGCACGGTCTTTGTCGCCTTCATGTCCACCATGGTCGCGAAATCCTTCGCCGGTACGCAGTATGCGATCTTCAGCTCGATCTACTCGCTGGGGCCGAAGCTCGTCGCGGGGACGTCCGGCGTCATGGTGGAGTTCTTCAGCGGCGGTGTGGACACCGAGGCGACGGTTGCCGGCTACTCGCAATTCTTCCTGTTTGCGGGCGCTCTCGGCGTACCGGCCATCATCCTGTCCTGGTTTGCCCACCGCATGAAGCCGGACCGGGAGTCGGTCTTCGACAATGCCCCGCCCCCGGTCGTTGCCGAGGGCAAGGCCTGAGCCTCCACGCACCCGGCCGGCTGACCGGGCGCTGGCGCCCTACTCGCCCGGCCGGTTATGGACCAGCTTGTCGATGTCGAAGGCGGCGAAGGTCGCCAGATTGACGATGTCCGAAACCGTGGCGCCAAGCGAGGCGATCTGAACCGGCTTCTCGAAGCCGAGCAGGATCGGCCCGAGCACCGTCGCACGGCTCATCGAGGTGAGCAGCTTGGTCGCGATGGCGGCGGAATGAATGGCCGGCATGACCAGCACGTTCGCCGCATCCGTCAGGCGCGAGAACGGGTACATCAGCTTGTGGCCAGGGTTCATCGCCACATCGACGGAGATGTCGCCTTCATATTCGAAGTCGATATCGTCGCGCGCATCGAGCATGGCGACCGCCTCGCGCACTTTCTCCATGCGCTCGCCCATCGGATTGCCGAAGGTGGAATAGGAGACAAAGGCCACGCGCGGCGTGAAGCCAAGACTGTTGACCGCGCTCGCGGCTTCCTCGGCAATCGAGACGAGGTCTTCGGCCAGCGGCAGTTCGGTGATCGAGGTATCGGCGATGAAGATCGTCTTGCCCTGGTTGATCACCATGGACATGCCGATGACCTGCTTGTCGTCGATCGGGTTGAGCACGGTCTGCACGTCCTTCAGGGCGACGTCGTAATTCCGCGTCACACCGGTCACCATGCCGTCGGCATCGCCGAATTTCAGCATGCAGGAGCCGAACACGTTTCGGTCCTGGTTGACGAGGCGCTGCACGTCGCGGCGCAGATAGCCCTGCCGGTTGAGCCGGTCATAGAGATAGTCGGTATATTCCGGATTGCGGTCCGACAGGCGCGCATTGATGATGTCGAGCGAGCCTTCCGGCACGCCCATCTGGTGCATGGCGCGGGTGACCTGCTCTTCGCGGCCGATCAGGATCGGATGGCCGAGCCCCTGATTCTTGAAGGAATAGGCCGCGCGGACAACCGACGGCTCCTCGCCTTCGGCAAACACGATCCGCGCACTCTTCTCGCGCACGGCCGCCTGAACGCCCTGAAGGAAGGACGCCGTCGGGTCGAGCCGGCGCGCCAGCATGCGGCGGTATTCGTCCATGTCCGGAATGGGCGTACGCGCCACACCGGTATCCATCGCCGCCTGCGCCACGAAGGGCGGAATGAAGCTGATCAGGCGCGGGTCGAACGGGGTCGGGATGATATAGTCGCGGCCGAATTGCGGGCGCGAGCCGTGATAGGCGGCGGCCACTTCGTCGGGCACGTCTTCACGCGCCAGTTCGGCGAGCGCCTGGGCGGCGGCGACCTTCATCTCTTCATTGATCGAGCGGGCCCGCACATCCAGCGCGCCGCGGAAGATGTAGGGGAAGCCGAGGACATTGTTGACCTGGTTGGGATAGTCCGACCGCCCCGTCGCGATGATCGCGTCGTCGCGCACCTGCTTGATGTCTTCCGGCGTGATCTCCGGGTCGGGATTGGCCATGGCGAAGATGATCGGATTCTTCGCCATCTTCGAGACCATGTCCTGATTGACCGCGCCCTTCACCGACAGGCCGAGGAAGACGTCCGCGCCGTCCATGGCTTCGGCCAGCGTGCGCTTCTCGGTCTTGACCGCAAAGGCGGACTTGAACTGGTCCATCTTTTCCGAGCGGCCCTCATAGACGACACCCGAGGAGTCGCACATCAGGATGTTCTCGGCCTTCACGCCGAGATGGCGGATCAGGCCCGCACAGGACAGCCCGGCCGCGCCGGCGCCCGAAATGGCGACCTTCACGTCTTCCAGATTGCGGCCCGTGATGTGGCAGGCATTGATCAGGCCGGCCGCGGCAATGATGGCCGTGCCGTGCTGGTCGTCATGGAAGACCGGAATGTCGAGTTCTTCGCGCAGCCGGCTTTCGATGATGAAACATTCCGGCGAGGCGATGTCTTCCAGATTGATGCCGCCGAAGGTCGGGCCGATATTGCGCACCGTGTTGATGATCTCTTCGGTATCGGTCGACATCACCTCGATATCGATGGAGTCGACATCGGCAAAGCGCTTGAACAGGACCGACTTGCCTTCCATGACCGGCTTCGACGCCATGGCGCCGAGATTGCCGAGGCCGAGAATGGCGGTGCCGTTCGAGATCACGGCGACCATATTGCCCTTCGAGGTATACTCGAAGGCGAGATCCTCGTTTTCAGCAATGGCCTTGACCGGGATGGCCACGCCGGGGCTATAGGCCAGCGACAGGTCGCGCTGGGTCGCCATCGGCTTGGTCGGGGTAACCGACAGCTTGCCGGGCTGGGGATGGCTGTGGAATTCGAGCGCTTCCTTGTCGGTGAATGTCGGGCGCTTGGACGTCATTGCGGTGAGCCTTCAGGATATTTTCAGATTATTTTTTGCTTTGGACTTCGGGCCACCTCTAAGCCGCTCCGTGTGGGGCGACAACCCGCTTCCGCCTGCTTATTTCCATTGCAGCACAGCTATGCGAATCCCTTAATCATGACGCCATGCCGGACACGCAGACCATGACCCAGCCCGACAAGGCCCCGACGCCCTTCATGGCGCAGTATCTCGAGATCAAGGCGAGGCACGAGGATGCCCTGCTCTTTTTCCGTATGGGCGACTTCTACGAACTCTTCTTCGAGGACGCCGTGCGCGCCTCGGAAATCCTCGACATCACCCTTACCGCGCGGGGCGAACACAAGGGCGAGCCGATCCCCATGGCCGGTGTGCCCTATCATGCCTCCGAGGCCTATCTCGCCCGGCTCATCAAGGCCGGCGAACGCGTCGCCGTCTGCGAACAGACCGAAAGCCCGGCGGAAGCCAAGAAGCGCGGCTCCAAGTCGATTGTCAGCCGCGACGTCGTGCGCATCGTCACGCCCGGCACGATCACCGAAGACACGATCCTGCCCGCCCGGCAGGGCCAGGCGCTCGTCGCCATCGCCTTTTCAGGCGGCGGGGCGGATGCGGCGATGGCCGCCTGCGACGTCTCCACCGGGGCCTTCGAGATCCGCCCACTGGCGCCCGAAGCCATCGGCGAACGGCTCTCGGCCCTGCCGATGAGCGAGCTGCTGGTCACCGAAGAAGACGAGGCCCGCCCGCTGGTGCGCCAGGCGCTGGCGGCCTTCCGCACACCGATCACGCGGCGTCCGAAACGCGCGGCCTCTGCCAATGCGGGGGAAAAGGCGCTGAAGGCGGTCTACAAGGTCGCCGCGCTCGATGCTTTTGGCAGCTTTACCAAGGCGGAACTCG
>NZ_NCST01000012.1 GCF_002088975.1 Henriciella aquimarina
AAATTCCGGCAATTCATCAAGGAAGAGCACGCCGTGATGGGCAAGCGAGACCTCTCCCGGCCGCGCCTTCATGCCGCCGCCGACAAGGGCCGGCATGGAAGCCGAATGGTGCGGGGCCCGGAACGGCCGCTGGCGCGAGAGCTGCCCGCGCTCCAGCAGGCCCGCGACCGACTGGATCTGCGAGACTTCCAGCAGTTCATTGGCCGAAAGTGGCGGCAACAGGCCCGGCAGGCGCTGGGCGAGCATCGACTTGCCCGAGCCGGGCGGCCCGCAAAAGAGGAGGTTGTGGCCACCGGCGGCGGCGATTTCGAGAACGCGCTTGGCCCCGTCCTGGCCTTTCACATCGGCAAGGTCCGGCCCGGTGCCGGGCGTGGCCAGCTCTCCGGCGACGGGGGGCGGCAGGCTCTGGCGCCCGGCAAAGTGGTTGATCATCGCAATCAGGCTCGGCGCGGCAATGGCGCCTTCCCCGGCCCAGGCGGCTTCGGAGCCGCAGATCTCCGGACAGATAAGGCGCAGATCCATCGCAATGGCTGCCATGGCCGCGGGCAGGACGCCGAGCGTCTGGCTGAGGCTGCCATCCAGCGACAGCTCTCCGATCGCGGCATGGCCGTCGAGCGCATCGGGGGCGATGACACCCATGGCCGCCAGGATGGCGAGCGCGATGGCAAGGTCGTAATGGCTGCCTTCCTTGGGCAGGTCGGCGGGCGCCAGATTGACGGTGATGTGTTTCGGCGGCAGCGCCAGGCCGATGGCGGCAAAGGCGGCGCGCACGCGTTCGCGGCTTTCGCCGACCGCCTTGTCAGGCAGGCCGACAATGGTGAAATAGGGATTCCCGGACGTGATCTGCACCTGCACGTCGACAGGTTTTGCCTCGATGCCTTCAAAGGCGAATGTCGTGATCCTGGACACCATGCCCCACACCCCCGTCTTCATGACAGGGCGTAGCACACGTTCCGGAACAAATAAAGAACGTTTTCTATTTCAGGGCAATCGGCTCAGTCGAGCCGGATGATGTCGTCGTCCGGCTCTTCCGCCGGCGCGTCAGGTCCGGCCGGGCCCGGCTGCAGGTTCGGGGTGTTGATTTCCGGCACATCCGACAGCGCATTGTCGCGAACGGCGCCTTCCGGAAGACGCGGACCGGTAGGCTGGGCGGTGGCGGAACCGGGTGTGCGCAGATTGAACTCGCCCGTGCCTGGCGAACTGGTCGTCTGCGAGCTGGAGCCCGGATAGCGCAGATTGAACTGTGGCGTTTCCGACTGGGCCGTCTCTGTCGAGGCCCCGGCTTGGCCGGCGTCAGCCGGCGACTTCTCGGAACAGGCGACCCCTGCCATGGAGATTGCGAGGATCGATGCGAAGGTTGCGGCTCTCATATTCATACCCCTAAAAGTGCGCCTGATCTCAGGACTTGGCAACCATCCGTTGCACTGTTTTCCAGAAGATGGCCGCAGCATCGATGTCTGTAAAGCGCTTCAGCTCCTGGATTCCGGTCGGTGAGGTCACGTTCACTTCGGTCAGTTTGTCGCCGATCACATCGATGCCGACGAAGATCTGGCCGCGGCGCCGGAGCTCCGGGCCGATGGCCTCGCAGATCCCCCGGTCGGTCTCGGTGAGCTCGACGGGTTCGGCCGTGCCGCCGGCATGCAGGTTGGAGCGGGTCTCGCCCTTCTTGGGGCGGCGGTTGATGGCGCCGACAGGCTCGCCATCGACGAGGATGATGCGCTTGTCGCCATTGCTGACGGCCTTCAGGAAAGCTTGCGCGATGAGGGGCTCGCGGGTCTGTTCGAGGAACATTTCCATCAGCGAGCCGAAATTGGAATCGTCTTCCTTCATGCGGAAGACGCCGGCCCCGCCATTTCCGTAGAGCGGCTTGATGATGATGTCCTTGTGGCGGTCGCGGAAGTCGAGAATGGCCTGGATGTCGCGCGAGATGAGCGTGTTGGGAATGATTTCCGGAAAGAGCAGGGGGAACAGTTTTTCCGGGCCGGAGCGCACGAATTCCGGGTCGTTGAGCACCAGCGTGCGGCCCTTGAGCAGCTCCAGCAGGTGGCAGGCGGTGATATAGGCCATGTCGAAGGGCGGGTCCTGGCGCATCAGGACGACATCGACATCCTCGGCGAGGTCCAGCACCGTTTCCTCGCCCATAATGCCCGGCTGGTCCTTCACACGCTGCACCCTGGCCGGCCGCGCCCGCGCGAGCAGGCGGCCGGTATCGAAGCTCAGATGCTTCGGTTCATAGACCCACAGCGTGTGCCCCATCTCCTGCGCGCTTTCGGCCAGCGCAAAGGTGGTGTCGGCATTGATGTCGACGGATTCGAGCGGATCCATCTGGATGGCGATGCGCAGGCTCATAGTGGCTCCCTGTGACAGATGCCGCGTTATATGAGGGGTTTTGCCCGGCTTGATAAGACTCGCTTTTCAAGACGCACAGACGGGCGGACCTTCAAGGACGTGAGGGCGGTATGGTGATGGCTCCCGACTTGGCCTAGAGTAGTTGAGTTTCAGACGCATATGTTCGCGCGCCGCCGAAGAAGGAGCCTTGCCATGACCCGCATCCTTGCCGCCCTGAGCGGGCTCGCCCTTGTCGCGGCGTGCCAGACCCCGGCCGGGCAGGAGGCTGCATCCGGTCCGGGAGATGCCGGCACGACAGACACCAGCCCGGCCGCCCCGGGCCCGACGGGCGGGACAGCTGCGACAGGGTCGGTAGAGGCTGCCGACGAACTCAAATCGATGCGCGTGATCGGCTCGCTCGTCTATCGCCAGCGTATCGCCCTGCCGGTCGATGCGACGGCCACGATCTCGCTCTATGAAGCGGGCCTGCCCTATCGGGTGACCGAGCCGGTCGCCAGCCAGCAATTCGCGCTGAATGGCCGGCAGGTGCCGATCCCGTTCGAAATCGAACTGGGCTCGGGGCTGGACCTCAAGACGGGCCGGCTGCTGATGCAGGCCAGGATCGCGGATGCTTCGGGCAAGGTGCTGTGGGAGAGCGAGGACACCGAAATCGCCTTCAGCCTCGGTCTGACGGATCTCGGCGCCGTGACCCTGAAGCCGTCACAGGTGGCCATGGTCGATGTGCCGGACCTGACCGGGCAGGAATGGATGGTCCAGAGCGTGAATGGCGAAGCGATCGTCAGCCCGCCGCCGGCGACCATCAATTTCGGCGAGGACGGCCATATCAGCGGCAATGCCTCCTGCAATGCCTATACGGGCAGTTACAAGGTCAATGCCGGCAAGCTGACGGTCGCGCCGCTGGCGCTGACGCGCAAGGCGTGCGTGCCGCCGCTCATGCAGCAGGAACAGGCGCTGATCGCCGTGCTTGAAAAAGCGTCCTTCATGCGGCTCACCGCCGGAGGCGAACTCATCCTGGAAGACGGCGAGGGCGGGGTGCTGACCGCGCGCTGAGGCTCAGGCCCTAATTGGTGGCCGGAGAGCCGCCCATCAATTCGTCATTGCCGCGGCTGGCATTGGACGCATCGTATTGCGCCGGCATGTCGCGCACGCGAACATAAGAGACGACACGCTGCACGCCGCCCACCTTGCTGGCGCGTTCGGCGGCTTCCTTCAGCTCGCCATTGGTCCGGGCGATGCCCATCAGATAGACGACGCCGTCATAGGTCTCGATATTGTAGTTGATGCTTTTGACATCGCGCGAGGCGACGAGCGAGGCGCGCACACGCGCCGTGATCAGCTCGTCGGAAGCGTTGGCGAAGAACCCGCCCGGCTGTTCGATCTTGATCTCGTTGGCAACGTCCTGCGTGCGCGTCGAGCTCCAGGCGACATCCTCGGCATGCACGCGCATTTCGGGGCTGGCTACGCGGCCCGACAGCAGGACGAGCCCGCCGGACACTTCGACGTCCACCTCGCCATAGCCTTTTTCGCTCAGCAGCTTGGTCTTGATCTCGTTGGAGGCGGTCGCATCGTCGACGGCGCCGCCCAGGCTGCGGTCCTGCACGCTGGCAACGCCGACTGCCGCCCCGGTGCCGACGGCGGCGGCGACGCACCCGCCTGCAAACAGCGGGGCCGACAGGGCGATGGCGAGAAAGAGGGATCTGGTCATGGCCATACTCATATCAATCTATCAGGAACTTGGCGTCTAAATTCCTGTTGAGGCGAAATCTGGGCGCCATGTGTCGCGCAGGTGAATCGGCAGATGGTGTGGCACAATCATCACAAGGTCGAAGCGCCAGTCCAGCCCCGAAAGGCTGCTGCGGCTGGCCATCCAGGTTTCGGCTGTCCTGTTGATGCGCCGCCAGGCAGACGGGCGTACGGCGGTCTCGGCTTCCAGCCGGCTGGCGCGCTGCTTCACCTCGACAAAGGCGACCAGATTGCCGCGCCGCGCGACCAGGTCGATCTCGCCGGAGGAGAGGCGCACCCGGCGGGCGAGGATGCGGTAGCCCTTCAGCTGCAGCCAGAGGGCGGCCAGCTGCTCGGCACGCCGCCCGCGGGTTTCGGCGCGCTTGCGGTCGCGCCGGGCCCTAGCCATTGTCCTTCAGCGTCAGGGCGCGCTGATAGGCGTCGCGTTTCGACAGGCCGAACCGGTCTGCCACAAGGGTCGCCGCCTTTTTGGTGGGGTGGTCCGCCATGGCTTCGAGGAGCGCGGCATCGATATCGGCCGCGTCGACGGTTTCTGCGACGGGCGGGCCGATCAGGATGACGATTTCGCCCTTGGGCGCGCCTTCTTTCGCGTAATGGTCTGCCAGCTCGCCCAGTGGAGCGCGGCGGGTCTCCTCGAACAGCTTGGTCAGCTCGCGGGCGACGGCGGCCTCCCGGTTGGCGCCAAGCACGTCGGCAAGGTCGGCCAGGCATTGGGCGAGCCGCGAGCCGCCCTCATAGAAGACGAGCGTGGCCGGGACCGATTTCAGCGTCTCGGCCTCTTTCTTTCGCTGGCCGGATTTCGGCGGCAGGAAGCCGCAGAACATGAACCGGTCGCTCGGCAGGCCGGAGGCGACAAGCCCGGCCAGCACTGCAGACGCCCCCGGCACGGGGATGACGCGGATGCCGGCATCGAGCGCTTCGCGCGCCAGCTTCCAGCCCGGATCGGACACGAGCGGCGTGCCGGCATCCGAGATCAGCGCGATGGTCGCCCCGCCTGAAAGCTTTTCCAGGAGGTCCGGGCGGCGCTCTGCCCCATTATGGTCATGGTACGCACTCAGTTTTGCACGGATGCCATGGGCATCTAGAAGCTTGCGGGCGACACGCGTGTCTTCGGCGAGAACCTCGTCGGCGCCAGCCAGCGTGTCGAGCGCCCGCAGGGTGATATCGCGGAGATTGCCGATCGGTGTCGCGACAAGATGAAGGCCGGGCTCCAGGCGGTGTTTGCCGTGTTGCTTGGCCCCGTCAGCGGCACTAGTCTCGCCTGCAGAGCGAGTCTCGGCGTGAATGGAAGGATCTTTTGATGACATCTCGGGCACAATCGCGCTTCACGGGCCTCGCGCCAAGCCTTGTTTTCGCAGCTTTCATTACGCTGGCCGGTTGCGCCAGCGGCCCGAGCCAGCCGCCGGCGCCGATTTCCAGCGGCAAGCCGCGTGTCGAGCCGGGCCCGCAACAGGCCGAGACCGAGCCGGAAGAACCCGGAAGCCTGCATGCCGAGCGCCTCGATGTGGATGCGCGGGGCATGCCCCTGCCGCTGCCGGGCAAGTTCACCCCGGCCTTCCTGGAAGGCGAGAAGCTGGTGCGTGCGGGCGTGCTTTTGCCCTTCTCGCACCCGAATGCCGCCGTTCGCGCCGAGGCCGAAGGCATGCTGGCAGGCATCGAGATGGCCCTGTTCGATCATGCCGGCGACGATTTCGTCCTGCTGCCCAAGGACACGGCCGGTTCGCGCAGCGCGACGGTCGAGGTCGCCGATCAGGCCGAGCGCGAAGGCGCGGACTTTTTCCTCGGCCCGCTCTTCGGTGAGAATATCGCCGCGTTGAATGAGGACCGCACCGTGGCCGGCCTGCCGGTCATCGGCTTCTCGAATGACCGGGATGTCGCCGGTGGCAATACCTGGCTTGCCTCGATCACGCCGGAAGAGGAGGTCGCCTCGCTCGTCTCCTACGCCGTGTCGCAGGGCTATTACCAGTTTGCCTATTTCGGCCCGCAGAGCCCGCTCGGCCAGCGCATCGAGACCGCGCTGCAGTTCCAGGCGAGCCAGAACGGGGCTTCCGTCATCTCGTCGGCCTTCTATCCCGATGGCAGCGAGTCGCCGACCGAGGAAGCGAAATACCTCGCCCGCTCGATCAACAGTGCGTCCGGCTCGGGTGGGCCCGTGGCCGTGCTGATCCCGGAGCGCGGGACGCAGCTGCGCAAGGTCGCTCCGCTCCTGCCTTTCTACGGCACCGGGCGCAGCGCGAAGCTGATGGGCCTGTCGGGCTGGAACGATGCCGGTGTCTGGCGCGAGCCCTCGCTCAAGGGCGGCTGGTTCGTCGCGCCGCCCAAGGCCGATATCGAAGCCTTCGAGACGCGCTATCGCCGCATCTATGGCCGGGCGCCGAGCGGTCTGGCTGCGCAGGCCTATGATGCTGCCGCGCTCGCCATGCAGCTCTCGGCGGACGGCGCGCTGGACCGGCGCGAGATTACGTCCATGGACGGCTTTGTCGGCCTGAACGGGCTGTTCCGCTTCACAACGGACGGCACCGCGCAACGGCGTCTGGCGATTTACGAAGTTTCGCCTGAGGAAGGCGCCGTCCAGATCAAGGATGCCGACAAGACCTTCCGCCCCGGCGTCGGCTGATCAGGCCTCGGCCTCGTCGCTTTCCGGCTCCGGCCGGCCCAGCAGACGGCGGGCCGCCTTGCGGTGGCGCTCGCGCACCTGCGAGCCGACAATGGTCAGCGCCGTGGCCAGCACGGTGGCATCATCGCTGAAGCCGAACCCCACAATGATGTCGGGCACCGCGTCGGTCGGCAGGACAAAGTAGGCCAGTGCCCCGAACAGCACCGCCTTGGCCTTGCGCGGGGTCTCCGGATCGACGGCGGCATAATAGGCGGCGGCGAGATCGTCGGCGAAGGGGATACGGCCCGCGACCCGCAGGAGCTTCGGCAGGAGCCGGCGGCGCGTGCGCTGCTCGTCCTTCTCGACGGCGAGCGGCAGATAGGTCGGCCAGCTCTCGCCATTCTCTATCACGACTTCCCTTGGGTTACGCATTGGCGGGCCTCTTCATACCCTTTAGATCGCTTTTACATATCGAATGTTCCATGGAGGATCTCAAGGAATGAAACTCAATTCAGACATCAGTGCAGTCATTACTGGCGGGGCATCCGGCCTCGGCGCCGCAACCGCCACCCTCCTGGCCAGCCAGGGTGTGAAGGTCGCACTTTTCGATCTTAACGAAGAAAAAGGCGAAGCTTTGGCGAAAGAGCTCGGCGGTGTCTTCTGCAAGGTCAATGTGACGGACGAAGCCTCCGTCGATGCCGGGTTCGAGAAGGCGCGCGCCGCGATTGGCCAGGAGCGTATTCTCGTGAATTGCGCGGGCACCGGCAACGCCATCAAGACCGCGTCGCGCGACAAGGAATCCGGCGAGATCAAGCACTTCCCGATCGACAAGTTTAACCAGATTATCCAGATCAACCTGGTCGGCACCTTCATGTGCATCGCCAAGTCCGCTGCCGGCATGATGACGCTCGACCCGATCGACGGTGAGCGCGGCGCGATGGTCAACACCGCCTCGGTCGCGGCTGAAGACGGCCAGATCGGCCAGGCTGCCTATTCCGCCTCCAAGGGCGGTGTCGTCGGCATGACGCTGCCGATCGCGCGCGACCTCTCGCGCGAGCTGATCCGTGTGAACACGATCCTGCCGGGCATCTTCAACACGCCGCTGCTGCAGGGCGCTCCGGACCATGTGAAGCAGGCGCTCGGTGCGCAGGTGCCGAACCCGGCCCGCCTCGGCAACCCGGAAGAGTATGCCTCGCTTGCCCGTGAGATGATCACCAACGGGTATTTCAACGGCGAGGATGTCCGCCTCGACGGCGCGATCCGCATGGCACCGCGCTGAGTCGCACCCCCTATCGAATATGGAAAAGCCCGCTCGGATCCGAGCGGGCTTTTTTGTGTCTCGCGGTGGAGCGATCCGGCGCTTTAAGGCTTGGGCAGCTGGATCTGGCCTGCCAGGTTCATGAGAACCTCTTCGGCCGAGAAATAGGCCGGATCGTCCGGCTTCTCGCCCTTGCCCATGAGGATTTCAGCCGAGGCTTCGAACCGGGTCACTTCGCGATATTCCGACGGGCCGTCCCAGAAGGGATCGTAATAGCCATACCGGTCCCAATAGGAGGGATAGCCGAGCAGCCGGCCATGCGCGCCGTAATAGCGGTAATAGGGGCTGAAATGGGAATAGGTGCTGCCGACCGGCACGAAGCGGGAATCGGCATCGGTCGCGCGGCGGACCATGCGGAAATGGTCAAAGCCCTGCTGGCTGGTCAGCTCGGCCGCGCGGTAGAGCAGATAGGTCTCGACCGTCTGGCGGTCGGTCAGGCTGTTGCCCGAAAAGGTGATCATCCAGCGATTGTTCTCGATCTGCTGGTCGCTATAGCCGCGGTCGCTGTTCGTCGCCGGCTGATAGGGGGTGGCGGTCGCACAGGCACCCAGAAGTGCCAGCGCGGCCATTGCGGGGATGAGATATGTCTTGGTCATGGAACGCCTGCATTATGTCTTGTCCATACTATATGGTCTCTAGCTGAACGTCAGGCAACGTGGAGAAGTTGTCACGGGCGGACGCTGTAATGAAGACAATTGCGGCGGGCCTTTCGCCACCGCATCGAAAAAGCCCGCAGCGCGGATACGCTGCGGGCTCGTTTTCCAGATGGGAAGTGCGGCCTAGGCCGGGTTGAAGACCGACTTCACTTCGAGGAATTCGTCGAACCCGAATTCGCCCCATTCGCGGCCGATGCCGGATTGCTTGTAGCCGCCGAACGCGCCGTTGGCGAAGTCCGGCCCGGCCCCGTTGATGTGCACATTGCCGGCGCGGATCTGGTTGCCGACCTCGCGGGCATGTTTCGGGTCGCCCGACTGCACATAGGAGGACAGGCCATAGACCGTGTCGTTCGCGATGCGGATGGCATCTTCCTCGGTGTCATAGGGCAGGATGCAGAGGACGGGGCCGAAGATTTCCTCGCGGGCGATCGTCATGTCGTTGGTGACATTGCCGAACACGGTCGGCTTGGCGAAGTAGCCCTTGTTGAAACCCTCCGGACGGCCCGTGCCGCCGGTGACCAGCGTGGCGCCCTCGTCGATGCCTTTCTGGATCAGGTCCTGGACCTTGTTCCACTGATTGGCGTTCGAGATCGGGCCCATGGCGCCCTTCGGCGCATCGGCACCGGCGCCGATCTGCACCTTCTCGGCGGTCGCCTTGGCAATGGCCATCGCCTCGTCCTGCTTGTCGCGCTGCACCAGCATGCGGGACGGCGCATTACAGGACTGGCCGGTATTGGTCATCATGTTCATGACGCCGCCGCCGACCGCCTTCTGGAGATCGGCATCCGGCAGGATGATGTTCGGGGACTTGCCGCCGAGCTCGAGCGCGACGCGCTTCACCGACGGGGCAGCGGCCTGCTGGACGAGCACGCCGGCGCGGGTCGAGCCGGTGAAGCTCATCATGTCGATGCCCGGATGCTGGGACATGTAGGCGCCGACGCCGGGGCCGTCGCCATTGACCAGGTTGAAGACACCCGGCGGGACACCGGCATCGTGGAAGATCTCTGCCACGATCATCGCGTCGAGCGGCGCGATCTCGGACGGCTTGAGCACCATGGTGCAGCCCGCGGCAATCGCCGGGGCGACCTTGCAGGCGATCTGGTTCTGCGGCCAGTTCCACGGGGTGATGAAGCCGCAGACGCCGATCGGCTCCTTGCGGATGGTGGTGTTGCCGCGGGTTTCCTCGAACTTGTATTCGCGCAGGACCTTGGCGGCGGTCATGTAGTGACCCATCCCGGCCGGGACCTGGGCGGCATTGGCGAGCCACATCGGCGCGCCCATTTCGTCGGAGATGGCCTTGGCCATGTCACCGGCGCGCTGCTGGATGCCGGCGGCGATCTTCTCGAGCAGCTCGGCGCGGAATTCGACCGAGGTCTGCGAGAAGGACGGGAAAGCGGCCTGGGCGGCGGCGACGGCCTTGTCGACATCGGCCTGCGAACCGAGCGAGATGCGCGCGAACGGCTCTTCGGTGGCCGGGTTCTCGACATCAAGGGTGCGCGGTTCGACCGGGTCGACCCATTCGCCGTTGATGTAGAATTTCAGATAGTCCTGCATGTCGGTCCTCCGCTGAGCGTGTTTTTGCTACCTTCCAATCTAGGCGCCGGACCGGGGAAATGAAAGCGGTGCCGCTCCGTCACCCCGCGTGAAATCGGGGCAAGGGAGCGGCCGGGTCCGCCGGAAGGGCCTTATTCGCCCAGACCAAGCGCGGTTTCGATGGCCTGCCAGTCGACGACCTTGAAGTTCTGGTCGACTTCCGAGACCGGGTTGGCGTCGTCCTGGACGATCAGGATCCCCTTCGGAAAACCGGGCAGGGCCGCCGAGGAAGCGTCGAGACCATCGGTGTGGCTGACGGCGTCCACGCTGCCGTCTTCGCTGCCGGTGATCGTGATGACGCCGCGCGGGGTGTGCGGGGCCGCGCGGTCATAGATGACATAGCGGTCGGCTTCCTGCGCGGACGCGACGAGATAGCCGGTATTGCCTGCCCCGAGCCAGAGCGAGAGGCCCTCGACATCGGCGACCAGGCCATTGCCGGCGGCAATCGTGTCGACGCTGACAGGCTCGGAGGCGGCGTCGGTGAGGTCGAGCTTCCAGATGCCGTGCTCTTCCTCGCCGATGAAGGCTATTCCAGCGGCATCATCGACCACGCAGCCTTCCAGCTGGCGCGGGCCGAACTGGCCGACCTGGACGGTGCGCGTCAGGGCGACATCGCTGCCCGTGCCGGACCAGATCTGGATCGAGCCGTCCTTATAGGTCGGGATGATCAGCGTCTTGCCGCCGACCGAGCCCATGCAGATGCCGTAAGGCTCGGTCTTGCCGGTCTCGACCTCGCCGGCATGGTCGACCAGGCCGGTGGCCGGATCGATGGCGAAGAGCGTGATCGTGTTGAACTCATCATTCGAGGCGGCGGCGAGATTGCCGCGCACATCGACATTGTTGAGCTGGCCGGCATCGAGGAACTGAAGCTCCTTGCCCGACAGGTCGTAGACGTGCAGCCCTTCATCCTTGTTGGTGCCGAGGATCAGGCTTCTGGAGGCATCGGCCGGGTGGACCCAGAGGGCCGGATCGTCGGCGCGGTCGCCCGTGCCGGTCATCGGGTCGGTCTCGAAGCTGGCGGCCACCGGCGTGGCGGTGATGCCGTCCTCGATGGGGGCGGGCGCGGTTTCGCAGGCGGCCAGGCCGGTCGCGGCAATGCCCGCGAGCAGGAGGGTGCGGAGGGTCATGGGTGAGAATCCTTGTCTGGTATCTGGAATGTGCGGCGGGCCGGATACGCTTTCACGCTCCGGCCCGCGCCAGTCTTTTCAGGGCCGGACCTAGTAGGTCAGGCGGGCGCCGAAGACGACCGTAGTGCCGAACTCGTCATATTGCGAGAGGCGCCGCTCGTCGCCGAAATAGTAGTATTCCGGCTCGTCGGTGAGGTTCTTGCCTTCGAGATAAAGCTGGATGTTGTCGTTCACCTTGTACTTGGCGGACGCTTCGACGAGCAGGCGGTCGTCGGTGTAGCGGTCGAGGTCCTCGCCCATCAGCTCGTCGACATAGTCGCCGCGATAATTGGCCGAGACGCGCAGGTCCCACGGGCCCTTGTCATAGCCGATGGCGACGTTCCAGACGGTGTCGGACTGCTTCAGGAACGGCACTTCGCGCCCGTCCGGCAGCTCGCTTTCGCTGTCGGTCAGGGTGAGGTTGGCCGACACCAGGAAGCCGTCGAGCGCGCGGGTGAGATCCGCCATGTTCTGCACATAGTTGAACTCGATGCCGTAGAGGTCGCTGGAGCCGACATTGATGAAGGAGGTGATCTCCTCGACATCGGCGAGCTGGGCCGGGTCGAGATAGCCGAGATTGACCGGAACGGTCGGCAGGAACTCGCTCAGCGGCACCAGGTTGCCATCGTCATCCTCGGCCCGCTCATAGGTCGCTTCGTAGATGGCGTTGTCGATCGTCTTGTAGAACACGCCGACCGACAGGACCGACAGCTCGGTCGGGTAGTATTCCAGGCTGAGGTCGAAATTGTCGGCCTCATACGGATCGAGGTTCGGATTGCCGAGTTCGAGTTCGTCGCGGTCGTCATTGAAGACCGTGAACGGGGCCATTTCACCGAAGGACGGGCGCACCACGGCAGCATAATAGGCACCGCGCGCGATAAGCTTGTCATTGAACGCGTACTTGGCGTTCACCGATGGCAGCCAGTGGGTGTAGTCGTTGGAGACGTCGCGCGTCTGCAGGTTCTCCGGATCGTCTTCCTCGGCATAGATGTTGCCGGACAGGTCGGTCTTGGTGTCTTCCATGCGCACGCCGGCGACCAGGGTGAGATTGCCGATGTCGAAGGTGCCCATGGCGTAGGCCGCCAGGATCTGCTCGTCGATGGTGAAGTCCTCGGCGAGGCTGTCGAAATTGGTTGCATCCTCGTCCAGCTCGAAGCCGGGTCCGGCACCGTTGCGCAGGGCCGCCGTCAGGTCCGGGTCCGGCCAGGCCGGCATCGGATTGGCCAGGCGCCAGCCGGAGACATAATCCGCCCCGACATAGTCGGCCAGGTTGAGGTCATCGGCCTCGTGGAAGATGACATTGGCGTCGCGCGTCTTCTCGCGGTCGCGCAGTTTCACACCGGCCTGCCAGGAGACCGGTGTGTCGCCGATCAGGCTGTCGCGGGTGACGTCGAAGCGGGCCGAGATTTCCTCGTCCTCATTGACGGTCTTCTCTTCCTCGAAGGCGTCCATGAAGTAGTTCGACGGATCGTAGACGAGGTCGAGCAGGGCGCCGGAGAATTTCGGCGTTTCCGGCTTCGAGAAGTCGATCGTGACATCGCTGTCTGTCAGGCCGGCCTCGGCGGCGGCATCCTGG
This sequence comes from Henriciella aquimarina, assembly GCF_002088975.1. GTDB lineage: Bacteria > Pseudomonadota > Alphaproteobacteria > Caulobacterales > Hyphomonadaceae > Henriciella > Henriciella aquimarina. The sequence goes on from NZ_NCST01000012.1 coordinate 12,998, forward strand.
ATGTCCTCGAAGCGGAAGGTGACGTCATGATTGTCGCTGTCGTCTTCCTCGGCATAGGCATAGGCGACTTCATAGTCGAACTGCCATGCATCTCGGTTGGTCGTGCCGCCGAGCGCATAGGTCTGGATCTTGCGGACTTCGCGGCGCTTGCGCACTTCCGCGTCCATCTCGTTGAGCGGCAGGGTCTGTGAGTCGGCGGTGACGGTGCCATCGTCCTCGGCATCGCCGAGGTCGCGGAACTCGAACTTGTTGCGGACCTCGTCATCCTCGTAATTGTTATAGAGGGTGCGCAGGTAAAGCTCGGTGTTCTCGTCGACGCGCCAGTCGAAATTGGCGATGAAGCCGATGCGTTCGCGGGTCAGGTCGTACCAGCGCTGTTCGTAATCGTCATTGAGATAGGCGGTGCCGTTGTCGAGGAAGTCCCACTCGCCGGTCTCGTTATTGTGGCTCTCGATGGCGAGGTTCTGATAGTTCAGCGACAGGGCGACGCCGAGCTTGTCGTTGAAGACTTCCGAATAGGTCAGTGTGGCCTTGGGCGAGACCTCTTCGGAGATTTCGTTATAGGCGCCTTCCAGCTTGGCGCGGATGAAGCGGCCATCGCGGTCGAAAGCGGAGATCGTCTTCAGGTCGATCACGCCGCCGAGCGAGTCGGCATCGACATTCGGGGTGAGCGACTTCTGGACGGTGATGCCGTCGAGCAGGTCGGAGGGCACGCCATCGAGCAGAACGCCGCGGCGGTCTTCCGGCGACGGGGTGCGCACGCCATTGATGGACGCCGCGATGAGGTCGGTATTGATGCCCCGGATGGAGACATAGCGGCCTTCGCCCTGGTCGGTCTCGATCGACAGGCCCGGCACGCGCGACAGGGAGTCGGCGACCGTGGTGTCCGGGAAGTTGCCGAGGCCGTCACTGTCGATCACGGAGATGATCGCATCGGAGGCGCGCTGCTGGTTGATGGCGCCGGCCTGGGCGGCCGCAGAGCCGACGACGAGCACGTTGTCGAGATAGCGCACATCGCTGCCGACGCGGATGTCGAGCGTCGTGTCGGCCTGGACGCTGACGGTCTGGCTGACCGGTTCGGCGCCGATATAGGAGACCGAGACGGTGTAGTCGCCGGCCGGGATGTTGGCGAAACGATAGTCGCCATAGCGGTCCGTGGTGGTCGACCGGTCCAGCCCCTCAATGCGGACGATGGCGCCTGCCAGCGGGGCTTCGCCGGAGGCGTCGGTGACCTGGCCACGGATGATGTCGGCGGCGGCCACTTGTGCAAATGTCGCTGCGAGAATGCCGGCTGTGACCAGCCTGCTGTAGCGGATGTTCATAAAGATTTCCCCTCTTCAAGATCGAGAGGGCGCTAGCAGCGTTGCGTGACGGTCCGGAGACGGTTCGGTTTCAGTTTGGCGACAGATTTTCGCAAGTTTTGTGACGGGGCTTTTGCGTCACAGCATCATCTGAACGTCTGGTTTGTGCGCTGCAGCGGAGGGGATGGCCTAACGGCGTTTCAGCCCGCCGAGAATTCCGCGCAGGACATAGCGCGTTATGTCGCGGGCGAGCGTCCGCGTGGCGGTCTTTACCGCCGCTTCCGTTGGCGTCTGCCGGCGTGAGGTGCGCCGCCGGGATTTCTTCTTTTCGAGCGCCTTCTTCGCCTTTTCTTCCTGCCGCGCGAGGCGTTCGGCTTCTTCGGCGGCGGCCTCTTCCTTTTCGAGCAGAATCTCGTAGGCGGACTCGCGGTCGACAGCCTCGTCATACCGCGCCGCGACCGGGCTGCGGGACATGATTTCCTTGCGCTCGGCGGGCGTGACCGGGCCAAGCCGGGAAGAGGGCGGGCGGATCAGCGTGCGCTGAACGACGCTCGGGGCGGCCTTCTCGTCCAGCGTGGAGACGAGCGCCTCACCGGTGCCGAGCTGGGTGATCACGTCTTCGGTATCGAAATCCGGATTGGGGCGGAAGCTTTCAGACGCCGCCTTCACGCCCTTGCGCTCGGTCGGCGTATAGGCGCGCAGGGCATGCTGGATGCGGTTGCCGAGCTGGGCGAGTACGCTGTCGGGCAGGTCGCGCGGATTCTGGGTGACGAAATAGACGCCGACGCCCTTCGACCGGATCAGGCGGACGACCTGTTCGATCTTGGTAAGCAGGGCTTTCGGCGCATCCTTGAAGAGGAGGTGGGCCTCGTCGAAGAAGAAGACGAGCTTCGGCTTGTCCGGATCGCCCACTTCCGGCAGCCGCTCGAACAGCTCCGACAGGAGCCAGAGCAGGAAGGTGGAATAGAGCTTCGGGGAATTGATGAGCCGGGTCGCGTCCATGATGTTGACGATGCCGCGCCCGTCGAGGCCGACGCGCATCAGGTCCATCAGGTCGAGAGCGGGCTCGCCGAAGAACTGTTCGGCACCGTCGCGTTCCAGGCCGAGCAGGCTGCGCTGGATCGCGCTCAGCGAGGCCGAGGCGATGTTGCCGTAGCGCAGCGAGACATCGTCGCGGACGTCCTTCTGGCCGAGATGGATGAGCAGCTTCTGCAGGTCCTTCAGGTCGAGCAGGAGCAGGCCCTCATCGTCGGCGTATTCGAAGGCGACATTGAGCACGCCTTCCTGGGTCTCGGTCAGGTCCATCAGGCGGGCGAGCAGGGTGGGGCCCATTTCGCTGATCGTGGCGCGGACCGGATGGCCCTTTTCGCCGAAGACATCCCAGAAGACGGTGGGCACGTCGTGATAGGCATAGTCGTCAAACCCGATCGTGCGGGCGCGCGAGGTGAAGGCCTCGTGCAGCTTGAAGTCTTCGCTGCCGCTCATGCAGAGCCCGGAGAGATCGCCTTTCACATCGGCGCAGAAGACCGGCACGCCTTCATTGGAAAAGCCTTCGGCGAGGATCTGCAGGGTGACGGTCTTGCCCGTGCCGGTTGCGCCCGCGATGATGCCATGCCGGTTGGCGCGGTTGAGCAGCAGGGTCTGTGCCTCGTTCTGCTCCGGTCCGCCGCCACCAATATAGATTGCCTTGCCCATCCGCCGCTCCCTGTGATCAAGCGGGGATGAAGCTAGACGCAAACGCCGGCCGGGCAAAGCCTGAGAGGCTGCGGCGGGGCTGGATCGTTCTGCCCGCCACCGCATTCTGGACGATAAAAGGAGGTCTGCCCCAATGAGTAAACGGAAGAACCAGAGCTGGAGAAATTTCGATACCGAGAAGCACGGACAGGTCTATAATCTCTACCAGACCATTTACGATACGGTCGACGCTCTGGCAGCCATTGCTTTCATCGTCGGCTCGGCGCTATTTTTCAGTGAGAGCACGAAGGTGGCCGGGACGTGGCTGTTTCTGATCGGGTCGGTGTTTTTCGCGATCCGCCCGCTTGTCCACCTTGTTCGTGACCTGCATATGGCCCGGCTGCCAGCTCCGGGCATCGAGGGGGCACCACAAGGATCATGACAGTACGATCGGGCGTCGTTGGTATCTGGATCATTGCGACAGGCGTTCTGATCGCGCTGCTCTATCTCGGGCGCTCGATCTTCGCGCCCTTCGCGCTGGCGGTCTTCCTGTTTCTCACCATGGAGGGCTTCGCCCGGGTCATCCGCGAACAGCTTCCGGTCTTCGGGCGCTATATCAGCCGCCTCATCGCGATCCTGATCGTGCTGCTCGGCTTCGGCCTGTTTGTCGGCCTCATGGCCCAGGGCATCGCCCAGTTCGGCGGCCAGGCGAGCGACTATGAGGCCAAGATCAACGGCCTGATCGCGGACGGCTATGGCCTGCTCAAGATGGAGCGGGCGCCGACGCTGACGGAAATCATTTTCAACGATACCGGCCAGCGCTTCTTCGCGACCATCGCCAATGCGACCGGGGATCTCTCAGCCGATCTGGTGGTCATCCTGATCTATGTCGCCTTCCTGTTCCTGGCGCAGTCGGCCTGGGCGCCGAAGCTGGACCGTCTCTTCCCGGTGACGGAGCAGCGCGAACAGGTCCGCAAGGTCGGCGAGGCGGCCCGCCGGGGCATCGAGATCTATCTGTGGACGCAGACGGTTATCTCGGCGCTCATTACCGGGCTCACCTATGTCACGCTGCTCGCCTTGGGCGTGGAGAATGCCCTCTTCCTTTCGGGGCTGATCTTCGTGCTGAACTACATCCCGACGATCGGCTCGATCGTGGCGGCTTTCGTCCCGACGCTGTTCGCGCTGGTCCAGCCGGACATGCCGGCCTGGGTGCCGGGCAGCGGGGACAATGCGAGCTATTTTTTCGCCCTGTTCGTCTTTCTCGGGGTGAGCTTCTGGCAGTTCATGATCGGCAATTTCGTCCAGCCGCGCATCATGGGCGAGACGCTCAATCTTTCGGCACTGGTCGTGCTGCTTTCTCTTGCGATCTGGGGCGTGATCTGGGGCATTCCCGGAATGTTTTTGTCAGCCCCATTGACAGTGCTGCTTATGGTCTTGTTTTCTCAATCTTCTTCGACCCGGTGGATTGCCATCCTGTTGTCAGCGGACGGGAATCCGGGCGGGCTCGTGGCCAACCCTGCGAATGACGACCTCGTTATCACTGCAGAAACCTCTGAGGAGTAGCCTTGGCTTTCAAAGGGCGGCATTACATATATAGTTCGGTAGTCTATATTAATTAGTATACCGCTCACACGATCAGGCCTCCGCGTGCGTCCCCCCACCCAGCCTGCGGAGTGGCCTGTAGGGCCCGTCGGACACGTCCCCGTTCGACGGGCCCGTCCCATCCCCCGGACATGGGGGATCTGACCATGACAATTTGAGTGTAGCGACGAGGCCCGGTTTCAGGCCCCGCCGGTCATGAAGCTGCGCACAGCATCGGCCGCCAGCGTGAACTGCGCGAAGTTCGCCTTCGAGGAAGACAGCGTGTTGAGCTGCTGGATCAGCGCCTTGCGCTCGGACTCGCGGCTGGCCAGCCAGGCCTGCGGATCGCCGGTGGCGAGCGCGTCGGCCGCTGCATCAGCCTGGTGGCGGCGCAAATCCTCGATCAGCCGGCGGGTCGCCAGCCGTTCCCAATAGGTGGCATCGTCAATGCTGCGGCTGGCATCGGAGCGCAGGCGGTCGAGCCGGAGCGTTTCGCCGAGCTTGAGATAGATCGCCAGCGCCTCGTCGGCCGGCTGCTTGCTGCGTTCGGCCAGCGTCTGCAGATCCACGCCAATGGGCAAGAGCGGCATCAGGGCGGCCCGGTCGGCGAGCTTGCTGGCAATGCCGGACTGGGCGAGGCTCTCTGTGCGCTTGCGCAGCTGTGTGGCCTCGAAGCCGTTAAGGGCCTTGCCGAGCTGCTTGTCCAGCGTCTTGAAGGCCGGCTCGAAGCGTTTGACGGCTTCGCCGACGGTCATGTCGCGCGACTGACGCAGCAGGGCTGCCGAGATATCCATCACCGCATCGGCGGCGAGCTGGTGAAGCGCCGTCTGCGTATGGGCCGGTGCCTTGTTGTCCATGGCATCGACGGCCTCGGTGAAGGCCGGCAGGTCCAGCAGGACACGCGCGGCCTCGAAAGCGCGGCAGATGTCGGCGTTCGAGGCATGCGTGCGCTCGTTCAGGCGCAGCAGCATCAGCGGCCCGCCGGCATCGATCAGCCGGTTGGCGAGCACCGTGGCAATGATTTCGCGCTTCAGGCGGTGGGCCTGCATGGCGTCGTCATAAGTGTGCAGCTGCTCGGGGAAGTAGGCTTTCAGGGTCTCTGCGAACCACGGGTCATCAGGCACATCCGAGCCGACCAGATCGTCAAACAGCGTGATTTTCGACCAGGCCATCAGCACGGCGAGCTCCGGCCGGGTGAGCCATTGTCCGGCGCCGGCGCGCTCCTGCATCTCCGAGCTGTGCGGCAGGCCCTCGACATCGCGATCAAGCACGCCGCGCTCTTCGAGATAGCTCATCAGCCGCTCATTGGCCTCATGATCGCGCTCGGCGGTGGAGACCGCGAGCGTCAGCGCGCCGGTCTGGCTGTAATTGTGTGCCAGGACATGCTCGGCAACCTCGTCCGTCATCGAGGCGAGTAGCGGGTTGCGATGGCCGTGCAGGAGGCTGCCCAGCCGGATCGCTTCCGAGCACAGGATCTTGATGTTCACCTCGTGGTCGGAGCTGTCGACGCCGGCGGAATTGTCGATGGCGTCGCTGTTGATGCGCCCGCCGCGCAGGGCGAATTCGATGCGCCCGGCCTGGGTCAGGCCGAGATTGGCGCCTTCGCCGACCACTTTCGCTCGCAGCGCCCGGCCATTCACGCGGATGGAGTCGTTGGCGCGGTCGCCGGCATCGCCCTGGGTTTCACCGGTGGCCTTCACATAAGTGCCGATGCCGCCGAACCAGAGCAGTTCGCAATCAGCCTTGAGCAGGGCATGGATCACTTCGTCGGGCGTCGCTGCGTCCTGGTTCAGGCCGGTTAGCTTCTTCATCGGGTCCGACAGCGGAATGGATTTCGCCGAGCGCTCGAAAATGCCGCCGCCTTTGGAAATCAGCGACTGGTCGTAATCCATCCAGGAGGAGCGCGGCAGCTCGAACATGCGCTGGCGTTCTTCCCAGAGGCGTTCGGGATCCTGCGGGTCCGGGTCGATGAAGATGTGCATGTGGTTGAAGGCGGCCACCAGCCGGATCTGCTTCGACAGCAGCATGCCGTTGCCGAACACGTCGCCCGACATGTCGCCGCAGCCGATGACGGTGAAGGGCTCGGTCTGGATGTCCTTGCCCATTTCGCGGAAGTGGCGCTTGACCGCTTCCCAGGCGCCGCGCGCGGTGATGCCCATCTTCTTGTGATCGTAGCCGGCCGAGCCGCCGGACGCGAAGGCGTCGCCCAGCCAGAAGCCATGCTCGAGGCTGATCTCGTTGGCGATGTCTGAGAAGGTGGCCGTGCCCTTGTCGGCCGCCACGACGAGATACGGGTCGTCGCCGTCCCAGATCACGGTGTTGTCCGGGTGGTGCACGGCCCCGTCGACAAGGTTGTCGGTCAGGTCGAGCAGGGCGTTGATGAAGGTGCGGTAGGCCGAGATGCCGGCGTCGCGGGTCTCTTCGCGGGTGGCATTGGCCGGGATCTGTTTCGGGAAAAAGCCGCCCTTCGAGCCGACGGGCACAATGACCGCATTCTTGACCTGCTGGGCCTTCACCAGCCCCAGCACTTCGGTGCGGAAATCGTCCCGCCGGTCCGACCAGCGCAGCCCGCCGCGCGCGACGGCGCCGAACCGGCAGTGCACGCCCTCGACTTCCGGGCTCGCCATGAAGATTTCGCGATAGGGCTTCGGCGCGGGCAGGTCGGTGATCTGCTGGCTGGCGATCTTGAAGCTGATGAAGGGATAGGGCGAGCCGTCGGTCTGGCGCTGCCAGAAATTGGTGCGCTGGATCGCCATGATGAGCCGGGCGAGGCGGCGGATGACGCGGTCTTCGTCCAGCGAGGAGACTTCGTTGAGCCGGGTCTCGATTTGCCGCTGCTTGTCCTGGGCGGCGGCCTGGCGGGCCGAGGCGTCGGCCTCGGACGCCGGGTCGAACCGGATGGTGAACAGGTCGAGCAGGGCGCGCGTCAGATGCGGGTGGCGTTTCAGCGCCTCGATCTGCGTGCCGCGGGCCGGGTCGAGGCCGGTCTGGTGGCGGTAGGCACAGAGCGCCCGGCAGAGCGCGGCTTCGCGCCAGCTGGCGCCGACGGAGAAGACGAGCCCGTTGAACCGGTCGTTTTCGGCGCGGCCCTGCCAGATGGCGACAAAAGCGTCCTCGAAGCGCGCGGCCGTTTCCTCAAGGTCGAGCGCTTCGCCGTCGGCGGTGCGCATCTTGAGGGCGTGGACCCAGTAGGTCTCCGGCCCGTTCTTAACGGGTTTTGGATCGGGCGCGACCGGGTAGCCGGTCTCGAAATCGACGAACAGGCCCATATTCTCGAAGACGGGCACACAGTCGGAAAGGGCGATGGAGCCGCTGCGCGAATAGATCTTGGCGCGCACCATGTCATCGCTGTCGCCGGGGTGGCGGTAGGCCCGCAGGCGGACCGGGCGGGCGACGGCCAAGCTGCTCATCGCCTCGACATCGACCAGCGCCTCTTCCGGCGAGAACGCCTCGCGATAGGCGGCATTGAAGGCGCCCCGGAACCCGCTGGCGCGTTCGAAGTCTTCCTGCGGCTGGTTGGCCTCCATCAGCACCTGGCGGAAAGAATCCTCCCAGGTGCGTGCAATCTCGGCAATGTCCTGTTCGAGCTGCTTCAGGTCCGGCTCGATGGTGCCGTCGCTCAGCTCGATCATCAGATAGACGCGGGCCAGCGGCGAGGCATCGAAGCGGGGCTGGAAGGAGATCAGCCGTCCCTTGAACACCTCGGTGATGTGATCGCTCATCCGCAAGCGGACGGAGGTGTCATAGGCCTCGCGCGGCACGAAAACGAGGATGGAGATGAAACGGTTGAAATCGTCGCGGCGCACGAACAGGCGCGTGCGCGGGCGCCCGACCAGATGCAGCGCCCCGCGGATCAGCGGGATGAGCGTCTCGGCATCGGCCTGCAGCAGCTCGTCGCGCGGCCAGGTCTCCAGGATATTGTTGAGCGCCTTGTGATTGTGGCTGCCTTCGATCGCGCCGGTCGCCTCCAGCACCTTTTCCACCCGGCGGCGGACCAGCGGCACTTCACGCACACTCTGATTATAGGCTTCGGCGGTGTAGAGGCCGAGGAAGCGGGTCTCCCCGGTGACGCGGCCCGTCTCGTCGAAATGCTTGATGCCGATATAGTCGCACAGCGAGCGGCGGTGGATCCGGCTCTTCAGGGTCGATTTTGCGACGATGAGCGGGTTGGGTTCCGACAGGAAGGAGCCGATCTCCGGCGTCAGCATCAGCGGTTCGCTGCCGCGGTTGAGGACGTTGCGGTCCTCATCGCGCAGAAGGCCGAGATTGGAGCCCTCGACCATGAGCGGCTCTTCCGGCAGCACGGTGCCGTCCGGCGCGGTCTCGAATTCATAGTCGCGCACGCCGAGGAAGACGAAATGTTCGTCGACCAGCCAGTTCAGGAAGGCGACCACTTCGGCGCGCGTGTCGGCGTCGCACTGGTTGGAGGCCTCGACGCGGGCAATCGCCTCCTGCATGCGCGCCTGCATGCCCTCGAAATCCTGCACAGCCATGGAGACGTCACGCATCGTGGCGTCGGCCTCTTCCTTGAGCAGGCGGCATTCCTGCGCATTCAGAGCCGGGATATGCAGCTGGATCAGGGAGAGCTTGACCCCGCGGTCGGTCTCCAGGATCGGGTGGAAAAGCGCGCGGACCTCGAAGCCGAATTCGGCACACAGGCCGAGCAGGGAGTCCACGAGGAAGGGCTTGTCGACGCTGATGCTTTCGAGAATGCAGGTGCCGAGCGGCTGGCCGTCCGCGCCCTTTGCATCCTGCACGCGCGTGATCGACTCGCCGCCGGAAAAGCTCTCCGCGAATTCGGCAATCGAATCGGCCAGCGCATCGACGTCCGCCGAACTGAGACTGGTCAGATTCTCTTCTTCGGCGTTCTCGTGGAAGCTGCTGTAGATATCGTCAAGCCGCAGGGCGCCCGCGGGCTTTTCAGGGCTTGGGGCATGATCCGGCATAGGAGGGTCCTAAAGCTCAGTGAACGACAGCGGTCTAGCTCGACAAAAATTGCCGGGCAATCACCCTTCGCATTGTGCATATGCGAAGGGTGACCTTGGGTCAGCTTATTCGCGTTCGCCGAGCGTTTCGACCAGCTCGCCGGTTTTTTCTTCGCGGAAGGCCGCGCAGAGATTGCCGCGCTCCTCGGCCTGGGCCAGCGAGCGCTCATAGCCCGGGATCAGATCGCCCTTGGAGACGAAGAAATCCTTCGCTTCGGCCACCTTTTCGGCGGTGCAGAAGGCGCCCACGGCGCCCGCTGTCTGCGGCTTGCGGATTTCCGGGGTGCGGGCGATGACATTGTCGAAGCTCGTCTTGTAGATCTCCCAGGCGGTGTCCTGGTTGGCTTCGTTGTCGAGCGCCGACTGCATGACCGACCAGGTCTCCTGGCCCTGCCAGTCGCTGCCCTGCATTTCCTTCATCAGGTCGGCCATTTCGCCTTCACCGGCATTGGCCACCAGGGTCTGCAGGATGACGCGGCGCTCATACTGGTTGTCATTGTTGCGGGCATAGTCGAGGGCGGCTTCGTAGAAGTCGCGCCCGCCGAGCTTGGCGCCGTATTTGATGGCCGGGCGGATCGTGTCGGCATCGACGGCCGAGGGGGCCGGCTCGCCTTCGACCCCGACAAAGGCGGCGGCCCGGTCGGCCAGCGCCTGGCGCTCGTCCGGCATCTCGCCGATGTCCAGCAGGCCGGAATAGAGCTTGGTCAGCAGGAGCTGCTCGCCCTGGGACAGGTCGCCCTCGCGTGCCTTGAGGGCATCATAGACCGGGCCATAAGTCTCCTGCGCCCACTGGCTCATCAGGTCCTTTTCCTCGTCCGGCAGGGCGTGGAAATAGCCGGCTGCGGTGGTGATGGATTGCGAGGCGACATCCCATTCCGCCGTGGCCGAAGCTTCGAGCGCATCAAGCACGGCGCCCGCCGGGGCGTCGCCAGCCCGGAAGGCGGCTGCGATGCTGTCGATGAAGGCCAGCTGCTGGCCGGAGCTCAGGGCTTCGAAATTATCGGTGAGCGCGGCCCAGTTCTCATCCGACAGGGAGAAGCGCCAATAGCCGCCGGTGGCGTTCGGCATCACCCAGTCGGCGCACTGGCCGTCCAGCGGGATCTCGGTCGTCTTGCCGGTGAGCATCTGGCGCTCGGTGACATCGCCGGAGGCGCCGCTGATGCGGATGGAGAGCGGCACCTGCCAGCTCGCACCGTCGGCATCAATCTCGGAGCCGAGCGGGGCATAGCGATGCTGGGTGATGCGCACGAGGCCGGCATCGGGCGCCTCGCATTCGGTCTCGACCTCGAGATACGGGATGCCCGGCTGGAAGATGAAGGAGCGGAAGCTTTCGACCACGGCCTGGTCGCCGCTACCATCGGCCACCGACTGCATGAAATCGTCGACGTCTGCAGCGTCGTCCTCATAGCGCTTCATGTGCAGGCGGATGCCTTCGCGGAAGCCCTCCTTGCCGAGATAGGACTCGAACATGGAGAGGATGTGCCCGCCCTTGCGGTAGGTGATGCTGTCAAAGGCATCATTGATGTCGGCATTGCTCTCGATCGGATTGCGCACCTGGCGGGCATTCCTCAGGCTGTCCTCGCTCATGGCGCTGATGCCGGCGCGTTGGGCGGCGCGGTCATAGCCCTGATCGGGATAGATCTCGTCCATCGTCTTGTAGCTCATCCAGGTGGCGAACGCCTCGTTCAGCCAGATGTCGTTCCACCAGGCCGGGGTGACGAGATTGCCGAACCACTGGTGCGCCAGTTCGTGGGCATGGGTCGTCAGCACGCCGCGGCGCCGGTCGAGCGGGGTGCGCTCATTAATCAGAAGCGCGCTCTCGCGGTAGATGATCGCGCCGGCATTCTCCATCGCGCCATAGGCAAAATCCGGCACGGCGATGATGTCGAGCTTGGCGTAGGGGTAGGGATAGTTGAAGTAGGATTCCTGCGAGGTGACCATCTCGTCGGTCGCGTCCATCGCGGTCTTCAGCTGGTCGCCCTTGCCGGCGGGGGCGAAGCCGCGGAACGGGATCGGCGTCGCGCGCAGCGTGTTCGCCGGAATGGCCGTGCCCTCGCGCATGTCATACGGGCCGACGGCCAGCGCGACGAGATAGGACTGGATCGCCCGCGTCGGCGCGAAGCTGTGCTTCACCATGCCATTGTCGAGCTGGCTGGTGCCGGTCAGCGGCGCATTGGCGATGACCTGATTGCCCTGCGGGGCGGTCACCGTCAGCGTCCAGGGCGTCTTGAAGCGCGGCTCGTCGAAGGAGGGCATCATGCGGCGCGCATCAATCGGCTCCATCTGCGTGGCGAGATAGGGGCGGCCCTTCTGTGTCGCCTTGTAGAGACCGGCGAGCCCGGTGTTGTAGGGCGCGCTGTACTCGATGACGAGCGTGGCATTACCAGCGGGCACCGGCTCCTCGAAGTCGATCTTGGAGACGCCGCCATCGGCGAGGCCACCCTCGAAGGTGCCGGCGATCTCGGTGCCGTCCTCAAGCCGGGCAAAGGCGCGCTCGATCGTCTGGTCGAGCGAGTGCAGCCAGATCCGGGCATGCGGCTTGTTCAGGCGCAGGCCGATCTCGACGGTGCCGGTAAAGCTGTCCTTGGCCGGGTCGGTGACGAGATTGAGCGTATAGGCTGTTGGCTGGACCGTCTCCGGCAGCTGGCCGGCCGGCGGCGTTTCGAGCTTCACAGGGTCGACCGTTTCCTGGCCGGTCTCTGTGTCGCCGGGGCCACAGGCTGCAAGCAGGGCCAGTCCGGCTGCACCGGCAAGGATGGTCGTTTTGAACCTGTTAAGCGTCATGACGGATTCTCCTGAAGACTGATTGCGGCCTGATGAAGCATGGATCACCAAGCTGCGCAAAATCCTTTTGCTGGTGGCCTCGTCAAGGGGGTAAACTAGCCTTATGAGTGAAGCGATATGAAACGGCTCTGGCAATGGCCTATAGACCCCCTGGCGCGAACCGTGCGTCTGATGCTCGGCGAAAAACGCTGTAGTGCCGAGCTGATCCTGGCGCTGCCATGGGCGCAGCCGGAGGTGCTGGCCGACATGGCGCCGGGCGCACGGGCGCCGGTCCTGATCGATACCGAGGCGGAAGAAAAAGTCACCGCTATCGGCACGCATGCCATCTGCGAATATCTCGAAACCGCGCATCCCACCCCGCGGCTCCTGCCCTTCGTCGCGAATGAGCGCGCCGAGGCCCGCCGCCTGTGGCGCTGGAGCGAGGACAGCTTCGCCGAAGTGAATGCGCTCTTGCTCACCGAGCGGGTCAATCAGTGGGTCCGCCGCGTGCGCCAGCCTGATAGCGAGGCGCTGCGCAAGGGCGTGCACGCGCTGAAATCCAAGATGACCTTCCTCAACGGGCTGGCCGAGATGCGGCCCTATATGGCCGGGCGCAGCCTGACGCTTGCCGACCTGTCGGTCGCCGCCCATCTCTCGGCGTGTGACTATTTCGGCGACGTGCCCTGGGACCTGACGCCGGACCTGAAGGACTGGTATGCCCGGATCAAGTCGCGGCCCAGCTTTCGGCCGCTGTTGGCCGACAAGGTCGAGGGGACGCGGCCGGCAAGACATTACGCTGACCTGGATTTCTGAATGACCGCTCCAGCCGAGACGCTCGAGACCCGCCTGAAGGAGATGGCGGCGCGGCTCGGCTTTGCCGATTGCCGCATCTGCCGGGCCGATGAGCCCTGGCAGGCGGGCGAGCGTCTGGAAGCCTTTGTTGTCAATGGCCGGCATGGCGAGATGGCCTGGATGGAAACCACGCTGGCGCGGCGGAAGGCACCGACCGCGATGTGGCCGGAGGCGAAATCGGCGGTGATGCTGGCGATGAATTACGGGCCGGAGACCGACCCGCTGCTGAACCTCGAGCAGACCCGTCACGGCAATATCTCGGTCTATGCGCGCGGGGCCGATTATCACGACCTTATCAAGAAGAAGCTGAAGCAGCTCGCCCGCGACTTCGCGGAGGTTTCCGGCTCGGAAGTGAAGGTCTTCGTCGATACCGCCCCACTGATGGAAAAGCCGCTGGCGGAGAAGGCTGGGCTCGGCTGGCAGGGCAAGCACACCAATCTCGTCAGCCGCGAGCATGGCAGCTGGCTCTTCCTCGGTGCGGTCCTCACGGCGGCAGACCTCACGCCCGATGAGGCGGAGGCCGATCATTGCGGCTCCTGCCGAGCCTGTCTCGATATCTGCCCGACCAATGCCTTTCCGTCGGCCTATGAGCTCGATGCCCGGCGCTGCATTTCCTACCTCACCATCGAGCATCACGGGCCGATCCCGGCGGAATTCCGCGCGCCGATGGGCAACCGCATCTATGGCTGCGACGATTGCCTCGCCATCTGCCCGTGGAACAAGTTCGCCGAAGCCTCTGCCGAGCAGAAGCTCTGGGCGCGCGCCGAGCTGAAACTACCGGAGCTGGAAGAGCTGGCCGCGCTGGACGATGCCACCTTCCGGGAGGTGTTCGCCGGTTCCCCGGTCAAGCGCACCGGGCGGAACCGGATCATGCGCAATGTGCTTATAGCGATAGGCAACAGCGCGGCGCCCGATCTGGTCGAGGGCTCTGTCCTCCCGCATCTGGACGATGAAGACCCGGTTGTGCGCGGGGCGGCTGTCTGGGCGCTCTCGCGCCTTGATCTGGCCCGCTTTGAGGCCGAGAAGGACCGGCGATCCGCCAGCGAGACAGATGAGGGGGTAAAGGCCGAATGGGCGCTGAAACCAGACTAGGCCGACGAAAACCGAAGACACGACAGCGGCAGCGCCATCCGGTGCTGCGCTGGGCGGTGCGCATCGTGAAGCTGCTCGCGCTCGTCTTCGTGGTCGCCCATATCTATGCGCTGGCGCTGAAATGGGTACCGGTGCCGGGCAGCATCCTGATGACGCAGCGCACCCTGGCCGGCGAGGATTTCCGCCGCTCCATCGTCCCGCTGGAAGACATCTCGCCCAATCTCGTGACCGCCGTCATCGCGGCCGAGGATTCCCGCTTCTGCAAGCATAACGGGATCGACTTCCAGGCCGTCCAGAAAGCCCTCGACGAACGCCAGTCCGGCGGGCGCCTGCGGGGGGCCTCGACCATCACCCAGCAGACGGCCAAGAATGTCTTCTTCTGGAATGGCGGCGGCTATCCCCGCAAGGCGGGCGAGGCCTGGTTTGCGCTCTTCATCGATGGCGTCTGGGGCAAGCGCCGGGTGATGGAGAATTATCTCAACACGATCGAATGGGGCGACGGCGTGTTTGGGGCGGAAGCCGCCGCACGGGTGCGGTTCGGCAAGCAGGCGTCCGACCTCAGCCAGTATGAAGCTGCGCTTCTGGCGGCGGTCCTGCCCAACCCGAATGAATGGCGCGTCGATCCGCCCGGCAACTATGTCCGCCAGCGCGCCGGGACGCTGCAGGCGCGCATGCGCGTGGTCGCCAATGAAGGGCTCGATGACTGCGTGCTGGAGCCGGAAAAGTGGAAGGCCCGGCAGGCGAACGCGCAATAGGGACTAGTCGCAGCGCAGGCCGGAGCCGCTGTCGCCGGCCAGCATGCCGACCATGCCAGCCGCCCCCTGCAGGTTCGGATTGGACGAGCCCGTGAAGACATCCTGGATCACGCCGTCCTGTGGTGGGCAGCCTTCCGCGATGATCCGCTGGACAGCCGGGTCCGGGCGCTCAAGCGCGAACCGCGCCCATTCCTTCGGCGCCATGTCCGGCTCCTCGGCGAAGGCCGGCGGGGCAGGCGCCTCGATGGCATCGGCTTCGTCAGAGCAGAAATCGGGCCGGTCCTTGCCGTACTGATTGCACCGGAAAGCGCGCAGGGCGGTGACTGTCTTGTCCTCCTGCGTGGAGGGCATCGGGAAGTCGAGCTCCGGAAAGGCGGTCTCGTCGCCGGCTGATGGGGCGGCGTCGGCGGTTTCTCCCGGGGCGGCAATGACGGGGGAGGTGAGGCCTTTTGCCGGCGATGTCTCGTCAGGAGGTGGGGGCGTTTCCTCTGGCGCAGGTGAGGCCGCCGGTTCCGGCGGAGCAGGCTGGGCGGACTTCTCCTCCGGCGCGGGCGGCTCTTCCGGCGGTGGCTCGGGGGGCTCAGGCGCCGGGGGTGGCGCCGGCGGCTCCACCAGCGTGACGGGAATGATGGTCTCTCTCGGTGTCGGCGGGGTGAGCGCCGCGCGCGGCACGTTGGCAAGTATCCAGAAGAGCGGAATGTTCAGCCCGGCCGAGGCGAGAAGAAACCAGGCCCGCCGGAAACGGCCCTCGAAAAGGCTATGCCAGCGCTGCCTAATCGTCCCCGGCAAGACGTTTCGCCTCGCGGATATCGCCGCGCAGGACGAGGGTGTCGATATTCTTGCCGTCGATGACCATGGCGCGGTTCATGTCAGCCTCGGCCTTGTCCAGCTCTTCGAGCTTCAGCCAGGAGCGGGCGCGCAGTTGCAGGGCGTCGACCTGGTTGGGATAGATGTTGAGGCTCTTGTCGAGATCCTCGATGGCTTCCTCATACTTCTCAAGCGAGAAATAGGCCGCCGCCCGGTCGGTGCGCACATCGGCGTCTTCGGGGGCGAGCTTGATGGCGTTGGTGAGCGTGGTGACGGCGGCGTCCGGATAGCCGGCGGTCAGCCAGGCATTGCCGGACTGGGCGAGGTAGAGCGCGCGGTCTTTCATGCCGCCGGCATCGGGCGCATTGGCGAGTTCCTCGAGCCGGGCGGCGCCTTCCTTGTAATTGCCCTTGCCGATAATGGCGACGGCATTGCAGTAGCGCGCCGGCGGCGTCGCCCCTTCGCCGAGCCAACGCAGGCTGTCTTCATACGCCTCGTCGGGGTCTTCCTGGCTGAGTTCGATGCACGCGTTCAGGCGGGCTTGTTCGGCCTTCTCGATTTCTGCAATGGCAGATTGGCTCACCGGCAGGACGGCGAGCGTGATGGCGAGCAGGCTCATACTTTGAAATCCCTCGAAAACGCTACACATTACACCCTATTCGACAGGGTTTAACGTGCGCAAATGACAGATCAGTCACGCAGGCTCTTTCTCATCGGTCCGGGCTATTCGGCAAGCCGGCTGGCGCAGCTCTGCCTTGCGCGCGGCTGGACGGTGGCCGGAACGGCGCGCAGCGCGGAGAAGGCGCAGACGCTTGAGGCCGCCGGGATAGAGCCCGTGCGTGTCGAGGATGCGGCCGCCATTCGCGAGGCCGGGAAAGACGCCCACTGGGTCGTCTCCACGCCGCCGAAGGAAGAGGGCTGTCCTGGCTTTGCGCTCGCCGGCGCTTATGCGGATGAGGCGGCCTCCATCACCTATCTCTCGACCACTGGCGTCTATGGCGACCTTGCGGGCGGCTGGGCGTTCGAGTGGAGCCCGGCCAAACCCGGCACGGCCCGCGGGGAACGCCGCGCTGAGGCCGAGCGCCAGTGGTTGTCAGTGCGTGCCGACGCCCGGCTCGTGCGCCTGCCGGGGATTTACGGGCCCGGCCGCTCCCAGCTCGACAAGGTGCGCGGCGGACGCGAGGAACAGCCTGTGAAGCCCGGCCAGGTCTTCTCGCGCATCCATGTCGATGACCTGGCGGCGGGGCTCTTCGCCCTGATCGAGCGCCCGGAGTTGAGCGGGGTTTTCAATCTCTGCGACGAGGAGGCCGCGCCCCCGCAGGATGTCACCGCCTTCGCGGCCCGCCTGCTTGGCCTAGCCGCGCCGGTCGCGGTCGATCTCGATGAGGCCGATGTCAGCCAGATGGCGAAGAGTTTCTATTCCGAGTGCAAGCGTGTTTCGAATGCCCGGCTGAAGCAGGCAACCGGCTGGCGCCCGCGCTATCCGACCTATCGCGAGGGGCTCGCCGCCATTCTCGAGGCTGAGAAAAACTGAACCGTCCGCTCACAAAGCCTTGATGCAATTGAAGATGCCTCGCCGGCCCTTACCTCTCTTGGGGCAAGAATGAGATAGATCAAACAAGGACGGACCCCTCATGAGCGACCAAGAGTATCAGCCCCCGAAAGTCTGGACCTGGAACAAGGAAGGCGGCGGGCGTTTCGCCAATATCAATCGGCCGATCGCCGGGCCGACGCACGAGAAAGACCTCCCGGTCGGCAAGCATCCCTTCCAGCTCTACTCGCTCGGCACGCCGAACGGGGTGAAGGTCACCATCATGTTCGAGGAGCTGCTGGCGGCCGGTCACAAGGGTGCCGAATATGATGCCTGGCTGATCAATATCGGCGAGGGCGACCAGTTCAGCTCGGGCTTCGTCTCGGCCAATCCGAACTCCAAGATCCCGGCGCTCATGGATCATACGACCAATCCGCCGACGCGGGTTTTCGAGAGCGGCTCGATCCTGCTTTACCTCGCGGAGAAGTTTGGCGCCTTCCTGCCCACCGACCATGTGAAGCGCACCGAGGCGATCAGCTGGCTGATGTGGCAGATGGGCTCGGCGCCTTTCCTCGGCGGAGGCTTCGGCCACTTCTACGCCTATGCGCCGGTGAAGCTCGAATATCCGATCAACCGCTATGCCATGGAAGCCAAGCGCCAGATGGACGTGCTCAACCGGCACCTGGCCGAGAACGAGTTCATGGCCGGCGACGAGTATTCCATCGCCGACATGGCGATCTGGCCCTGGTATGGCGCCCTGGCGAAGGGGCTGATCTATGAGGCCGGCGAGTTCCTGCAGGTCCACGAATACACGAATGTGATCCGCTGGACCGACCAGCTCGGCAAGCGCGAGCCTGTCCAGCGCGGGCGCATGGTCAACCGCGTCTTCGGCGAGCCGTCCTCGCAGCTGCACGAACGCCACGACGCCAGCGACTTCGACACGAAGACGCAGGACAAGATCGGCGAAGGGACGTAAGCCTCAGGCCGTTATCTCTGCCGGTTGCAGTCGGGGAAGCAGGACGAGGCACAGCATCGCCGCGCCCTGCAGGCCCGCGCCGGCGATGGCCAGCGGGACGAGTCCGTCCTCGATGAAGGGCGAGACGGCTGCCGTGCCGAGCGCGGCAATGCCGAAGATCCAGAGGATGGTGAGCGAGGAGGCGCGGTCGTCGTCGCCCTGGCCGGCCATGATGGCGCGCAGGAAGCCGGGCGGCCCGCGAAAGCCGAGGCCCGCATTCACCAGCACGAAGAGCGGGGCGAGCCAGATCGGGTCTCCATTGCCGAACAGCGCGAAGAGCAGCACGAGCCCTGCGCCGATGGCCGCCATGGCCGTGCCGAAGGTGATCATCGGTTCCGGGCCGAAGCGCTTGACGAAATTGCCGGTGATGTTCGAGGCGATAATGAAGCAGGTAATGCCGACCACCTGCATGGTGATGAAGTGCATCATCGTCCCGCCCATGCCATTCACGATGACGGCCGGGGCGCCGAACACGAAGGCCAGCAGGCCGCCGACGACAAGCGCATGGCTGAGGCCATAGCGCAGGAAGACCGGTGAGGCGATGAGGCGCCAATAGGAGCCTTTCTGCCGGGCCTGGTCCTTCGAGGGCGGCAGGATGCCGCCCCAGGCCATGAAGACCACCGACAGAATGACCGCCAGCCCGGCGGTGACGAAGAAGGGCAGTTTCCAGCCGCCCTGCTGGACCAGCCAGAGCCCGATGACCGGCGCGCCGGCCGGGGTCAAGCTCTCGATGCTCGACAGTACGCCAATGGCCCGGGTCGCGCCCTGTTCGGAAAAGAGCGCGCGGATGATGCCGGGGGCGAAGACCGCCGGGGCGGCCGAGGCGAGGCCCTGGAAGAAGCGCACGCCCAGCAGCGTCCACATATCCGGCGACAGCGTCGCGATGCCCGAGAGCACGCCGTAGACGAGCAGCGCATAGACGAGACAGCGGCGCCGGCCATAACGCTCACCCAGCATGCCGAACAGCAGAAGGCCCGCGGCCGATCCAGCGACAAAGCAGGCGATGACGAGCTGGGCGGCTTCCTCGCTGCCCGGCAGGGCTTCGTGCAGGGTCGGGATGGCCGGCAGGACGAGGTCGATGCCGGCAATTGAGAGCACGGTGCCCAGCACGATCAGGATGCAGGCGAGAACCGGATAGGGGGTCGTTTTCTCAGTCACGGGAAGGCTCGCTCATGTCCCATAGATTGCCGGAAAGGGCCGCCAGCCGGGCCGGCGGTTTCGCCGGGCTCGTAACAGGGCGGGGGCGTGAAGACCAGACCGCGCCGGCGGGCTTTTGACAGGTTTGGCAGGAAGCCGCGCCAATAAAAAAGGCCCCATCCCTTGAGCGCGGGGATGGGGCCCATTTCATGTGGCAGCAAGCGCGCTCAGGCCGCCTCGTCCGTGCTGACCGCGAACGGGTCGTAGTTGAGGATCGGGGCGAGCCAGCGTTCGGCTGTGCGCGTGTCCCAGCCCTTGCGCCTGGCATAGTCCTCGACCTGGTCGCGCTCGATGCGGCCGACGGCGAAATAGGCGCTGTCGGGATGAGCGAAATAGAGGCCGGAGACCGACGGGGCCGGGCTCATCGCGAAGCTCGTCGTCAGCGACACGCCGATATTCTTCTCGGCGTCGAGCAGCTTGAAGATGGTCTCTTTCTCGGTGTGGTCGGGCTGGGCCGGATAGCCCGGCGCCGGCCGGATACCCTGATACTTCTCCTTGATGAGCTCGTCATTCTCGAGCGTTTCGTCGGAGGCATAGCCCCAGAGCTCCTTGCGGACCTTTTCGTGCATGTATTCGGCCATCGCCTCGGCGAAGCGGTCGGCGAGCGCCTGCACCATGATGCCGGAATAGTCGTCGCCGTCTTCCTTGAACTTCTTCGAGATTTCGTCGGCTTCAGGCCCGGCGGTCACGCAGAAGGCGCCGATATGATCGTCGCTCTCGGCGAGGAAGTCGGCCAGGGCGAAGTTCGGCTTCTCATTGTTCTTCACCATCTGCTGGCGGATCGTGTGCAGCGTGTCGCCGGTCTCCAGCTTGATGTCGTCGCCGGTGCGCTCCGCGCCCCAGAAGCCGATGACGGCTTTCGGCTTGAACCAGGCCTCGCCCAGCAGGCGCTGCAGCATGGTCTGAGTATCGCGCCAGAGGTCTGATGCGGCCTCGCCAACTTTCTCGTCCTCAAGGATTTGCGGATAGCGCCCGGCAAGGTCCCAGCTCATGAAGTAGGGCGTCCAGTCGATATATTCCTTCAGCTCGTTGAGGTCGAAGTCCTCGAAGGTCTTCACGCCGGTGAAGCTCGGCGCCGGAGCGGACGGCTCGGTCGACTTGAAGTCCTTCTGACGGGCTTCCTCGATCGGCAGGCGCGGCGTCGGCGGGCCGCCGGAGCGGCTTTCGCGGATACGGTCATAGCGCGCCTTGGTGGTGCCCCACATCGTCTCGCGCTCTTCGCTGTTCATCATGGCGCTGACCACGCCGACCGCGCGGCTGGCGTCGCTGACATGGATGACGGGCGCGGCCGGGAAGGCCGGGTCGATCTTGACGGCTGTGTGGGCCGGCGATGTCGTCGCGCCCCCGATCAGCAGCGGCAGGTGGATGTTCTGGCGCTGCATCTCGGCGGCGACAAAGACCATCTCGTCGAGCGACGGCGTGATCAGGCCGGAGAGGCCGATCATGTCGGCGTTTTCCTCGATGGCGGTCTCCAGGATCTTCTCGGCCGGGACCATGACGCCCAGGTCGATGATGTCGTAGCCATTACAGCCGAGCACAACGCTGACAATGTTCTTGCCGATATCGTGGACGTCGCCTTTCACCGTGGCGAGCACGACCTTGCCGTTCGAGACCTTGTCGAGGCCGAGCTCTTTCTGCTCCTCCTCGATGAAGGGGGTGAGGTGGGCCACGGCGGCCTTCATGACGCGGGCGGATTTTACCACCTGCGGCAGGAACATCTTGCCGGCGCCGAACAGGTCGCCGACGACGTTCATCCCGTCCATGAGCGGGCCTTCGATGACGTGCAGCGGGCGCTCGGCGCGCTGGCGGCATTCCTCGGTGTCCTCGACGACGAACTCGGTAATGCCGTGCACGAGCGCATGTTCGAGACGCTTCTCGACCGGCTGCTCGCGCCAGCTCATATCCTTCTTTTTGACCTCGCCCTTCTGGCCGCGATACTGCTCCGCGAGGTCGAGCAGGCGCTCGGTCGCGTCGTCGCGGCGGTTGAGGATCACGTCCTCGACAGCCTCGCGCAGCTCCGGGTCGATATTGTCATAGATGTCGAGCTGGCCGGCATTGACGATGGCCATGTCGAGGCCGGCCGGAATGGCGTGATACAGGAAGACCGAGTGCATCGCCCGGCGCACGATCTCGTTGCCGCGGAAAGAGAACGACACGTTCGAGAGGCCGCCGGAGATATGGCAGTGCGGCAGGTTGGCCCGGATGGCCTTGCACGCCTCGATGAAGTCGACGGCGTAATTGTTGTGCTCCTCGATGCCGGTCGCGACAGCGAAGATGTTCGGGTCGAAGACGATGTCTTCCGGCGGAAAATCGAGCTTCTCTGTCAGCAGCTTGTAGGCACGCGTACAGATCTCGATCTTGCGCTCGGCGGTGTCGGCCTGGCCTTCCTCGTCGAAGGCCATGACGACGGTGGCCGCGCCATAGGACTGGATCTTGCGAGCCTGCTCGAAGAACTGCTCCTCGCCTTCCTTCAGCGAGATGGAGTTCACGATGGCCTTGCCCTGCACGCATTTGAGGCCGGCTTCGATGACTTCCCACTTGGAGGAGTCGATCATGATCGGCACGCGGGAAATATCGGGTTCGGCTGCGATGAGGTTGAGGAAGGTCGTCATCGCCTCGACGCCGTCCAGCATGCCCTCATCCATGTTCACGTCGATGATCTGGGCGCCGTTTTCGACCTGCTGGCGCGCGACATCGAGGGCGGTGTCGTAATCACCCGCCTTGATGAGATTGCGGAATTTCGCCGAGCCGGTGACGTTCGTGCGTTCACCGATATTGATAAAGACTTGTGAGGCAGTGTTTTCAGTCATTTGCGCGGGCGTCCTTTCTCAAGGGGCCAGTTGCCGTCTTCGAGGACAGGGTAGCCATTGGTGGATTGGTTGTAGATGTAGATCCAGGCCGTCTCGCCGGTGGGGCGGCCGGAATCGTCGATGATGTCTGTCTTTTCGCGCCGGTAAAGCGAGCCTTCCGGATCGTCCGGCTTGATGTCTTCAAATGCGTCCATCTCTGGCGCGAGCGCGGCGTTGTCGAGGCGGTAGAGCACGCCGTGGCAGGCCCCCTCGCCAGGCACGACACCGGGAAAGCCGCCAAGGTCGAGCATCCGGCCCGCAAAGCGGCGGGGGCCGAGAAATTCGCCATGGCGCGGAAAATCCAGGTGCGCAGGCGCGCCGGCGGCCCCCTGTTTGAGGAGGCCGTAAAAGATGAAGCGGTTGCCGGAGGAGACAGGCGGTGCGATCATGAAGCCTTTCCGGGCGGTGTCATGCCTTCCAGCCCGTCAATGCTCTCGGCGTTCGAGGTATAGAATTCCTGGTCGACCGCATCGCCATGCTTTTCATAGGCGTGGTCCCAGGTGCGCTTGAGCTGGTCGCGCTGGCCCTTGAAGTCATAGAAGGGCACGCCCCAGCCGCAGCTGTCCGAGATACGGTCCAGCTTGACCTTCACGATGGCGCGGGCCTTCTCGAAATCGGGGAACAGCGCGAGCAGGTCAGCAAAGCGCGGATCGTCGAACTGGACGGCTTCGCCCTGGCCATAGAGGCGCAGGATGTTCGCCCGCCCCTCAAAGGCGCAGAACATGATGGTGATCCGCCCATTCTCTTTCAGATGGGCCATGGTTTCGATGCCCGAGCCGCCAAGGTCGAGCCAGGCGACAGTCGTGTCATCGATCACCGCGAAGCTGTCATAGCCTTTGGGCGAGACGTTCACATGCCCGTCGCCCGACAGCGGCGCTGTCGCGACGAAGAACATTTTCTGTGCCTTGATGAAGTCGATGAGCTTGTCATCGAGCCTGTCATACGTCTTGCCCATGGAAACCTCCTCAGCTGGCGAGCTGGAAGGGTTCTAGCCCCGACAGCCGCATCGCGCGAGGCGGTTCCGGAATCTGGCGCGGCGGCTTGCCCTTCACGGCCTTGGCGATGGCGGCGATGTGCGGCGGGGTCGTCCCGCAGCAGCCGCCAAGGATGTTGACCAGGCCGGACTTCGCCCACTCCTCGAGCTGAGACGCGGTCTGTTCCGGTAGTTCGTCATACTCGCCGAACTCGTTCGGCAGGCCGGCATTCGGATAGGAAATGACGCGCGTGTCCGCGATCTTGGAAATGGCCGCGATGTGCGGGCGCATCATTTTCGCGCCGAGCGCGCAGTTGAGGCCGACAGCCCACGGCTTGGCGTGGCGGATCGAATACCAGAAGGCTTCCGCAGTCTGGCCCGATAGCGTGCGGCCGGAGGCGTCTGTGATCGTGCCGGAGATGATGACCGGGATTTCCTCGCCGGTCTCGGCGCGCAGGTCCATCAGCGCCTTGATGGCGGCCTTGGCGTTCAGCGTGTCGAAGATCGTCTCGATCAGGAAGAAGTCGATATGCGGCGCCATGGCCTTGGCCTGCTGCAGATAGGCCTCGCGGACATCGTCGAAGGTCACTTCGCGGTAGCCGGGATTGTTGACGTCCGGCGACAGCGACAGCGTCTTGTTCGTCGGCCCGATGGCACCGAGCACGCCGACCGGCCGGCCGGCCTTGTCGGCCGCCTTGCGGGCGCATTTCACGCCCTCCTCGGCGATTTCCGGGGCGAGGTCCTGCATGTTGTAGTCGGCCTGGCCGATGACGGTGGCACTGAACGTGTTCGTCTCGATCAGGTCGGCGCCGGCCTCGATGAATTGCTCGTGCACCTTGGTGACGGCGTCCGGCTGGGTGAGGTTCAGGAGGTCGTTATTCCCCTTTACCGGGCTCTCCCAGTCGACGAAACGGTCGCCGCGGAACTGCTCCTCGGAGAAGTCATACTTCTGGAGCATCGTCCCCATGGCGCCATCGAGGATGAGGATCTCTTCCTTCGCCTTGGTTTCGAGTTGGGAAATCAGGTCTTGTCTCGACATATCAGGCAGCCTCCGCTTGTGCGGGCTTCAGGCCCAGCAGGTGGCACGTGGACAAGGCGAGGTTCGCCTTGTTGAGCGTATAGAAGTGGAACTGGTTGACGCCGCCATCGGCGAGCTTGTGGCAAAGCTCGGCGGCGACGTTTGCGGTGATCAGGTCGCGCGTCGCCGGGTCGTCGTCCAGGCCCTCATAGAGCTGGTGCAGCCAGTCCGGCAGGCTTGCGCCGCACATCTTGGCGAAGTTCTTGAGGCCGTTGAAGTTCGATTGCAGCATGATGCCGGGCACCAGCGGGATGGTGATGCCGGCCGCGCGGGCCTTGTCGACAAAGTCGAAATAGACGTCCGGCTCGAAGAAGAATTGCGTGATGGCCCGGTCGGCGCCTGCATCCTGCTTGGCCTTGAGGTGGGCGAGGTCGGCTTCCCAGCCGCGTGAATCCGGGTGCGGCTCCGGATAGCAGGCGACCGAGATTTCGAACACCTTGCCGAGGTCAGGCCGATGGGCGCGCAGGTCGCTGACAAGGTCGACAACATTGGTATAGCGGCCTTCCGGCTGCGCGAAGTCTTCCTCCTGGGGCGCATCGCCGCGCAGGGCGACGATGTGGCGGACACCGGCCTCGTAATAGTCATCGGCCGTCTGCAGGACTTCCTCGCGCGGGGCGCCCACACAGGTCAGGTGGGCCGCCGGCGTCAGGGTCGTTTCCTGTGCGATCCGCTTGACCGTTTCATAAGTGCGCGTGCGCGTGGAGCCGCCCGCGCCATAGGTCACGGAGACGAAGTGCGGCGACATGGGTTCCAGGCGTTTGACGCATTCCCATAGCTTCTCCGTCATCTTCTCGTTCTTGGGCGGGAAGAATTCAAACGACACCTGCGGGGTGGTGTCTTCTGTCTGACGTGTTGCAATCGCCAGGTCGCTCATGCGGCAACCTCCTTTTTGTTTGCAGGTTTGCGCCCGCTCCAGATGAGAACGGCGATGCCGGCTTCAAGATCTTTGGGCGGGTCAAAACGAAGTGGTTCTTCGAGGACCAGGCCGGCATGTTCGGCCCAGTTCCTCATATTGTCGTTGCGGATACCGAGACGGTGATGGCCGAATTCCTCGCGCATGAATTCGTGATCATGCTGGGCGAAGTCGACCACGATAAGCTGGCCGCCGGGCATCAGCACGCGGCTGGCTTCGGAGAGGACGCGCTCGGGCTCCTCCAGATAATGCAGCACCTGGTGGACGATGACGATGTCGGCGCTGGACGAGGGGAAGGGCGTCGCGGTGACGTCGCCCTGGCGCACGCGCGAATGCGTC
Source organism: Henriciella aquimarina (assembly GCF_002088975.1). Taxonomy (GTDB): domain Bacteria; phylum Pseudomonadota; class Alphaproteobacteria; order Caulobacterales; family Hyphomonadaceae; genus Henriciella; species Henriciella aquimarina. The sequence goes on from NZ_NCST01000012.1 coordinate 38,703, forward strand.
AGCCCGGCCTCGGCCAGGTTGGAGCGCGCCAGCGTCAGCATCTGGTGGGAGAGGTCGAGGCCCTCCGATTCCTGTGCGCGCGCGCCAAGCAGCGCCAGCATGCGGCCCGTGCCGGTGCCGAAGTCGACCACCCGGTGGAACGGCCCGGGGCCGGCCAGCTTCAGGATGGCGGCCTCGATCAGGTCTTCGGGATAGTGCATGGCGCGAATGCGGTCCCATTCCGGGGCAACCGAGCTGAAATAGGCTTCCGCCGAGACCTGCCTCGATTGGCGGACGGCTTCGAGGCGGTCGAGATCGGCCGGAAAGTCGCCTTTTGTCTGGTCGATCTGTTCGAAAATGCTATTGAGCAGGGCCCGCGCCCAGCCGGAGGTGGGCAGGCGGTAGAAGACCCAGGCGCCTTCCGGCAGGCGTTCGGTCAGCCCGGCCGAGGTCAGCGCTTTCAGGTGGTGCGACAGGCGCGGCTGGCTCTGGCCCAGAACCGTCACAAGTTCGCCGACGGCAAGGTCGCCATGGCGCAGCAGCGCAAGGATGCGCAGGCGTGTCGGCTCACCGGCCGCCCGCAAGGCATCCACAATGGTTTCTGGCGCTGCAGTCATATTATCATATAAACATCTATTTATATCAGAAGCAACATCCCTCGCCCCAGTGTTGCGCCAAATCCACATCTTGTTTGTGTGAAGGTGAGATGACACTCGCCTTATCATTGAAAGCGCGCGCCGACTTACACATATGCTGCCTTCAAAAGCGGAATATATTATGAAGTTTGCAGCCACTGCCGCGAGTGCGGCAATCCTTCTGACAGCCTGTGCCTCAACCGAGCAGTCGGCGTCCTCTTCCAATGTCTACGACCCGCTGGAAGGCTGGAACCGGGGCGTTTACGCGTTCAACGAGACGGTCGACAAGGCCGCGCTCGAGCCGATTGCGCGGGGCTATCGCATGTTTACGCCCGGCCTTTTCCGGGAGGGCGTCAGAAACTTCCTGAGCAATCTGAACCAGCCGGTCGTTTTCGCGAACACGGTGCTTCAGGGCAACCCGAACGCGTCCGGCGACACGGTCGGCCGCTTCCTGATCAACTCCACGGTCGGGGTCGCGGGGATCTTCGACGTGGCGTCGACGCTGGGCGTGGCCAAGCACAAGGAAGACTTCGGCCAGACGCTGGGTGTCTGGGGCGTCGACGAGGGCGCCTATCTGATGCTGCCGCTGCTCGGGCCGAGCAATGTCCGTGACGCATTCGGCATGGGGGCCGACCGGGCCTTTGACCCGCTCACCTGGACGGAATTCGAGGATAATGATCTTGATGACCAGATCAGGCTCGGCCGGGTCGTTGTCGGCGCGATTTCGACGCGTGAACAGCTCATCGAGTCAATCGACACCCTGCGTGAGCAACCCGAACCCTATATCGCGCTGAGACGGAACTATACGTCCCAGCGGCGGGCCGCCGTTCGAAATGGCAAGATTGAGGAAGATCCCTACAAAGATTTGCCTGATTTCGATGATTTCGGTGGCTATGATGATGAGTCAGGGTCTGTACCAGAACAGGAAACAGAATGATGAAAGTCCGTAGCGTGATCCTTTCGGCAGCCGCGTTGCTTGCTGCCACAGCACCGGCGATGGCCGATGCGAAGACCGAACAGTTCGTCAAGCAGAACGCCAATGAAGTCCTGAACTCCCTGAACAACCCCTCGCTGAGCGCCGATGAGCGCACAGCCCTGTTCAGCGACTACATGGAAGAATTTGCCGACCTAAACGCCGTCTCGAAATTCGTGATCGGCAAATATGCGCGGCGCTTCACCGATGAGGAAATGAAGCGCTACCAGCACGCCTTCCGGACCTATGCGCTGGCGGTCTACGAGAATGAGCTCGATGCCTATCGCGGAGAGGAAGTCGTGGTGCAGGGCTCGACAGACCGCACGCCCCGGGACTCGATCGTCGACACGACCATCGAGCGCTCCGACGGCAAGGCGATGAGCGTTCGCTGGCGTGTGCTCGACCGCGGCGGTGAATACCAGGTCGTCGATGTGGCTCTCGATATCGACGGTAACCTGATCTGGCTCGCCATCGAGCAGCAGGCGCAGTTCCTGGCGCTGCTCGACCGGACGAATGGCTCCGCCCAGGCCCTGATCGACAAGATCAACGGCATGACGGCCAAGCTCGAGTCCGAGCGCCGCTAGGCCGCAGCCCTCACGTCAAGACAAAACGCCCCTTCCGCATCCGGCGGCAGGGGCGTTTTTTTGAGCGGTGAACCTGTCTTCCGGGCATGAAAAAGCCGGCCCGCTCAAGACGCGGACCGGCTTCATCCATCGGGAAAGAACTCCCTTATTGCGGGGTGTCCATCTCCGGATCATCCTGCATGATGTCCTGCGACATGTCGGTGCTCTCGTCATCGCTCATGCCGGTATCACCATAAGAGGAGCCGCGCGCCTCTTCGGCCTTGTACTTGAAGACCGGCAGGGCCTCGATCTCGTCGGCCGATGCATCGATCACGATGTTGCCGCCGTCGCCCTGTTCAACGGTAATGCGGTTGAAGGCGAGCTGGCGCGGTTCGTCCATCATCATCGGGTCCGCGATGACGGCGTAGGAGACGCTGCCATCCTTGGTGATGATGACGTCCTTGATGCGCTCGGTTTCGTCGGCATTCATGAGCTTGGCATTGGTCCCGATCATCTCGGAGACGAGGCGATAGTCATTCATGCCGTCCTGCTCGAATTCGGCGACGTTCTGGATCGCGTCTTCGGTCATGCCGACCGTGAAGCGCGGCTCATTCTCGCTGTTCATCGTCAGGTCGATCTGCTCGAAGGGAAGGGCACCCTTCTTGCCGGCCATGTCGAGGAAGTCACCGCTCTTGAAGATGACCGACTCGACTTCGCCCGAAGCGTTCACGAGCAGGTCGTCGACATTGGCGATCTCTTCGCCGTCAACACCGATCACCTTCGATCCGATCAGCTCGTCAGCGCTCAGTTCGCCGGACGCGAGATAAACCGTCTCGGTGGGTTGGGCCTGCGCGTCGGCATCGGCATCCATCATGCCGTTGTTTTCAGACGCGTCGGTGCCCGCCATTTCCGCAGTTTCGGTTTGATCGTAGTTGCTTTCGCCCATCTCGATGTCGTCGGAGGACTGCGAACAGGCCGTCATGCCAAGCATCAGGGCAGAAGCGGCCGCTGTAATCATGAGGTTCTTCATGTCTTGTCTCCTTCTGGACTATGACGGGTGAGAAACGGGTGGCACCCGGTCTCGTTCCCGCACCGGTTTCCGGAGCGCGTTACAAAGCATTAAGGCTGTTGACGGGGCAGGGGCCGCCTTCGGCGCCGCCTGCCGGGCCTGTTTCAGGCCAGCACGAGCTGGCAATTCTCCCGCTTGAGGCGTGCGGGCAGCCGGACGGTTTTCAGGGCTTCACCGCCAATCCGCTCCAGCAGGGCGTCGGCGCGGGCGCGGGTGTCGGCATCCATCGCGTCATAGGCATCGAGGGCGGCCTGCAGGCGCCAGAGCGGGAAGCTGCGCGCCTTGGCCGGGCCGCGCCGGCCTTCGATCTCGATGGTGATGTCGCCCAGCGCGCGCGGCACCCGGGCGCCCGGCTCGGCCTGTGCGGCCCAACCTTCAAACAGGGCGCTCGTCTGGACCAGCGCCGGCCATTGCTCGCGCATCTGGCGGGCCAGAATGGGCTTCAGCGTCTCCGGGATGTCATCGCCGTCGAGCAGCTTGCCATCGCCATCCTTGCCGCCAGCCTGCATACGCTCCACCCAGTCGGCGACCTTCGGCGCGAGGCGCTTCATCAGCTTGCCGGAGGCCGGATCGCGGTAGAGGTGGGCATAAAGGGGCCCATAAAAGGCGAAGTCTGCTAGCGAAGGCCGCCCGCCCAGCAGGTAAGGGTGGGCCTCCAGATGCTTGGAAAAGTCGGCGAGGAAGGCCTCATAGCTTGTCTCGATGCCAGGAATGGTCGCGTCGCTAACGCCGAGGACCGGCAGCGCGCCCTTGAAGCGGGCGCCATTCTTGCGGCCGATCTCATACTGCTCTGCCGGTGACAGCGCCGGGGCCGAAAGCGCGCCGAATTCCGCATAGGCCCAGTCTTCGTTATAGGTCCAGCGATAGTGCATGGCCGGGATGACGAGCCACTCATCGCCATAGAGATGCAGGAGTTCACTGACGAAACGCTGCAGCGGCGCCTCGGGCCAAGCGGGCGGGGCCTTGGCTTCGCGGCGCTCGACCTCGGCCATGATGTCGGCGGTGTCCTGCACGATTGTCTCGTCTGGCATCTTCATGACGGGGATCACCGGCCAGCCGACATTGGGCAGAATGATGTCACGATAAACCTGCTCGGTCGCGGTTTCTTCCTTATAAGCCACGCCGCGCCAGTCGAGATAGGCGCGCGCCTTGCCCGTAAAATAGCTTACCTCCGCTCCATAGAGGGTATATCCGCCCATGCCCTTTCGCCTCCGCCTGCTTCTTCCTAAGGTCAACTGACAGCACGAAAGGGGTTTCATTGGCCGAGTTCAAGGGCGCCTGTGTGTTGCGCGGTTGTTTGTCGGGAAACCCTCCCCACCTCCAGGAAAGAGAGATTCATGTCCAAAGCTCCGAGCCAGCCCTTCCTCGCCCTTGTGCCGTTTCTCGCCGTCTGCGCCATGCCGCTTACGGCCAGTGCACAGGCGGTTTTCCATCAGGCGCCGGGCGCGTCCGAAAGCGCCCCTTATTCCACTGCCGTGGTCGCGAACGGAGAGATCTACCTGTCCGGCGGGCTCGGCATGAAGCCGGGTGAGAGCACGCTGGTCGAGGGCGGGATCGGCCCGCAGACCACGCAGATCCTCAAGAATTTCGAAGCCACGCTCACCTCGCTTGGCGCGGACATGTCCGATGTCATCAAGTGCAATGTCTATCTCGATGACATCGGCGATTATGGCGCGATGAACGAGGCCTATACAGCGGCCTTTCCCGGCAACAAGCCGGCGCGCACCACCGTTGCCGTAGAGGCCCTGCCGCGCGAGGCGGCCGTCGAGATCGCCTGCATCGCGCTCGCCCCCGATCAATAAGCTGGAGGATTTTCCCCTTGACCGACTTCAAGCATTTTTCACTCGTGGCCGGCGGTGAGACCGTCGAGGATCATCAGGTGCCCGACGGTGTCGTCGGCCCCTCGGTGATGTCGATGAAAGTCTGGGCCGAAACGGTCGAGCAGGCCGTCGATGTGCTGTGCGAGGTCGGCAACCAGATCGGCTTCAAGATCGACGAGCAGGTCGAGGTCCACCGCACGCCGGCCAAACAGGCCGTTCGCGAGGAGCCGTTTGCCTATGAGCTGCGGGTGATTCCGTGCTCGCCGGAGACGCTGACCAGTACGGTCGAGCGTGAAGCCGAGACGGTGCGCAGCGAGTAACAGGTCACGGGGGCCGGGGAACCGGCCGTCCTGCCGCCACGTTTCATGAGGGTGTACGCCCCCGGCGCCGGCCAGAAGAAGTCAGGCCTGCCGGATGGCGGAATGCCCGCAGGCGATCTGTGACAAGCAGCCTTCCTGCTGGCGCCAACCAGAATGGAAGGAAATGTCTTCATGAAACGCGCATCCCTGCTTATTGCGGCGGTTTCGACCCTGTCGGTCGCCGCCTGTGCCACCAACCCGCCGGTCCAGCGCAATGCCGGGCCGCCGCCGGGTTATGATGACGGCCCCTACCAGGACGGGCGTTATGCCAACGACCCGTACCGCGATGACGGCTACCGGCAGGCGCCCCGCCGCGACGGGGCGTACAATAATGACCGCTACGGCAATGACCGGGGCGAGCGTTATTATGACGAGCGTGCCCGGCGCTATTATTATTACGACCCGCGGACCGGGAACACCTATTGGGAAAACGGAGACCTGCGCACGCGGGGATGATTCTGGCAAACCGGGCATCCTGTGCTAGGTCAGTCAGGACAGACCTGACGCAAGAGAGGTATTGAATTGCAGACAGTATCGGAATGGACCTGCTTCGGCGGTGATCTGAGTGTTCATGAGCATGAGAGCGAGACGCTCGGCTGTGATATGCGCTTTGCTGTCTTCGAGCCGCCGCAGACTGCCGAGGAGCCGGTTCCGGTGCTCTGGTATCTCTCGGGGCTGACCTGCACCTGGGCGAATGTCATGGAGAAGTCCGGGCTGCAGCGCAAAGCCTCCGAGCTGGGCGTCATTATCGTGGCGCCGGACACCAGCCCGCGCGGCAAGGATGTGCCCGATGACGAGGCCTACGACTTCGGTCAGGGCGCGGGCTTCTATCTGACGGCCACCGAAGATCCATGGTCCAAGCATTTCAAGATGGACCAGTATGTCATGGAGGAACTGCCCTCCATCATCCGGTCCAACTTCGCCGCCGACATGCGCCGCCAGTCGATCTTTGGCCATTCCATGGGCGGGCATGGCGCGCTGACCCTGGCGCTGAAGAATCCCGGCCATTTCCGCAGCGTGTCGGCCTTCGCGCCGATTGTCGCGCCAAGCCAGGTGCCGTGGGGCCAGAAGGCCTTCAAGGGCTATCTCGGCGACGATGAGGCCGCCTGGAAAGAGTATGATGCCTGTGAGCTGGTGAAGCAGCAGCAGCTGGAAACGACCATCCTGATCGACCAGGGCGAGGACGACCAGTTCCTCGAAGAGCAGCTGCAGCCGCGCCTGTTCGAGGAAGCCTGCCGCGAGGCCGGCCAGCCGCTCGCCATCCGCATGCGGCCGGGCTATGACCATTCCTATTATTTCATCGCCACCTTCATGGACGATCACATCATGCACCACGCCAAGGCGCTCTACGCTTAAGGCCCGGTCGCAAGACACCAGACAAAAAAGCGCCCCGCGGTTTTGAGGCCACGGGGCGCTTTCTTTTTCGGATAAGGGGGCTGGCTATTCGGCGGGGTTTTCCGCCGGGCTGGCCTTGATCTCGGCATGGGTGGCCGGGCGCGAGAGGACCCAGCCGATGATGATCGGGATCGCGATACCCGGCAGGCCTTCATAGACACCGCCCTGCCAGCTGAGCCCGAAGCGCCAGACCAGCGTGATGCCGATGCCTAGCAGCATCAGGAAGATGGCGGTTGTCTCACTAATGCGCCGGTTGAGCGCATAGAGCGTCAGGAGCGGCGCGAAGGCGGCCGCGAGCGCCGACCAGGCGATGATGACAAGGCTGAAAACGCTCTGATTATCCAGCAGCGCCAAGGCGAGGGCGAGCAGTGTCACCGATGCCGTGGCCGTCTTGAGCAGCCATGGCTGCTCGAGCCGTTGCGGGACGAGGTCATGGGTAATCGCGGCTGAGCAGGACAGGACGACGGAGTCCGCTGTCGACATGGTAGCTGCGAAGATGCCAGCGAGGATGAGGCCGACGAGAATGTCCGGCAGCAGGGCCTCTGCCATGCGCGGAAGCGCAAGCTCCACATCAATGCTGGCGGCATCCGGCATGTAGACCCTTGCGAGCAGGGAGAGGCCGGCGGCCAGGATGTAGAACACAACGAAGAAGCCATAATACCAGGCGCGCGTGCGCTGCATGTTCTTGTCATCGTCGAGGGCCATGAACCGGACCATGATGTGCGGTTGGCCCACGACGGAGAAACCGGCAAACAGCCAGCCCAGCACAAAGAGACCAAAGCCGAGGGCGCCGGTCATGAGAAGCTCGTCGGATTCCGGCAGCAGATTCAGGAAGGTGCCGTCATCCAGCGGGCGAAGCTGGTCGAGCATGCTGGTAAACCCACCGGCCCAGCTGACGCCGACAAAGAACAGGATGAAGAGCGCGACCAGCATGCAGACCGACTGGATCGCATCCGTCCAGATAGAGGCCCGGATTCCGCCCGCAATCGAGTAGGCAAGGATGATGATGGCCGAACCGATGGCGCCAATACGCCAGTTGAAGCCTTCGAAAACACCCTCAAGCGCCTTTGCGCCAGCGGTGATCTGGGCGGCGCCATAGACGATCAGCAGAACGACCATGATGATTGCGGCCAGCCGGCGCCAGATTGCGAAGTCGTCGCCATGCCAGCGCGACAGGACCGAGGCGAACGAGGCCTCATTGGTGACACCCGTCGCGGTGCGCAGTTTGCGGTGAATGAAAGTGGAGCCGATAAAGTCGCCGACAATCCAGCCGAACATCAGCCACACTGCCGAGAGACCGGTTGCGTAGCCGTAGCCGATCACACCGATGAAAAGATAACCGGAATTATTGGTCGCGACGGCCGAGAGCCCGGCAAGCCATGGCGAGACGGTCTGGCCCGCCATGTAATAGTCCTTTCTCTCCCCCGTGGCCTTTCTGGCCGAGGCCAGGCCCACGCCAAGGAAGATGATCAGGATTACTACAAAGCTTGCTAAAATCATTCGTCAGCCTCTGCTGAGGCCATCCAGGCGAGGAACAGATCGAACTGCTCGTTTGTATGGTCGCCGCGCGGGTCGAGTTCCGACAGCGCAAGACTTGTCGTCTGGGTGGCGTTGAACGGCTCCTTCTCCGCTTCGGGAACAGGCGCCTTGTTGACAGTACGGGTAAACATGGTTGCCGCCAGAAGTGCAAGGCTTGCACTCGCAAAGGCGAAAAGGCCGGGCGCGCCGAGCGGGCTCGACATGACCACACCGGCGACCAGCGGGCCGAGGATGGAGCCGATGCCCCAGATGACCAGAATGCCCGCCATCATGGAGGTCGCCTGGTCGGGCCGGGCCCGGTCTGCGGCATGCGCCACCGCGACGGCATAATAGGCGAGCGCCCCCACGCCATAGACGAAAGCCAGGACCAGGATGAGCGCCGGGCTGACCACATGGCTGAACAGGCTGAGGGCCAGCGCGGCCCCCGCGGCCAGGATGCCGGTGCCGGCGATCACCATGCGCCGGTCGACCCGGTCGGAGATCATGCCGGCCGGCCAGAGGCCGACCATGGCGCCGGCGAGCAGGGCGGCGTTGAAGTTCGCCGAGAAGCCGGCTGCGCCGTCGGGCATGATGGACTGGGCATAGACCGGATAGAGCTGCGCCACGGCATTGTTGACCGCGCCCGCACAGAGCGCGGCAAAGGCGGCCGCCGGAGCGTATTTCAGGATCTTGGTCGGGCCGAAGGGCGTACCGGTCGAGATTTCCGGCTGGGCTTTCCGCGTGGCCGAGATCGGCATGATGGTCAGCGCGAAAAGGGCGGCCACCATGACAAAGCCCATCGGACCATTGGCGCCGGCGACGATGGCGAAGGGGCCTGCGATGGCGCCGAGCTTCGAAACAACGTGATAGAAGCCGAGAATGGCGCCGCGGCGGTTGGCCGGGGCGCTATCGGTGATCCACCCGTCGCCGGCCGTCAGCAGGGCCGAGGTGCTGGCCCCGATCACGGCCTGGAGGACTGCCCAGCCAATGATATTGACGCCGAGCGAGAAGCTCAGCGTCGCAATGATGGCGAGGGCCGCGAAAAAGGAGAAGGACCGGATGTGCCCTATCCGTGTGATCTGCTTCGGCGAGGCGATGGCTCCCGTCAGGAAGCCGCCGGCGTAGCACGCCGCCACCAGACCAAGCGCAGCGTTGGATGCGCCGGCTGCCTGCAAGCTCAGCGCGATCATCACGGATAGGGCCGCCGTTGCGCCCTGAAGCACGGTCAGGGCGCTGACGATGGCGAGAACATTGCGGTACAGACCGAGGGTTACCCGCCAGTCTGACGAAGTCTCTTCTACAGGCGCCGAATAAGGCATCAGGCTGCGGCAGCGATATCCGTGTCAGCCTTGTCGGCAGTGTCTTCATTGTCCTCCACAAGGGCCCTGTGAAGGATCTTGACCGCCTCGTCGTAATCCTCTTCGGCGACGATGGTCTGGAGATCGGTCTCACGGGTCAGCTTGTGCAGGCCGAGCAGCTTCACGCCGCCCTCATGCAGCGCCGTCGTGGCCCGCGCCGTGAGGCCCGGAACGTCCAGGTTCGCGCCGATGACGGACACAATGGCAAGCTTGCGGAAGGAGACTTCTGCGTTCTCGAAAACCGCTTCGATGTCGGCGGCGGCCCGTTTGAGAGACTGGCGCGGGCCGCTGACATAGTGCGTGATCGTGTTGGCGTTCGAACACTTGCTCACAATCCAGAGCTTGTGACGCGTCATCGCCTTCAGCGCTTCGGCGTCATAGCCTTTCACGCCGACCATGTCCTGCTCGAACAGTTCGAAGGCATAAACGCTCTGAAGGCCGGTGACGATCTCCGCGCGCGGGCTCTCCGGCATGAAGTCCTCGGTGATGATCGTGCCGGCATCGGCCGGATCGAACGTGTTCTTCACGCGCAGCGGAATGCCGGCCTGGCGAAGGCCCTTGGCGGCTTTCGGGTGAACGGCTTCCATGCCCATATTGGAGAGCTGGTCGGCCACGTCGTAATTCGTGCGGCCGATCTTGCGCACCTTGTCGTCGCCAACCAGTTTCGGGTCGGCGCTGGAAAGGTGGAACTCCTTGTGAATGATGGCTTCCTTGGCCTGCGTCAGCGCGCCGATGCGGGAGAAGGTCACTTCCGTGTAGCCCCGGTCATAGAGCTTCACCATGCCTTCCAGGCAGCTGGCATAGCCCGTCGTGATCGGCAGCTCTTTGGAAAAGTCGATGCCCTTGAAGGAGGTCTCGATGCGCTCGTCCAGCGTCATCTTCTCCTCATCGCGCCAGCCTGTCAGGTCGACGAACACCGCATTGATCTCGCGCTGGCGAAGCAGGAGGGCGGTGTTGTGGGCCGAATGGGCCTCACCGAGCGCGGCGAGCATCTCGCGCACCGTCATGAGGTGCTCGTCGAGCCTGAACTGGCCGTAGGAACAGAGGCGGTGAAGGTCGATCAGGCAGTTGCGCACGCCTTCGACCCGCTCGAGGACGAAATTGTCGGCCACCTTGCGGTCCGGGTGGTCGCCGAAGATCTCTTCATTCTTCTCGCGCATGGCCTGGGAGAGCTCGGTCAGGGCCTCGCTCCACTGCCACTTGTTCTCGGCGCTGGCGAACAGGGCGTAGACGCCGGGCTTGCCGGATTTCTTGTGCTCGAGAAGCATGTCCGTCATGCCGGCATAGGCCGAGACGACGAAAATACGATTGTAAAGGTCATCACCCTCGCGGTCGGCAATGAGGACATTGTCGAGGATGACGGGCGTATTGGCGATAGACGTTCCGCCGATTTTCTCAACGGTGTGTGTCATGGGTAAGTCCCGTGATTTTTTCTGGTCTGGTTTGTGAGCGACAGCCCCGACGTCTGAGGTCAGGGCTGTCTCTCGAAAGAGGTCACGGCCTTAGCTGATGGCCGGGGCGTCATCCGGCGCGGCATAGGAGCCGTCCGCCTGGTGCACTTCGTTGCCCGTTACGGGCGGGTTGAAGCAGCACGCCATGTGCAGTTCTTCCTCGGCCCGCAGCGTATGCTTGTCGTGCAGGTTCAGGGCATACATGACGCCCGGTTTGATCTCATGGGTCTCGCCCGTGCCGTGATCGGTGATCGAGCCCTTGCCCTTCATGCAATACACACTCTCGAAGTGGTTCTTGTAGTGAAAGGTGTGCTCCGAGCCGGCTTCCAGCACCGTGATGTGGAAGCTGAAACCCATCTTGTCGTCGGCCAGAAGCAGACGGTAGGACGTCCACTTGGCGTCGGACACGGCACGTTCGGTGCCCTTCAGATCATTCAGGTCGCGTACAATCATTGTGTTTCTTTACTCCGCTGCAGCTTTGACGTTGTCGGATGCATCGCGTGCGGCATCAAGCAGGATATCGAGGCCCTTGCGCAGCGTCTCGACCGGCACGGTCAGCGCCACGAGCACCTTCACGACTTCGTCGTTGGCACCGGAGGTCTCGATGATCAGGCCCTTGTCGAACGCACGGCTGGTGATTTCGGACGCCATCTCGCCGGAGCCGACATCAACGCCCTGCATCATGCCACGGCCCTTGAGCCGGGCGCCGGGGATGAGGTCAACGATCTTCTGCAGGCCTTCGGTCAGGATCCTGGATTTCTCCTGGACCTCTTTCTGGAACGTGTCGTCCTTCCAGAATTTCTCCAGCGTGACCTTGCCGGTCACGAAGGCGTGGTTGTTGCCGCGGAAGGTGCCGTTGTGCTCGGCCGGCTTCCAGATGTCGTGCTCCTTCTTGAGCAGGACACAGGCAAAGGGAAGGCCCATACCCGAAAGCGACTTGGCCTGGGTGACGATGTCCGGCTTGATGCCGGCGCCTTCGAAGGCGAAATAGGTGCCCGACCGGCCGCAACCGGACTGGATGTCATCGACGATGAGCAGGGCGCCATGCTTCTTGGCAAGCTCGGCGATGCCCTTCATCCATTCGTCGGAGGCCGCGTTCAGGCCGCCTTCGCCCTGGATGGGCTCGAAGATGAAGGCTGCCGGCGCGTCGACGCCAGACGAGGAGTTCTCGATCATCATCTCGATCTGCTCGAGCGTGTCGACATCGGCGCCAAACGCCTTGTCGTAAGGCAGGTGGGTGCTGCCCGAAAGGCCGCTGCCACCCGGGCCGGCGGCCGCCCGCTTACCGGCATTACCGGTCAGCGCGAGCGCGCCGAGCGTCATGCCGTGGAAGCCATTGGTGAAGGAGATGACATTGGTGCGTCCGGTCACCTTGCGAGCGAGCTTCACAGCCGCCTCGACAGCATTGGTGCCCGTCGGGCCCGTCATCATGATCTTGTAATCGTCCATACCACGCGGCTCGAGGATATAGTCCTCGAAGGCCTTCAGCCATTCGGCCTTGGCGTCGGTGTACATGTCGAGGCCGTGAGCGACCCCGTCGCGCTGGATATGCTCGATCAGCGCGGCCTTCATGTCCGGATCGTTGTGCCCGTAATTGAGGGTCGAGCACCCGGCCAGGAAGTCGATATAGGTTTTCCCGTCGGCATCGGTCATTTCCGAGCCCTGGGCTTTCACGAACAGCGTGTCGAAGTTGCGGCAGTAACTGCGAACTTTCGATTCACGCCTTTCGAAGATGTCTTGTTGAATGTCTGTGAACGGCATGCGTTCGGCTCCTATGGTGGTCTGGTGTTGTAGTCAGGGGTGAGGCGGCCAGGTGTGCTTAGAGGCTGGCCGGCAGCTCGAATGGCCCGATGGTGACGAGGATTTCGCTGTCGTGGCGTCCCTTGAAGTGACGCTCCTTGTCGAAAAACGCGCCTTCCTTGAGTGGCGCGTCGAGCCAACGCGCAATGCTCCTGAAGAGCCCCCATGACGCCTCATTGTCGGGCGTGATGGTCGTCTTGAGATACTTTACGTTCTTGCAGGCCTCACGCGAGAAGATGTCTGCGACAAGACGCTTGGGAATGCGCTTGCCACGGGCTTTCTCGCCTATAGCGACCTGCCAGAGGAAGAACACATCCGGCTCTTCCGGCGGAATATGGCCGGAAACCCAGCCAATGACATCGCCGTCCTTGCCATCGCGCGCGATCGCGCAGGTCTGCGCGAAATGCGTGGTCTGGATCAAATTCATGTAAAGCGAATTGGTATCCAGAGGCGGGCAGGCGGCAATGAGGTCGTGTACGGCCGCGCCATCTTCACTCAGCGGCGGGCCGATAATGGTACTGTCGTCTGCGTCGCCTGCCTCCCCGGCAGACGCAGCTGAGCCTTCTTTCGGCTTCGTTGTTTGTACAGTTTGCATGTTTCTCTCGGACATATTTTGTTTGGCGATCTATGTAATTGGAATCGCTGGGCGTTCAACCCGTATATTGCGGACAGCCGCATAAGGCTTTCCTTCTCTATTGAAGGAACGTATGAGCTACATATCTGTTCCAATGTTACTTAGATGAAAAAATAATTTTTTGCGCAAAGGAAATGCCCTAGAAAATGGCTCAATTATCAGAGGGTTTTGAAGCGGTTCGCCTGTCTGCAGCGAACGCTGATATATGGAGCGACGGTGTGCAGGATCAGACAGAAACGGCCCTGATTGCTCTGCGGAGAATCCTCAAGGCCACGGCCAATAACGTCAAGGCGGTCGCTCACCAGACCGGCCTGACAGCCTCCCAGCTGCTTGTCTTGCAGGTGCTGAAGACGCGCGGCGAAACCCTGACCGGGGATCTCGCCAAGGCCGTCGACCTCAAGCAGGCTACGATTTCCATCCTGCTCGACAAGCTGCAGGACCGCGGTTTTGTCGAACGCGAGCGCGGCGAAGCCGACCGCCGGCGGGTCTGGGTGCGGATTACCGACAGCGGTGCGCGCACGCTGGAGGGCGCGCCCGACCTTCTGCAGGAAACCTTCCGCTCCCGCTTCCGCAATCTTGCCGACTGGGAGCAGGCGAGCCTCGTGGCCGCACTGCTGCGGCTGGTCTCGCTGCTGGATGCCGAGGAAATCGACGCCTCGCCGCTTCTGGATGTCGGCGGCATCAACGACCTTCCGGCCAACGGCTCACGCTAGAGGCAGGCGCCGGCCTCATCGCCAGATCCTGTTGCAGCCTGTATGATTCCGATCAGGACAGGCCCTCGGGCTTGCCCGTATGGTCGCGCTGAACCTGCCGCGCCAAAAGGCAGGGTGACGACACAAACTGCCAAGGAGGGCGCAAGATCATGGCCAGTCGACAGCCGACCGCGGAGCTCGAAACCCATACCGTTACCAATCAGCCGGTGCCATTCGAGGAGGTGAACCTTTTCGAGAGCGACCAGGCCTTGCGCGGCGCGGTCACGGCGTTTGGCGGGGCGGTCCATGCCGGTCATCTCTTGGCCTTCGGCGCGAAGTGCGGGACCGCGGAGACAGCGCAATGGGGCCGCCAGGCCAATGAGAACCCGCCCAGGCTGAAATCCTTCGACCGCTATGGCCACCGCCTCGACGAGGTCGAATTCCATCCCGCCTATCACGAACTGATGGCGCTCGGCCTCGACAATGGCATCTCGGGTGCGCCCTGGGCGGCCGATGAGGCCGGTCACGTCCTGCACGGGGCGATGATGATGCTGATGATGCAGGCCGATGCCGGGGTCACCTGCCCGATGTCGATGACCTATGCCTGCGTCGCCGCGCTCAAGACCGATCCGGAAATCGCGAAGATCTGGACGCCGCGCGTCACGGCCCAGTCCTACGACAAGCGCTTCATCCCGGCCCCGGAAAAGACCGGGGTCACCATCGGCATGGCGATGACGGAGAAGCAGGGCGGCTCGGATGTGCGCGCCAACACCACCCGTGCCGAACCGGCCGGCGATGGCGGCTATATCCTGACCGGGCACAAATGGTTCTGTTCCGCGCCGATGTCGGACGCCTTCCTGACGCTCGCCTATGCCGAAGGCGGGATGACCTGCTTTCTCGTCCCGCGCTGGCGCCCGGACGGCACACGCAACGGCATTCACATCATGCGGCTGAAGGACAAGATGGGCGACAAGGCCAACGCCTCCTCGGAGATCGAGTATCACGGCGCCTGGGCCGAGCGGCTCGGCGAAGAGGGCCGGGGCGTGCGCACCATCATCGATATGGTCCAGCATACCCGTTATGACTGCACATTAGGCTCGGCGGGCGGCATGCGGGCCGCGCTCGCCCAGGCGATGTGGCACACGAGCCAGCGCCGGGCTTTCCAGAAAACGCTGATCGACCAGCCGGCCATGCGGGCCGTGCTCACCGATCTCGCGCTGGAGAGCGAGGCGGCCACCGCCATCGCGCTGCGCATCGGGGCAAGCCTCGACCGCGCCAAGGACGATCCGGGTGAAGCGGCCTTCATGCGGCTGGCGACCCCGATTGCGAAATACTGGGTCTGCAAACGCCAGCCGGGCTTCGTCTATGAGGCGCTCGAATGCCATGGCGGCGCCGGCTATGTGGAGGAAGGCCCGATGCCGCGCCTCTTCCGCCAGTCGCCGCTGAACGCGATCTGGGAAGGCTCGGGCAATGTCATCGCGCTCGACATCCTGCGCGCGCTTTCAAGGGAGCCCGACAGCCTGACAGCCGTGCGCGCAGAGCTTGAAACAGCGCTCGGGGTTAACCCCGCCTATGACCGTCACTGCGCGGGCCTTGAGGCCTTCATGGAGCCGGGCGCCCTGCATGAGGGCTCGGCGCGCGCCTTCGCGCAGGCCATGGCGCTTGGCCTGCAGGCGGCGGCCCTGAAACAGACCGCGCCGGACTTCGTCTTCCATGGCTTCTGTGCCCAGCGGCTGGGGGAAAACCGTCGCGGCTATCTCTATGGCGATGTCGAGGCGAGCGTGGACCAGGCGTCCATTCTTGAACGGGCCCGTCCGGACGTCTGAAGCCGCAGGCGGCCAGATCTGGCACACCCCGCCGCCGGGCTTGATCCAGGTTAACGGACTCGCCGCTTTGTGGCGGGGACAGAGGCCGGATCATCCGCCGGCGGAAGGCTGATATCGGCGCCTCAGGCCCGGCAGTGGGGCGTTTTGGCGCCGGGGCCTGATATTTCTTGACGGATTGGCGCCAAAAGTGCGCAAGACTTGCATTGGGCTCCCGAAAGCACAGAAGGTCCCCCTGTTTGAGTACGCAAAAGCCATCCAATCCGAAACGGGAAGCCGGCATCCTCATGATGGTCGGCATGGGCGTGCGCATCACGTCCCAATCCATGACGCTGGCGCTTCTTCTGGTTGCCGGCCGTTTCCTCGATGCGGAGCTTTTCGGTGTGTTCGTCCTGGCCTCGATCGTGATGAATTTCGCGATCGTCCAGATGTATACCGGCGTCTACCACTATGTGCTGAAACAACCCGATTTCGAGGCCAGTGAAGGCACCGCTTTCAGCCTGCAGCTGATGACGGGCGCGTTCTATGGCGTCGTCATCCTTGCGGCTGCGGGCATTGCGTGGGCGGTTGGCGGCGATGGCCTGCTGGTGCAGCTGATGGCGGCGACGGCCCTTGTGCCGCTGATCATCACGGTCTCCAGCTGGCAGGAAGCGATCCTTCTGCGCCGGGGCGAGGTCAAATACTATTACGGCGCCCTGCTGCTGGCGGAAGTCGCCGGCTTCTGCGTGGCGCTGACCATGTTGATGAACGGCGCGGGTGTCTGGTCGCTGATCGTGAACCGCTATTGCAGCGCCGTCGGCATTTCGCTGCTTTTGAGCTTCCGCTCCGGCCGGCTGCCGCGCCTGGCTTTCCACCGGGAGCATGCCTCCGCGATCTTCCGCTACAGCGCGGGCCTTTACGGTAATTCGGCGCTCTCCTTCTTCTCTGGCTCTGGCGCCGAGATCATCCTCGGCAGCTTCCTGTCGGCGCGCGCCGTCGGCCTGTTCCGGATGGGCGCCCGCACATCGACAGCCGCTTACGACATCTTCGCACAGACCTTCCGCGTGCTGACCTGGCAGGCCGTCGGGCGCATGGCGAGGGAAGAGCGCCTGACACCCACGCTCTGGACGCGGCTCATCGCTATCAATCTGTGTATCATGACCTTCGTCCTGGGCTCGCTGAGCCTGCTGGCAACGGAGCTCACCATCCTGCTGCTCGGCGAGAAATGGCTGGGCATGGTGCCGGTGCTGCAGGTCTTCTGCTGGCTGAAGGTCCTCAATTCCGTGGACATGATCGCTTCGGCGCAGCTGGCAGCCGCGGGTTATTCGAAATTCCTGGTCAGGGCGCGCAGTCTTGAAGCCGGCCTGACGCTGGTCGTGCTGCTGGCGAGTGTCCAGTTCGGCATGATGGCGGTTGCCTACAGCCTCTTCATCCCGGCCGCGATCTATATCTCCATCATTCTCTGGAAGCTGATGCGCCTTACCGAAGCGAGTGTGGGGCGGTTGATCATGACGGTCGCGCCCGGCCTTCTCCTGTCGGGCGGCTCGCTTGCCGTGGTCTATGCCGTGTCCCGCGCGCTGAGCGTCGACTCCGGCCTCATCGTCATCCTGCTGACCGCGGTTGCCGGGTCGGGTGCCTATCTCGCCATCGCCTTCGGGCCGCTGCGGGCCTGGACGCTGAAAACGCTTCAGACGGTGAGTGTCGCCATCCTGCCGGCGCAGGACTCCGGCGAGCGGCATTCCTCAGGCCAGGAGGCCTCTTCCGTCAGCTCCTGACGAGCTGGGGCACATCCGATCCCATCCGGTCGGCCAGGAAGCCGGCAAACCGTTCCGACAGCCGGCGGACATCGCCGCGCAGATTGCCGTACTTGCCGCGCATCGTGTTGTAGCTGTCGAGATCGGCGCGATCCATCGCCTGCAGCGCCTGCACCGATTCCGGGATGGTCGGCCCGAAGGTCCGGTTCTTGAGATAGATCGTGCGCAGCTCATGCTCGGCATCGCGGGCATAGCGGGTGTTCTTGAAGCGGGTGACGACGATGAAATTGCGGACCGCGATATCGGCGGCGATGTTCTCCGCCATCCAGTCCGAGAACTGTTTCGTCCCCCAGATGGAGACCGGGTCGGCGAGTGTCGGCGTGACATAGGTTTCCGCCAGCATCAGCCCGGCCCGCGCCAGCGGCGAGAGATAGGGCGGGGTGTCGATCAGGACGACATCGTAGAGCGAAGCCACCGGCGCCAGTGCGTCGGCGAAGTGCTGGCGGAGCCGGTTCGACAGTTCGCTCGGACGCATGCCGCCAGCATAGACGCGCTCTTCGACATCCATTTCCGTGAAACGCAGGCTCGGATGCGACGGCAGGATCGAGATCCAGCCGCTGCGCCTGTCGTTTCGCTCATCCTTGCGCAGCTCCTCGAGCGTGACGGCATTGGGCAGGATGAGGTCGGCCAGGTTCGGCGGCAGGCCGGCGGAGAATTGCTGCAGCAGCTTGTGCACGCCCTTGCCCTGCTCATAGGCCATTTGCAGGCCGCGCTCGGTCAGCATCATCTGGCTGGAATTGGCCTGCGGGTCGAAATCCACCACCAGGACATTGGCCCCGAAATAGTAGGCGAGCCCGTCAGCCAGCATGAGTGTGGTTGTGGATTTTCCGACGCCACCCTTCAGGTTTGCGACGGCAACAAAGGAAGCCGACAAGGCCAGTCTCCATTACCCTTGGCCGCGTTACCGCGAACACCCCAGAGGCCTGCTGGTGATCAGGCCCGTTTTCTTATTGATGTGCCACAAGCCAGCCCGAGAAGGAAGGCATAGGTCCACATGATGCTGGGGATCTCCAGGGAAAAGTCGACCAGGTTGTGCAGAATCAGGAAAACCGAGACGAGCAGCGCCGCGATGGCGATGTAATGAATGGAGTTGTTCGACTGTGTCGCCGCCACGCGGATGATCTTGCCATGCATCCAGAGCCAGACGCTGACCATGATGGCGGTGCCGACAATCCCGGTCTGGATGAGCCATTGCAGGAGGATGTTGTGGGCCGCGCCCATGGTGACCAGACGCCAGGCATTGTCGAGCGTGGTGATCGATTCATTGACCCGGTTGAAACTGCCAAGCCCGAAGCCGAACAGCGGGTGTTCCTGCCAGGCGGCCCAGTACTCGGAGAAGATCTCCCAACGGCCCATACTGTCGGTGCCCAGCGCGCCGGAGCGGGCTCCGATCTGGCCGCTGGAAAGCGTGAGCAGGATAAGCAGCACGGATGCCGCCGCCACGGCCAGCATGATAAGCGGCCGCCTGCGCCGGCGGGGGGCGTCGCCTGAGTCCGACTGGCGCGCACGCAGGCCGATCTCGATGGTCAGCCAGACGGCCAGGACGCCAAGCGTCAGCGTGATCGCGGCGCGCGACAGGCTCAGCAGAAGGCAACTCGCGCAGATCAGCAGGGCCAGGGCGGAGATATAGCCGCTGCGCGGCATCTGGCTGATCTTGGCCAGCCGGGGAATGTCGGAGGCGACGCGCGTGCGCAGGAGGTAGGTGATGTGGACGGCGGAAAGGATGGCGCCGACCCCCATCAGCGACGCCATCACATTCGGGGAGCCGAAGGAGAAGCTCAGCCGCGTGATCGCACTTGTATCGGAGCCGTCGGTATATCCGGTGGCGCTCAGCGGATAGCTGATCAGCGCCAGCACGCCGAACAGCGCGATACCGGCGATCAGCGAGGTCCAGCACAGGCCGAGCAGCCGACGCGACTGGGCCAGCAGAATGCCGGCCGACCAGAAGGCAAGACCTGCCGCAAGCTGAACGATTTCCGCGCGCGCCTGATACCAGTTTCCGGTCAGGCCGCCAGCAACCGTCCCGCCGAGCAGGAGGGTGAGAAGGAGGATGCTGGCCGGCAGGCGTTCGAACGGATGCAGGAGCAGGACGAGGGCCAGGGCGAGGGCTGCCGCAAGGCAGGCCCATGCGCTCGCGATCAGGGTGTCGGCCCCTTGAGACAGGTGCGCAACGAACAGTATCGCGGGAATGGCGAAACAGGCAAAAAAAACTGCGACATTCTGTCCGCTGAAGCGGCTGGCAGCGCGATCCGACATCTTCCCCCCAGTCTGGATGACCTCTGACGTCAATTCCTTTGCCAGAATCCGGCCCCTTTTTCGAGGCTTAGATCAAAGTCTGTGCCGCAATGAACCAACTTTCAGTGGTGACCTGTATTCATGGCAACAGATTCGCGTCGAAAGAGAACTCGCTTGATCCGCCTTCAATTGTGTCCCACTAGAACGATTAACATTGTGTAAATACTCGACTTGATGCACAGTGAAGGACGGCGAAAGGGACGTCGCCGTTTTGGTTTGAATCACACGCTGTCACCGTCAGGGACTTCAGGCGGTCAGCATCCACTTGTGGGGGATTTCGTGGCGTTTAACGACTATCCTGAAGCGCTCTATCGCGAGGGCGATTCTCTTCTCGAGCCGCAGACCGACAAACGGTCGTCAGGCACATTTTCCCGCAGCGGCCAGAGCATGGCCAAGCGGGCAATCGACATCATCCTGTCATTCAGTGCGCTGATCTTTGTTCTGCCGCTCATGCTCATCATTGGTCTGATGGTAAAGCTGACCGATGGCGGCCCGATGCTCTTCGCCCAGCGGCGGATCGGCCGGGACGGCAAGGAGTTCTACTGCCTGAAATTCCGCACCATGGTGACCGACGCCCAGAAGCGTCTGGATGACCTCCTGGCCAAGGACCCGGTCGCAGCCCGCGAGTGGAACACCGAGCGAAAACTGACGAATGATCCGCGCATTACGCCGTTCGGCGCCTTCCTGCGCAAGTCCTCGCTCGACGAGCTTCCGCAGCTGATCAACATCCTGAAAGGCGAAATGTCGATCGTCGGGCCGCGCCCGATCCAGCGGGCCGAAGCGGTCAAATATGGCGACAAGTTCGACTTCTATCTCAGCACCCGTCCGGGCCTGACCGGCCTGTGGCAGGTCAGCGGCCGCAGCGACACCAGCTATGACGAGCGCGTCAATATGGACGTGCGCTACGTCACGGACTGGTCGGTCTCCAATGACATCAAGATCATCGCGATGACCGTGCCGGCGATCCTCGCTTCCAGGGGCGCCCGCTAAGCTTTCTTCAGCTGGCGTAGGGGCCTTGTGAACATTTTGGCGTAATCCCTGCTTCGGAGTCTGCCGATAGCAAGGATTACGTCAAAAATGCGTGTTGCTCTGATACACTACTGGCTGAACGGCATGCGCGGCGGAGAGCGTGTCCTGGAAACGCTCTGCGAGATGTTCCCGGACGCCGATATCTTCACCCATGTCGTCGACCGCTCTAAACTTTCCGATGTCATAAACCGGCACAATATAAAAACGACCTTCATCTCGAAGATGCCGTTCGCGCGCTCGCAGTATCAGAAGTATCTGCCCTTCATGCCGCGCGCCCTCGAGGAGATCGACCTGACGGGCTACGACCTCGTCATTTCCTCGGAGTCCGGCCCGGCCAAGGGCGTGATCCCCCCGCCGACCGCCTTTCATCTCTGCTACTGCCATTCGCCAATGCGCTATATCTGGGACCTTTATCCCCAGTATCATGCTTCGGCCGGGCGCCTGGCGAAGGTCGCCTTTCCGGGGATTGCGCACAGGCTGCGCCAGTGGGATGCGACCAGCGCGATGCGCGTCGACCAGTTCGTCGCCAATTCGAGCTTTGTCGCCAAGCGGATCGAGAAATATTACAGGCGCGGTTCGGAGGTGGTCTTCCCGCCGGTCGCCGTGGACGACTTCAAGCCGGTTCCCGCCGCCGAGCGGGGCGACTATTTCATCGCGGCCGGCGAGTTCGTCCGCTACAAGCGGTTCGATGTCGCCATCGACGCCTTTAACGAGCTCGGCCTGAAGCTGCTCGTCATCGGCGACGGGGAAGAGCGCAAGGCGCTGGAGCGCCGCGCCGGCGACAATATCGAATTCCTGGGCCGGGTGCCGTTTTCGGAACTCAAGACCCACTTCGCGAAATGCCGGGCGCTCATCTTCCCGGGCGAAGAGGATTTCGGGATGATCCCGGTGGAAGTCATGGCGTCCGGACGGCCCGTGATCGCTCTGGGCCGGGGCGGGGCGCTGGACACCGTCGAGGACGGTGTCAGCGGCACACTCGTGCACGAACAGAGCGTGGCGGCCTTTGTCGAGGCTGTGCGCGGTTTCAGTGACGCGGATTACGATCCGCAGGCGATCACCGCGCATGCGCGCAAGTTCAGCAAGGCCGCCTTCAAGCAGGGCGTGGCCTCATTGCTGGAAAAGCAGGGCTTTTCGGCGCTCAGTTGAGCACTTCCTGCGGGCGCACCGAAGTGACCACCGCTTTCTGATACTCCCGGAACGGGATGCCGAGGCCATTGGCCTTCTGGTGGGCTTCGGCCAGGAAGGCCCCGTCGATATGCCACCAGCGTAGGAATTCTGCGCCGCGGAAGACGTCGAGCCGGACGGCTTCGGGCGTATCGGCCCAGTGATTGAGAATGAAGCCCAGACGCCAGCGCATGAGATCCTTGTCGCAATAGCCGCATTGGCGGATGGAGGTCTGGAGGGCCGAAAGCGCCTCTTCATTCAGACCGCCGGCAAGGGCTGCCTCATAATAGGCCAGGCGCGCCCAGGCGACCGGCTGGGCCGGCTGGCGCTCAAGCGCTTCCGCCGTCAGCGTCCGCGCGGTCTCGATGTCATCCTGCTCCTGGAGCCGCAGGCTGTCGGCGGCCGCCAGCAGCAGGGCCGGGGACTGGCCGGTCCCGATCAGGTCGCGCGCCTCCGCCGTGGTGAGCGCGCCGCGCTCGATGTCGGCAATCCGTGACTGCTCCAGGATAAGCGACAGGCCGAGGCCCGCGGCGGCGACAATCGCGGCGCATGTGGCTGCATAGAGAAGGATCCGTATGGTCCGGTTGCCCTCTTCTCGCCGTGTTTTTGAAGTTGAATTCATCACTGGTAGACTATTGGTTTCGCAATCGGGCAGGTCTTGATTGTGGAGCGCTTTGCAGGCACCAGCCCTATTGAGAAAACATTAATATAATTATTAACGATTGGGTGTTAGGCGCGGAAAAGCGTTGGGCCGAAGAGACAGAGTTGCTGCCATGTCCACACAGTCGACGACGTCTACGAACACGAACGGCCGGGCCGGGTCGCGTGACGAGGTCGTGCGCGCGGACGCCAAATGGCCCCTGTGGAAAACCTTCGCGTTCATAATCGTCTTCTGCTCGATCGCCTGGACTGCCATCTTCCTGTTCATTTTTAACCTTTTCAGCTGATTGCGCAGCACGTCACGTCGCAGCATTCCGTGACTTGAGCATAATTCTTGCTATAAATTGAGGAGTTTGAGTAACCCGGCGGTGTCTAGGGGGACAGATTGACTCGCCAGATGTTAGTAAAATCGGTGGCAGCCTCCATACGAGAGACGTGGTCACAATTGGTGTCGGGAACCGGCGCCTGGCTGTCCAATACGGCCGGGTGGCTCGTCAGCCTTGTGCGTTTTGCGGATGAGGCAACGCCTTTCCAGGAAAAGCCGGCGAAAGAGACGCCCAGCACGCCTGCGCCTGCTGTGATTGCGGGCGATGAGCCCGTTTCGGCGCCCGCCTGCGTGCCCGAAGGCATGGTTGTCTATGCCATCGGCGACGTGCATGGCCGGGCCGACCTCCTGGAGTCCCTGATTTCCATCATCCGCGAGGATGCCGGGAAGACCGAGGCCACGCCGCGCCTGGTCATGCTGGGCGACTATGTCGACCGGGGCTTCCAGTCGCGCCAGGTCATCGACCTGCTGATGAGCGACAAGGTGTCAGGATTTGAAACAGTCTGCATCAAGGGCAATCACGAAGCCGCGATGCTGAAATTCTATGAAGATGTCGAGCATGGCCCGGAATGGGCCAATTATGGCGGCCGCGAGACCCTGGTTTCCTATGGCGTCCGCCCGCCGCGCAGCCTCAGCCTGAACGAGGAATGGCACGAGGCGCATGCCCGTTTCCGCGAGTGTCTGCCGGAAGATCACCTGCATTTCCTGCGCAGCCTGGAGCTGTCGGTTCGCATCGGTGACTATGGCTTTGTGCATGCCGGCATCAAGCCCGGCCGCGCCTTCGACGACCAGCAGGAACACGACTTGCTTTGGATCAGGGACGAGTTCCTCAAAGCCGGGGAGCGTGAGGATGTTATTGTCGTTCACGGGCACACGCCAGCGGATGACGCCTATAGTGATAATCGCCGGATCAATGTCGATACCGGTGCTTATTTCAGCGGTCGACTGACGGCCGTGCGGCTCGAGAACGAACAGATGAGCTTCCTCAAGACCAGATAGAGCGGATCAAAAAGATGCTGACGACCATACGGACTTTCTTCGCCTGCCTTATCCTTTCTGTGACCCTCGCGGCCTGCCAGTCGGCGCCGATGGGAGAGCGCAGCGCTACGCAAGAGGCCTCGGGGAGTGTCCCTGGTGCAACAGTCGAGCGGACAATTACACAATACAGGCTCGGCAGTTCCGACCGTTTGAAGGTGACTGTCTACGGCGAACCGGAGCTCTCCGGGGAGTTTGTGGTCGACGGTCAGGGCTTTCTGTCGCTTCCCCTGGCGGGCGAAATCAAGGTGGACGGCCTGACGGTGCGCGAATTCCAGCGTCTGGCCGAAAAACGCCTGGGCGATGGTTATCTGCGCGAGCCGCGCGTCAGCGCCGAAGTCGTGAACTACCGCCCCTATTACATTCTCGGCGAGGTGAACACGCCCGGCGAATATCCGTATTCGAGCGGCCTGACCGTTCTGAACGCGATCGCGACGGCGGAAGGATTCACCTACAGGGCGAACCAGAAATACGTTCTCATCAAGGGGATCGACGATGAGGAAGAGGCCAAGGTGGAACTGAAGCCGACCACACGCGTGGAGCCGGGCGATACCATCAGGGTCGTGGAACGCTTTTTCTGACGCCGCTTCTACAGATTGTGTCAGAAAAAATGCGTGCATTCGGCAGCTTGTTACGCTAACGTAACGAAGGCTCGGGGGAGCTGAAACAAAGGGGACAGGCATGAAACCTGTAATTTTCGCAGCACTTGCTTTTGCGCTTCCGGCCGTCGCATCGCCGGCAAGCACGGGCACGGACCATTCTTATTCCAATATCGAGGTCTATGGCCTCACCCTGGAAGACCAGATCGATTGCGACGCCGTTGAACCGATGTCGATGCAAGTCCGCCACGCCGTGGACGGCATGCAGACACTGACCTTCAACGAGGCGGTCGACATGTTCGTCTTCCTCCAGGGGCATGAAGGCGTCTGTGGCCAGCTGGCCAACCAGGCCTCCGTGCTGGTCAGTCTTTCCGAATCCGATCCGGCTGCCTTCATGGCGCAGCTGGGCCTTTCCAACCGTCCGACCGGCATGGGTTATGGCCAGTCGCCGGAAGGATCGGGTCAGGCCTCGGGGCCGTCGGACGGCACGTTCGACCTCCTGAAAAACGGGACACCCCCGCCGGCCAGCTCTTCGGTGAAAACAACGTCGGACTATAGTTCGTAAGGTCCTGCGGCCCCGGCCTTCCGCAGCCGCCGGCGCACCCGAAACAGCACATTAGGCAAATCGGGCAATGCAGATTCACGAATTGGTATCTGCATTGCTTGTAGATGCCTGTATAGTGACGATTGGGGACACCGAAAATGACAAAGACTTCGCTTTTCCTGTCTGCGGCTGCTGTTACGGCATCCATCCTTGGCGCAGCACAGGCCGATGCTCAGGAAAGCTTTTTTGAGCGCAACCGCTATGTTTCCGTGACCGAACGGGCGCAGCCGGAATACGATCCGATTCCGATCCGGCTTGGCGCCTTCGAGGCCACACCCGAGCTTCGAACCGGCGTTGGCCAGAGAAGCAACCTGTTTGCCTCCTCCACCAACGAGGTCGACGACACCTTCTTCCTGATTGCGCCGTCCATGGACGTGGTGTCCACCTGGTCGCGCCACCAGCTGGGCGCGTCCGTGTCGGCCGAGGCGACGGAATATGCCGACACCGGGTCTGAATCGACCACCGATCTTCGCGCCCGCGCCTTTGGCCGGATCGACGCGAATTCGCGCTTCAGCATTGTTGGCGCCGCGCTGGCCGAAGAGACCTATGAGCCGCGCTCCGCTGCCGCCAGCAATCCGGCCGCGGCCGAGCCGGTCGAGGTTAACCGCTTTGGCGGCGAGACCGGGGCCGATTATGAAACGGGCCGTGTGCGCCTGCGTGGCCGTCTTTCCTATGACAGCTATGATTATAAGGACGTCCCGCTGAACGGCGGCGGCCTGCTCGACCAGGATTTCCGCGACCGCGACGATACCAGCGCCAATGTGCGGGTGTCCTATGCACCGCGCCGCGACTGGGCGGTGTTCGCCGAAGGCGTCGTGACCGACCGTGAATACGACACGCCGGATACGCCGGGCGCGCTGAACCGCGACTCCACGGGCACGACAGTGCGCGCGGGTGTGAATTTCGAGCTGCCCGTCCTCATCCGCGGCGATGTGGCGGTCGGCTATCACCAGTATGAATATGACGACGCGGCCTTCAACGATATCGACGGTCTGTCGGTCGAGGCCAATGCGAGCTGGTTCGTCACGCAGCTGACGACCATTTCGGGCACGGCGACCCGCCGCGTGATCGATCCGGGTCTGCAGGACTCGGCAGGCGCCACGCTGACCGGCGTGACCCTGCGGGCCGATCACGAGCTGCGCCGCAATCTGCTGATCAATGCTGAAATCGATTATGCCGGGTACGACTTTGAAACAGTCAACCGGGATGATGACCGTATCCGTCTCGGGGCTGGGGCCACGTGGAAACTCAACCGCAATGTGGCGGTCGATGTTACCTATCAATACACGGACCAGGACTCCAATCTTCAGCCGTTCACCGACAACCGGTTGCTGCTGGCATTGACTTTGCGTCCGTGATGACAGGCCACACTCATTAGTGCCGCATCCCGCAACCGCCCAGATGGACCTTTGCCCGTGAACAGTCAGCTTCCGATAGATTCCCGCTACGCCAACCGGCCCTATTATTTTTCGGAATCCGGGGCCGGAGACGAGAAAATTACAGACCCGAAGCAGGCCCTGCGGGCCCTGCGCCGGCGTCTGGCGCTGTTCCTCTTCGTGGTTGTGTCCGTCTTTCTGGCGGTTGCGGTCTACACCTTCCAGGCGACACCGGTGTACAGTACCAGCGCGTCGGTCATCATCGACTCCCGCGACAAGACGGTGGTCGATATCGGCTCGGTGATGTCCGGCCTGCCGCCGGAATCGACCGTGGTCGATACGGAAGTGGAGATCATCCGCTCGCGTTCGCTTGCCGAAAAGGTGGTGCGCCAGCTGAACCTCACCAAGTATCCGGAATTCAATCCGATGCTGCGCGAGCCGAGCCTGATGGCTTCGGTAAAGGGCCAGATCAAGGACTGGCTCACCAAGGATCCGCAGCCCACGCCGGGCAGTGCCGCCAGCCCGGCCGACGAGGAAACCAAGGAGATGGAACTGGTCGTTTCAGAGCTCCTGGCGAAAACCTCGGCGCGCCGTATTGGGACAACCTACGGCATCCAGATCTACGCCAACAGCCATGATCCGGAACTGGCCGCGGCCATCGCCAACAAGATTGTCGACCAGTATTTCGTCGAGCAGCTCGACGCGAAATTCGACGCCACCCGCCGCGCCAATGCCTGGCTCGAGGACCGGCTGTCGGAGCTTCGCAACGAAGTGAACGCTGCCGAAGCCGCCGTTGAGACCTACCGGGCGCAGTCCGGCCTCATCAGCGCCGGCACCAATACGCTGAACGAACAGCAGATGAGCGACCTCAATGCGCAGCTCATCGTGCAGCGTG
The DNA here is from genome assembly GCF_002088975.1 of Henriciella aquimarina. Lineage (GTDB taxonomy): Bacteria > Pseudomonadota > Alphaproteobacteria > Caulobacterales > Hyphomonadaceae > Henriciella > Henriciella aquimarina. The sequence goes on from NZ_NCST01000012.1 coordinate 66,547, forward strand.
CCGAACTCGCCGAAGCTGAAGCCCGGCTGGACACGGTGCGCGAGCTCGCCCAGCAGGGCCTGTCGGCCGAGGTTAGCGGCCAGGCAATGAATTCGCCGGTCATCTCCGAACTGCGCAACCAGCAGGCCGAGATCCTGCGCGAGCGCGCCGACCTGCAGAACCGCTACGGGCCGAAGCACCCCGAGATCGAGCGGATCAACAAGGAAGAAGCCAATATCCGCGAGCAGATCCAGATCGAGCTGCGCCGGATCGTGTCGAACATCGAAGGCGACGTCGCGATTGCCCGCAAGCGCGTGAACAGCTTGGAATCCAACCTGGGGCGCATGCGTTCCACCCTGGCACAGAACAACCAGGCCAGCGTGCGCCTGCGTGAGCTTGAGCGTAACGCCGAAGCCTCGCGCTCGATCTATGAGGCATTCCTCGCCCGCTTCAAACAGACCAACGACTCCGAAGGGCTGGCCGAGCCGGATGCGCGCCTGCTGTCGTCGGCCCCGGTGCCGCGCGGTCCGTCCTTCCCGAAGACCTCTCTCAACCTCGCCATCGGCATCGTCCTGGGCCTGATGCTCGGCGTCGGCTCGGTCATCGCGGCCGAAGCGCTCAACAGCCAGATCGCGAGCGGTGACGAGATCGAGGAGCACTTCCGTGTGCCATTCCTGGGCAACTTCCCGCGCCTGACCGGCACGGCCAAGAAGGACCCGCGCGCCTATCTGATCGAGAATCCGACCTCGGCCTATGCCGAAAGCTTCCGGAACCTCAGGGCGTCGATCATGTTCGCCGACCTCGACTCGCCTGTGAAGACGGTGGCCATCACCTCCTCGCAGCCCGATGAGGGCAAGACGACGATGACACAGGGCCTTGGCCTGATGTCGGCCATGTCCGGCACCAAGACGCTGATCATCGACGGGGACTTCCGCCGCCGGCGCCTCTCGGCTGTCGTCATGGACGAAGACCCGGAGCGCGGCTTCCTGGAATGCCTGTTCGGCGAATGCACCGTCGAGGAAGCCGTCCAGGTGGACGAGGAAACCGGCCTGCATATCCTGCCGCTGACGGCCTCGCGCCATACCCCGCGCGACGTGTTCGGCTCCAAGGCCTTCGACCAGCTCATGGAGCAGCTGGAAGACGAGTACGACTTCATCATCGTCGATACCGGCCCGCTTCTCCTGCTGGCAGAGACCCGCGTGCTGACCAGCAAGGTCGACCAGGTCGTTATCGTCTCGCGCTGGCTCAAGACCAACCGTGCCGCCTTGAAACAGACGCTCTCCATCCTGCGGGAATTCCGCGCCCGGATCGCCGGCGTCGTCATCAACCGTGTCGATACGAACAAGTATCACCGTCAGGGCTATGGCCACTCCGGCTACAAGTCCTACGCGAAGTATTACACACAGGGCTGAGCCCGAAGGCAGCGATAAAAAAGAGGCCGGCGCCTGGATGTGGCGCCGGCCTTTTCTTTTGTCCGTGGCAGGACGCTCAGGCGCCGGAGCGCCGCGACTCCAGACGCAGCTTTGCGCGCTTCAGGATCAGGGCGACGATATCGTCCTTGCTCTTGCGCGAAAGGTCTGTCGGCGTCGCCAGCCTTGAGGATTTCGCGACCTTTTTGAGATCGGGCACCGACAGTGCCTGCAGCGTGCGCCTGGCATCCTCTTCCGACTGGCTGTCGACCAGCTCGACCGGGTTGAGGAGGTCGGCGGCCTGTCCGGCATCGAAGACGACATTGGCCCCCAGCGCCCGCACGGCCCGGTGGGCGAAAGCGGGATTGCTCGCAAATTCCCGCCGCAACTCCTCAAGGAAGCGGTCGAGCGCTTCAAGCGCGCTCTTGTCGGTGTTTGTGTCCTTGTCGTCCATGGTGCTTGCGTCTCGTTTCGTTTTGGGGCGCCCGGTTTTCTGCGGCGAACCCGCTGGCAGTCTAGGGGCAAACCCGGTTAGCGGGCGAGTCCCAGTTTTGTCTCGAACAGCTCGATGAAGCTTGCCGCCCAGGACTCGGGCGTGTTGCAGATCTCCCCGGCGCGGCTATGGGCATTGTGGCTGAACCGGGCGATGGCTGTGTCGTCTTCGGACAGGGCCCTGAGTGTGGCTTCAAGCGCGCCCGCTTCAGCCGGGTCGAAGACTGTCCCCATGTCGCGGCGGGCAATGTCGCCCGAAAGCGTGCTGGGAGCGGAGAGGATGACGGGCAGGCCGCTCAGTGCGGCATCGGCGATCACCAGACCGTAAGGTTCGCGCCAGCGTCCGGGCACGATGAGGGCGCGCGCCTTGCTGGCAAACTCGGCAATCTGTGCGCGGCTGCAAAAGCCCGGAAAGTCGATCTCCGGATAGCGCTGCGATAGCGGCGCGGCGAGCTCGCCTTCGCCCACCATGATGAGCTGCACACCGGCCCGGTGGGCGGCCTCGGCGGCCAGATCGGCGCCTTTCTCGCGATTGAGGCGCCCGACAAAAAGGAACGCATCGTTCTCTTCTGCCGGGATGCGCTCAGGCGTATAGGCCTGTGCCGGATTAGGAATATGAGTGAGGTTGGGTGCGTCGAAGCCGGCCTCGCGCATCACATCCTCCATCCCCTTGTTGAGGCAGACGAAAGTCATGGCGCTTTCCGGGAAGCCGGCGCGGTTGCGCAGGTGAAGCTGGCGGATCATGCGCCAGTATTTGTGCACCGGGCTCTGCCGGTCGCACTGGCTCATCCAGCAGGCGGACGACATCGCTTTGAGATGGCAGACCGTGCCTTTGGGGAAGTTCAGAAGCCCGCCATTCGGGCAGATATTGAAGAAGTCGTGGCAGGAGACGACGGTGCGGGCTTCCACCGCCCGAAGGGCGCCGAAGACGGCCGGCGAGAGGATCTGCGCCCAGTTGTGCAGGTGATACACGGTGCCCGGCGTGTCGTTCGCCTCGATCCAGCTGGCGACCAGATACGCGGCCTCGCTGTTGTGCAGACCCTTGCGCAAGGCTGTCAGCGTGCCGGCGGTGCGCAGGCCCTGCTGGCCGAGGCCGATGATCTCGACGCCGGCGGCTTCCAGCTCCGCATCGCCGTCCTCGCCGGTCAGGAAGGTGACGGGAAGGCCCAGCTTGCGGTATTCCAGCGCGCACAGCCGGGCCAGGCCGGTCGCGCCGCCCCGGGCCTCGACACGGTCGTGGATGATGGTGATGCGCTCGATACCGGCCAAATGCACTGTCCCGAAAATGAAGGGAGAGGCTGCAAACTTCGCACCATCCGGGCCTGCCCCAATGGCAACAGACTTGCATCGTCCCTGCTGATTTGAAGTTAATATCTCAGGCGTGGGAACAAGGCCTATGGAGCAGGCTCGTCCAAGACTGGCAGTGGTCATCGCATCGCTCGGCCGCCCGGAAACCGTCCGCGAGGCGCTGGACGCGCTCGCCGGGCAGAGCCGGCCGGCCGACACGATCGTCCTGTCGGTCACAGGCCCGCAGGACCTGCCCGGCGAGGCTGACCTTTCCGGTGAGCATATTCGCGTGGTCGAAGGCGAAAAGGGCCTGTGCAACCAGCGCAACCGGGCGCTCGACGCCCTGGCGGGCGACGCCGATTACATCGTCTTTTTCGACGACGATTATGTGCCGTCGAGATATGCGCTCGAAGGCATCGAAGCGTTTTTCGAGGCCCATCCGGAGATTGCCGGCATTACCGGCCATCTGATCGCCGATGGCATCAAGGGGCCGGGTATCGGCTATAAGGAAGCCTGTCAGCGGGTGCGCGCCTATGACGAGTGCCCGCGGCCCGAGCCGGTCATTCTCGAAAAGCTTGAGGGGCTCTACGGCTGCAACATGGCCTACCGGGCCAGCGCGATCGGCGAGACACGGTTTGACGAGACCTTGCCCTATTATGCCTGGCTCGAGGATGTCGATTTTGCCAACCGGATTATGGCGCGGGGCGATCTGGTGCGCACGAACGCCTTTGCCGGGATCCATTGCGGCGTGAAGTCGGCCCGTTCGCCGGGCGTGCGGCTCGGCTATTCGCAGGTCGCCAACCCGCTCTACCTCGTGGAGAAGGGCACCCTGCGCCGCGCCACGGCGCTCAGGCTGATCAGCCGCAACCTGCTTGCCAATCATGCCAAGACGTTGCGGCCAGAACCCTGGGTCGACCGCTGGGGCCGCACCAAGGGCAACTGGCTGGCCTTCCGCCATTTGCTGAGCGGCAAACTGTCGCCCGAATACATTCGGCATCTTTGAGGCCGGATCGGCACAAGTTTTGAGTGGGCTTATGGAAAGCCGGTGAAGGTGATCTGATTGAAACTCGTTCTGCTAAACGTGAAATTCTCGCCAAATCTTGGCGACGGGATCATTGCGGAATGTCTTGAATGGGCGCTGCGCGAGGCGGACCCGACGATTTCGGCTGTCAGCTGCGACCTTGCCGGGCGCACGGCTTTCGGGGATGGCATCAATCAGTCGCGCCGCACGGTCTATGCTGTGCTCGACCGGCTGCCCAAGCCTGTCCGGCGCCAGTTTGTCGAGTATATGCTCAAACACATGATCCGCACCCGGCTGCGCGAGCATTATGACAATGCGCTGAAAGGCGCGGATGCGGCCCTTATCGGGGGCGGCCAGCTCATCGCCGATGCGGACCTGAACTTCCCGCTGAAGATTTCCGCCGCCGTCAGCCAGGCGCGCCAGAGAAACGTCCAGGTCGGCGTTTACGGGGCCGGTGTCGGTGGCTGTTTCAGCGAAGAAGGCCATGCCCTTTTCGACAAGGCTTTCGGCAAGGGCCTCGTCTGCACCCGCCTGCGCGACGAGATTTCAGTCTCGCGCTGGCGCAAGAATTTTGCCGCCGACGATATCCGGACCGTCCATGACCCTGGCATGCTTGCCCGTCAGGTCTATGGCCCGGCCCGCGGCTCGCGGCGCAAACGCCCCCTGATCGGGGTCGGGATCACCAATCCGAGCACGCTCAACCTGCATGCCGATGAGAAGACCTATGGCAAGCGGGAATGGCGGGACTTCTTCATCTGGCTCTGCGAGGCGCTTGTCGCCGACGGGTACGATGTGCAGCTGTTCACCAATGGCGCGCATGACGACCATGTGTTTGCCGACTTCGTCTTCGCCGGAGCGGAAGGCATGCTGCGCGCGTCCGGACGGATCCGCCCGGCCCGGACGCTGACCCGTCCGGCGGAGCTCGCTCATCTGATCGGATCGTTCGACGGGCTCGTCGCGCACCGCCTGCACGCAGCCATCGTGGCCTATTCCTATGGTGTCCCGCATGTTGGCCTGGGATGGGACAGCAAGATGGACGGTTTCTTCAGCACGGTCGGCCGGCAGGACTTCCTGATATCGGATACACGGCCATCCTCGAGCGCGGTCTGCGCCAGCATCGGTGAGGCCATGCGGGCCGGGATCGATGAGGATGCCCGCGCCGAAGCGATGGCGGTGACGCGCGGCGAAGTCAGGGATCTGGTCGGCCTGCTCAAAGCAGCCTGTCTGGCCCACGCCTGAGGCGTTTACTGCTGGGCGGACGCGGCCCGGATATCCCCATTCATGCTCGCCAATTTGAGGCTGACGACATAGGCCTTGTTGGAGTCCATGCCGGCCAGGATCGCGCCGGCCTGATCGCTCGGAATGAGCCGCAGGAAGCCGGCGGCAAAGCCCGGATCCATCTGGTCGAAGATGGCTGCGGCCTGGTCCGGTTTCATGGCGCCGTACATCTGGGCGAGATGGTCGAGATCCTGTCCGGCCTCGGCCTCCATCTTCTTCCAGCGCTGGTCGAGCGTGGCCTGAAGCGCTTTCAGCTCCTCGGCCTGTTCGTCGAGTTTCTGCCGGCGCGCCTGGATGGAGAGTTCCTGGTCCTGGAGCGCTTCGGAGCGTTCGTCGAAGGCTTTCCGGTCGGCGGTCAGGGCGGCGGCTTCCTCGCCGGTGAAGCAGACCTGCTCCGGCACACCGCTTTGCGGAATCTCATATGAAGCTGGCTGGACGGTCTCGCTGGACGAGGCGGCAGGGGCCGGCTGCTGGCTGGCCTGCGGGCTCTCCTCGGCCGTGGCAAAGGTGTGCGGAATAATGCGCGTCGCGCCGCCGATGGTGAACAGGGCGCCGAGCGTCAGGAGCACGTGGGTTCGGGTGTTACCTGCCATGGGGATTACAGGGTTCTTTCGACAAGATCGGGATCGTCTTCTTCGAACAGGAAGTCGGCATTGCGATTCCGGTTCATGCTTTCAGTGCCGAGCGCTTTCATCTCTTTCATCAGCGCTTTCATCTCGCGCGAGCGTTCGCGCGACTGGTGCAGCAGCTCGGCCATGCTCGACTTGAGTTCCGCTTCGGCGGCCTGCGTGTTCTGGACCGCGCGGGCCTGGCTTTCGTCGAGAGAGGCCGTGAGCTCCGACAGGCGCGTGCACATCTGGTCGGCATCCTTCATGTGCTTGCCGAGCCGGGTGGCAAGCTCACCGGCCTGCGTGCGCGTCTCGTTCGTGGCAGAGGACATGGCGGAGATGGATTTCGACAGCGCCATGATCGTTGCGCCGAGTCCGTCGCGCGTATCCTGCAGGGCTTTCAGCCGGCGGCTGAGCACGATGCAATAGATGCAGGCGGCAAACGAGACCAGGAAAAGCGCGATATCGGTGGGTTGCACCATCATCTGATTACCTCAGCAGGAATTCGGTTATGAGCACGCCGCCGGAGACATCCCCGCCGAGAACAAGTTCCGCCCGCCGGGCCAGCTGTTCACGCAGGCGCGGATAAAAACCGGCGGTTTCGAAGTCTTCCAGTTCGACCGAGCGCAGATAGCTGACAAAGGCATCAGTCAGCATCGGTTCGGCCTTCTTGACCGTGTTTTCACTGCCCTTCCGGGCAATGATAGAGGTCTTGATCTTCACATACCGCGTGGCGGGTTCGTTGCCGATCGTGATCAGGATTTCTTCCAGCGCGACATAGGACTGGTCTTCCCTGGCAAGCGGCGCCGTGCTCGTCGCGGCCTGTGTTGCGGCCGGTGTGCACGCGGTGGATTCGGCCGTCACCGAGGGTGTCAGCAGGAACATCATGGCAAAGGAAATGCCCGCAGAGACCACGGCCAGCAGCACGAATTTCATCATGCCGCCACCAGAGGTTTCTTCAGACGCGGCGTTTTCCGTCTCGGATTGGGCAGCCATGAGCCCCCTCATGAAAGCTATTCGTTCTAACGCTGCTGTAATCGTTACGGGGTAAAGGAAGCGTTAATAATTTTGCGGGAAAAATTAACCATTGAGGGTAGATACATATTTGGAGCGGGGCTGAATTCTCCATGAAGTTTATCGAGACGCTGAAAGGGCTGTCCCTGACACGGCAACTCGCGCTTGCGGGTGCTGTTCTCGGCGTCGTGCTGGCAATGACCATGCTGGTGCGCGGCACCGTGAAGGAGCCCATGGCGCTGCTCTATTCGGGACTTGAGCCGGTTAATGCCGGCGAGGTCATCGAGGAGCTCGACAAGCGCGGCATCAACTATGAAATCAAGGGCGAATCGATCTTCATCCCGCGCGGAGACCGCGACGAAGTGCGCTTTGCGCTCGCCAAGGACGGCCTGCCGCAGCAATCGGTGAAGGGCTATGAGTTACTCGACGATGTGAACGGCTTCTCCGTCACCTCGGAAATGTACAACGCGAAATACTGGCAGGCGAAGGAAGGCGAGCTGACGCGGACCATCCTGGCCATTCCGGGCGTGCAGTCGGCGCGCGTGCATATTGGCGCCAGCCTGCAATCGGGCTTTACCCGCTCCGGCCCGCCGCAGACGGCGTCCGTTTCCGTTTCGGCTGCCCACGACCTGACCCCGCAACAGGCTCAGGCCATCCAGTACATGGTCGCGCTGGCCGTCTCCGGCCTGGCCGCCGAAGATGTCGCCGTGATCGACCCGGCCAAGGGCATGATTGCCGGGCCCGATGTCGAGAAGGCCCAGCAGCCGACCGTCGTGGCCGAAGACAAGGCCGGCCAGATCGAAAGCAAGATCATGCGTCTGCTCGAAGCGCGGGTCGGCCCCGGCAATGCGCGCGTCTCCGTCAGCGTGGATGTCACCCGTCAGCGCCAGCGTGTGTCGGAAGTCACCTACGATCCGGAATCGCGGGTTGTGCGCAACCGCTCGATCAACGATTCCAGCGAAACCTCGAATGGCAGCAATGCCAGCGTCTCGGTGGCCAGCAATTTGCCGGCCGGCGAAGGTCAGGGTGGGGGCAGCTCCAGCACCATCCGGAATTCGTCCGAAAGCGTGTCTTACGAGGTCAATGAGCGGCGCACCGAAACGGAAATGCTGCCCGGCGAGATCGAGAAGGTCTCGGTGGCCGTTCTGCTCAATCAGGGCGCGCTCGATATCGACCCGGCCTCGGCCAATGCCGGCACGATCTCGCAGGGCATCATCAATGATTTCGAAGCCCTGATCCTGTCGGGCGCCGGCCTGGATACCGAGCGTGGCGACAAGCTGACGGTCGAGCTGATGCCCTTCCAGGAGGTGCCCGCGCCCGAAATGGTCGAGGCGCCGGGCATGGTCGAGACGCTGATCGAGCGCCATCTCTGGTCGGCCGTGCAGGCCGGGCTGCTCGGGCTTGTCGTGGTCGCGCTCGGCTTCGGTGTCATCCGCCCCCTGCTGACGCAGAAAGCCGGCGCCACTTCCACGGAGCTTGTGCCGACCCAGAGCATCGATGGCGAAATCGTCTCCGGTGACGAGGGGACCGACCCGTTCGACTTCCTGAAGGATTATACCCGCGAGCGTCAGGATGAGACGGCCGCGCTGCTGCAGTCATGGCTGGATGAAGACCGCAAGGTGGCCGTGAATGAGTGAGGCCCTCTTTGCCAATCTTCCCCGCTTCGACCGGCTGAATGGCGGGGCGAACGCTGCGGCGGCATCCTTGCGCAAGGTGGCCGCGCCGGACCCGGCGCCCGCTGAGCCCGTCGAAGAGGCCGAGCCGGACGGCGATGCGCTCGCCCGCGAAGCGCTCAACCGCCAGCTCCAGGCGCTCGAGGCAACGCTCGGTTCGCTGACCGAAACCATCGAACAGACACGGGCAGAGGCGGAAACGCAGACCATGGAGACGATCGTCGCCATGGCCGAGACGCTGTTTCCGGCCCTGTCGAAAGACTTCCTGGCCGAGGAGATCGCCCGGCACCTGCCGGAGCTCCTGCCGAAGACGGCCGCGACCGTCGAGATCCGTGCCGAGAGTGCGCTAGCGGAATCGCTGCGCGAGATTATCGCGCGCTCCGAGCGGCTGTCGGCCATCTGCACAGTCCATGAAGATGAAGCGCCGGGCGGCGACCGCGTGTCGGTGTCCTGGGGCGCAGGCGGGCTCGATTTTGATTTTGCGGGCCTGCTTGAGTCCTGTCTCGGCCAGCTTCGATCCAGAAATCCGGTTACAGAGGGGTAGTCAGCATGGCCAATCCAGAAGTCGTGTCGTCGGACACGGAAGAGGAAATCACCGAACGCCGTGAAGACACGGTGGCCAACAAGTTCCATCGGTCGGTCTACAGCATCCCGGTGAACGTGACGGTTTCCATCGGGCAGAAACGCCTCAGCGTGTCTGAAATTCTCGACCTGCGGCCGGACTCGGTCGTCGCGCTGGCGTCCCGGATCGAGGACCCTGTCAGCCTCATGGTCGACGACAAGCTGATTGCCAGAGGCGAACTGATTGAGACGGAAGAGGGTGGGCTCGGTGTGAAGATCACCGAGA
>NZ_NCST01000013.1 GCF_002088975.1 Henriciella aquimarina
AGCGCGTGCCGCCGGATGCGGAAATCCTCACCCTTGCCGTCCACCCGGATGCCCGCCGCCAGGGGCTGGCCCGCCGCCTGCTCACCGCGGCACGGCCGCTGCTGGGCCAGCATGGTGTGGACCGGCTGCTACTCGATGTTGCCGCAGACAATCACGGTGCCATCTCCTTCTATGAAAATTGCGGGTTCGTCGCCGACGGCCGCAGGAACAACTATTATTCCCGGCCAGACGGATCGCGTGTGGCTGCCATATTAATGTCGCGCCCTATTGCTGGACACGCGGCTGAATCGGAGGCATGAACAGAGCCATGGATCGCCTTGAAAGACTTTGCGCCGAAAAAGGCCTCAGAATGACGGAACAGCGCCGCGTCATTGCGCGCGTCCTGTCATCGTCCGACGATCACCCCGATGCCGAGGAACTGCACCGGCGGGCCAATGATGTCGACAGTTCGATTTCGCTCGCCACGGTCTACCGCACGGTGAAGCTGTTCGAGGAGAGTGGCATCATCGAACGTCACGAATTCCGTGACGGCCGGGCCCGGTTCGAGGAAATGCCAAAAGAGCACCACGATCACCTGATCGATGTGCGCAACGGCGATGTGGTCGAGTTTCACTCCGAAGAGATCGAGAAGCTCCAGGTCGAGATTGCCGAAAAGCTCGGCTACAAGCTGGTCGATCACCGGCTGGAACTTTACGGCGTCCCGCTGAAGAAGGATTGAGCCGGACTAACACCAAGTCTGGCCTGAGAGCCGCTTTTGAGTCATAAGCGCGCGGATGACCACCCAGACTTCGCAATCCGAGCCGAAGCGTCTCTTCATCAAGACGTATGGCTGCCAGATGAATGTTTATGACAGCGAGCGCATGCGCGATGTGCTGCGCCCGCTCGGCTATCAGCCGGTCGACACGGCTGACAATGCCGATCTCGTCGTGCTGAACACCTGCCATATCCGCGAGAAGGCGACAGAAAAGGTCTATTCCGAGCTGGGCCAGATCAAGAAGATGAAAGAGGCCGCCGGCGGCAAGATGACGATTGCGGTCGCCGGCTGCGTCGCCCAGGCCGAGGGCGCCGAGATCATGCGCCGCCAGCCGGCGGTCGACCTCGTGCTTGGCCCGCAGGCCTATCACAAGTTGCCGGAAATGGTCGCGCGCGCCAGCCGCGCGGTCGGCGAGCGTCTGGAAACCGAGTTCGAAACGCTGGAAAAGTTCGATGCCCTGCCCAAGGCCCGCGAGGCCGACGGGCCGAGCGCGTTCCTGTCTGTGCAGGAAGGCTGCGACAAGTTCTGCACCTTCTGCGTCGTGCCCTATACGCGCGGCGCGGAGCTGTCGCGTCCGGTCGACGACATCACCATCGAGGCCCGCAGCCTGGCCGCCCAGGGCGTGCGCGACATCTCGCTGCTCGGCCAGAACGTTAATGCCTGGCATGGCGCCGGGCCGAAACTGGAAGGCGACGGCGAGTGGGGGCTTGGCCAGCTGGCGCGCCACCTCGCCAAGATCGGCGGGATTGACCGCATCCGCTATACGACCAGCCATCCGCGCGACATGGATGACGACCTGATCGCCGCGCATGGCGAGGTGCCAGAGCTGATGCCCTTCCTGCACCTGCCGGTGCAATCGGGCTCCGACCGCATCCTGAAGGCGATGAATCGCGGCCACACCGCCGAACGCTATCTCGACATCATGCGCAAGATGCGCGAGGCGCGCCCCGACATGGCGCTCGCCTCCGACTTCATCGTCGGCTTTCCGGGCGAGAGCGACCAGGACTTCGAGGACACGATGGATCTGGTCCGCGAGGTCGGCTACGCGATCGCATATTCCTTCAAATACTCGCCGCGTCCCGGCACGCCGGCCGCCGACATGTTCGGCCATGTGCCGGAAGAGGTGAAGGATGAGCGCCTGCAGCGGCTGCAGGCCCTGCTCAAGCAGCAGCAGACCGAATTCAACGCCTCCAAGGTCGGCCAGACCATCCCGGTCCTGGTGACCGGCAAGGGCCGCAATCCCGGCCAGATGCATGGCCGCAGCCCGTGGATGCAGGCGGTTCACTTCGATGGGCCGGACCATCTCGCCGGCCAGATCGTGGATGTGAAGATTGTCGGCGCGACGCTCAATTCGCTCGCCGGGGAATATGCGGCTGCGGTGGAGGCTGCCTGACCTTGAAAGGCACGATCACCCGCCTCTACACGCCTGAAAATCCAGCCCAGCTGCCGGCCATTTGCGGGCCGCAGCACCGCAACCTCATGAAGCTGGAAATGGCGCTGATCGACGGCAAGCTGGAGGCGGAAAGCCAGGGCGGCAGCATCAAGCTGTCGGGCTCTGTCGACGCGGTCTCCACGGCAGAAGCGACGCTGGCGGCCTTCGAACGCATGCTGAAGCGCAACCCGGAAGCCGGCGAGGACGTCTTCGAGGGCGCCATCGACCAGGCGCGCGCGCCGGCGGAAAGCTATGGCACGCTGTCGGGCCTGCGCGTGCCGGTGATGCCGCAGACCCAGACCCAGTCGGCCTATATCGACAAGCTGACCCGGCCCGGCTGCGACCTTGTCTTCGGCGTCGGCCCGGCCGGCACCGGCAAGACCTTCCTCGCGGTCGCCGCTGGCGCAGCCGAGCTGCGCAAGAAGACCAAGGAACGGCTGATCATCACCCGGCCCGCCGTCGAGGCCGGGGAAAATCTCGGCTTCCTGCCCGGCGACCTGGAAGAGAAGGTCGAGCCCTATCTGCGCCCCATCTGGGATGCGCTGAACGAGGTGCTCGGTGTCGACCAGGTCGAGCGGATGCGGGAAAAGAAGATCATCGAGGTTGCCCCGCTGGCCTTCATGCGCGGGCGCACGCTGAAGAATGCCTTCGTCGTCATGGACGAGGCGCAGAACGCCACGGTCGGGCAGACGAAAATGGTGCTGACCCGGCTCGGTCGCGACTCCCGCATGGTGGTGACGGGCGATCCGGGACAGGTCGACCTGCCCAAGCACCAGCCCTCGGGGCTCGCCCATGCCCTGAAGATCCTGAACGGCGTCGAAGGCGTCGGCATGGTCGAGTTCTCGGCCGCCGATGTGCGCCGCCACGCGCTCGTCTCGCGGATCATCCGCGCCTATGACAAGGACAGCGAACCGGGCCAATGAGCGTCCAGCTTGATCTGCGAATCGAAACCGATGGCTGGACCGATGCCGTGGGAAGCCCCGAAGCTGTCTGCGAAAAGGCGCTGACGGCCGGCTTCGGCGTGGCCGGCACGCCCGGCGAGGTCGCCCTGCTGCTGACCGACGACGCGGAAATGCACCAGCTCAACCGCGACTGGCGCGGCAAGGACAAACCGACCGATGTGCTGTCCTTCCCGGCCGAACCGATGGAGGCGCCCTTTCTCGGCGACATCGCCATCGGGCTTGGCGTGGCCAGCCGGGATGCGGCCATACGCGGCATTCCACTGGGCGATCATCTGAGCCATCTCGTCATCCATGGCTATCTGCATCTTCTGGGGCATGACCACATGGAAGACACAGAGGCCAGGGAAATGGAGGATCTGGAGCGGCGTGCGCTTGCCACGCTTGGCATCGCTGATCCATACTCCGTGCAATCCTGAAGTGTAGGGAAATGACCGACAGTACCGACCGAGAGAGACGGCGCCGTCCGCGATTCTTCAATTTTCGCCGACGGCGCAATCCCGAGCCAGCCCCTCTGCCCAGTGAGGACACTTCCGCGCGCCACACACCCCAGCAGCTACGCCTGCGCCTGGCCGAATTCGAGGAAGCCCGCGTCGGCGATGTGATGATCCCCCGCGCCGAGATTGTCGGCGTCGAACTCGGCACCGACCTGCCCGGCCTGATCCAGATCTTTGCCGAAGAATCCCATTCCCGCCTGCCGGTCTATCGCGACTCGCTCGACGATCCGGTCGGGCTGGTCCACATCAAGGACGTGATCGGCGAGATCGCGCGCGGCGGAAATGGCAGCGACCGGCCGCTGGAACGCCTGCGCCGGGACGTTCTTTTCGTGCCCGGCTCGATGAAGCTTGCTGATCTTCTTGTGAAAATGCAGTCGAGCCGGATTCACATGGCGCTCATCGTGGACGAGTATGGCGGCACCGACGGCCTGGTCTCTCTCGAGGACCTGATGGAAGAAATTGTCGGTGACATTGAAGACGAACACGACGAAGAACCGGCCATGGTCGTCCGCCGCGGACGCCATGCCTGGGAAGCGGATGCCAGAATGGAGATTTCCGATTTCATGGAGAAGACGGGGCTCAATCTCGATATTCCCGACCTTGACGTGGAAGTCGATACGCTGGGCGGGGTCGCCTTCGCACTGGCCGGCAAGGTGCCCCTGCGCGGCGAGGTGCTGCGCCACCCGAGCGGCGCCGACATAGAGATTCTCGACGGCGACGCCCGCAAGATCGAACGCCTGGTCGTGCGCCAGCTGCCCCGCGAAGGTGCCGTTTGAGCAGTGCCATCAAGAGCCACGGTTTTACCGCGCTAGGCCCTCTTCACGAAGCGATTGCCAAGCTTCGCGGGTGGAGTGCCGTCGGCTTCGCCGCCCTGCTCGGGGCGTTCGCGGCGCTGGCCTTTGCGCCCTTCCACCTGACGCCGGCCCTGATCGTCTCGCTGGTCGGGCTTGTCTGGATGATGGACGGCGCGCGCGGTGACATCCGCTGGGGCCGGGCGCTCTTCCTGCGCGGCTGGGCCTTTGGCTATGGCTTCTTCCTGGTCGGCATGCACTGGACGGCCTCAGCCTTCCTGGTGGAGCCGCAGAAATACGCCGTCTTCCTGTGGATGCCGCTGCTCGCGCTGCCCGGCGGCATGGCGCTGATCTGGGGCGCGGCGACCTCGCTGGCCGGGGCGTTCTGGTCGGCCTCGCCGTCGCGCATCTTCATCTTCTCGATCTTCTTCGCCTTGGCCGAACTGGTGCGCGGCCACCTCTTCGGCGGCTTTCCCTGGAATATTTTCGGCACGACCTGGGCGCCGGGCGGCGCGCTGTCGCAAGCCGCATCGCTGGGCGGGGTCTACTGGCTGACGCTGCTGACGCTGTTCATGTGTGCGTCGCCGGCGGCCATGGTCGACACACGCGATGCCCGCGGCGTGCTCGGCCGGGCCCTGCCGCTGCTGATCGCCGTCATCCTGACCGGCTTCGGCTGGGCCTGGGGCGCCCAGCGCCTCGCCCAGCCGCCCGTGATGAGCGAGGAGACCGTCGTCCTGATGGATGTCGGTGTGCCGCAGAACAAGAAATACGCCCAGGGATCCGGCGAGAAAGTGCTCAACCGCTATGGCGAATTCCTGCGCGACATCGAGAGCGACCCGAGCGATATCGTGATCTGGCCGGAAGGCGCCCTGCCCTTCGAGCTTCTGGCCAACAATTACGCCCTCGACGTCATCTCGGCCTATCTCGGCCAGCGCACCCTGATTGTCGGCTCGACGCGGCGCAGCTTCGACGGGCGCGAGGGCGTCTACCATAACAGCCTGGCCGTGCTGCAGACCGAGAATGGGCGCGCCGAACTGATCGCGCTTTACGACAAGCACCGCCTGGTGCCGTTCGGGGAATTGCCGGCCTCCAGGATCGTGCCCTTCGGCGATGCGCTGTCGGGTATCCTGCCGGGCGCCATCCAGCAGCTGGCGACCAGCGGCTTCGAGCCGGGCAGCGAACCGACCGTACTCTTCCCGCGCGACCTGCCGCCCTTCGTGGCGCTCATCTGCTATGAGGGCCTGTTTCCGGAGATCACCCGCAAGGCCGGCCCGCAGCGCGACGATGCCAAGTGGATCGTGACCATCTCCAACGATGCCTGGTTCGGCCGCGGCATGGGCCCGGCCCAGCACTATGCCCAGAACCGCTACCGCTCCATCGAGAGCGGGCTGCCCATGGCGCGGGTGGCGAGCCGGGGCACGACGGCCATGGTCGACGGGCTTGGCCGGGAGACCGTACGCGGCCAGCGCGTGACGGGGGATCCGAAAGGCTGGGTCTCTTCCGTGGCGCGCACGCCCCTGCCCAATGCCCTGCCGGCCACACCCTACCAGAAGTATGGTCCGGCGCTGTTCTGGCTGACGCTGACCGGCTTTGCCGTTCTGGCCTTTCTGGCATGGCGGCGCTAGAGAGCGTCTCTGCAGCATAGCCTTCGGAAGGTAGAATGTCGGACAGCAAGCTTCCCAGCAAGATCGATCATCTCGTGGGCCAGCGCCTGAGATGGCGCCGCCGGGAGCTCGGTCTGACCCAGGAACAGCTCGGCGAGCGGCTGGGCCTGACCTTCCAGCAGGTGCAAAAGTACGAGAAGGGCGTGAACCGGATATCGGCCGGGCGGCTCTATGAACTCTCCACCGTGCTCGAAATCCCGGTGCTCTATTTCTATGAAGGCGCCGAGGAATACCTCAGACTGCCCAATGGAGAGCTCGCTGAAGACAGTGAACCCGGCCCGCTTCCCTATATGGACAATGAAGCGATGGAACTGGTGGCGGCATTCCAGCAGATAAGTGATGAAGCCTTGCGCAAATCCCTCATTGCAACGATCAAGGCAGCAGCTTCTGCCCATCAAAATCGGGAAGATGACTAGCCGGGGCGCCCTAAAGGCTCTACACCCTCTCGCATCCGTATAATCTTATTAACGAGAGAGGGCTGTTTTGATCCCAACAGATTTTCTGTTTACGAGTGAGAGTGTTTCCGAGGGCCACCCGGACAAAGTGTGCGACCGCGTTTCCGACGAGGTCGTCGATCTATACTTCCGGGAAGCCCTGAAAGCCGGCTATGATCCGTCCCGCGTGCGCGTCGCTTGCGAAACCGCCGCAACGACCAATCAGGTCGCCCTGCTGGGCGAGATGCGCGGCCCCGATACCATCACGGACGATATGATCGAACAGACCGTGCGCAACGCCATCAAGGACATCGGCTATGAGCAGGACGGCTTCCACTGGGAGAAGCTGAAGCTGCACAACTGGCTGCATGGCCAGTCGGAAGACATTGCCGCCGGTGTCGATGAAGGCACGGGCACCTATACCGAGGAAGGCGCTGGCGACCAGGGCATCATGTTCGGATATGCCAGCGACGAGACCGACGAGCTGATGCCGGCCCCGATCTCGTTTTCCCACCGCATCCTGAAGCGGATGGCCGAGCTTCGCCATTCCGGCGAGCGCCCGGAATTCGAGCCGGACGCCAAGAGCCAGGTCACCATGGCCTATCGTGACGGCCTGCCGGTCGGCATCGACGCCATCGTCGTCTCGACCCAGCACAAGGAAGGCCTGTCGGCCGACGAGATCCGCGAACTGGTCCGCCCGGTGGTCAAGGACGTTCTGCCGGAAGGCTGGCTGCCGAAGGAAGAGAAGTTCTACGTCAACCCGACCGGCAACTTCGTCGTTGGCGGCCCGGACGGCGATGCCGGCCTGACCGGCCGCAAGATTATCGTCGACACCTATGGCGGCTCCGCCCCGCATGGCGGCGGCGCCTTCTCGGGCAAGGACCCGTCCAAGGTCGACCGTTCGGCCGCCTATGCCGCCCGCTACCTCGCCAAGAACGTGGTGGCCGCCGGCCTCGCCAAGCGGTGCACGCTGCAGCTCTCCTACGCGATCGGTGTGGCCCAGCCGCTGTCGATCAATGTGAACCTGCACGACACATCGAACACCGACGAGCGCAAGCTGGAAAAGCGTCTCATGGAGATCATGGACCTGTCCCCGCGCGGCATCCGCACGCAGCTCGGCCTCAACAAGCCGATCTATGCGCGCACCGCCGCCTATGGCCACTTCGGCCGCACGCCGGACAATGAAGGCGGCTTCTCTTGGGAGAAGACCGACCTCGTCGACGATCTGAAGGACCTGGTGGGCTAAGCCCAGGCACTTTCAGACTGAAAGCCATTCGGCCCGTCCCCTCAGGGGGCGGGCCGTTTCACATCCGCCGGGCAGATTTTCCAGACCGTTTCAGGCGTGGCGAAATTGGTGTCGATCACCTTGCAGGCACCAGTCTCCACCGTGACATGCTCGATCCGCATGAGCTTCTCCACGGTTTCGGTAAAATGGCCCTCAGTGTCGACGATGACGACATAAAGAGGCCGCCCGGGCTCGGCGATGAGGTCCCGGATCTGCCCGCGATAGTTCGCGAGCGCCGGCGCGCTCCACTCCTGCGGGACGAGATGGGTCATCTGCGCCGTCTGTGGAAAGAAGGGCGCGAGGAAGGCACTCGGATAACCGCCGGAAAAGGCGATGACGGCATGGTCGAGCCCAGGCATGGCCGGCACCTCGGCGGTGACATAGGGCTCGCTCCAGCCCTGCCAGGGCACGCGGCGAAGCTCGGCAAGCTGCGTGGTCGCAAACAGGGCGGCGGCGACACCGAGCGAGACAAAAGGTGCCCAGGCATGGCCGAGCCAGGCCGGGCGCAGCATCGCCACGAAAAGCGCGAACATGGCCGGACCGATCAGCCAGCCGGCCGAATAGTAGCGCGCGATCGAGAAGACGAGGCTCCAGGCCAGCAGCGACACGATCAACCCCACCGACAGCGCCACAGCCTCCCGGCCCGCCGGCCAGGCCTTGCCGGGGCGCGCCGCCACGAGCCCCAGCATGCCAAAGGCGGCGACATAGCCGATCTGCAGGCGCGGATCGAAGAAATGATGCTCGTTGACCAGCGCCCCGTCGAACAGGAAGACGAAGGGCCGCAGCATCGCCTCGCCCACGCCGCCCGGCAGGTAACGATTGTCGCGGAAGGCCGTATCCGGCCCGAGCGGAGCGTCGAAGAAGGTGTTGAGCTGCGGGAATATCGGATTGCCATAGGCCTCATAGAGATGCCAGGCCCAGGCGCCGCCGGTCAGCAGAATGCCCGCCAGTCCAGCCAACGCGCAGATGCCGGCGGCCCTGAGCCGCGCGCTCCAGCCGTCCGCCATTATCATGATGGCGATGGCGAAGAAGAGGACATAGACGCCATTGGTCGGCTTCAGGCCGAAAAGCGCCCCCATCAGCAGGCTCGCCAGCGCCAGGGGCAGCACGCCCGCTCCGCCGGTACGCTCCGGCAGGAGGAGGACGAGCGCGCCGAGGAAGACCGCCGCACACACCGCATCGTTGCGCGCCGACGCCATCAGCCCGAACTGCATCTCCCCTGAGAACCCGACAAGGCAGATAGCGAGCACGGTAACGAGGCTTGGGCGTGACCCGGCACGGTCGAGCAGGCGGCGTGTCAGCGCATAGAGCGCGGGCAAGATCAGCCCCTGCAGCACGCCCAGCACGAAGGCCACAGCCCGCCCCGGCAACAGCTCGATCAGCTGCCAGACGAAGACCTGCCAGAGCGGGTTGAGGAAGCTGTGCATTTCCGCCGGCGCGAGATCCTGTCCGGCGCGCCCGTTCAGCACGGCCCAGCCATTATGCAGGTGATAATGCAGGACATCGAAGCTTGCATCGCGCGGCATCATCATCGAGAAGACGCCGAAACCGGCCAGCCAGATGGCCCACCAGCGCCAGGCGATCCGTCGCGCGGGAGTTTGCAGAAGAGACCTTTCGGACGGAGTCCCAAGAGCCAGTGTCATCGCATGATCACGCACCAATTCGCTCCTTTGGCCGCACGGGAGGGCGTCCCCTCTCTACGAGACAGCAGAGTTTGGTTGAAAATGTCTTGCCCCGGCTCCGCATCCCGGCCGATGCCGGCGCGCTGGAGCGGCCCCTCGACCTGTTCGACCCGCTGGCGAGCGCGCTCTGGCTTGAGATCGGGTTTGGCGGCGGCGAGCATGTGGCGGCACAGGCCGAGGCCCACCGGGACGTCGGCTATCTTGCCTGCGAGGTTTTTATCGAGGGCATGGCGAAATGCCTGTCGGCCATCGAGGACAAGGGCCTCTCCAATGTCCGCCTCTGGGACGAGGATGCGCGCGCCCTGATGGCGCTGCTACCGGACAATTGCCTCGACCGCGTCTTCATCCTGTTCCCGGACCCGTGGCCGAAGAAGAAGCACCACAAGCGCCGCCTCATCCAGCCGGACTTCCTCGATGAGCTGGCCCGCGTGATGAAGCCGGGCGCGGCCCTGCGCTTTGCCACCGATGTGCGCTCCTATGCCGATGAGGCGCTGGCCACGCTCCTCGCGCATGGTGCGTTTCACTGGCTGGCCGAGACAGCCGATGACTGGCGCAAGGCCCCGGCCGATCATGTGCGCACGCGCTATGAGACAAAGAATCTCGGCGACATCGCCCCGGTCTTCTACGAGCTCTCTTTGGTAGAAACACCATGACCTTCAGTTGATCTTGAGATCCCCTTCGCTATGCTCGATCCCGAATCGGGAGCGAGGGGAACCGCATGAAACGCATTTTGACCGCTGTAGCGCTTGCTGTCGCAGCCACTGCAGCCTCAGCCGAAGCGCAGGATATCAACCAGGCCATTTCCGCCTATAATGAAGCGGTCTCGTCCGGCGACACGGCGTTGCGGGTAAAAACAGCCAAAGCGCTTGGCGAAGCCGCCCTCGCGAACCCCGGGCGAGAGGATGCAGCAATCCTCGCCTTTGAGGCCGGCCAGACGCTCTGCCTCATGGCCGATTGCACCGGGGCCGCCGAGCTTGCGCAGTTTGCCGCCGGCAAGCCGCTGCCCGGAAATGCGGTCCAGGCCGAAGACATTGCCCTTCTGGAAGCCTATGCCGCCTGGAGACAGAAGCCCGGCGGAAAGCGGCGCAAAGCCCTCAACAAGGCGCTCGAGCCGCTTGTCCCGAGGGATGTGACGACACTCACGCTGGCCGCCTTCCACAATCGCTATCTCAGGGACATGGTCGACCATGACTGGCGCGAAGCCAAGGATAGCGCCGGAGAGGCCGCCACCCATTTCGCGCCTTTCAAGGACGTCATTGGCGAGTATTGGAGCAATGCGAAAATTGCCACCATCGCGTCGGGCTTCAATTACGATCCCGACACCGATCACGCCCTCGCCATGGCTCGCCATCATGTCGAGCTCGGGAAGATGGGCCATGGCCTCGAGGAGAGACCAGCCTGGCTCGAGCATAACTGGTATGTCACCCAGGCCTGGGAGATGGCGATCTCAGCCTATTTCCATTCCGGCGGCGGGCGAAAGCTCGGCAGCCTGCTGAACGGGCCTGATCCGGACAGGCTCGACCGGCAGGTCGACGAGATCATGGCGGAGCTGGACACGCTGGAGTACGCGCCCAGAGCCGAGGCTGCCGCATCCGAGGAAAACGCTGACGCCCTGCCCTATTGCGATGGCACGTTCGACATGAAGCCAGCGATCCGCTATCCGCATGGCGCCGCCCGCCAAGGCATGTTCGGGGCCATGATTGCCCAGATTGCCGTGAAAGACCTGAAGGTCAGCGATGTGGAGATCCTGGCTGCCGTGCCATCTGCCACATTCGAGGAGTCGGCCGAGGAGACGATCCGCCAGTGGACATGGAAAGTCGAGACTGGCGTTCCGGGCGAAACCTGTACGGGCGACCGGCCAAAAATCATCCTGCCAATCGTCTACGCGCTGGGCTGATAACAGCTGTCATGCAATCGTGATTGCGCTATGGCTCCGTCTCGGGCATAAGACGTGGATCGAATATACGGTCGGTCTGAATGCCAAGACCCCGTCAGACCGACGGCCCTGACTTCAATTCCTCCGTTCTTTCGAGACCCTTCGTGACCGTCTGCGCAGTGCAGGGTCGGCACGGGGAGAAGACTGGAGTAGCCAATATGGCAACCGGAAAAGTTAAGTGGTTCAACGACCAAAAAGGCTATGGCTTCATCAAGCCGGACGCCGGCGGTTCGGATGTGTTCGTTCACATTTCGGCTGTCGAGAAGTCCGGCATGCGCACGCTCGCGGAAGATGCTTCCATCGAATACGAGCTGCACACCGATGAGCGCCGTGGCAAGACCTCGGCCGTCGACCTGAAACTTCTCTAGACATTCTGCACGCCTGATACTATTTAGGCGGCAAGTCGAAAAATATCGGCGGCGGGTCCGGCAACGGGTCCGCCGCTTTCTTTTGCCCGGAGACAATCCGAAGTGATCGCGCTGACGCAGCAGGAAAAAACCATTCTCTCCCTGATCGGGCCCGTCGCAGACGGCCTCGGCATGGAGATCGTGCGCGTGCGCCTGATGGGCGGCAAGCGCCCGACGCTGCAGGTCATGGCCGAAAAGGCTGGCGGCGCGGCGACCAATGTCGAGGATTGCGCCGCGCTGTCTCATGGCATTTCGCCGGTGCTCGAAGCGGCCGATCCGATCCGCGACCCGTACCGGCTCGAGGTCTCGACCCCCGGCATCGACCGCCCGCTGACCCGCGAAGGCGATTTCGGCCGCTGGGCCGGCCATCTCGCCAAGGTGGAGCTGGCCATGCCGATCGACGGTCGGCGCCGCTTCCAGGGTGTGATACAAAGGGAAGACGAAAACGGCGTCGCGATCGAGCTCGACGATGAGAGCGAACTGGTCGCCCGCGTCGACGAGATGTCCAAGGCAAGCCTCGTCCTGACCGACGAGCTGATCGAGGCGGCCAAAGCGACCGGCGGGCTGCCGCCCCAGCCCGATGACGAGAATTTCTCCGGCCTCGAAGTCGATGAGACCGAAGATGACAACAATAATGAAGAAGAAAGTGGAGCTTAGAGATGAGTGCAGTCGGCGTATCAGCCAACCGGCTCGAAATCCTGCAGATCGCGAAGGCGGTCGCTGAAGAGAAGGCGATCGACCGCACGATCGTCATCGATGCGATGCAGGAAGCGATCGAGAAGGCTGCCAAGTCCCGCTACGGCCAGGAACACGACATCCGCGCCCATATCGACGCCGATACCGGCGAGCAGACGCTGTGGCGCGTCCAGACCGTCGTCGCCGATGACGAGGTCGAGGACCCGGCCCAGCAGATCGCGCTGACCGAGGCGCAGAAGCTCGACGGCAATTACGAGATCGGCAGCGAGATCCGCGAAGAGCTCCCGCCCTTCGATTTCGGCCGCGTCGCCGCGCAGACGGCCAAGCAGGTCATCATGCAGAAGGTGCGCGATGCCGAGCGCGAGCGTCAGTACGAAGAGTACAAGGACCGTGTCGGCGAGATCATCAACGGCATCGTCAAGCGCGTCGAATACGGCCACGTGATCGTGGATCTCGGCCGCGCCGAAGGCATTATCCGCCGCAATGACGGCATCCCGCGCGAGAACTTCCAGCCGAACGACCGCGTGCGCGCCTATCTCTACAAGGTCTCCCGCGAGACCAAGGGCCCGCAGATCTTCCTGTCGCGCGCCCATCCGGACTTCATGGTCAAGCTGTTCGCGCAAGAGGTGCCGGAAGTCTATGACGGCGTCATCGAGATCCGCGCCTGCTCGCGCGACCCCGGTTCGCGCGCCAAGATCGGCGTGATCTCCAATGACAGCTCGATCGACCCGGTCGGCGCCTGTGTCGGTATGCGCGGCGCGCGCGTCCAGGCTGTCGTCGGCGAACTGTCGGGCGAGAAGATCGACATCATTCCGTGGAACTATGACGCGGCCACCTTCATCGTGAACGCGCTGCAGCCGGCGGAAGTCTCCAAGGTTGTCCTCGACGAGGACGAGCATCGCGTGGAAGTCGTCGTCGCCGACGACCAGTTCCCGCTGGCCATCGGCCGGCGCGGCCAGAATGTCCGTCTCGCCTCGCAGCTGACGGGCTGGCAGATCGACCTGGTCACCGAGACCGCCGATTCCGAGCGTTACCAGAAGGACTTCCAGGCCCGCACCGAGCTCTTCATGAAGGCGCTCGACGCCGACGAGACGCTGGCCCAGCTGCTGGCGTCCGAAGGCTTCGAGAGCGTCGAGGAAATCGCCTATGTGGCGCCGGAAGACTTCATCTCGATCGAAGGCTTCGACCTCGAAGTCGCCAACGAGATCCAGGAACGGGCCCGCGAATATCTCGACAATCTTGCCGCCGAGCAGGATGCCCGCCGCAAGGAACTGGGAGTCGAGGACAATGTCATGGAGCTCGAGGGCATGACCGTCGCCTTTGCCGTGAAATTCGGCGAGAACGACGTCAAGACGCTCGAGGACATTGCCGGGCTGGTGCCGGACGACATCACGGGCTGGCGCGAGCCGGGCCCCGATGGCAAGCCGGTCTTCCAGGAAGGCATCCTGAAGAAGGGCGAGATGCGCAAGGATGAGGCCCAGCTCTTCATCATGCGCGCCCGTGTCGCGGCCGGATGGGTCGAGCCGGAAGCGCTCGCCCAGCTCGAGGCCGACATGGCCGCCGAAGCCGCCAGCGAGAGCGCCGACCTGTCCGAGGAAGAGCGCGCGCTCATGTCGCTTGGCGAAATCGGCAAGGCCAGCGACGAGGCCGAGGAGCTCGCCGAGGAAGAACTGATCTTCGACCTCGACGCGCTGGCCGAAGAAACCGAGGCAGAAACCTCCTCAGAGGACGGCGACGATGCCGAGCCCAAGGAATGAGCCCCTCCGGCGCCTGAAGGCGTCCGATGACACAGACACTGGCGGTGGGCCCCATCGCCAGTGCATCGTCACGCGTGAAAGCCTCCCGCAGGATGCGCTGATCCGCTTTGTCCGCTCGCCTGACGGCGTGGCGGTGCCGGATGTGCTCGCCAAGCTGCCGGGCCGTGGCGCCTGGGTGAAGGCCGACCGCGCCAGCGTGGAGAAGGCGATCAAGACAGACGCCTTTTCCCGCGCTTTCAAGGCGAAGACCGCGCCGATCGACGATATGACCGCCCTGATCGAGGACCAGCTGGTGCAGCGCTGCCTCGGTCTTCTGGGCATGGCGCGCAAGGCCGGTGAAGTCATTCTTGGATTCGACCAGGTTCGTGACTATTTAAGGAAAGACTCGCCGGGCCATCTCATCGAGGCAAGCGATGGCAGCGAGGATGGCCGTAACAAGGTTCATTTTCTCGCCAAGGCGATGTATGACACTCCCAGAACAGCAGGCGCGCTAACGTCTGCTGAATTGGGCATGGCCTTTGGCAGGGGGCGTGTGATACATGCCCTGCTTCAGGAAGGCCCGCTGTCGGACTCTTTCGGAACCGCCTATAAACGGCTGGTCGGGTTCAGGACAGCGCCGGAACAAGACTGGTTCTCTAGCCGGAATCGGTGAGACAAAACGGCAGGGATTGGGTCTCTGCCGATAAATATGCAGATGTATGGAGTCGCATGAGCGATACGAAAGACAAAGGCAATACGAGCGGACGCAAACCTCTGACGGTCTCGCGTGGGTCGAGCGGTACGGTGAAGCAGAGCTTCAGCCATGGCCGGTCCAAACAGGTGATCGTGCAGACGAAGAAGCGCCGCGTCGTGGGACCGGGCGGGTCCGGTCAGGAGGGCGGCAAGAAGTCGTCCGCCTCGCAGGCCCCTGCGTCCGGCGGCAAGCAGCCGTCCAAGCTCGCGGAAGCCGCGAAGAAGCTCGGCATTACCGAAGAGGAACTCGTAGCGCGCCAGAAAGTCCTGCTGCAGCGCCGGGAAGCCGAGCAGAAGCGCGAAGCCGAGCAGAAACGCCAGGAAGCCGCCCGCGAGCGCCTGCTCTCCGAACAGGAGCGCAAGGTCCAGGAGGACAAGGAGCGCGAAGAGGCTGAAGCCCGCCGCAAGGCCGAGGAAGAAGAGCGCAAGGCCAAGGAAGAGGCCGAGGCGAAGAAGCAGAAGAGCGCGCCCGCCAAGGACGACCGCGGCGGCGAGCCGGCTCCGGCGGCGCCCGACATGCCGATCCCCGAGCCCGCCCAGGGCCGTGGCGGCGGCAAGAAATCCCGCAAGGGCCGTCAGAACGACCGTGACTTCAGTGACGGCGGACCCGGCGGCAAGGGCGGCGGTGGCGGCAACAAGCGCCGCAAGGGCAAGCTTACCATTGCCAGCGCCCTGGGCGACGATGGCGAACGCCAGCGCTCGCTGGCCTCGGTCAAGCGCGCCCGTGAACGCGAACGCGAACGCCGCCAGTCCGGTGACGATGGCACGGAAAAGGTCTCCCGCGAGGTCACCCTGCCGGAATCGATCACGCTTCAGGATCTTTCCCAGCGCATGAATGAACGCGTCGCCGACGTCGTGAAATACATGATGCGCCAAGGCGAGATGATGCGCGCCAATGATATTCTCGACGCCGATACCGCCGAGCTGATCGCCGAGGAATTCGGCCACACCGTCCGGCGCGTTGCCGAATCCGACGTCGAGATCGGCCTGGAAGGCGATGAGGACGATCCCAAGGACATGAAGCCGCGTGCGCCGATCGTGACCGTGATGGGCCACGTCGACCACGGCAAGACGTCGCTGCTCGACGCGCTCCGCTCGACCGATGTGGTCGCAGGCGAAGCCGGCGGCATCACCCAGCATATCGGTGCCTATCAGGTGCAGCTGGGCTCCGGCGACAAGATCACCTTCCTCGACACGCCGGGCCACGCCGCCTTCTCCGCAATGCGGGCCCGCGGCGCGAACGTCACCGACATCGTCATCCTCGTGGTGGCAGCCGATGACGGCGTCATGCCGCAGACGATCGAGGCGATCAAGCACGCCAAGGCGGCCGAAGTGCCGATCATCGTGGCGGTGAACAAGTGCGACAAGCCGGATGCCAATCCGGACAATGTCCTGACCGAACTGCTCCAGCACGACATCCAGGTCGAGGCGATGGGCGGCGACGTTCAGGCCATCAAGGTGTCGGCCACCGAACGGACCGGCCTTGAGGAACTGACCGAGGCGATCACGCTGCAGGCCGAGCTGCTCGAGCTGAAAGCCAATCCGAACCGCGACGCCGACGGCATCGTGGTGGAATCGCAGCTCGACAAGGGCCGCGGCCCGGTTGCGACCGTGCTCGTCAATCGCGGCACGCTGAAGCGCGGCGAGATCGTCGTCGCCGGCAAGCAGTGGGGCAAGGTCCGCGCGCTGGTCAATGAGCGCGGCCAGCAGCTCAAGGAAGCCGGCCCCGCCGTCCCCGCCGAGGTGCTCGGCCTGAGCGGCGCGCCGGAGCCTGGCGACATGTTCAACGTCGTCGACAACGAGGCCCGTGCCCGCGAGATCACCGAGTATCGCAGCCGGATGGAGCGCCAGAAGACCGGCGTTGCCTCGCGTGCTTCGCTCGAGTCGCTGATGAACTCGATGAAGGACGATGCGGCCGTCTCCGAACTGCCGCTGGTGGTGAAGGCGGACGTCCAGGGCTCCGTCGAGGCGATCACCCAGTCGGTCGAGCAGCTGTCGAATGACGAGGTCAGGGCCAATGTCATCTATGGCGCGGCCGGCGGTATCTCCGAAAGCGACATCCTGCTGGCGAAATCGTCCAACGCCCCGGTCTTTGCCTTCAATGTCCGCGCCAACAAGCAGGCGCGCGAACTGGCCGAGAAGGAAGGGGTGGAGATCCGCTACTATTCGGTGATCTACAACCTGATCGACGATGTGAGAGACACGCTCTCGGGCATGCTCGCCCCGGAACAGCGCGAGACCTTCATCGGCTATGCCGACATTCTCGAAGTCTTCAACATCACCCGCGTCGGCAAGGTCGCCGGCTGCAAGGTCAGCGAAGGCGTGGTCAAGCGCGGCTGCGGCGTGCGCCTGCTGCGCGACGATGTCGTCATTCACGAGGGCAAGCTGAAGACGCTGAAGCGCTTCAAGGACGAAGTGCCGGAAGTGTCCTCCGGCATGGAGTGCGGCATGGCCTTCGAGAAATACGAAGACATCCGCGAAGGCGACAAGATCGAGTGTTTCGAGGTCGAGGTGGTCGAGCGGACGCTCGACAGCTAGTCCACACACCTGAAACCAACTGCAGACAACGAGAAGAAGCCGGGAGTTTTCCCGGCTTTTTCCATTTCCGGTTAAGCTTGGCCTGCTTCACTCTGCGGCATGGCTATCCGCCGTTACCCCCCTGCCCCCGCGCCGCGTGATCCGGGGCCGCATGGCGCCCGCCTGCGGGCTGTCGGCAAGCTGACCGACAAGGACATGAAGCGGCTGGTCAACCAGACCCGCTCGTCCAATATCGGCCCGACCGCGCTCTATTATGCCGGGGTGACCGCGCCGGTGATCTCGGCCGCTATGGCGCTGATGACCCGCAACGCGCTGAGCACCACGCCGGTCTCTTCCTACTGGACCTGGTTTCTCTCTTCGCTGTGCGCGGCGATGGCCGGGATCGTGTGGTATCTCATCTTCGTGCGCTGGTCCTACCGCCACCATGCGGGCCGGGCCTCCGAGACCGGCGCTGAAACAGTGATTGACCTGACACAGCAAGGGCTCCAAATCAGGAGAGGCGCGGTCGAGACGCGCATTGCCTGGGCGGCCGTCCAGACGGTGCGCAGCCGCCGCTCATACACGCTGATCACCTTTGATGGCGCCGATCCGCTGATCGTGCCGGACAAGTGGTTTGCCGGCGACAAGGCCGCCGCCCTGGCCTTCAAGACCCGGCTGAACGAAGGAGCCCCCCATGGCGCGCAACAGAAAAAGGCAAGACGCAAACGCGCTTGAACCCTCCCAGCGCCAGCTGCGCGCCGGCGAGCTCATCCGCCATGCGCTGACCGACATCTTCATGCGCGAGGAGTTCCGCGACCCGGACCTTCAGGGCGTCAATGTCACGATCGGCGAGGTGCGCACCTCGCCCGACCTGAAGCACGCCAATGTCTTCTGCTCGCCGCTGGGCGAGACCGACCCGGCCGCGCAGGACCAGCTCGCCAAGGCGCTGAACCGGGCCTCGGCCTTCATCCGCGGCAAGCTCGGCAAGCGTATCGAGATGAAGTTCACCCCCGATCTGAACTTCATCGCGGACCATTCCTATGACGAGGCGAGCCACATCGACGCCCTCCTCGACAGCCCGGAAGTCAAACGCGACCTGGATTAGGGGGCGCAAGCTCCCTTTCATTCGCGAAGATGCGCTGAGACACGAGAGAAAGCACTCATGAACGTCCGAGTTGCTTCAACTAACGCGTCTGCAGAGCTCTTGGTAATATCGTAGCTGAGAATCTGCCCCTGATGCGTTGTGAAAAAGGTTCTATTGGATAGCCCTTCCTCAATCGTAGCGGTTGCCTGCTCATGTTCGATCTTGATGCCGAGGCCTTCGTAAGGCCCAGACAGAGCCCGATCTTTTTCCTTCTCTGGGTTACTTGCGAGTTCGGCAGCGTGGGCAACTGCATGTCTCAGTGCGACATGCAGGGGGAAGGTATCTTCCAATAGTTTCCGCGCATCTTTCAGAAGGTTCTTATCGACAAGCCTCGCAATAGTTGGAACGCGAAAAGCCGCCCCATTTGCATTGTCTAGAGCTTTGGCAAAATGGTAAATCGTCATGGCTCCATCGCGGGCCGCCACAAACGGATACCGAGAAAGCAGATCGCGGTTTTCCCGGGTGGCTTTCCGCGCAGCGAATAGGCATTCCTCAAACAAACCGACGTCTGCGTAGAAATTTTTTGTATATTTCACCATGTCATTGAATTTACGCGATAGAAACAAGACATCTTGTCGTTCGGCTTCCGGCAACCGTTTCGTAGGCAGGGATGGAACGTCGATTGTTGGAAGTATCATAAGCAGCAGTCCGGTCAGCGAAATCGGGACGGCTACTGAAATAGTTTGTGAGAGCTCTGTGCAAGTCTTCCGAACTATAGAAGAGGTCGAAAAGTATGTCTGCCGGTCCTCTCTGAGGGACCTCCCTGGATACCTGCATGCGCAGGTATCCAGGGAGGATGACCACCTCAGCCCCGCAAAAGATTTCCCCAAAAGGACTTCCTGACACGGTGCATGCCAATTAATGTCGCCGCAAAAGAGCATGACGGAGGAAACGGCGATGAGACACTGGCTG
>NZ_NCST01000014.1 GCF_002088975.1 Henriciella aquimarina
CGATGTCGGACCACTCGGCCTCGCGCGAGGCGGTGACGGCCATCCGGCCCCAGCGGCGGGCTTCGGACGTGTCGCCATAGCCTTTCAGCGCCTGTTCCAGCAGCAGGCAGAGCCGGGCGGTGGGCTTTTCCTCGACCAGCAGGGCGAGCGACCGGATCGCGCTCATCCAGTCGCGGTTCGCCATGGCGATCTCGGCCTTGAGGATGCGGCTTTCACGCGCTTCCGGGTTTGTGCCGGCGAGTGCGTTGAGGCGGGCAAGCTGGCTCTTCGGCGTGTCGGAGGGGTCGAGCCGGCGGCAGAGCTGGGCCAAAGCGGGGTGCGGATTTGCTTTCCAGCCAAGCTCCAGCACGCCTTGGGCGGCCTTTACCTTGCCGTCGATCATCAGGTGCTTCGCGCCGTGATAGGCCGCCGGCGGGAAGGACGGCGCCGAACGGATCGCATCGGCCAGCAGGCGCTGGGCGTCCTTGCGTTCGGCATTCGGCAGGCCGCAGGCCTGGGCGGTGTAGAGCACGGCGC
>NZ_NCST01000003.1 GCF_002088975.1 Henriciella aquimarina
GTGCCCTGCCCGACCGGCCCGATCTTCCAGGCCTATGACCGCACCGATACGCCGAAAGCGCTCGAGGCGCTGGACATTCCGCCCGGTCGCACGGCCGGCAGCCTGGCAAACTGGCTCGGCACCAAAACGCGCAACGATCTCGAAGCGCCGGCCCTCAAGCTGGTGCCGGAGATCGGGGACGCGCTGGAAGCGCTGCGGGCCCGGCCCGGCTGTGCGCTGGCCCGCATGTCCGGCTCCGGGGCGACCTGTTTTGGCGTGTTCCCAACCCGCCATGACCTCAAGACCGCGAGCGACGCTCTGAAATCGGCCCATCCGGACTGGTGGATTGCGCCGACTCTGCTCAACGGTACGCGTCAGCCATGACTGATTATCCGGTTTTCATCGTCACCGCCGTTCTGGCGTTTCTGCTGTCCTATTATGGCTGTGTGCTGATGAAGCAGACCGGGGTGGTGGATGCCCCCGATGGCGGACGCAAGCAGCAGGCAAGCGCGGTGCCCCGCCTTGGCGGCTTCGGTGTCATGGCCGCGATTGCCATTGTCTATGCCGCCGCCGGCATGGCCCACACGCTGACGCCCGAGCTGATCACGCCCGACTGGCTGCCCGGCCATCATGCCGCGGTCGTGGCCGCGCTGCTGACAAGCGGGGCGCTGACCCTGATCGGGACGGGCGACGACATCAATGGCATGGGCGCGGTGACCAAGCTCCTGCTTGTTACGGCTGTCTGCGTGATCGCGCCGTTTTTCGGGGTCGCGACACCGGCCTTCGATTCGCCCTTCGGCAATGTCACCCTGCCGGCCATTACACTTGCCGGCTCGGCGCTGTGGCTGCTGGTGTTCACCAATGCCACGAACTTCATGGACGGCTCGAACGGGCTCGCGACCGGTTCGCTGGCGATCATGTTTGCCGGGCTGGGCGCGGCCTATGGCGCGCATGCCGACATGCCGTTCCCGCCGGGGCTGGCCGCGATCCTTGCCGCGATCGCCGCCTTCCTCATGCACAATCTGCGCGGCACGCTCTATGCCGGCGATGCCGGAGCGTTTGGCCTGGGCGGCCTGTTTGCGGCGCTGGGCCTGGTTTCAGGGCTGCCGGTCTGGACCGTCGCGCTGCTCGCCCTGCCCTTCCTGGCCGACGTACTGATGACGCTGGTCCTGCGCGCGCGCCGCGGCGACGCCTGGTTCGAGGCGCATAGCGATCACGCCTATCAGGCACTGCTGCAGGCCGGCTGGAGCCATATCGAGGTGGCGCTCATCTGGTGGGGGCTGTCGGCGGTCTGTGCGGTCGCCGCCTTTGTCGCGACGGCCGGCGGCGGGGCGCTACCCTTTGTCCTGTTCTGGGTCTTCGCCTTGGTCTTTGCCTTTCTGTGGACCGGCATTCGCCGCGAAACGGCGCACAAGGTCGCGGGCGGCGCTGGCCGATAGCATGCGCGGCGGGGCCCAGGGCCGGTAGGCCCAGCCAAGCCCTGCCCCAAAGACGACGAACAGCCCGCCGAACAGAAGCACGAACAGGGTCTCGTCCTGCGCCGTGCCGCCCATAGCGACCGAGGCCCACAGGCCGAGCCCGAACAGCCCGGCCAGCAGACCGATCAGGAACATGGCCCAGCGCACGCCCGACCCGGCCCCGAAGGCCACCGGCATATCCGGCTCACGCGCGGCAAGATTTTCGAGCACGCTCGCGGCCAGCGACATGAATTGCTGATTGTGCTCGCTCGGCCGGCGGAGATTGCAGGCGATCCGGTGGCGTCCATCGCCCTGGTAAAGATCCAGCCAGGCGGTGTAGACGCGCTGCGAGGCCATTTCGGCAAACCGGGCGGACTCGATCCGCCCGAGATCGCAGAACAGCTCCCCATTCTTGGTCAGGAAGCCGCCGTCGAGTGTCCAGTTGTCCCGGCCCCGCATCAGGGCCGGTTTGAACTCGAAACTCTGAATATCGTCCGCCATCGGGCCGCAGCCGCTCCTTACATGTTCGGATAGGCCGGACCGCCGCCGCCTTCCGGCGTCGTCCAGGTGATGTTCTGGTTCGGATCCTTGATATCGCACGTCTTGCAGTGGATGCAGTTCTGCGCGTTGATCTGGAAGCGCGGCTCCTTGCCGTCTTCCTCGACCCATTCATACACACCGGCCGGGCAATAGCGCGCCGACGGGCCGGCATAGACGTCATGCTCGGACTTCTTCTGCAGCTCCATGTCCTCCACGATCAGGTGGACCGGCTGGTCCTCGGCATGATTGGTGTTGGTGAAGGAAACATTGGTCAGCTTGTCGAAGCTGATCTTGCCGTCGGGTCTGGGATACTCGATCGGCTTGTGCTTGGCCGCCGGCTCGAGCGCCTGGGCGTCGGTCTTGCCATGGCCCATCGTGCCGAAGAAGGAGAAGCCGCCGAAGAGCTTGGTGGTCCACATCTCGACACCGCCCATGAGCGTGCCCACGGCCGTGCCCATCTTCGACAGAAGCGGCTTCACATTGCGCACGAGATAGAGCTCCTTGCGCACCGAGGAGTCTTCATAGGCTTCCTGATAGGCGATCAGCTCATCGCCCTGGCGGCCTTCCTTGATCGCGGCGATGGCGGCTTCGGCCCCCATCATGCCGGTCAGGATGGCGTTGTGGCTGCCCTTGATGCGCGGGACGTTGACGAAACCGGCCGAACAGCCGATCAGCGCGCCGCCCGGGAAAGTGAGCTTCGGCAGGGACTGGTAGCCGCCCTCGGTGATGGCGCGAGCGCCATAGCCGACGCGCTTGCCGCCCTCGATATGCTTCAGGATATCGGGATGGTGCTTCCAGCGCTGCAGCTCCTGATAGGGCGAGAGGTAGGGGTTCTTGTAATTGAGGTGCACCACGAAGCCGAGCGAGACATAGGGCTCGCCGCCATCGCGGAAGTGGTAGAGGAAGCTGCCGCCGCCGGTCTTGTCGTCGAGCGGCCAGCCCAGCGTGTGCTGGACATAGCCTTCCTTGAAATTCTCCTCCGGGACCGACCAGAGCTCCTTCAGGCCGATGCCGTATTTCTGCGGCTCCCGGCCTTCGGAGAGATCGAATTTCCGGATCAGCTCCTTCGACAGCGAACCGCGCGCGCCCTCGGCGAAGAGCACGTATTTGCCGAGCAGCTCCATGCCCGGCTCATAGTCCGGCTTGTGGCTGCCATCGGCGCCGATGCCCATGACGCCGGCAACCACACCCTTCACTTCGCCGTCATCGCCATAGACCAGCTCTGAAGCCGCAAAGCCGGGGAAGACCTGGACGCCGAGATTTTCCGCTTCCTGGCCGAGCCAGCGCGCCACATTGGCGAGCGAGCCGGTGAAGTTGCCATGGTTCTTCATATAGCCCGGCATGGGCAGCCAGGAGATGTCCATCGAGCCCTTCGGCCCAAGCCAGACAAACTTGTCGCCGGTCACTTCCGTCTTCAGCGGACGGTCATCGCGT
Organism: Henriciella aquimarina; assembly: GCF_002088975.1. Lineage (GTDB taxonomy): Bacteria > Pseudomonadota > Alphaproteobacteria > Caulobacterales > Hyphomonadaceae > Henriciella > Henriciella aquimarina. The sequence continues at coordinate 3,411 of NZ_NCST01000003.1, forward strand.
GTCCGCCAGTCCGGAATCAGCGCGTCGAGCCCGGATGGGTCGACCACGACACCCGAAAGGATATGCGCCCCGATCTCGCCGCCCTTTTCCAGCACGACGACTTCCAGTTCGTCACCGGCTTCATTGGCGATCTGCTTCGCCCGGATCGCTGCGGCGAGCCCGGCTGGCCCGCCCCCGACGATCACAAGGTCGAACTCCATCGATTCGCGTTCTACTGCCTCGGCCATACAAATACTCCCAGCTATGGCGGTGTCTGTCCGCCTGCCCTATACATGCTCTGCCTCCGGTCTACAGTCGAATCCGCTGAATGCCAAAGGTCTGAATGTCCCAAACTTCTTCTTCCCCTGCGTTAAAGGCCCTCACCGACTGGTGGGCCGAGATGGGCGTCGAGGCCGACGAGACCCAGATGCGCGCCTGGAAAAAGGCGGCCGAAGAGACCGCGAAGGCCGCACCGGCTCCACCGCCCGTACCGCCCGAGCGCCTGCCGCGCCATCTGCGCAAGAAAACGCATGAAGACTGGGTCAATGACGCCAAGGAGCTTGCCGCCGGCGCCGACACGCTGGATGCGCTGAAGACCGCCATTGAGGGCTATGATGGCTGCATCCTGAAAGAGGCCGCGCGCAAGACCGCCGTGTTCGACGGGGTGCAGGGCGCGCCTGTCATGGTGATCGGCGAAGGCCCGGGCGGCGAGGAAGACCGGATCGGCCTGCCCTTTGTGGGCAAGGCGGGCAAGCTGCTCGACAAGATGCTGGCCGCCATCGGGCTTTCACGCACCGAGAACACCTTCATCACCAATGTGAATTACTGGCGCCCGCCGGGAAACCGCAATCCGAGCGATGAGGAGCTCGAGCTGTGCCGGCCTTTCGTCGACCGGATGATCGAGCTCGGCCAGCCGAAACTCATCATCGCGGCCGGCGGTGTGGCGGCGAAATCGCTCCTGCAATCACGCACCGGCATCATGAAGCTGCGCGGCACCGAGCATGTCCTGAAGACACCGGGCGGCTATGACGGGCCGCTCTTCCCGATTTTCCACCCGGCCTTCCTGCTGCGCCGGCCGGAAGAAAAAAGCCGCGCCTGGCGGGACCTGCTTAACATTCAGGCACGGCTGGAGGCGCTTTAGACAAAAGAAAAAGCCCGACGTGGAGGGGTAACACGTCGGGCTCTTGAGAAAGCCCATCGGCGCGCGAGGGGAAACGCGGAGGGCTTTTTGTGGCGGACATCCGCCGGATGTGCAGTCCAGCTCCCAGTCCTGTCCAAGTCTACTCTTCGAGCTTCTCTTCGGCTTTTTCCTCGACAAGCTCGATTTCAGCGTCCTTACGTTTTTCAAACGCCGCACCGAGTTTTTCGTTCCCGTCCTCGCCGATAACGTCCTCGGCGACCGGGAAAATGTCCTCTTCCTCTTCATCGATATGGTGCTCATAGCGATGACGCATGTCCTTGAACTTGGTCAGCCAGGCCGGTGAGGAGAAGTCGGTCTCGTTCAGCTCTTCCATCATGTCGTCGAGCTCCTTGTGCTCGGCGACCGAGTGGCGGCCTTCCTGCTGGCCTTCCTCATCGGCGATCAGCTTGGAATAGAAGGTCTCTTCCTCGGCGGCGGCGTGCGCGCTGACATCATGATAGAATTCATCCCAGGCTTTCCGGCGCTCTTCGGAATCGCCATGCGTATCGGCGATGGTCGCGAGCAGCTTGCGGTGGCGCTCATGGTCCTGTTTCAGGGTCTCGTAGATCGTTGACATAGTCCTTGTTCCTTCTTGCGGGATTACGTGTCTTGAAACGCCCGATCTGGCAAAGGCGTTCCCGGCCTTTCGACACACTCGACGCGGCCCGGATTTGGACTAAGAGAGGGTCCAGCATGCCCGCACCGATCTCGATCATCCTTCCGACGCTCAACGCCGAAGCCAGTCTTCCGGCCTGTCTCGACAGCCTGATGCCGGGACTGGAAGCCGGTCTGATCCGTGAACTCGTCATCTCCGATGGCGGCTCGGACGACCACACTCGCGACATCGCCGAAGGCGCCGGGGCCAATGTGCTCACCGGCGCGCCTGGCCGTGCGAAACAGCTGATCGCCGGGGCAGAGGCCGCGCGCGGCGACTGGCTGCTCTTCCTGCATGCCGACACGGTGCTCTCGCGCGACTGGGCCGAGCGGGTCGCCGGACACCTGGCAGACCGGCCGGACAAGGCGGCGGTCTTCACGCTCGCCTACCGCTCCGATGCGCCGATGGCGAAAGTGATCGCGGCCCGGGCCAACCGGCGCGCGCGCTGGCTTGCCCTGCCCTATGGCGACCAGGGCCTGCTCGTCTCGCGCAAGCTCTATGACGCCGTTGGCGGCTATGACGACGTGCCGCTGTTGGAGGATGTGCGCCTCGTGCAGGCCATCGGGCGCAAGCGGCTGGCCTTCCTCTCGGCGGAAGCGCGCACCTCGGCGGCGAAGTATGAGCGCGATGGCTGGCGCAAGCGCAGCTGGGCCAATGCCTGGCTGATCACCCGCTACCTGATGGGCGCCTCGCCCGAGACGCTGGCCAGGGCCTATCGCTAGAGATCCTCGCCATGCGCCTGCCACCAGGCATCGGTGGCGAGCCCCTCGCGATGGGCCGCCAGCAGGACCGATTTGAGCTGGTCGAGCGAGGCCGGCTGGCATTCTGTCATCTTGTCGGTCTCGACACGGCCGCCACCCGCCTCGAAGCCGGCCAGCGCGGTCTCGTCCAGCTCCTCGCAATCGAGCCCGGCGACCTGCAGGGTCGCGCCGCGCGCATCCGGCTCCAGCATGCGCCGGGCGAGGCCGTACATGTAGAAAGTGCCGTCCTCGGTCTGCACACCGGCTTCGGCGATGAAGACCTGGCGCCCGCCCGCCTGGATCAGCGGCGCGAAGCGGACATGCAGGTCGCCCTCTTCCTCACGCGGGGCCTCGACGAGATAGCCGTCATCCTGGCGCATCAGCGTCAGGCACGGGTCTTCCGCCTCGAGGCAGACCACAAGGCCGCCCTCAGCCGGCAGCACCGCCGCCTCCGGTTCGATCAGCGGCGTCTCGGACACAAAGCAGCCCGTCAGGGCGAGCCCTGCCAGGAGCGGTAAAATCCGTGCAGTCAAACGTGTCATCATGATCCATTCCCACCCATATGCGTTCAGATAGAGACAAGCTGACCCGCGATTGATGGCTTTTACATGACCAAACCGACCTTGCTGATCTTTGCCAAACCGCCCCGCATGGGGCTTTCCAAGACGCGTCTGGCCAAGGATGTGGGGCGTGCCGAAGCCCGCCGGATCGCCCGTTTCGCCCTGGCGAAAACCATGCAGGCGGCCCGCGGTACCGGCTGGGAGACCCGGCTTTGCATCACCCCGGACAATGCGGTCGGCGAAACGCTGGGCGGGCTCTGGCCCGCCTCTCTGGAACGGACGGCGCAGGGCCGCGGCAATCTTGGCGACCGTATGGGCGCCGCTATGGAAGCCGCGCCGCACGGGCCGGTTCTCTTTATCGGCACCGACGCGCCGGGCATCCGCCGGCGGCATATCCGCGAGGCGGTCAGACTGCTGTCGCATAATGGCGCCGTCTTCGGACCAGCCGACGATGGCGGCTTCTGGCTACTCGGGCTCAGCCACAGCCTGCGCGACCGGCACATTTTCGACGATGTCCGCTGGTCGGGCCCGCATGCCATGGAGGATGTCTGGTCGAACCTGCCCGCGCGGGCTCATATTTCCCTGCTGCCCCGGCTGCTTGACATCGACACCGGGAAAGACTGGAAAGTCTTTAATAATCAGTCATCCCATTAACCCAACGCAGCTCTGTTGATTTAGGTTATCGACGCTCCGTCCCGGTTCGGACCAAGTCCGCATAACGCTAATGAAAGTCATCTGAATGTACCGACTTGCTTATGTCAGTGCCGCCGCTGAAGAACTCACGGCGACTGACCTCCAGGACATTCTGGAAGCTGCCATCCGGAACAATGCCGCGTCCGCCATCACCGGAACGCTGATGTTCAACGGAGTGAGCTTCCTGCAGATTCTCGAAGGCCCGGAAGAGAAAGTCGAGGCGCTCTTCGACCGGATCTGCGACGACTCGCGCCACAGGCACATCGTCACCATCATGCGCGAAAGCGGCACGCGGCGCAGCTTCGACGAGTCGCCCATGACGCTGAACACGGTCGAATGCCCGGTCGCCCCCCTGCCGGACGGCATCACCCTGTCCTCCGACCTCAGCCTGTTCCTGCCAGCCGGCCTGCCGGACTATTACCGGAACATCCTCGTCAGCTTCAACACGATGCGCGCCTAGAACATCCCGCGCCGGGCAGTGAACGGGCCGGGCCATCCACAGGCTTTGCTCAAAGCGTTCTTGTTTTGTTCTGACGACTGTGCTTGTCTCTGTCCCCATGAGGCAGACACAGAAACTCACGCCGAAAGGCCGCGTAACCCTGGTCGACACGGCCGGGGTTGAGGAACGCTTCGAACACAGGGGCCGGGGCGCGATCTCAAACCAGACCGGCCGGTATGAGCGCGAGACCCGGTTTGCCTTCGATGATGGCTGGGGCACGGTCGAGGATGAAGCAGACCGCCTGGAAACGACGCTGACGCGCGAGACCGCGAAGACGATCATCACCTATAACCGCTCGCCGGACATCCCCTTCGACCGCACGATCAATCCCTATCGTGGCTGCGAGCATGGCTGCGTCTACTGTTTCGCGCGGCCCACCCATGCCTATCAGGGCCTCTCGGCCGGGCTCGACTTCGAGAGCAAGCTGTTCTTCAAGCCCGACGGCCCGGCCCTGTTGCGGCGGGAGCTGTCACGCCCCTCCTATGTCGTGCGCCCGCTCGCACTCGGCATGAACACCGACGCCTACCAGCCGATCGAACGCCGCCTGCGGCTGACGCGGACCTTCCTGGAGATCCTGTCCGAGCACAATCACCCGGTCACCCTGCTCACCAAGTCGGCGCTGATCCAGCGTGATATCGACCTGATCGCGCCCATGGCCGAGAAGGGGCTTACCCGGGTCGGTGTCTCGCTGACGACGCTCGACCCGAAACTGGCCCGGCGCCTGGAACCGCGGGCCGCGGCTCCGCACCGCCGGCTGGAAACGATCCGCGCGCTCTCCGATGCCGGCATTCCGGTCATCGCCATGACGGCGCCCATCATCCCGGCCCTCAACGAACCGGAAATGGAGCGCCTGCTGGAAGCGGCTGCCGAGCATGGAGCCTCGGGGGCGGGCTATGTCATCCTGCGCCTGCCCTATGAGCTGAAGGACATCGTGCATGAGTGGCTGGTGCAGCACTATCCCGACCGGGCCGCGCGCATCATCAACCAGCTGCGCGAGATGCGCGGCGGCCAGGATTATGATTCCAACTGGTTCGAGCGTGGCACCGGACGCGGACCGCATGCCCGCTTCATCGCCCAGCGCTTCCAGAAGGCGATCCGGCGGCTGCGCCTCGACACACCCCGTCCGCGCCTGCGCACCGACCTCTTCCGTCCCTCGGAAGGCCGAAACGGCCAGATGCTGCTCGACGTCTGAGCCTGTCCTTTCACAGTCAGCCCACAGGAAACACCGAGTTTTCTCCACAGACTTGTCCACAGGCCCGAAAAATCGTTACGGTTGCGGAATGAGCGGCATGCGCAGTCCGGCTGCAGCTGTCAGGGGCATTGCGTAACGAAGCAGAAACCAAATCGGGGCCGGATGGGGGTTCAAGTTGATTCGAGTAGAGGGGCTGAAAACGTCATGGAGCTGATCCGCAACACGATCATGGAAGGTGAATGCGTCGATGTCCTGTCGCGCCTGCCGGATAAATCCGTCGATCTCGTCTTTGCCGACCCGCCCTATAACCTGCAGCTCGGCGGCGGCCTGACACGGCCGGACCAGTCGGCGGTCGCCGGCGTCAACGATGCCTGGGACCAGTTCGACAGTTTCGACGCCTATGACCTGTTCACCCACCAGTGGCTCACCGAATGCCGCCGCGTGCTGAAGGATGACGGCGCGATCTGGGTGATCGGCTCGTATCACAACATCTTCCGCGTCGGCGCCATCCTCCAGGATTCCGGCTTCTGGATCCAGAATGACGTGATCTGGCTGAAATCGAACCCGATGCCCAACTTCAAGGGCACGCGCTTCCAGAACGCCCACGAGACGCTGATCTGGGCGGCCAAGCAGGAAAAGTCGCGCGTCACCTTCAATTACGATGCGCTGAAAGCCTTCAATGAAGACAAGCAGATGCGGTCTGACTGGACGATCCCGCTCTGCACAGGCTCCGAACGCCTGAAGGACACCGCCACCGGCAAGAAGGCGCACCCCACGCAGAAGCCCGAAGCGCTGCTGAAGCGCGTCCTGCTGGCGACAACCAATCCCGGCGATGTGGTCCTCGACCCCTTCTCCGGCACCGGCACGACGGCGGCTGCGGCCAAGATGCTCGGGCGCGACTATGTCGGCGTCGAGCAGGACCCGGCCTATGTCCGCCTGTCGCGCGCCCGGCTGAAGGCGATTACGCCGCTCAATGGCGAGGCGCTCGAGACCCAGAAAGGCGCCAAGGCCCTGCCGCGCGTGCCGTTCGGCGCGCTGGTCGAGAATGGCTGGCTGAAACCCGGCGACCGGCTCTGGTCGCCCAAGAAGCGCCATTTCGCCCGCATCCGCGTCGATGGCAGCCTGGCGACCGGGGACGCCTCCGGCTCGATCCACCGGCTCGGCGCACATGTGATGAAAGCCCCGGCCTGTAATGGCTGGACCTTCTGGCACTATGAATCGCCAAAGGGCGACCTCGCCCCGATCGACCTGCTGCGCCGGCGCTACCGCCAGGAAATGGGTCTGAACTGATCCCCGCCCGGCAAAACGGCTAGCCAAACATCATCCACAGCGCGACGAGCGCGAGCACGCTGCCGAATACCCTGTTCAGGAGATGGGCCCGGGCCTCATCCCTGAACAGCGCCGCGATCTGGCCGCCGAGCAGCGTCCAGAGGGTGAAGGCGAGCAGATTGTTGAGGGTGAAGACGCTGCTGATCCAGCCGACGGCCAGGAGCTTGCCGGACGCGGCTGCGGCTTCCAGGAACTGGCTGAACATCAGCGCGATGATCACATAGGCTTTCGGATTGAGCAGCAGCAGGACCGCGCCGCCCCACACCCCGGCCGGACGGGCCTCGCCGACCGTGTCGATGGCGCTGGCCCGGAACAGTTTCCAGGCGAGATAAAGCACATAGGCCGAACCGGCCCATTTGATGGCCTGGAAGACGATGGGAGAGCGCTCCAGCGTCGTCTCGAATCCGAACCCGATGGCCAGCGTCACCAGCAGGGTCGCGACGTGATAGCCCAGACTGGCCGGCACGGTCGCCGCCGGCCCGAAGCGGGCGCCGTTGGCGGCAAAGAACATGTTCCCCGGCCCGGGGCTGTAGGCCAGCGGAAACAGAAAGACGATCAGGGCTGCGGTCAGCTCGAACATCGGGTACCTCAAGATCGGATCCGAGGCAGGTCTTGCGCTTTCAGCCCGGGCAAGCGACCCGAATCTTGCGGTTGGCCAACTTCCCTTTGACAAAGGCTGACGCCACAGGAGAGACCGCCTATGGTGAGCACACGACACCCTGGGCAGACAGAAGGACGCACACGGCATGGGGCACGAAGGCCAGGAAATCTTTCTGAAGGACGTTCTCGTCTTTCTGTTTGCCGCGGGCGTGATCGTGCCGGCCTTCCGGGCCCTGAAACTGCCGGCCGTCGCCGGCTTCCTGATTGCCGGTGTCGTGCTCGGCCCGCATGGGCTCGGCACCTTCGAACATCTCTGGGCGCCGCTGCAATTCGTGACCGTTTCCGACCCGGAAGCCGCCGCCCCCTTCGCCGAGCTCGGCGTGCTCTTCCTGCTCTTCCTGCTCGGCCTTGAGCTGTCCTTCGAGAAGCTCTGGGACATGAAACGCGTCGTGTTCGGCGCAGGCGGCACGCAGGCCATCCTCGGCGCGACCGTGACCGGGACCGTGCTCTGGGCCTTCGGGGTGAGCGCGCAGGCCGCCGCGGTGATCGGGCTGGCGCTCGCGCTCTCGTCGACGGCCATCGTCATGCAGGTGCTGACAAGCGAGCACCGCGCCGCCACACCGGCCGGGCGCACCGCCTTCGGCGTACTGCTCTTCCAGGACATCCTCGTCGCCCCGATCCTGATTTTCGTGAGCTTCCTCTCGCCTGAAAACAGTGTGAACATCGTCCAGACCGTGATCCGGGCGCTGTTCGAAGGGCTGCTGACGGTGGCCGCCATCGTCATTGCCGGGCGCTTCGTGCTGCAGCACGTCTTCCGGCTGGCCGCGCGCTATGGCGGACGCGATTTCCTGATGGCGCTGACGCTGTTCACCGTCATCGGCGCTGCAGTGATGACGGGCATGGCTGGCCTGTCGGTCGCCCTCGGCGCCTTCCTGGCCGGGCTGATGCTCGGCGAAACGGAATTCCGCCACCAGACCGAAGTCGACCTCGATCCGTTCAAGGGCCTCCTGCTCGGCATCTTCTTCATGACGGTCGGCATGAGCATCGATCTCGTCGTCATCGCCGAGATGGCGCCCATCGTGCTCGGCGGCCTGGCCGGCCTTCTCCTGATGAAGGCGCTCGTCTCCTGGGTCGCCTGCCGCCTCTTTGCCGGGCCCGCGCCGGTGGCCACCGAAAGTGCCTTCCTGCTCGCGCCCGCCGGGGAATTTGCCTTCGTGATCATGGCGGCCGCCGCCGGCGCCGGCATCCTGACGCCGGAGCTCACCACGCCCGTCAGCGCGATTGCCGGGCTCTCCATGCTGCTGATCCCGCTGACCTCCCGGCTCGGCGTCTCGCTCGCCAGACGGATGAAGACGCCGGAGCCGGAGACGCTGCAAAACACCGATTTCTCCGACCGGGAAGGCCATGTGATCATCGCCGGCTTCGGCCGGGTCGGCCATACGATTGCGCGCATCCTGCACGAGGAACAGGCCGATATCGTCATCCTCGAGCGCGGCTTTCACTCGGTTCAGCGCGGGCGCAAGGAAGGCTGGCAGGTCTCGCTCGGCGATGCCGCCCGCCGCGAAATCCTCGAAGTCGCTGGCGCGCACGGCGCCTCGCTCTTCGTTGTTACCGTGGACGATCCGGCGAGCGCGGAAGCCATGGTGCGCGCTATCCGCTCGCTGAGGCCGACCGTACCGGTCTTTGCCCGCGCCCGTGACGCCGAACACGGCCAGGCGCTGCGCCGGGCCGGCGCGACCTTCGTCATTCCGGACGCTATCGAGGCCGGGCTGCAGCTGGCGGGCCGGGCCCTGCAGGAGTTCGGCTATGCCAATGAGACGGTGCGCGACCTGATCGGCTCGGAACGCGACGAGGAATACCGCAAGGCCTCCGAGGGCTAGAAGCGTGAAGCCTCAGGCAAGATCGGCGCCACAGCGGGGGCCTCCCCATGGTTTATCCATGGGGGCCATTTGCTGCCGTCTGAGCCTGGTGCGCGGTCAGGAGATGGGTGCCACGGCCAAGCCGTGGCAAGGCATCCTCAATCGTCAGGCGTTCAAACCGCCAGCTTCAGCGCCTTGGCGAACACGCTCGGAAAGGCGTCGGCGGCCGTCCCGGCCTCCATCCAGTCATATCCGTCCGGCGCGGCCTCGAGGCTGAAGCGGATGACATCCAGCCGCAATTCGAAATGGGTGAAGACGTGGCGAACCTCGCCCAGCGTCTCACCTGCCTCTTCCGCCCAGACGGGACGGCTGACATCGCCCGCCTCTTTCCACTCCGTCGTCGGCAAGGCCAGCATGCCCCCGAGCAGGCCCTTGTCCGGGCGCCGCTCGACCAGCACGTCATCGCCGCGAAAGACGGCAAACACCTCGCCCTTGCGTTTCGGCTTGGCCTTCTTCGCCGGCTTCACCGGATAGCGCTCCGGCTCGCCCTCGGCATGGGCGGCACACCACGGACGGACCGGGCATATGAGACAGTTCGGCCGCTTCGGCGTGCAGATGGTGGCGCCGAGATCCATCAGCGCTTCGGCAAATTCGCCGGGCCGGTCTCCGGGCACGAGATCGCGCACGATGGCAGCGATCCGTGCCTTCTCCTCCTTCCACTCGCCCTTGGCCGCCAGAAGCCGGGCGAACACCCGGTCGACATTGCCGTCCACAGCCGGCGCGCGTTCTCCGAAAGCGAGCGCGGCGACGGCGCCGGCAGTGTAGGCCCCGATGCCCGGCAGCTCGCGCAAGCCCTTTTCAGTCTTGGGCCATGCCCCGGCAGCAGCGACCTCTCTCGCGCATTTCAGCAGGTTGCGGGCGCGGGCATAATAGCCAAGCCCCGCCCAGGCGGCCATGACATCGCCATCCTCGGCGGCGGCAAGGTCATCCACGGCGGGCCAGCGCTCGGTGAAAGCATGAAAGTAGCGTGCCGCATGCGGCACGGTCGTCTGCTGCAGCATGATCTCGGCGAGCCAGACCCGGTACGGGTCCGGCGTCGCCCCGGCCGCGCGCGCCTTCGGCCCGACCCGCCATGGCAGATCGCGGGCATGGCGCGCATACCAGTCGAGCAGCGCGGCTGGCAGGTCTTCAAACTCTGGTGAAACCGCATTTGCGGCCTTTCCACGTGATCGCATGCGGTGCACAATTGTGAGGATGGTCACAAGGTCAAGTCTCGATCCGCTGGAAGAAGCCCGCGCGCGTGTCGCGCTGCGCTATCAGCGCGCCCGTCCTGTGCGGCCGCTGCCGAACTCTTTCGGGGCCGCGGCGATGAAGCTTGCCCGCAAGAAGCTGCCTGAAAAAGGCCCGGCCATCGGCCGGCTGAAACTGCTATGGGCCGATATTGTCGGCGAGCAGCTCGCCAAGGTCTGCGAACCCGACAAGATCGGCGCCAGCGGCAAGGGTAAGGGCCGCGTGCTGACGCTGAAATGCATTCCGGCGGCCGCGACCATGGTGCAGCACCAGTCCGAGACGATCCGCCAGCGGGTCTCGGTCTCGCTGGGCGGCGACATCCGCGAGGTGCGCCTGAAGCAGGGCCCGCTGACGCGTGGCGGCCAGCCTGCCCCGCCCCGGCGCAGGCGCCCGCTGTCGGCTGAAGAGCGCGAACAGTTGCAACACTCCGTTTCCGGGATAGAGGATAGCGAGCTGAAGAAGGCGGTCCTCGCCCTCGGCGAAGCCGTGCTCACCCGGACCGAGTCATGAGCGCCCCTGGCGCCGTTAACCCCTTGGAAACCACTCCGACTCAATCTCTTAAGAAAAGGTTATGACTATGAGAGCCATCACACGCCGCACAGCTGTTCTCGCTGCGTCCCTTCTCGCCATGGCCGCCTGCGGCGCCGCGGGCGAAGGCAATGGCAATTCTTCATCGGCGAATACAGACGGCGCTGCGACGGGCGACATGTATATCGGCGAGGAAGATGCGCCGGTCACGCTGGTCGAATACGCCTCCTGGACCTGCCCGCACTGCCTGCAGTTCAAGAATGACGTGATCGCCAAGGTCAAAGAGGAATATGTCTCGACCGGCAAGGTGAAGTTCGTGTTCCGCGAATTCCCGACGGCCCCGGCCAATATCACGGTCGCCGGCTTCGCCATTGCCCGCTGTGCCGGCGAGGACAAGTATTTCGACGTGCTCGACGAGCTGTTCGAGCGCCAGATGGCGATCATCAGCATCGCGCGCGATGGCGGCCAGGTGAAAGCCGCCCTGCAGCAGATCGCGGCCAATCACGGCATCACCGATCCGGCCGCCTTCGACCAGTGCCTGCAGGATTCCGGCATTCGCAAATCCATCGCCGCGGCTGTCGGCCAGGGCGAGGATGCCGGCGTGACCGGCACGCCGACCGTCTTCATCAATGGCGAGGAGCCGGACGGCACGCAGTGGCGCACCTGGGAAGGCATGCAGACCGCGCTGAATGAAGCGCTCGGCGAGGACGCGCCTGCGGCCGAACCGGCGGCTGCCGAGAGCGAAACGACGGCGCCGACGGAGACCTCTGACCCGGCTGAAACGCCCGCCGCTGCAGGCGAAAGCGACATGGACGCCGAATCCGGCGATACAGGAACGAGCGAACCGGCGTCAGAAGAGCCGACACCGGAGTAACACCAACACAGGGGAGCCTGCTTTGCACATTACAGAGCTGCGCATTGCAGGCTTCAAATCCTTTGTCGAGCCGCAGGAAATTCCGGTTCTTCCCGGCCTGACCGGCATTGTCGGACCGAATGGCTGCGGCAAGTCCAACCTCCTCGAAGCGCTTCGCTGGGCCATGGGCGCAAGCTCGGCCAAGGCGATGCGCGGCGGGGAGATGGACGACCTGATCTTCTCCGGCTCGCAGCAGCGCCCGGCCCGCGAACTGGCCGAGGTCACGCTGGTTCTCGACAACACCGCGCGTACCGCCCCGCCGGAATTCAATGCTTCCGACGTGCTGGAAATCCAGCGCCGGCTGAAACGGGGCGCGGGTTCGACCTACAAGCTGAATGGCCGCACCGTGCGCGGCAAGGATATCCAGCTCATCTTCGCGGATGCCTCGACGGGGGCAAACTCCCCCTCATTGGTGCGCCAGGGCCAGATTTCCGAACTCATCGGCTCCAAGCCGCAGAACCGCCGCCGCATCCTCGAAGAGGCTGCCGGCATTTCGGGGCTGAATTCCCGCCGCCATGAGGCCGAGCTGAAACTGCGCGGTGCCGAGACCAATCTGGAACGCCTGTCGGAAGTCTCGGCGGAAGTCGAGCGCCAGCTGGAAAGCCTGAAGCGCCAGGCCAGAAAGGCACGCAAATACAAGGAACTGTCGGAGAAGATTTCCGCGCTGGAAGCCTTCCTCGCGCACCTCAAATGGGAAGCCGCCAAACAGGCCAAGGCGCAGGCCGAGGAAGAGCTTGCCCGCTGCCGCAATGCAGTCGAGCAGCTTTCGCGGGAAGCGGCTGTCGCCGAGACTAAACGGATCGAGGCCGGTGAAGGCCTGCAGCCCCTGCGCGACGCGGAATCGGTGGTCTCCGGCAAACTCGGCCAGGCCCGGATCGACCTCGCCCGGCTGGAGACAGAGCGCAAGAACGCCGCCGACCTGCTGGCGCGTCATGAGAGCGAAGCCCGCCGCCTGATGGACGATATCCAGCGCGAGCAGGCCCAGAAGGACGAGGCCGAGCAGGCGCTGGAAGAAGCGAAAGACAATCTCGCCGCCCTGCCGACCGAGGATCCGCAGGCCAATGAAGAGCTCGAGCAGAAGGCCAAGGCCGACCTCGAGGCCGCCCGCACCGCGCTCGACGACGCGCAGGCGGCGGCCGACGAGGTCTCTGCCAGGCTCGCCGCCATGAAGGCCGAGCGTCAGGCCGCCGAGGCGAGCGCGGAAGCCCAGCGCCGCCGCAAGGCCGGCCTCGAAGCCGATGCCGAGCGGCTGAAACGCCAGCTGGCCGAGATGCCGGACACGGCGGCCCTTCAGACGAAACTGACCGAGGCCCAGCAGGCCGAGGAAGCTGCCGAAATGGCGGTTCACGATGCCGAGCGCGCCGTCGATGCCGCGGAAACCGCGCTCGCCGAAGCCCGCGAGGGCGAAGCCGAGGCGCAGGCGCCGAAGGACGAGGCCGATCAGGCCGTGCGCACGCTGGAGTCCGAAATTGGCGGGCTTCAGCGCCTCCTGAAGAAAGCCGAAGGCCCGCAGGCCCCGCCGGTGATCGACCGGGTGCGCACACGCGACGGCTATGAAAAGGCTGTCGCCGCCGCGCTGGGCGATGATTTGCAGGCCTCCACGCAGACCGACTCCTCGCTCTACTGGGCCGGGCGCGAGGTTAAGACCGATGCTCTGCCCGCCGGTGCCGAGCCGCTGCACACTTTTGTCGACGCGCCCGGCGAGCTCTCCGCGCGCCTGTCGCAATGCGGCGTGGTCAGCCCGCAAGACGGGCCCCGGCTCGCTGGCGAGCTGAAGCCCGGCCAGCGGCTGGTCACGACCGAAGGCCATCTCTGGCGCTGGGACGGGTTTACCCGTACCCCCGATGCGCCGGTCTCTGCCACCGAACGGCTGGCCCAGCAGGCCCGGCTGGAAGACGCCCAGGGCGAAATCGGCCCGGCGCGCGAAAGGCTGTCTGAGGCTGCCGCGGCCCTCTCGGAGGCCAAGGCCGCGCGCATCACCGCCGAAGACGATCTGAAAGACGCCCGCCGCCAGGTCTCGCCCAAGACCGCAGAGCTGAATCGCGCGCGCTCGGCCACGGCCGAAGCCAAGCAGGCCTTCGAGCGCGCGGACGTCAAACGCGAATCGGCCAGCGAAGCGCTCGCCCGCGTCGAATCGGATTTGCGCGGGGTGGAAGAATCGCTGTCGCTGGTCTCCATCGGCGGCGACGACACCGAGCTGGAACGGCTGGAAGCAACGTCCGAGAGCGCGCGCGAACAGCTGCGCCAGGCCCGCGAGCACGAGACCGAGTGCCGGGGCCGGCTCGCCGACATCACGCGCAACCGCGAGCAGGCGATTGCCCGGCGCGAGGGCTTCCAGAAGGATGTCGAGCGCTGGACCACCCGGCTCGCCAATAGCGAGCAGCGCCTGGACGACATGCTCAAGCGCCGCGCCGAAGCCGCCGGCGAGGCCGAACGCGCCCGCTCCAAACCGGAAGAGATGCAGGGCGAGATCGATGCACTGGCCGAGCGCGTCGCGCAATTCGAGGAAGAGCGCAAACAGGCTGCCGACCGGCTCGCCGAGAAGGAAGCGAGCCTGCGCGAAAGCGAAACCCATGCCCGCGAGACATCCAGCGCGGCGATGGAAGCGCGCGAATCGCTCGCCGGTGCGAAGGTGCGCCTGGAAAATGCCGAGGGCCGGCTGGAGGATGCGGTCGAGACCGCGCGCACCCAGTTCCAGCGCATGCCGGAAGGGCTGATGACGCTCGCAAAGGCCGGGATCGACGAAGAGGAGCTGGAAACGCTTGAGCCGTCCGAGGCCGAGCGCCAGCTCGATTTCCTGCGCCGCGACCGCGACCAGCTGGGTGGCGTGAACATGGAAGCCGAGGCCGAAGCCGACGAACTCGCCGAGCGTCTGGGCGCGCAGGCTGTCGAGAAGGATGACCTGCTGCGGGCTATCGAGAAGCTCCGCGAGGGCGTTGCCGCGCTCAACGATGAGGGCCGCGCGCGCCTGCTGGAAGCCTTCGAGCGGGTGAACGAACACTTCAAGGCACTGTTCACCACCCTCTTCCGCGGCGGCGAGGCCGAGCTGCGCCTGGTCGATGACGAGGATCCGCTGAAGGCCGGCCTGGAAATCATGGCACAACCGCCGGGCAAGCGGCTCGGCACGCTGAGCCTGATGTCTGGCGGCGAGCAGGCGCTGACGGCGACCGCGCTGATCTTCGCGGTTTTCCTCTCACGGCCCGCCCCGATCTGCGTGCTGGACGAGGTCGACGCGCCGCTGGACGATGCGAATGTCGACCGCTATTGCCGCCTGCTGGACGAGATGCGACGCAAGACGAATACACGCTTCATCGTCATCACTCACAATCCGGTGACGATGAGCCGGATGGACCGCCTGTTCGGCGTCACCATGCGCGAAAAAGGCGTCTCGAAGCTGGTTTCGGTCGATCTCGATGCCGCCGAAGAGCTCGTCGCAGCCGAGTAAGGCGCTGCGTCAAATACGGAAAACTAATTAAGATCAATAATTTCAAGGCCCTACACGGCCATACTGCGGCTTGACTTGGGTCATGGCCTCAAATAGCTTCCGGCGCAAATGGCAGGGGGTCCTCCCCATGTCGGTTTCGAGCGGCATTCAGGCGTCTCACATGGCCGGTCCAGAGCGGAATGATCTCAGCGAACGGATCGCGAAAGCCCAGGCTGAACGGGCATCGAGAGACGCCGAGAAGGCGCGGCGCGAAGCAGACATGGACGGGTCGGTCTCGGCCGGTGCGCAGGCGCTCCGCTATGGGGCAGAGTTCGGGGCATCGGTCTTTGTCGGGATTATGTTCGGTCTCGTGATCGACCACTTCTTCGGCACAAAGCCCTGGGGATTGCTCGCCATGCTGGGATTCGGCCTTGCAGCCGGAATCCTTAATGTTATACGCGCCTATCGCCAGCTGACGGCGGCAGGAAACACAGACGCAACGGGCCCGGATGACGGGCCGGAGAACGACGGGACAAAGGGCTGATGAATCTCTCCTTCCGGCAGATCGCCGACCCGATGCACCAGTTCGAGGTAAAGAAGCTGATCGAGATCGGTCCGATCGGCGGACTCGACCTGTCCTTCACGAACGCCTCTTTCTACATGCTGCTTGGCTGCGTGCTGATCGTGGCCTTCTTCGGCATGGCCGCCTCGCGCGGCAAGCTGGTGCCGAGCCGCATGCAGTCCATCGCCGAGATCGGCTATGGCTTCGTCGCCGACATGATTCGCGGCGCGGCCGGTGAGGAAGGGCTGAAATTCTTCCCCTTCATCTTCACCCTCTTCTTCTTTGTGTTCTTCGCGAACATGCTGGGCATGATCCCGTACGCCTTCACCACGACCAGCCACCTGATCGTGACCGGCGCGCTTGCCCTGCTCGTCATTTCCATCGTGCTCATCTACGGCTTCTACAAGAACGGCTTCAAATTCCTGAAGCTGTTTGCGCCCGCCGGCGCGCCGTGGCCGATCTACATTCTCCTGGTGCCGATCGAGGTCATCTCCTTCGTCGCCCGTCCGGTGACCCTGGCGCTGCGTCTTTTCGCCAACATGCTGGCCGGACACATCATGCTGAAGCTGTTTGCCGGCTTTGCCATCACGCTCGCTTCGCTGGGCGGAGCCTATATCGTGATCGCGCCGCTTGCCTTTGGCATGGGGATCGCCCTCAATGCGCTGGAATTCCTCGTGGCCGGGCTGCAGGCTTATGTCTTCGCAATCCTGACCTGCGTCTACATCAACGACGCGCTTCACCCCGCTCACTAAGGACTTGTTTCGCCGGTGCGGCCCGTCATGGCCGCGCCACAACACTTGACGCGCCCGCACGAACAGGCTTCACGGGCACCAAACCAATATCAGTCTTTCCTAAAGGAGATCTCGAAATGGACGGCGATATCACTCTCGGCCTCAAATATGTCGGTGCAGGCCTCGCCACGCTGGGCATGATCGGTGCCGCCATCGGTGTGGGTAACATCTTCGGCTCGTTCCTCGACGCCGCGATGCGCAATCCGTCGGCTGCCCCGCAGCAGACCGGCAACCTCTTCATCGGTATGGCCCTGTCGGAAGCCCTCGGCATTCTGTCCTTCCTGGTGTCCATCCTGATCCTGTTCGTGGTCTGAGGTTTCAGACTTTCGACTTCGGCTGGCCCGCACCCGATGGTAGACGGGCCGGCCATTTCCCTTCTGACGTGCTGCCATCAAGGTTGACTCCATGATGTTCCTGTCTCTTGCCGCTCCCGCGCCGAATGCCGAAGGCAGTGGAGGTGCATCCTTCCCGCCCTTCGATCCGTCGCACTTTGCGTCCCAGCTCTTCTGGCTGGTGATCCTCTTTGGCGGTCTCTACATCGTCCTCTCCCGGTTCGTGCTGCCCAAGCTGGGCGGCGTGATCGAGAAGCGCGGTGACACGATTGCCGATGCCCTCGACGAGGCGGCCCGCCTCGACGAACAGGCCAAGGAAGCCAAGCAGAAGCAGGAACAGCATCTTGCCGAAGCCCGCGCCAAGGCCCGCGAAACCGCCGACAAGGCGCGCGACAAGGTCGAGGCCGAAATCGCCGAGGAATCGCGCAAGGTGGACGAGCAGCTCTCCGCCCGCCTGGACGAAGCCGAGACGCGTATCCGCAAGGTCCGCGCCGAAGCCCTGTCCAATGTCGAATCCATCGCCACCGAGGCGACCCAGGCCATGCTCGGCCGTTTTGGCGTGAAGGCAACCAAAGCCGACGCCAAGGCCGCCGTCGACCGGGCAACGAAAGGCTAGGAGATCATCATGACGAGACGTCTTCTTACCACGGCCCTTCTCGCCACGCTTGCGGCCCCGGTTGCCCTGGCGGTCGAGGAAGGCGGACACGAGGCCGGCAGCGGTTTCTATCACATCGTCGCGCCCTTCCTGGACCCGACGACCAATGTCGCCGCCGCGGCCTTCGTGATCTTCATCGCCATCGCTGCGGCCATGGGCGCCTTCAAATTCGTCGGCCGGTCGCTCGATGACCGGGCCTCGGAAATCCAGAAGCAGCTGGACGAGTCCCGCGCCCTGCGCGAGGAAGCCGCCTCCATGCTGGCCGATGCCGAGCGCAAGCAGAAGGAAGCCGACCAGACGGCCGAAGCCATGGTCAAGCAGGCCAAGGCGGATGCCAAGCTGATGGTCGAGCAGGCCCGTAAGGACCTCGCAGAGCGCGTCGCCCGCCGCGAGGCCCAGGCCGAAGCCCGCATCGCCCGCGCTGAGGCCGAAGCCGCTGAGGATGTGCGCCGCACGGCTGCCGATGCCGCCACGCGCGCCGCCAAGGACATCATCGCCAATTCGCCCAAGCGCGGCGATATGTTCACCGAAGCGCTCAACGAGATCGAGAAGTCGCTGAACTAGGGCTCCGCCTGACAGTCAGAATTTGTAAAAGCCCTGCCCTTTAAACGGCGGGGCTTTTTCTTGTTTGGGTTTTCGAAAGAAGAGCGCGCCTATCGCGTCGGGTTCTTGTCGCGCCCGAAGACCAGCTTCATCAGCCAGTTCGGCGCGAAGCGCTCGAGGCTCGGATGGCGCGCCATCCGGTTCTCCATCCAGCGCTTGCCCCAGATCGCATTACGCCCCAGCAGGATGACACCCAGAATGGCCAGCGGCAGGCCGATCGGCAGGACCGGCGTCAGGAAGGCCACCGGAATGGCGAGCGCAATCATGCCGAGCCCGGTAACCGCGAGAACCTGACGAAAAAGGGCGCGAAGGCCAGTGGTGACAGTCTGTAGTGGCACGCGCCGACGCTCCTCTTATCTGGTCTCTCTTTCGTCTTCCGGCTCAGGATATGGCTTCGATATCCGGGAATATCCAGCTATCTGACTGCATTACCAGATGAAGCCCTGATTGTGATCAATTTCGGGCGAAAGACCGCTCGGATTCATTCTTTCCAAGCAATCCGCAGCTGGCAAGACCTGTTCCGCAAAGCAATCACGCCGGCCCCAGGGGAGCCGGCGTGACACGGGATATAGCGATCTGGAGAGGCCTTATTCGGCGGCCATCCGGTCCGGCTCTGGCGGGGTCCATCGCAGGACCGGCTTGCGCGCGGCCTGGGTCTCGTCGAGCCGGCGCATCGGGGCGAGATAGGGCGCGCCCTTGAGGCTTTCGTCGCCTGCCTTGGCCCGTTCCGCAATCGCGCCCAGCGCGTCGCAGAAGCGGTCCAGCTCGGCCTTGGACTCGGTCTCGGTCGGCTCGATCAGCATGGCCCCGTGGACGACCAGCGGGAAATACATGGTCATCGGGTGGTAGCCCTCGTCGATCAGCGCCTTGGAAATGTCGAGCGTGTCGATCCCTTCGGCGGTGAAGGCGTCCGAGAACAGCGCCTCGTGCATGCAATAGCCGTCAAAGGCGGCCGTCATCGTGGACTTGAGACGCGCCTGCACATAGTTGGCGTTGAGCACGGCATCCTCGGCGGCCTGTTTCAGGCCGTCGGCGCCGTGGCTCAGCATGTAGGCGAGCGCGCGGGTGAACATGCCCATCTGGCCATGGAAGGCACAGAGGCGGCCAAAGGCCTCCTCGCCCTCGCCTTCGGTCTCTTCCACCAGGCTGTAGATGTCCTCGTCCTTCACGACGAACGGTACCGGCGCATAATCGGCGAGCGCGTCCGACAGCACGGTCGGCCCGGCGCCGGGCCCGCCCCCGCCATGCGGCGTGGAGAAGGTCTTGTGCAGGTTGATGTGCATCGCGTCGATGCCGAGATCGCCCGGACGCACACGGCCCATGATGGCGTTGAAGTTGGCGCCGTCGCAATAGAAATAGCCGCCCGCCTCATGGATGAGGTCGGCAATCTCCATGATGTCGGTCTCGAACAGGCCGCACGTGTTCGGATTGGTGAGCATGATGCCGGCAATGTCGGAACTGTCTTCCAGCTTCGCCTTGAAGTCTTCCATGTTCACGCGGCCGCGTTCGTCGGCCTTGATCTCATCGACCTTGAAGCCGCACTGCACGGCTGTCGCCGGGTTCGTGCCGTGGGCAGACGCCGGGACGAGCACGCGGGTGCGCGTCTCGATTTCGCCGCGGGCGATCAGCGCCCGGCGGATCGCCATCATGCCGCAGAACTCGCCATGCGCGCCGGCCTTCGGGCTCATCGCGACGGCCGGCATGCCGGTCAGCGTCTTCAGCCAGGTGGCCAGCTGGTCGATCAGCTCCAGCGCGCCCTGAACGGTCGCCTGCGGCTGCAGCGGGTGAATGTCGGCAAAGCCCGGCATGCGCGCGACTTTCTCGTTCAGCCGCGGATTGTGCTTCATCGTGCACGAGCCGAGCGGGAAGAGGCCGAGATCGATGGCGTAGTTCTTCTGCGAGAGACGCACATAGTGGCGCATCGTCTCCGGCTCCGACAGGCCCGGCAGGTCTGTCGGGCGCTTGCGGGTGACGCTGCCGAGCCGGGACTTCGTCCCTTTCGGGTTGGGCAGGTCGACGCCGGTCTTGCCGGTGCTGCCGGTTTCGAAGATCAGGTCCTCGCGCTGCTGCAGCCCGCGGGATCCGGAAACGGTCTGAATCTCTGACATGGGGATCGCCTCGTCTGGCGTGGTGGAACGGCCCTGGGAATTCATGGTCATTTACAGCACCTCGTTCAGCGCGTCGGCATAGGCCTTGATGTCGTCCTCGGTCGTGCACTCGGTGGCGCACGTGATGATGACATTGTCCATGCCCTTGCCCGGGAGGATGCGGGAGGCGCGCACGCCACCGATCACGCCAAGCTCGTCGAGCTGGGCGAGGATGGCCTCGGCATTGCCCGGCACGCGGAAGGCAAACTCGTTGAAGAAACGCGGGGTGAGGATCTCGACCCCGTCGACCTCTTCCAGCGCATCGGCGAGCGCGCAGGCCGCCTCATGGTTGAGCTCGGCCAATTGCGTGAAGCCCTTGTCGCCGAGCAGCGTCATGTGCGCGGTGAAGGCGAGCGTGCAGAGCCCGGCATTGGTGCAGATGTTGGACGTCGCCTTGTCGCGGCGGATATGCTGCTCGCGCGTCGACAGCGTCAGCACGAAGCCGCGCTGGCCGTCGGCATCGACCGTTTCGCCGCACAGCCGGCCCGGCATGGAGCGGACATGTTTCTTCGTCGTCGCGAACAGGCCGACATAAGGCCCGCCAAAGTTCAGCGCATTGCCGATGGACTGGCCTTCGCCGACGGCGATGTCGGCGCCCATTTCACCGGGCGGCGTCACCAGGCCGAGCGAGACGGCTTCGGTGAAGACAGACACCATCAGCGCGCCATCGGCATGGGCGGCTTCGGAGACCGGCGAGAGATCTGTCACCGTGCCGAAGACGTTCGGGCTCTGGCCGATAACGCAGGCCGTCTTGTCGGTAACAGCGTCCTTGAGCGCCAGTTCGTCGTCCACGGCCGGCGGCAGCTGTACCACTTCGATGCCCTGGGCCTCGCAGACGGTGCGCGTGGCCGCGGCATAATGCGGATGCAGGCCGCCCGAGAGCACGACGCGGCGGCGCTTGGTGACGCGGCACGCCATGATGGCGGCCTCGGCGCAGGCCGTCGAGCCGTCATACATGGAGGCATTGGCGACATCCATCGCCGTCATCGCGGCCACCTGGCTCTGGAATTCGAACAGGGTCTGCAGGGTGCCCTGTGCGATTTCCGGCTGGTACGGCGTGTACGTCGTCAGGAATTCCGAGCGCTGGATGATGTGGTCGACGCTGGCGGGCACATGGTGCTTGTAAGCCCCGCAGCCGACGAAGAAGCGACCATCGGAAGCGACGCGGTTCTTGCCCGCAAGGGCCGCCATATGCCGCTCGACGGCCAGCTCGCCCTGATGGTCGGGCAAGCCCGCCACCTTGCCGCCCAGACGGACGGCTTCGGGCACGTCGGCATAGAAGGCATCGACCGAGTCCGCGCCGATCGTGGCCAGCATGGCTTTACGGTCTTCGGGCGTGAGCGGCAGATATCGCATCAGGCTTGTCCCTTGCAGAATTCGTAATAGGCATCCTTGTCCATCAGGCCCTTGGTCTCGGCGCCATCGGAGAATTTGATGACACAGAACCAGCCTTCGGTTTCAGGGTGCTCGTTGACCTTTTCCGGCGCGTCGGCGAGCTCGCCATTGGCGTCGATCACCTCGCCGGAGAGCGGCGCGTAGACGTCGGAAGCGGCTTTCACGCTTTCCACGACGGCCATCTCGTCGCCCTTCTTCACGGTCTTGCCGACCTCGGGTGTCTCGACAAAAACGACATCGCCGAGCTGGTCGGCGGCGTATTTCGTGATGCCCACCGTGGCGAGATCGCCGTGGACGGTCACCCACTCATGATCTTCGGTGTAGAAGGTGACTTGCTGGGTAAAATGTTGCGTCATCTGGCTGGTCCTCAACGTTTGTAATTGTGTTCGACAAAGGGGAGCGCGGCGACTTCACCGGCGCGCGGTTTCCCTCTCACCATAAGCTCGACAGGGGTGCCCGGTTCCGCGAGATCGGCGCGGACATAGCCCATGGCCACCGGGCCATCGACGCTCGGCCCGAAGCCGCCGGACGTGACGACGCCGACAGGCTCGCCCTTCACATGGATCTCGGTGCCTTCGCGGGCCGGGGCGCGTTCGAGCGGGCGGATGCCGACGCGCTTTTCCTTCGGCCCGTTGGAGAGGGCTTCGAGCACGATTTCCGCGCCCGGGAAGTCGGCGCGTTCGCGGCGCGATTTCTGGATCACCCATTGCAGGTCGGCCTCAACCGGATTGCGCGTCTCGTCCATGTCATGGCCATAGAGGCAGAGCCCGGCTTCCAGGCGCAAGCTGTCGCGCGCGCCGAGACCGATGGGTTTGACGCGCTCATCCTCGATCAGCTTGACCGCAAGACTGTGGCCGGCATCGGCCGGGATCATGATCTCGAAGCCGTCCTCACCGGTATAACCGCAGCGGCTGACGATGCATTCGCCCCCGTCCCAGGCGGCCAGCATGCAGCGCATGAATTTGAGATCCTCGCAGCCGGGAAAATAGCTTTCCAGCACCTCGGCCGCCTTCGGCCCCTGCAGCGCCATCAGCACGCCATTGTCGGCGCGCTGGAGCACCGCGCGGCCCTTCAGCTTTTCTTCGAAGAGCGCCCAGTCCTGCTCTTTCACCGCGCCGTTGACGACGATGTAGAGCCGGCCGTTCTGATGCTCGTCCGGCAGGCGGGTGATGATCAGGTCATCCAGGATGCCGGCATTCTCGTTCAGCAGCACCGACAGGCGCGCCTGGCCGGGCTTCAGCGTGGAGATGGCGCTCGGCACCAGTTCCTCGATCAGCGCGGCAATCTTGTCATGGGCTTCGGCCTTGTCGCTGACACCTTCGGCCAGCGTCAGGAAGCACGGGCCCATATGCGAGACATCGAACAGGCCGGCCTGTGTGCGCGTCCAGAGATGTTCGGGTTTCACGCCCTCGAACTGCACCGGCATGTCATAGCCGGCGAACGGGACCATTTTCGCACCCAGCGAAACATGGAGCCCGTGCAGCGGGGTCTTTTTGAGATCGTCTGTTATCTGGTCCGCCATGGCGCCTCTCGGGGATCAACGGCCACCAGCCCTCGCCTATCGAGGAAGTGACCGCCCCCGCTGTCTCGGCGCCTGAGAGATTCCGTCCTTCAACCTTGCCCGGTCATTGGGGCGTTGAAAGAACTTGCTCCTTCGGCGAGGCCTGCGATGCGAAACATGACCCGCATCTGCCTCTTTCCAGCGTTTTGTACTCTCTCCCGGTCCTTCTGCCTGAGCGTTTCCGGGGCGGTTGCGCCTTCGGCGGCGGGCGTTTGACGGCCCACTCTCTCCCGGGGAGATGCGTTACTGACACCATATCTATTTTGGAATCGCGCTTTCGGCAAGGCAAAGTCTTGATCCCGGCTGCGAGAGACCGGCTTTGCCCAAAGCCTATTCGGTCAGTGAAAGGTTTGTGAGCTGGCTCGCAATGGCCTTGTAGGCGGCATTGAGCTCGTCGCCATCCTCGGCCTCGAAATAGCGATCGGCGTCGCCGGCACAGGCCTTCAGCGTGTCCTGTGCACTCTTGGGTGCATCGAAAGCGACGGCATAGACGAGAATGTCGCTGCCGCGCATTTCCTCGCAGAGCTTCTTTGCCTGACTCGAACTGTCGCCGAGCGACCATACATAGGCCGTGTTGAACACCCCATCGGTCATCAGGACGACAGCCTTCTTGGTGTTCGGCGCGCCATAGGCGTGCGGGCGCGAAGCGGCCGGCCAGATATCGGCCCACTCCGGCGAAATGAGATACCAGGCCCAGGCGACGCCCAGATGACCGGCGGTGTTGCCACCGGCCGTCAACGTGTCGATCCCGGCCTTCAGCGCGGCGGCGTCCGAGGTGAGCGGCTCGATCGACGAGCTCGGGCACGACCAGGCATCAAGGCCGAGCCATGTACCAAGCCCCGGGGCGTCATCGCTCCAGGCCGCACTGCCCGCCCGTTCGGAAACGCAGGTCTTCGCCGGCATCCAGGAGGGCAGCTTCATGACCTTTTCGGCATACTCACCGGCATTGACCGAGGTCGCATAGGTGTTGAAGGCGACGCGGACGCGGTCACCGGTCGTGTCATTGATTAGCAGGTCGATGGCATCGCTGGCAGAGGTCTTGAGCGCATTCAATTTGCTGCCCTTCATCGAGCCGGAAACGTCCAGCATGAAGGCGACATCGAGCTCGGTGATCGCCGCACGCGCCATGGCATGGTCCTCGAAAGAGACCGCATCGCGTCCGATCAGCGACGCAAAGGTCGTCTCGACATCGCAGCCGGAGGCGACCTTCACGCGGCCCCCGTCCCGGTCGATGGTAACCGTCGGATCGGCGCAGTGCACATCGGTATTGGCGGTCAGCATGTCGGCGGCAAAGGCCGAGACTGCGACGGCCCGGATCTCCTCGTCACTGGCCGAGGCATTCTCGAGCGTCTTGGCGGCGGCCAGCGCGGCGGCATCGAGCGAAGCCTGGAGCCGTGTCTCGGCCGTCACCGTACGCTGCATGTCCAACGCGAACCCGGCCACCAGAAAGATCGCCACCGCCACAAGCGCGAAGATGGCAGCCGCGACGCCCTTTTCGTCGCGGCGGAAATCCCGAATGAAGTCCCACATCGATTTGCCCCGTCCCAAAACCGGCCACACAGCGGCCTTTCCCGGAACAAGAGCAAACCTTGTGCCAATTTCGCCTGATGCGCGAGTTTACCGGATTGCGAAGTCGAAGGGCTCGTTGCGGTTCTTGCCCTTGTTGGGGCCCATGAAGCCGAACAGGTGGCCGGCGACCTTGCGCATCTGGATCTCCTCGGAGCCTTCGGTGATCCGGTAGCGGCGGTGATGGCGGTAGATGTGCTCGAACGGCTTGTGGCGCGAATAGCCCATGCCGCCATGCACCTGCATCGCCCGGTCGGCCGCGTCGCAGCAGAGGCGGTTGGCGTAATAGTTACACATCGACACCTTGTCGGAGAGATAGATGGCGACATCCGGCTTCGACATCTGGTCGATCTGCCAGGCCGTCTTGAAGATCAGGAGGCGCAGCATCTCCGCCTGGGTCGCCAGTTCGACGAGCGGGAACTGGATGCCCTGATTGTGCGACAGCGCCTTGCCGAAGGGCCGGCGTTCATTGGCATAGTTGATCGCCTCGGTGATGCAGAACATCGCCGCCCCGCAGGAGCTTGCCGCCTGGCGGATGCGATTTTCGTGAACGAAGTGCTGGGCAAGCGCGAGGCCGCCTTCCGGCGGGCCGAAGACGGCATCTTCCGGCACCCAGAGATCCTTGATGCGAAACCGGCAATGGTCGGTCGGCATGTTGAAGGTCCACATATACTCGTCGATCTCGATGGCCGGGTCACGGGCCGGCACGATCAGGCATGTGATGCCCTTCGCGTCGCCATCCTCGCCGCTGGTGCGGCAGAACAGCATGATGTGGGAGGCGACGTGCATGCCGGTGATCCACATCTTCTCGCCATTGATCAGCCAGCCATCCCGGCCGTCTTTCTTGGCCCGCTGCGCGCGGGTTTCCATATGCGTGGCGTCGGAGCCGTGATTGGGCTCGGTCAGGCCGAAGCAGGCCTTGAACTCGCCCTTCAGCGCGGCCTCGGCGAGGTGTTTCTGGTCATCGCGGGCAAAGTCGCGCAGCATCAGGATCTGCGGGAAATTGCCGACAATGGAGTGCTCGTTCTGCAGGTCATTGTGCAGGCCGAGCCCCATGCGGGCGAAGTGTTCGCGGATGACAGCCATGCCGAGATTGGTGCCATCCTGGCCGCCGAATTCCTTCGGCAGCGCATAGCGAAGATGACCGGCCTCGTCGGCGAGCTTCTTGGCCTCGGTCAGCAGCTCTTCCCATTCCGGGCGCGGCATGCCGCCATTCTCGAAGTCGGTCCGCGCCCATTCGCGCCGATGGTCGAAGAAGCGGATATTGTCGTCCTTCTGCTCGAGCGGCTTGATCTTCTCTTCGATGAAATTGTCGAGCACGACCAGATAGTCGGCGATCTCCTTGGGGATGTTGAAATCCATGGGCGGCCTCCCTTTTTGTCCTTTGAGGATGCTGTCTTGTCCTTGCAGGCGAGGATACCGGGCAGCCGGAGCGCTTCAATCAGCGCCGTTGCGTCAAGCGGACAAAGTTTTTTCGCCCCGCGCCATCAGGCCGACGCCGGAAAAGCTATAGAAATTTTCTTAACACTGAACGATTGACAAATTATTCAGCACTCATAGAATGAGAGTGTGGCCAAAGACAAGATGAACACGCCACGCCAAAAGCCTGTAAGAGAAGGTTTCCTCCCATGTCCCGTTTCCTCCCCCTCATGGCGGCTGCCGCCGTCTTCACCCTGCCGGCCCTGGCCGGCACGAATTTCACCGCCAAGCTTGCCCAGCCCCAGGACTCCTCGGAGCGCATCATCGCCGCCAAGGCCCTGTGGGACTGCAATCAGGATACTTGCGTGGCGGAACTGAACCGCCGCACCGTCACGGTGCGGACCTGCAAGAAGGTCGCCTCGGAAGTTGGCGAGCTTGCTGGCTTCAGCAATGACAAGGAAAGCCTTTCGGCGGAAGACCTTGCCGAGTGCAACAAGTCAGCGAAACGATAAGTGAACTTTCGTCTCACTCTCTGAACACTCCGGCCGTTCTTCACTCATGAGAACGGCCTTTTTTCTTGGCAACCCGGTTTAGCGCAGGGTCGGGCCGCGCCGGCTACAGCCCGGATTCGACCGGCTCCCAGAGTTCGACCTTGCGCCCGTCCGGGTCCATGATCCAGGCGAACTTGCCATAGTCATAGGTTTCGCGCGGCTGGGTCTGCGCCACCCCGGCCGCTTCGATGCGGTTCAGGACCGCCTCCAGATCGTCGACCATGAGGTTGAACATGGTGTCGTGATTGGACGGCTTGAAATAGTCGCTCCCGGCCTGGAAGGGCGCAAACACGGTACGCGCGCCGGTCGGATAGGCACTGGCCGAGGCTTCATGCAGGAAGTCGAAGCCGCCATATTCATTCATCCCGACCCCCAGCACATCGCGATACCAGGCGGTCGTCGCGTCCGGGTCCTCGCACAGGAAGAAAATGCCACCGACACCAATGATATTGGACATGACGTCCTTTCCCCTCTCCAGTTGAAAAAAGAATGTGCGTCAAAAATCGGAAATGCGCCAGCCATCTTCGAAAGCGGATTGTCCAGACGGCCTCGGGCGAAGTGGAACCGGCCTGCCGAGGCAGGCGTTTGCTCAGTAACTGAGCAAGGATATCCCCGATGAAACCGAACGCCCTTTCCCACTTCCGCGCCCTCATCGCCGGTGCGGCCACCGCCACCCTCTTCGCCGCCCCCGCGCTCGCCCACCATGGCTGGTCCTGGACGACTGGAGAGAACATGGACGTGACCGGGACCGTCACGGAAGCCAGCCTCGGCAATCCTCATGGAGAACTGAAACTCGATGTCGATGGCGAGATCTGGACGATTGAAGTCGGTCAGCCCTGGCGCAATGACCGCGCCGGCCTGACGGACGAAGACTATGCCCCCGGCAGCGAGCTGCGCATTGTCGGCGAACCGTCCAGCCAGGAAGGCGAGCGCCTCCTGAAGGCAGAACGGGTCTTCATCGACGGCAAAGAGCATGCGCTCTATCCCGACCGCGACTGACACTCCGTCAGCGTGAACGCCCTTTTCGAACTCATCGCACAGACGCCGGTCGCAGATTACATGCGCGGCTCGCGCTGGGGATATGCCGCAGCCAGCACGGCACACGTTCTCGGCATCAGCCTGATCGTTGGCGCCATCGTCCCGCTCGACCTGAGACTGCTCGGCATGTGGAAACGGGCGCCGCTTGAGCCGCTCACACATGTGCTGCCGCAGGTTGCCATGGCCGGGCTGTGCCTTGCCGTGATCACCGGCTTTTTCCTGTTCTCGGTTCGCCCCGCCGAATACGCCGCCAATCCGGCCTTCCAGATCAAACTCTTTTTTGTGGCTCTGGGGACGGGCATCGCGCTTGGCGCTCAATGGGCCGGCATCCTTAAGCGTGAACAGGGCCCTGCGCGCACACTGCTCGGCGCGGCATCGCTCGGTTGCTGGGTAGCGGCCCTTATCTGTGGCCGCCTGATTGCGTTTACCGGGACCTGAAGGTCTCGTCCTTCATCAGGAAGATGTCGGTATCGTCCGGCTTTGCCCCTGCCGCGGTCAGCATGGCATGGACCTGGCCGCGATGATGCGTCTGATGGTTGAAGATATGCGTGACCAGCAGCCAGACCGGCTTTGACACTTCAGCCTGTGCGGCGCCTGAAAACCAGGTGAGATCAGAGGCGAGCGTTGTCTCGTCCAGGCTGTCGGCCCAGGTCAGGACGGTCTCGTCCATCGCCTGGCGGGCCGCCTTCATCCCGGTCCAGTCGGCATGGAAGGCCGGCGAGTCCGCAATACCCACATCCGGTGCCTCGCAGGCGCCGAAGCGCGACAGCCAGATCTGGTCGGCCCAGAGAATGTGCGACAGCGTCTCGTGAATGGAGCGGAAGAAGCCGCCCCGGTCCTTGCGCCGCCCGGCATCGGACAGGGTATCGGCAGCCTCGTAGAGACTGGTGTTCTGCCAGCGATTATAGCGCGCCATGAGACGCGGATGCTCGACCCCGATCATGGAAAATCCCCTCGATAGACCGGCCCCGAATTTAAGAGACCGAGGACCGCTCCGCCAGCCCCTCAACCGCCGGCATGGCGCTTGTCGAGGTGTTTCTGGAGGAGCTGGGCATTCTTCAGATTGGCGCGGAAGCCGAAGTCGAACAGGTCGCCCACCAGCGGGATGGCGCCGAGGATCGTGTCGATCAGCAGATTGGACAGCATCCGCAGAATGAGAAAGCCCGACGCCCCCTCCTGGCGCGCCCGTTTGACGATATAGAGCCCAAGCCCGCCCGAGATGGCGTCACCGATGCCGGGGATAAGCCCGATCAGGCCATCCAGCCCGAAGCGCATCTGCGTGCCGGGCACGCGAAACTGCGAGTCCAGCAGCCGGGCCAGCTTGTCGATGTCGGTCGTCTCTCGTTCAGTCTCATGCGTCTGTTTCATCTGAAGAAATAGCTCCTGTGGCGGCGGCAGGTTCCACCCACATTCTGCAGCACAAAACGCCGCATGATAGGGGCTGGCCTATTTTCCCTGCCGCCGCTAGGTTGCCGCGCAACATAACCAAGGCTCATCCCGGAGGAGACCAGACATGAGAGAAGCTGTCATTGTTTCAACCGCGCGTACCGCGCTGACCAAAGCCGGCCGCGGCGCCCTCAACGATACCCATGGCATCACCATGTCGGGCCACGCCATCAAGGGCGCCATAGACCGCGCGGGCATCGATCCGAAAGAGGTCGAGGACGTCTTCCTGGGCTCGGCCCAGCCGGAAGGTGCGACCGGCCACAACGTCGCGCGCAACGCCGCTCTCTGGGCCGGCTGCCCTTCCTCGACGGCTGGCGCCACGATCAACCGCTTCTGTTCCTCCGGCCTGCAGGCCATCGCGAACGCGGCCCATACCGTCATCAATGAAGGTGCGACGATGGCCATCGGCGGGGGTGTGGAGAGCCTGTCGCTCGTCTCACGCTCGGGCCACATGAACACCTACCGCTACACCGAAGACAAGCTGATGTCGGAATGGCCGGCGATCTGGATGACCATGATCGAAACCGCCGAGATCGTCGCCGACCGGTATGGCGTTTCCCGCGAAGCCCAGGACATGTACTCCGCCGAGAGCCAGCGCCGCACCGCCGCCTTCCAGGAATCGGGCAAGATGGCCGAGGAAATCGTGCCGCTGAACACCCGCATGAAGCTGGTGAACAAGGAAACCGGCGAAGAGACCTTCCAGGACGTCGTCGCCGACCGGGATGACTGCAACCGTCCGGGCACGACCTATGAGACGCTGGCCGGCCTGAAGCCGGTCTTCTCCGGCGGCATGGTCGTCAAGGAAGGCAAGTATGTCACCGCCGGCAACGCCTCGCAGCTGTCGGATGGCGCTGCCGCCGTCGTCGTCATGGAAGCCGCCGAGGCCAAGAAGCGCAATCTCGAGCCGCTCGGCCGGTTCGTCGGCTTCAACGTCGCCGGCTGCGACCCGGACGAGATGGGCATCGGCCCGGTCTTCGCCGTGCCGCGCCTGCTGGAGCGTCATGGCCTGAAGGTCGACGATATCGACCTGTGGGAGCTCAACGAAGCCTTCGCCAGCCAGTGCCTCTATTCGCGTGACCGTCTCGGCATCGATCCGGAAAAGTACAACGTCAATGGCGGCTCGATCTCCATCGGCCACCCCTTCGGCATGACCGGCGCGCGCTGCACCGGCTCCATCCTGCTCGAAGGCCGCCGGCGCGGCGCCAAATGGGGCGTCGTGACCATGTGTGTCGGCGGCGGCATGGGCGCGGCCGGTCTATTTGAGATTTACAGCTAGGTCATGTAGGCTTTCGGGTCAGCACCCGCTCACCGGAGACCTTCATGAAACAGTTGGCCTTTCTCACCGGCGTCATGGCGCTCGGCCTCATTACTGGTGGCTGCACCAATGGGGCCAGCCAGCGTGCATCCCTGTCAAACGGGGCGCAGATCGTGCACGTCACGCCTGAAATCCGGGCAGATCTCAAACAACAGGGGCTCGACCCCGATGAAGAGGTTTGCAAACGCGAGGATCAGATCGGATCAACGATTCCGAAGCGGATCTGCGCCACCCGCGCCATGTGGGCGGCGAGGACAAGTGCAAGCCAGGGCTACACGTCTGACATCCAGCGTGATGCCCTGCGCACCCGCGACCCGAATGCAGGCACCTGAGCCGTCTTTTTTCTTCACTGGAGACACTTGAATGAAAGTATCCTTCTTCGCTGCCGGCCTGGCCGGTCTCGGCCTGATCGCAGCGGGCTGCACCAATGGGCAGTCCGGCCAGAGGGCCACCCTGTCCAACGGCGCCCAGGTCGTGCAGGTCACACCTCAAATCCGGGCTGACCTCAAGGCGCAGGGGCTCGACCCCGATGAAGAGGTCTGCCGGCGCGAAGACCAGATCGGCTCGACCATCCCGAAACGCGTCTGCGCCACCCGCGCCATGTGGGCGGCGAGGACAAGTGCGAGCCAGGGCTATACGTCCGACATCCAGCGCGATGCCCTTCGCACGCGCGCGCCTGGCAGCTAAGGGCTGTTACCTCAGCTAATCAGACAGTTAAGCCCCGGCCCATGCGCCGGGGCTTTTTTCATGGAAACAGGCTCCTAGTTTTTCTGATGACAGAGAAAAAACAGAGCCTTATTCCATGATCCGCACCCTGATTGCCACATCCGCCCTCGCGCTGATCACCGCCTGCGGCGGCGGCGACACGACCAATACCGAGAAGGCGACAGGCTTCATCACGCCGGAAACCCCTGTGCCGGCCTCCGCCGAAACCGAGCCGGGCGACGTCCCCCGCGACGATTATGGCCGGCCCTTCACCTATGAATATCTCGGCAAGCCGATCCCGGACTTTTCCGGCACCATGGTGGCCGGGCCGCTCTTTTCCACGCAGGAACTCAAAAACCAGTGGACGGTGATCGAGGTCTGGGGCCTGTGGTGCAGCGACTGCATGGCCGATGCGCCCTATGTCGCCGCGCTGGCGAGTGCGATCGCGCAGGATCCGGACCTGGCTTTCCTCTCCATCCACACCCCGCCAAGCGCCAAGCGCGTCGACGAGGCCTATGGCCGCTATGGCTCGGTCGAGGCCTATTTCGAGGAGAAGGGCTATAGCTTCCCCACCCTGCTCGATCCGGATGCCTCGATCCGCAAGACGCTCTCCATCCGGTGGACGCCAAGCTATCTCATCGTCGCGCCCGACCGGACGGTCCAGGGCTTCCGCTCGGAACTGTCGGCCGCCGAGAATGGCGAACCGGTCAAGGATTTCCTGAAGGACATTGCCGAGGTGAAGCGCGAATATAACGCCGCGCAGGACGAAGCCCCGGAAGAGGACAACACCTAGCGATCCGGCGCCGCCCGCGACGGCGGGTGCGGGGATTTGAGTGGCTGTGTCAGCAGCGCCAGCGGCGCCTGATCCTTCGCCGTGCGCCAGTCGGCCTGGCCGATCTCCATCCTCTCATGGCCAGCCGCCGGCTGCGCCTTGTAAAGGCGGAACAGCCGGTCCCAGACCGACAGGCAGAAACCGAAATTGCGATTGGATTCAACGTGGTCGGTCGAATGATGCACGCGGTGCATGTCCGGCGTGACGACGAGCAGGCGCAGGACGCGGTCGACCGGCTGCGGCAGCGCCCAGTTGGCATGGTTGAACTGCGCGAAGGCATTGAGCGCGATTTCAAAGGTGAACGCCGCCCAGGCCGGAATGCCGAAGGCGATCACGACCCCCGCCTTCCAGACAAGCGAGACGAGAATCTCGGCCGGGTGAAACCGGAGCGCGGTCACCACATCGATATGCGGGTCGGCATGGTGAACCCGGTGCATCCGCCACAGCACCGGCACGGCATGCATGGCGAGATGCTGGGCCCAGACAGCGAGGTCCATCAGCGCCAGCGAGACCAGACCGACCAGCCAGACCGGCGCGTCCACGAGGTTGAACAGGCCGATCCCCTGCCCGTCTGCCCATAGCGCTAGGCCTGCCAGTCCGGCGGGCACCGCGAGACGCCCCAGCACGGCGCCGGTGATGAAAAGCACGCCCGCGCCCGGCCAGCGCTGCAATCGTGACAGGCCGGGCCGGCGGCGCGGAAACAGGATTTCCATCACGACAAGCGTCGCAAACACGCCAAGAAAGACGCTCATCCGTATGATCAGGTCGGGACTCACAGGGTTTTGTCTTTTCCTTTCCTGCACTTATCTGGGGTGGCGCGGCAGCCTTCAAAGGCCGCCTAACGACACTGTGCCTGCGCAAAGAAAATTCAGCCCTTGCCACAGGCCTGCCCGGATTGTGTGTTGTGACCACAATTTCACATTTCTCACCGCCTCGACACTTTGATCATTCGCGTCTGAGGCGTTAGACGAAAAGCCGGACCTGTAACCGAAAAAAGAGACTGGATCTGCCAGATGCTTCATCCATCCACTCAAAAGCTGATTGATCGCCTCGCCGCCATGACGGCGCAGAAGAAGATCGACTGGATCGAGAAGGATAATGGGGATGTCCTTTATTCGACGGAAGGCTATGCCGTCCGCCTGACGCCCGAACCGCCGCATATCCTGCTGTCGACGGAAGCCGGCAAGGCGCTCGAGGATGCCAGCGCCACCGTGCTGAACGCGACGCCGCATGCCGAAGGCGGCACTTATGGCGATCTCGTCGCGGCGATTGCCCGCGATGCCTGCCGCGAGGCGCGCGGCACGGAAGCCGCGATCAACACGCTGCTGGCCGGTCTCTCGGATGATGCCGCTGAGCCCAAGACCGCCGAGCCTGAAGTGGCGGAAGAAGACACCGCCGAAGCGGCGGCTGCCGAAAGCGAGTCCGACACCGAGGTAACGGAAGCTGAAGCCGAAGCGAGCGAAACCGACGCGGAGACGAGCGAGCCTGTCGAAGCCGAGGCCGAAGCCGAAACGCAGGCTGAGCCGGTTGAAGAGGGTGAAGCCGACGAGACGGTTCTGCCGGTCACCGGGGCGGCCCCGGACGAGATTGAGGATGCCGGCGATGACACCACCGCCCTGCAGCCGGAAGAGATCGAAGCCGTCGAGCCCGAGAGC
This sequence comes from Henriciella aquimarina, assembly GCF_002088975.1. Classification (GTDB taxonomy): domain Bacteria; phylum Pseudomonadota; class Alphaproteobacteria; order Caulobacterales; family Hyphomonadaceae; genus Henriciella; species Henriciella aquimarina. The sequence goes on from NZ_NCST01000003.1 coordinate 37,425, forward strand.
ACGGACGACACGCTTGAAACGACGGATTCCGATGAGGACCTCGTCGATGTAAGCGTGCCCGAAACGGCGCTGGTCGAACCGGAAGAAGACGAAGAGACGGCTTTCGCCGCCGCTGACGAAGCTTCTGAAGACGACGACGAGACCGCCAGCGACACAACGCCCGTCTCCATGGCCTATGAGACCGAGGAAGACGATGACGACGCCGAAGATGTCGGCGGCGCGGTGGCCCGTCTCGCCGACGAGGTAAACGGCACCGACATCCAGGCCGCCACGGTGGCGCCGGCGGAAACGCCCGCCGAGGAACCGGCTGCCGAGGCCGAGCAGGATGACGCGCCGGCCGCGGCAGAGGCGGAAGCCGAAACCATGCCGGCCTTTGAGGCCGAAACGGACACGGAAGAGACAGAAGACGCCGCCGAGGCGAGCGCAAGCGAAGCGGATGAGGCCCCGTCGCTCAACCCGTCCTATGCTGTGCCGCCCATGTCCTACACACCGTTTGGTGCCGAGGCGCCGAACGAGCTCGCCCCGGAAGCGGCCGCTCCGGCCGTGGATGAGGCCGAAGCGGAAGCCGAGATCGAAGCGGCCACGCCGGACTTCGAAACGCCCGTCGAAGCCGCCAGCGAAGAGCCGGTGGACACACCGGTCGAAGCCACGAGCGAGGAAGAGACCGCGTCCGCAAGCGACGCCGGCGAGCTGAACGAACCGGCCCCGGACGTTCCGGCTGAAGACACCCAGACCTACAGCCCGGCGCCCTCATGGAGCACGCTCGGCACCGAGACCGAAACGCCAGAGGCCGCCCCCGCGCCGGAGACGACACCCAGCGAGCCTCCGCTCGCCCCGGTTGAGGCAGCCGCCGCCGAGGAACCGGCGGAGACCGAAGAGCCTCGCGAAGAAACGCCGGTTACGGCTGAAGCCGAAACCAAAGCCGACAATGTCGTGCGCTATGTGCCCTTCGGCGCGGCCGGTCTCGAAGCCGTTGGCGCCGAAGCCTCCGAGGACGCCCCGGCCGACGCGGAAGTCGACTCCGAGATCGGAGCGGCGGCGACCATGATGTCGATGCCCTCCTCGCCGGAGCCGGAAGCGGACACGGAACAAGGCATTGAGACGGACACAGAGTTCGCCATGGACGACCTGCCCGGCGAGACGGTCCTTTCCGATCCCCAAGCCGAGCCGACGACAGAGTTTACGCCGAGCTTTGCTGAACCCACGCAGGCCGCCGAAGAGCCGTCCACCACGGGCTTCGAACCGGCGGCCCCGGACGAAACGCCCGCCTTTGCGCAGGCGCCGGAAGTGAGCCATGAGCCGGCCGTGGCGGAAAACCCCGAGCCGGTCCAGGCCGAGGACACCCCGGTTGAGGAAACCGTTGCGTCCGCCAGCCTGGTTGAAGAGACCCCGGCGGCGGTCACGCCTGAAGATGAGACGCCGCTCACCTATGAAGAGACACCAGCGGCGGCTGCGGCTAGCACGGAAGAGGCACCGGCCCCCGAAGCGCCTGACGCCCCGGCGGCAGAGGCCCCGGTCGAACCGGCCTTCTCCACGCCCACGCCGGACGCCCCGACGGCTGAGCCGGAACCGGCCCAGCCGCGCACGCTCTCGCTCAGCGGGCTCAGCGCCGGGCTCGGCTTCGGTGCCACCGCGACAGGCTTCACGCCAAGCTCACCCAAGCCGGCCGGCACGCAGCAACCGTCGGAAGCCGTCACGCCGGGCCCTGTCCTCATCGATGCGACCGAAGACTATCCCACCGATTATGGCGAGGACTCCTCGAGCGACATTCCGGATGTGACCAATCTCGACAATCAGCCCGGCAGCGATGACAGCTATGTCGAGGCCAGCGTTTCCGATGAGGATCTCGATGCGGTCTCGCCGCAGGAAGCGCCGAAAGAGCCCGAGCACGCTCTCTCCCATGTCGACAATGACAATCGCGAGGAAGAGCAGACAGCCGAGCAGGACCAGGCCCCGGCCCGTCCGAAGACGCGCTTCAACCCCTGGACCTGATCGGCAGGGATGGCTGGCTCTGGCGGGATCTATCCGGGCGGCTGTCTCTGCGGCGCCGTCCGGTTCCGCGCGACCGGCCCCTGGGAGTCGCCCCACTGGTGTCATTGCGAGACCTGCCGGAAGGCCACCGGCGCGCCGGCGGCCGCTTTCGTGAACTTTCCCGTCGAAGGGTTTGAATGGGAACAAGGGGAACCCGCCTGGTATGAATCCTCGCCCGGCATCGAGCGCGGCTTCTGTTCGGTCTGCGGCACCTCGCTCTGCACATTCGAGCCCGGCGACGCGCTGATCAGCCTGCTGATCGGCTGCCTCGATGAACCGGAACGGATCGCACCAACCTACCAGATCTGGATGCGCCGGCGCCTCTCCTGGCTGGACGATCTCAACGACCTGCCCGGACGGCCCTAGCCGGCCGAAGCGCCGATGACGCGCACCTGCACGCTCGCCTCGCGGCCCGCCGGGTCGACCGCGCTCACCTCATAGAAGCCGGACCGGTCCGGGGCCCAGACGGGCGCGCCGGAATCGTCGGTCGGGCACGGCTCTCCGTCGATATACCAGCGCAGCGGGCCTTCGCCGCGCCCGGCCAGCACGAAGGGCCGGGCCGGCTTGCCATTGATCTCACCCGACCAGAGTTCGGCCTCTTTCGGCGGAAACAGGATCTGCGGTCGCTCCCCGCCGCGTTCGAAGCGGGCAAGCGCGCCTTTCGCCTCTGCGGCCCGGTCACTCATCAGCCGCGTCTTCGCTCCGCCATTGCCGCCGAGATGATAGGCCGCCCGGTCGGCGGCTTCGAACAGGATGGGCAGCGCCGTGGTGCGCCCGGTCGCGCCCGGACGCGGCGCGCCATCCGCGCGGCCGACCCAGACGACAATCGCATGATCGCCCGACACGCCGGCGGCCCAGGCATCGCGGAAGCCATAGGAGGTGCCGGTCTTGAAGGCGATCTGCGGTGCATTCGCCGTCAGCCGCCCCGGCATGCGGCCCGGCGGCGTCGGCGCATTCTTGAGGATCCGCAGGATCTTGTGCGCGCTGTCCGGGCTCATCAGGCGGTAGCCCTTGGCCTCGTGCATCGCCGGTTCCTTGTCGGCATCCCAGACGAGAGGCTTGGCATGACCATCATCGCCGAGCGCGGCATAGATCACGACCAGCTCGCGCGCCGTCAGCCCGGCCCCGCCCAGCGCCA
>NZ_NCST01000015.1 GCF_002088975.1 Henriciella aquimarina
ACGCTGGAGCATGAGGGCGAGACCGCCGCCCTCGTGACACCGGAAGCCGGCCTTGCCCGGCGTGTCTCCGCCCTGCTGAAACAGTGGGCCATCGACGTCGCGCCGACCTCCGGCACACCGCTCCTGCAGACCAGCGCCGGCAGCCTCGCCGCGCTCGTCATGGAATGGACGACCGACCCGACCCATCCGGTCAAGCTGCTCGCCGCGCTGAAGCATGAGCAGGTGCGCTACGACCACGATCTGGAAAGCTTCGAACGCTTCTTCCTGCGCGGGCCCCGGCGCTGGAGCGACTGGGAGAGCTTCGGCGCGCATCTCCAGCGCACCGCCGCCGACCGTGACAATGCGCGGCGCACCGGGCTTGAGCCCGAACAGGCCGCCGCCGCACGCACCATCGTCACCGATCTCGAAGCCCGTTTCGACGCCGTCGGCCTGTCCGATCCGGATGCGGCGATTTCCGGCCAGGCCTGGCTGGAAGGCATCAGCGAGATGATGGGCGAACTCGGATCGACGCCGCTGCCCTGGGCGGGCGAGGACGGCGCGGCCCTGTCGAGCGCAATGCGTGACTTTGCCGAGGTCTGCGCCAGCATGGCGCCCTCCACACCGGAGGTCTGGGCCGAGCTGTTCAAGGCCTGGTGCGCGACCCTGACCGTGCGCGGCGCGGGCGGCGAGCATCCGCGGCTTTCCATCTGGGGCCCGCTCGAAGCGCGCCTGCAGAGCGCCGACCGGCTGATCCTCGCGGGCCTCAATGAAGGCGTGTGGCCGGCCCAGCCGCCACCCGACGCTTTCCTGCCGCGCAGCTTCCGCAAGGAAATCGGCTTGAGCGACCCGGACGAACGCATCGGTCTCTCCGCGCATGACTTCGCGCAGATGGCCTGTGCCCCGCAGGTGACGCTGCTG
>NZ_NCST01000016.1 GCF_002088975.1 Henriciella aquimarina
GCCTCGCAGGCGGCGATGGTGCGCAGGACGAGATTTTCCGGCGAGGCAAGCTCGGGTCCGGCAAAGGGGCCATGCAGGGAGAGGCTGTGTTCCTCGGCCTTGCGCGCCTCCAGCCGGTCGGAGGCTTCGGGGCCGGCGAACATGACAAGCGAATCGAGGTCGTGGCGGCCATTGGCCTTGACCGGTCCGACATGGAGGAAAAGGTTTATCTTCGCCGGGGCCAGCATCACGGCTGCTGCGCGGTTACCGGATGCACGGTCGGCCCGGTCAGGAGTTTGCGCTGCAGCCGCTCGATCTCATCGCTGTCTTCCGACAGGCTGATCGCGCGCTGCCACTGATAGCGGGCTTCGGTCTGGCGCCCGGTCATCCAGTAGGCGTCGCCCAGATGGTCGTTTACCTCGGCCAGGCCCGGCACCATTTCGACCGCCGCTTCGAGATAGCCGATCGCCTTTTCATACTCGCCGAGCCGGTAATAGGCCCAGCCGAGGCTGTCGGTGATCGCACCGCTATCGGGCCGCAGTGTCAGCGCCCGGCGGATGAGATCGAGCCCGTCTTCCAGGTGAAGGCCCCGGTCGACCCAGCTATAGCCGAGATAGTTCAGCACTTCCGGAGCGTCCGGATTGAGCGCCATGGCGGTCTTCAGGTCTTCTTCGGCGAGTGGCCAGAGCCCCATGCTCTCGCGCAGCGCGCCGCGGGCATAATAGAGCCGCCAGTCCTGCCGGCCGGCAGTGGCATCGGCCTTGATGATCTCGGTAAAGACGGCGGCAGCCTCACCGTCGCGGCCGAGCGAGCGCAGGAGGTCGCCCATCTGGATCTTCACGTCCCGGTCGGGCTGGCCCTCCAGCGTGGCGCGGACGAAGTCGAGCGCCTTCTCGTTCTGCTGGCTGCGGCGCAGCGCCCAGGCGAGCTGGCCCTTGGCGCTTGTGGCATAGGGCGAGCCGGACGGGATCTGGTGCAGCAGGCTGATCGCTTCCTGCCGACGCCCGGCGGTGTCCAGCGCATCGGCCCAGAGGGCGCGGGCGGCCTGCAGGTCCGGATCGAGATGCAGCGCGATGGCGTAATAGACGCCCGGCAGGTCCGAGCCGGCCCGTTCCGCCAGCGCGGCAGCGGGAATATAGACCGAGCGGGCAGCGCCCTGGCGCGCGCTGAAGCGTTCGGTGTCCACGCGCTCGCCGGTCTCGATGCGGCGGATCAGGTCACTGACGGCTGGGTTGGGACCGGCATTCTCGCGGAAGCGGTTGAGCACGGCCAGCGCCTCGCCGGTCTCATCGCGGCTGGCGAGCAGGCGGGCATAGGTGACCGTGGTGATGGCCACGAGCGTGCCGGAGGCTTCCAGCTTGGAGAAGGTGTCGATGGCCGAGGCCTCCTCGCCGCTGGCGGTTTCCAGCAGGCCGAGCATGTTCAGCATCAGGCTGTCCATATAAGGATCGCCCTGGGAGGCATCGAGCAGGGAAAGCTGGGCCTCGCCCGGATGGCCGGCGCCGAACAGGGCCCAGGCCCGCAGCGAGGCCATGACCAGCCCGTTGAACGGCCCCGGATCCTTGCCCTCGAGCAGGGCTGGCACCTGCGTGTGTGCCCCGCGCGCCAGCGCATCGGCGGCTAGCGTGATGCGCGGCAGGCTGGCCTTTTGCAGCACCTCATCGCTGGCCTTGTCCGAGATCGAGCGGGCCAGGGAGAAATCGTCCGCCAGCAGGGCGGAAAAGACCGCGCGTTCCATGATCGACTGGTCGTCGGGCCGGTCGCGCGCCACGAGAGAATATTTCTGCGCCGCCTCTTCGGGATCGTTCGTCAGCGAGGCATAGCGCGCGATCAGGAATTCGCTGTAGCTGTCGGCTGTGGCGCTGGTTTCGGCATCGGCACGGGCGGCGGCGATGCGGGCGTTCAGGTCGGCCTCACGCATGTTTGTGCCTGCACACCCTGTGGCGAGTGCAATGGCGAGTGCTATCGCTGACCCCTGACGCAACATACTCATCTGATGCTCGAAACTCCTGCCGAGCGCAATCCGTTCACACACAACAGCATGTCCGCCTGAGCCCGGCCAGTCATATCCGGATCATGCCCCCTTGCCGCAAAGGCAATCATGCGCGGGTGCGCTGGAATGACAAGACTTTCCTTGGCCTAGATGTCCTGACGGCTGACTTCGCCATCATTCTCCAGCGAGACATCGGGCAGGGCCTGCTTCTCGGGCGGCGGGCCTTCAAGGCCGTTGTCGAGCTTGTCCTGAATGGCCTGGCGCTTGTCCTCGCTCGGATAGTCTTCCAGCGCGGTCTGCCAGGCATCGCGAGCGGCTGACGGGTTGTCGAGATACCAGTAGATGTCGCCGAGATGATCCTCGATCTCCCAATGGGTGTTGGGGGCAAGCTCGCGGCGGGCCTGTTCGATATAGCGCTTGGCGCCTTCCAGGTCGCCCAGCTTGAAGCGGGCCCAGCCATAGCTGTCACTGATATACGGGTCCGTCGGCGCCAGTGAATTGGCCCGGGCCAGGACGCGGTAGGCTTCCTTGTACTGATCGGTGTGCTCGACCAGGAAATAGCCGAGCGTGTTCAGCATATAGGGATCGTTCGGCCGGGTCAGCGCCTCGTTGCGGATGAGCTGCAGGGCCTCGTCGACCTCGTCGGCTTCAGCCAGCGCCTGGGCCAGTGCCATGCGCCGGTCATGGGTATCGTCGAGCTGACGCGCGACCCGGGCATGATGCAGGGCCTGATCGAACTGGCCGAACTGCGAATAGATGGCCGAGCTGGTGCCGTGCGCATTCGCCTTTTCCGCATCAGTGACGGCGAGCGTCGGCGTGACTTCGGCGAGATCCGTCGCCTTCTTCTCGTCGTCGAGCAGGGCATAGATCATCATCGCCGTGGAATAGGTGCCGAGCTCTTCATCTTCTTTGGCGAGCTTGATCGCCTTGTCCAGCGTCTTGCGGGCCTGGGTGTCATTCCCGAGGCGGACCTGCGACTGGGCGAGCGCCAGCTGCAGCCCGGCGGTCTGTTCAGGCGCGACCTCCACGAGATGCGCGGAGGCCTCGAACAGCGTCTCGTCATAAAGCTCGCCGACGATCTGCAGGCGCAGGTCGCTATTGTCCGGATCGATCAGCAAGGCGAGCTGGTCGAAGGCGGACTTGGTGTCGTCGAAGCCGCGCAAACGCTCGCCGATAAAGGCCGAGCGGATGAGCCGCTGATAGGACAGGGCGAGCGAATAGTCGCTCAGCGAACGGGCAAAGGCGCCATCGACGTCGAGCGGCTCCTTGTCGAGCCCGCGGCCTGTCTCGATCTGGTTGATGGCGGCGGCGTAAGAGGCGGTCTCTTCCGGCTCGGCCTCGGCGAGGCGCTGATAGAGTGCCTTGGCGTCCTCGATCCGGCCGACCTTGCGCAGCAGAAGCGCCTGGCGCGCAATGACCAGTTTGACGTGACCATAGAGCAGGGTCTGCGGATCAAATTCGTGTTCCGGCGCCTGGATCTCGCTCGGCGTGATCGCGGAATAGACCGCCAGCGCTTCCTGTTCGCGCCCGGCCACTTCCAGCATGGCGGCCAGCGACAGGTCCCCGGTCAGGCCCGGCAGGCGGGCGCCGACATCGCGGTGGGCGTCGATGGCGGCATCGAAGTCGCCTTCCTGGGCGAGGTACCAGGCTTTCAGGAACCCGCCGAGCAGGCTCATCTCGTCACTGTCGAGGGCCGGCTGCAGCGTCTCGATCGCGCGTTGCGGATCCTCTGCGGCGGCGGCATCGATCGACATGACGATCGAGGCGAAGGGGCTGGTCTCGCCATCGCGCGAGGCATTCGTCTTTACCGATGCGATGAAGGCGGCCATATCGCCGGCCTTGATCGCATCGACCGGCGATTCATAGGCCAGCAGGCCGACCGGCTTGCCATCCTCGCCAAGCACGGCGGTCGCCATCGCCGCATCGGAGACGTCATAGACACCGCCATAGGCCGACAGCGCACCGAGCACTTCCTGCTTGCGGGCATCGACGGCGGCTTCCTCGGACGCGGAGAGGTCGGATGATGCTTGCTGGCTCGCACAGCTTGCGAGGCTAAGGGCCACCACGGCGGCAGCAGACATCAGGGGCAGTTTCATGCGGTGTCCTTTTCGGCGTTCGTCAAAGTGTGCAGGCGCAATGCCGGACTGTCCAGCCTGCGGCACCTCACAAGACAGTTGTGGCGTCAGTCTGACAGAGCGGGATCTTTTTGCAGGCGCCCAATGGGCGGGCACTAATGCGCACGCTTCACGCAGAAATCGGCAAGATCGCTCAGCACGTCGCGCCAGGGCGACTCCGGAAGACCGCGCAGCGCCTTCTTGGCGAGCCCGGTATAGGCTTCGGCTTCGGCGATGGTGGCTTCGGCCGCGCCCGTGGTGCGGATGAGATGGATGGCGCGGGCGAGATCGCTCTCCTCCTGCGTCTCGATATCCAGCGCACGTTCCCAGAAGGCATGATCCTCAGCGCGGCCACGGCGGCGCGCGATGATGACGGGCAGGGTGATCTTGCCTTCGCGGAAATCGTCACCGACCACCTTGCCGATGACCGAGGTCGTGCCGCCATAGTCGAGCACGTCGTCGACGATCTGGAAGGCGAGGCCGAGATTCTTGCCATAGGCCGCCAGCGCATCGGCATGCTCTTCCGAGCCGCCGGAGAGAACCCCGGCACGCGCCGCCGCCTCGAACAGGGCGGCCGTCTTCGCTTCGATGATGGCGAGATAGTCTTCCGTCGGCAGGTCGAGCCGGCCCTGGGCGGCGAGCTGGCGCACTTCGCCCTCGGCAATCACCGAGGAGGCATTGGAGAGGATGTTCAGGATTTCCAGATTGCCCGTCTCCACCATCAGCGTGAAGGCGCGCGCGAACAGGAAGTCCCCGACCAGGATGGAGGCGGAGTTGCCCCAGACCGATTTCGCCGCCGGCTTGCCACGGCGCAGGTCGCTCTCGTCGACCACATCGTCATGCAGCAGGGTGGCGGTGTGAATGAACTCGACAGCCGCCGCCAGCGCATGCGTGCCGTGCGTCGTGCCGCCCACGGCATGGGCGGCCGCCAGCGTCAGCATCGGGCGCAGGCGTTTGCCGCCGGCAGAGACTATATAGCCCGACAGGTCGGGGATGATGTCGACAGGGCTTTTCGCGCGGGCACCCAGCAATCCCTCGACCTTTTCCAGATCGTCTTCGAGAAGGGCTTGCAGACGGTCGATGACAGTCTTTGTGTTGCCGGAGTCGCGCGCTGTGGCAGTAATCGTCACGAGGGGGTCCTATTCCGGTCGTCCTGGCTAAACCATATGGATAGCAGGAGAGGGTTCGTCCACTCCTGCGGTCAAGGGCCGCATATAGCGGAAGGGTTGATCATGGAAGAAGTGTTCCGAACAAACGATCCCGTCAAGCTGAGTTACATCCGCCATCTGCTATCGGAAGCAGGGATCGAGGCCTATGTGCTCGATGAGCATACCGCCTATATCGACGGGCGCGGGCCGATGGTGCCGATCCGGGTGGTCGTGCATCCCGACGATGCGAGTGCGGCGCGCCACGAGCTGAAGGATCTCGACCGCGATGCCTGAGACGGAGGCGACAGCCGATGCCTTCCTCGGCGGACTGGTCACCGTCTTCCAGCCGAAGACCGGCTTTCGCGCCGGCACCGACAGCGTGCTGCTCGCCGCCGCCCTCAATGACGCCCAGACCGGCGAGGCCTGCGAGTTCGGCTGCGGGGCGGGCGGCGCGCTCTTCCCGGCGGCCTGGCGGCTGAAAAACGCCAATTTTACAGGGCTTGAGCGCGATCCTGTCATGCTTGATCTCGCCCGCAGGGGCATTGCCGAGAACGGCTTTGGCGACCGTGTCCAGGTGGCAGACCAGGATGTCGCCACCATCCCGGCAGGTTGGGAAAACCGGTTCGATCTCGTCTTCTCCAACCCCCCTTTCTTCGAGGCCGGCAAGATCAAGCCGCCGGGCGAAGGCCGGCAAGGCGCCTATCTCGAATCACTCCCGCTGAAGGACTGGATCGGCGCGATGCTCTACACGCTGAAGCCAAAGGGCCGGTTCGTGATGATCCACCGCGCCTCGGAGCTGGCCCGCATCCTGTCGGTCATCGAGCGGCGCACCGGCGAGATCACCGTCATGCCCGTGCGCTCCTGGCCGGGCGCGGACGCCAAGCGCGTCATCGTGAAAGCACGCAAGGGCCTGCGCTCGGGGCCGATGCGGCTCCTGTCCGGCCTCGACATCTATCAGTCCAGGGGCGGCCCGCGCACCGCGCTGATCGACAGCATCGCGCGCTCCGGCGGGGCGCTGGACTGGGGAGAGAAGACCAACACCTCTGAGCGCTCATCCTGAGCGAAGTCGAAGGACAAGCGCGGGCGCATGGCAGGCGCGTTTCCTTCCTCTCCCGCCCTCGTGGTTCGACTTCGCTCACCATGAGGCTATGATGCGGCAGGCAAGGAGATGAGACCATGCAGGCCTGGTTCACCATGCTGATGATCACGGGCGCCACCCTCGGCGCTATGGCCGGCGCGCTCGCCCACCCGAAATTCTACGCTTTTGTCTTCGGCAGAAAGGCCGGCTCGGCGGATCATGACTCTGAGTGTTAATGAAGGCTGAGAGGTGGCTATCACTACTGGTGATCGATCCAGAACAAATAGCCTTCACGATCGAGGACAGCCGGTGGATCCTGGGCGATCACAGTCGCGCCCAATGGCTCACCATAGACCTCCTGATCATTGATCAGGATCTTGTGTGTTTTTTTGAACCCATTTTCATCGAACGGCGCAGCTTCATCGTTCGATGCCTGCGGCGTGAATGGCAGGGTCTTGTCCAATATATCAATGGGCCGGGAGACTGAACGACAAGCCCCAAACCCAAGATACTCGCTCGAAACGAGTATACGTTGGATATATTGGGCTTGCGGCTGCCTTACCTCCGGCATCGAGGCAGACCTGGGAAGGAAGGGATAGACTTCCCTGTATGCATATCCATTTCCTGGTCTGCCAGTGCCATCCAAAGGCTCTATATATGCCCTGCCAGAGCGGGACAGCGTTCCGAGGTGATAACCCTCTCCGTTGTTGAAATGCCGAATCGATTGCGCCTTTCCAAAGGCCCCTTCATCCGAAAACATCCGGTCAATGGCTCCGGGGGCATGTTCGCGAGCATCTGACAAGAGCCAATACTGGCCCACACCATCTGGCGCCTTGGCGAAGATATCGTCGATGTGAGGGTGTGTGACAGGAACTCTTGATGACGCTTTGCAGAGGGAATCCAAAATCCAATATGCTTGCGGATTCTCATTGAAATAACGCTGGCGTTCTTCTCTCTCATAGCTATAGCCCCACGGCCCGGGCAGCGCGCCGACCTGCTCATAGTCTGCTTCGGCCTTCTTCCGCCATGCCCGCCAGGCGGCCTCATCGGTCTTCGTCACACTCGCTTCGACGAACTCGATCTTCGCGAGCGGGCTGTCATAGGCGTCATCAGTCTTGTAGCCCCAGCCGAAGCTCAGATCGTTGATGTCCTCAACCCAGATGGCGAGCGGTCGCAGATCGTCAGGAACGCGGCTCTGGCCAGCCATCGGCCCATATTCCATCGTTTCCCACTTCCAGCCCTCACACATGTCGATGGTAACGAGGCCGAGCACATGGCGGTCGCCCACCGGCTCGAACATGATTATCGGATGATGTGTGACGAAAGAGGTTGGTGTTGTATGCGGATTTGAGAAAGTTACGCCCCCACACCCCACAACATAATCGAAGCGGATCGGCTCGCCGGTCTCCTTCAGAACAAAATCGGCCTTCATGCGGTAGAAAAAGGAGGGCGGGCGCTCGGCGCTCTGCTTGTCGGAAGAGGGCGCTGCGCCGGGCGAGCAGGCCGTAAGCGCGAGCCCGGCAAGGCCAAAAAGCCCGGCAAGGCGGCGAAGGCGTGTCTGCATGGCGGTCTCCCGGTCTCGGCTGGGGAGATAGGATCAACCTGAAGTAAATTCCGCCCTAAGCCCGGCAGCGAAATTGCCGCCGCCGGGCCTTCGCGGGTTGCGGACCGTGTGGCGCTGTCACGCGCTATTCCCCCGACTTGTATTGAATGCTTATGGCCGTACAGCGAGCCAGACCACTATCTTCCGGATAAGGGTGAAGGATCGTGCGAAAGTAATTGTTCATCTGGTGCATTTCGCGACCGTCCCAAAGCTCGGCACACCACTCCGGTCTTTTTGTTTGATCGGAGCGCTGCCAGGCAAATTCTTCCTGATTGACGAGACAACCCGGTTCGCACTGAATCAAAATACCGGTGTCTGACGGTCTATGCGGGACTTGATCAAGGGGCGCGCCTTCGGAAATCCTTACTTCATAGGGACCGGATAAATGTGATGCCAAAAGGCCGAGGGAGATCCTGGTGCAATAGGCAGGCGTTTTGGACGTGACCTTGCGAATATCACCGTCCCGGAAAACACATTTCAGTTTGCCGGCCTTGTCCCGGACACACATTTCGTTGCTGCCAACCCTCCATTCGGTACACCAGTCCGGCACCAGAAGTCCCATCTGTTCATCACGGACCAGTCGGCAGCCCGGCTTGCATTCCAACTCAGCCGGCTCGTCAACGATTGGCAAATTTTCGATCCGGGTGGCTCTCATACGATCGGAAGTAATAGGCTCAGTCTGCGCAAACATTTGAATGTTCGGCGAATTTTGGAAGAGAAAAAGAGCGGCAAGCTCGCATGACAAGGTGATGGCGACGAAAAACCCAAGGCGGCGAAGGCGTGTCTTCATGGCGGTCTCCCGGCGGGCTGTCCGGCACAATGAAATCAACCTGCGATTAATGCCGGGCTAAGCCCTGTCCCGAAATTTCGTCTGCCCGGTCTTTCCGCCTGCGCCTACACCCCGCAGTTGCGGAAGCGCGCGTCTGGCGGTAGGCGGTTTGGCCAGACTTCAGTGACCCATCAGGCCCTGTCCATGACGACACCGACCGCACGCGAAAAACCCGCTTCCTTTCAGGATCTGATCCTCCGTCTGCAGACCTATTGGGCCGCGCAGGGCTGTGCCATCCTGCAGCCTTATGACATGGAGGTCGGCGCCGGGACGCTGCATCCGGCGACCGTGCTGCGGGCGCTGGGGCCCAAGGACTGGCGCGCCGCCTATGTCCAGCCCTCGCGGCGCCCGGCCGATGCGCGCTATGGCGAGAACCCGAACCGGCTCGGCCATTACTACCAGTTCCAGGTCATCCTGAAGCCGAACCCGGCCAATCTGCAGGACCTTTATCTGAACTCCCTCTACGAGATCGGCATTGATCCGACGGTGCACGATATCCGCTTTGTCGAGGATGACTGGGAAAATCCGACCGTCGGCGCCTGGGGGCTTGGCTGGGAGGTCTGGTGCGATGGCATGGAAGTCAGCCAGTATACCTATTTCCAGCAGGTCGGCGGGCTCGACGTTTTTCCCGTCTCAGGGGAATTGACCTACGGCCTCGAACGCCTCGCCATGTATGTCTTCGGCGTCGACAATGTCTACAACCTGCCTTTCAACGATCCGGCTTCCGAGACGCCGCTCTCCTATGGCGATGTCTTCCTGCAGAACGAGAAGGAACAGTCGGCCCTCAATTTCGAGCTGGCCGATGTCGAGATGCTGCAGACCTGGTTTACCGGCTGCGAGAAACAGTCCACCGCGCTGAGAGAGGCGGGCAAGCCGCTGCCGGCCTATGATTTCGCGCTGAAGGCGTCTCACGTCTTCAACCTGATCGATGCGCGCGGCGCGATCTCGCCCACCGAGCGCCAGGCCTTCATCGCGCGGGTGCGCGATCTCGCCCGCGGCGCCGCCGAGCTTTACGCCAAGCAGGAAGAGGAGCGTGCGGCATGAAGCTCGCCGGTCCTGTGCTCGCTGTCCTGATTACCGCTACTGTGTGTTCGACTGCGGCTACGGCTGAGGTGACAAACATGAATGGTGTGCCGGAAATAGGGGCAGGCTTTGAAAGCCCGGTTGATTTCCCCGAATGCAGCCTGTCCAAGGTAGCGGTCGATTCGGTCGACCCGAATGGTGATCTTGACCTGGTTTTTGTTTGTGATGAGCAGCGTGGATGGGCAAAGCTCGACGGGCAATTGGTGGAGCTGGTCGAAATTGGACGTAGCGCCAATGGCCATGATCAGACCCGGTTGTACGCGGATCCCAAAAGCCTGACCCAATTGGAGCTTGTCCTGTCGACAGCTGGGCAGACCGATGCGTTCCTCGTGCTTGAGGAGACGCAGGCCATGCCGCCCGAAAACCGGCGCACGGCAAAGATCTGCTATGCCAGCCTGCGAATAAAGGCCCCGGTTCAGGACGAATTCATGGATTTGCAAGGCGTACTTCTATCGGGGGCGGACGATGTTTAAGTGGAGTGTCGTAATCGCCACCCCGGTCCTGATGCTGGCGGCCTGTGGGGACAATGCGGAGACGCCGGGCGATACCGGCGAGACCGAGGCGACCGCGCCGGCCATCGCGACCGACATGGAAAGCCCGGTCGACACGCCGTTCTGCTATTTCACCGCCGCTGAGGCCGACACCCCGCTCACCGGCCCGGAGGCGCGCTATGTCTTCGTCACCGATACCGGCGCCAGCGTCTATCACGGCTATGCCAAGCTCAACGGCGAGGTGACCGAGCTCAACGAGGTCGAGGCTGGCTTCGGCGCGAACATGGAGACGCGGCGCTATTTCTCCGAGGACAAGCAGGTCGAGCTGGAAGTCCTGCTGGTGGACGAAACAGGCGGGGAAGCGGCGGCCGGCGACACGATCCCTTATTCCGGCTCGGTCCGCGTGACCTATCCGGCCGAGGGCGAAGCGGTGAAGGTCAGGGGCGCCTGCCGCGCCGAGGCTGAGCCGCAATGACACATATTTCCAAGACAGACGGGGCGATCTGACGCCATGGCAGACCTATTCCTCGAACTCTTTTCCGAAGAGATCCCGGCGCGCATGCAGGCCAAGGCCGAAAGCGACCTGGCGTCGGCCATCGTCGCCGGGCTGAAGGCGGCCGGTGTCGAGCCGGAAGACGTCACCGCGCGCTCCGGGCCGCGCCGGCTCTCTGTTGCGCTGACGGGCTTGCCGGCGAAATCGCCGGATGTGTCCGAAGAGAAGAAGGGCCCGAAGGTCGGCGCGCCGGACAAGGCGGTCGAAGGCTTCCTGAGGGGCGCGGGGCTTTCTTCCATCGATGAGGCGGAGGTGCGCAGCGACCCGAAAAAGGGAGACTTCTACGTCGCCCTGCGCGAAATTCCGGGCCGCGCGCTGGAAGACATTCTTGCAGAGCTCGTGCCGGAGGTGGTGCGCGGCTTCCACTGGCCGAAATCCATGCGCTGGGGCCGCGGCGAGCTGCGCTGGGTGCGCCCGCTGCAGCGGATCGTCTGCCTCTTCGATGGCAAGGTGGTGGACTTCGAGATCGACGGGCTGAAATCCGGCAACCTCACCGAGGGCCACCGCGTGCATGGGCGCGGGCCGTTCGAAGTCACCTCGTTTGAAGAGTATTGCGCCGTGCTGGAAAGCGAGGGCTCTGTCGTGCTCTCGCGCGAGGACCGGCGCCTGCTGATCGACGAGCAGACGCATCTCGTCTGCGCGGAAAAGGGCGTCGAGCTGGTCGAGGACAAGGGCCTGCTCGAAGAGGTGACGGGACTTGCCGAATGGCCGGTCGTCATCCTGGGCGACATGGATCCGGACTTCCTCGACCTGCCGGGCGAGGTCATCCAGCTCTCCATGCGCACCCACCAGAAATATTTCGCCGTGCGCGATCCGAAGACGGGCGATCTCGCGCCGCACTTCATCGTCGTTGCCAATATCGAGGCGGCCGATGGCGGCCAGGCGATTGCCGAGGGCAATAGCCGTGTCCTCTCGGCCCGGCTCGATGATGCGCGCTTCTTCTGGGACAATGACCGCAAGACGCCGCTGGAAGAGATGGCGACAAAGCTCTCAAGTATCGATTTCAAAAAGGAACTCGGGACGATTGCCGACAAGGTCGAGCGCGTCGCCGCACTGGCGCGGGAACTCGCGCCGAACGTGGGCGCCGATCCGGACCTCGCCGAACGCGCCGCCCGGCTCGCCAAGGCCGATCTCGTCTCCGGCATGGTCGGCGAGTTCCCTGAACTGCAGGGCGTGATGGGCGGCTATTATGCCCGCGAGCAGGGCGAGACAGAGGCGGTCGCGACCGCCATTGGCGAACACTACAAGCCCGTCGGCCCGTCGGACGCTGTGCCGTCGGAACCGGTCGCCATCGCCGTCGCGCTGGCCGACAAGCTCGACACGCTGGTCGGCTTCTGGGCGATTGACGAGAAACCGACCGGCTCGAAAGACCCGTTCGCGCTGCGCCGCGCGGCGCTGGGTGTCGTGCGGATCATTCTGGAGAATGAGGTTCGGATTGGCATGCTGGACGGCTTCCGCCAGCAGCTTGAAAATCTCCTTGATGAGTCGGAGTCCGGTTACTGGATCTGGGGGAGTGATCACGAATCCAAGTACACAGATCTCGAAACTGGCGTTGTGGCGTCGCCTCAGACGCGTGTGGACGATCCCTCTGGTATACCGTCTGACCTCCTCGCCTTCTTCGCCGACCGCCTGAAGCAATACCTCCGCGATGCGGGCGCGCGCTACGATCTCATCGACGCGGTCTTCGCGCTCGAAGGTCAGGACGATCTCGTCCTCATCGTCAAGCGCGTCGAGGCGCTCGGCGCCTTCCTCGAGACAGAGGACGGCGCGAACCTGCTGGCGGGCTACAAGCGCGCGGCGAATATTCTGCGGGCGGAGGAAAAGAAAGAGGGCACGGCCTTTGCAGGCACGCCGGACGAATCTCTTTTTGAACAGGACGAAGAGGGCGCCTTGTACGCTGCCATTACCGAATCGGTCGCCGCCGCGGATGCGGCCCTGAAGGCTGAAGATTTCGAAAAGGCCATGGGAGCGCTATCATCACTGCGGGCCCCTGTTGATGCCTTCTTCGACACGGTAACAGTGAACGCGGAGAGCCCGGATTTGAGGCAAAACCGCCTCTTGATTCTGGTTTCCATTCGTGACGCTTTGCACCGCGTCGCGGATTTTTCGAAAGTGGCAGGATAATTTTCCAAGGGAGCATGAATGATCATTATCGTGCTCCTGCTGGCCTTACTGGCCTTCTGGATCTGGAGTTTGGTGAAGATGCCGTCAAAGCGGGCACGGGAGATTTTCGAGGCAGATGGCGAGGCGCCGGCGGCGGTCTCCGCCCTCGACCGTGCCTTCGTCGTCGACCTCTACACCCGCTTCGGCACGAGCGATTTCCGCCTGAAAGCCATCGAAGACCATCCGCTCGACCCGGCGGTTGCGGAGCGTTTCGGGGTTTCGCCCGTTACGCTCGATAACCGGGATGAGCTGGGGGTCAGGCTGCCGCACCTGAAATTACTGGTGTCCTTCGAGCCGGGGCGCTATCGCCTCACGGAGGACGCTGCACACATGGCCAAGCGCCTGGGACGAACACAAACGAGTCTGGAGAATGCAAATCATGGCTGACACCGCTGAGCAATCCGCCAAGGAACAATGGGTTTATTCCTTCGGTGGCGGCACGGCCGACGGCGACACCACCATGAAGAACCTTCTTGGGGGGAAGGGCGCAAACCTCGCCGAGATGGCGCGCCTGGGCCTGCCGGTTCCACCCGGCTTCACGCTGACCACCGCTGTCTGCACCGCCTATTATGACCGGGGTGAGACCTATCCCGACGGCCTGGAAGCCCAGGTCGATGCCGCGCTCGACGCCGTCGAGAAGGAGACCGGCAAGACGTTTGGCGATCCGGAGAACCCGCTGCTGGTTTCCGTGCGCTCGGGCGCACGCGCCTCGATGCCGGGCATGATGGACACCGTCCTCAATCTCGGCCTGTCGGAAGTCACGGTGAAGGGCCTCGCCGCCAAGGCCGGCGAGCGCTTCGCCTATGACAGCTATCGCCGCTTCATCCAGATGTACTGCAATGTCGTGCTCGGCATGAAGCATGACATCTTCGAGCACATCCTCGACGATTATAAAGAGCGCGAGGAGTACAATCTCGACACCGAGATGACGGCCGATGACTGGAAAGAGATCATCTCCCAGTACAAGGCCGCCATCAAGAAACAGCTCGGCAAGCCGTTCCCGGACGATCCGCGCGAACAGCTCTGGGGCGCCATCGGGGCCGTCTTCGGCTCCTGGATGAACGACCGCGCCATCCTCTATCGCAAGCTCAACGACATCCCGGCCGAATGGGGCACGGCGGTGAACGTCCAGTCCATGGTGTTCGGCAATATGGGCGACACCTCGGCCACCGGCGTCGCTTTCACGCGCGACCCGTCGACCGGCGAGAAGGTCTTCTATGGCGAGTTCCTGGTGAATGCGCAGGGTGAGGACGTCGTCGCCGGCATCCGTACCCCGGCGCCGATCTCGCATTCGCGCGCCGAAGCCATCGGCTCCGACGAGGCGCCGCTCGAGGATGCGATGCCGAAGGTCTATGAAGAGCTCGTCGAGGTCGCCCATACGCTCGAGAGCCACTATCGCGACATGCAGGACATCGAGTTCACGGTCGAGGACAACAAGCTTTACATGCTGCAGACGCGGACCGGCAAACGCACCGCGGCCGCCTCCCTCAAGATCGCCGTGGACATGGCCGAGGAAGGCCTGATCAACGAGGAAGAGGCCGTGCTGCGCCTGATGCCGGCCCAGCTCGACCAGCTGCTGCACCCGACCATCTCGCCGGACGCCAAGCGCGATCTTATCGTGAAGGGCCTGCCGGCCAGCCCCGGCGCGGCCGTCGGCAAGGTCGTCTTCGATTCCGACGAGGCCGCCGAGCGCGCCGAGAAGGGCGAGGACGTCATCCTGATGCGCGTCGAGACCAGCCCGGAAGACATTCACGGCATGCATGCCGCGCGCGCCATCGTCACCTCGCGCGGGGGCATGACCTCGCACGCCGCCGTTGTGGCGCGTGGCATGGGGCGGCCCTGCGTCTGCGGGGCAGGCGGGCTGCAGATCGACCCGGAGGCGGGCATCTTCCGCGCCGGCGGACGCGAGTTCAAGAAAGGCGACGTCGTCACGATTGACGGGGCCGAGGGCGAAGTCCTCGTCGGTGCCGTCGACATGGTGAAGCCGGACCTGTCGGGCGATTTCGGCAAGCTCATGGAATGGGCGGACCGCTCGCGCAAGCTCAAGGTGCGCACCAATGCCGAGACGCCGCACGATGTCGACACGGCCAAGAATTTCGGCGCCGAAGGCATCGGCCTCTGCCGCACCGAGCACATGTTCTTCGAGAGCGACCGCATCCCGGTCGTGCGCTCGATGATCCTGGCCGAAGACAAGAAGGGCCGCGAGAGCGCGCTCGCCAAGCTGCTGCCGATGCAGCGCGGCGACTTCGCCGAGATTTTCCGCATTATGGAAGACCGGCCCTGCACGATCCGCCTGCTGGACCCGCCGCTGCACGAATTCCTGCCGCACTCCGAAGAGGAGATGGCAGAGGTCGCCCAATCGGCCGGTGTCAGCGTCGATGTCCTGAAGCGTCAGGCCAGTGAGCTGCATGAGAGCAACCCGATGCTCGGCCACCGCGGCTGCCGTCTCGGCATCACCTATCCGGAAATCTACGAGATGCAGGCGCGCGCCATCTTCGAGGCCGGCGTCGATATCGCCAAGGAGACCGGCTACAGCCCGATCCCGGAAGTGATGATCCCGCTCGTCGGCACCAAGAAAGAGCTCGATATCCTGAAGGAAAAGGTCGAGGCCGTGGCCGAGGCCGTCTTCAAAGAGACCGGCACGACGCTGGAATACATGGTCGGCACGATGATCGAACTGCCGCGCGCCGCGCTGCAGGCCGGCCATATCGCCGAATCGGCGGCCTTCTTCTCCTTCGGGACGAACGACCTGACGCAGACCACGCTCGGCATTTCCCGCGACGATGCGGCCCGCTTCCTGAAGGCTTATGAAGAGCAGGGCATCTATGAGAAGGACCCGTTCGTCACACTCGACCAGGAGGGCGTTGGCGAGCTGGTGAAGATCGCCGCCGAGCGTGGGCGCCAGACCAAGCCGGACATCAAGCTGGGCATCTGTGGCGAGCATGGCGGGGACCCGGCCTCGGTCGCCTTCTGTCACAGGCTGGGACTGGATTACGTGTCCTGTTCGCCCTACCGTGTGCCGATCGCCCGGCTTGCAGCGGCCCATGCGGCGCTGCACAAGGAAGAGGGCTGACCCAGCCGCTTCTGGACGAATTTACGGGGATGAGCGTCGGAGTCCGACGCTCATTTTCTGTTGTTTTTCAGCAACACTCTGTTTTTGCGCCGAAACGGAATCGGGCAAAATTTGCGCTGTTCCCGGCCTGAATCTCATGAACTTTTTCAAAACACGCCGATCGGCTTGCAACCCGTTTGAACGGGGATCGTTCCGAACCTGAAAGAAATGTAAGTCTTCAAAGACGCGTTTTGATTGCTAAGTCCCCGGTCGGTCCAATAGTCCAGTTCGGGACGAAAGCCGGAAATTAGAGCAAGGCAGGCGACGGGGTTGGCCCGGAACCTGCTTCGGTCGTTCGAGATAACCGGTTGTTAGAGGGTCAGGTGATGGCACTGAAGAAGACCACCCAGCGTCCGCGTGTTTTCGCGGATACCTCCCTACGCGGCAAAATCAGCCGCTGGTGGCTTGCAAAGTCGAATGCAGAGCAACGCGCCTATGTGGCACGGGGCGGGCTGGCGGCCGTGTGCGCGCTGGGTCTGACCGTGGCGCTGCCTGTGATTTCCTCGATCAATCTCGAAAAGCGCGCCGAGGCTGAATACAGGGCCCAGACGCAGCGTTTTGCCGAAGCCCAGGATGCCGGCGAAGCCGTGCGCGCCGATCCGCTGGCGCCGTCGCTGATGAGCCATGCCTGGATCCGCAATGTCGAATATTCGCTGGAGCGCGACCCTGAATCGGCGACCAGCCGCTATGGCGGGCTCGAGCGCGATGCCGCCGTGCTCGCCGGCATGAAGAGCTTCGAGCCGACCCATCTGGTCAAGGCCGAGGACATGGACCGCCAGATGCAATGCGTCGCCGAGGCCGTCTATTACGAGGCCCGCAGCGAGACCACGTCCGGCCAGCTTGCCGTGGCCGAAGTCATCATGAACCGCATCAAGGACCACCGCTATCCGAACTCGGCCTGCGGCGTGGTCTATCAGGGCGCGACCCGCACGACGGGCTGCCAGTTCACCTTTACCTGCGATGGCGCACTGGGCCGCAAGCCGCACGGCATCCGCTGGGACCGCGCGAAAACGATCGCCGCACATGTGATGCTCAATCTCGAAGAGCCGCGCACCGGCGGGGCGACGCACTATCACGCGACCTATGTGAACCCGGTCTGGAATGCCGGTCTGATCAAGACATCCAAGATCGGCACCCACATCTTCTACCGTTTCCCGCGCGGAGCCGAATGGGCGAGCGCGCGCGCCGCCCAGCGCGCCCGGATCGCGAACAAGGCCGATGGCAATGGCGCGGACTCGACCATGGTCACGCTGACCACGCCGGACACCGAAGACCTCAATTCGCGGTCTCTCAACGTGCTCAGCCCAGCCCCGTAAGGAGCAGGAATGAAACAAGGGCGTCTGTTCGAAGCGGTCGACACCTACATCAACAGCCTGTTCGTGAAGGACGATCCCGTCCTTGAGCGAGCAATCGCGCGCACACGCGAAGCCGGCCTGCCGGAAATCCAGCTGTCGCCGGGCCAGGCCAAGCTGGTCTATCTGATGGCCAAGATGATCGGGGCAGAACGCATCCTCGAAGTCGGCACGCTCGGCGGCTATTCCACCGTCTGGCTGGGCCGGTCCCTGCCGGCGGATGGCGAGCTTCTCTCCATCGAGCTGGAGCCGTCGCACGTGAAGGTCGCGCGCGAGACGCTGGAAGATGCCGGGCTCAGTGAGCGCTGCCATGTCATCGAGGGCAAGGGCCTCGATGTGATGAGCACGCTGACGCCGGATTTCGACCTGGTTTTCCTCGATGCCGACAAGGACCGCTATCCGGCCTATCTGAAAGAGGCTGTGCGCCTGACCCGGCCCGGCGGTCTGATCGTGGCCGACAATGTTGTGCGCGAAGGCACCGTCATGGAGCCGTCAAAGGTCGACCCCAATGCCATCGGCGCGGCCGCCTTCAACCAGGCGCTCGCCAGCCATCCCCAGCTTGAAGCCATCGTGCTGCAGCAGGTCGGTATAAAGGGCCATGACGGTCTCGCCATCGCGCGCGTGAAGGACGACTGAGGCGCGGCAAGACGAAAGCTTTCGCCCTTTTTCAAAGCATATTTTACGGGCTTGCCCCCATCGACCGCTTCGCGGCCACTTCCCCCGCAAGCGGGGGAAGAGGGAGCTAGCCGCACGCTTTCCTCCTCCGTTTACGGGGGAGGTGCCCGGCAGGGCGGAGGGGGCGAGGGCTACCTGCGTGTGGTGCCTACTCCCGCGGGCCGAGATTCTTCACCAGCATCTTCTTCAGCCGGTTCGGCATGAAGCGCGCGGCAAAGCGGGTCCGCTCGGCCATCTTGCCGGCCATGTAATGGGTTTCCTTGCCATGGGCGGCGTCCCAGGCGCGCTCGGCGGCGATCTCGACCGGATAGACATCCTGGCCGGCGTCGCGGATCTGGTCCGACATCTTCTCGTTCGAGCCTTCCGCCTTGCCCATGTCGAGGATCGGGGTGTCGATGAACCAGGGCATGAGGGATGTCACCCGGATGCCGAGATTGGAAAACTCCACATCCAGCGCCTCGGTCAGGCCGCGTACGGCAAACTTGGTGGCGGAATAGACCGCCAGTTTCGGCGAACCGACCACACCGGCGGTCGAGGCGGTGTTGACGATGCGCGAGCCGGGCGTGGCGCGCAGCAGGGGCAGGGCCGCCTGGACGCCATTGATGATGCCCTTCACATTGACGTCGACGACCCAGTCATTGTCCTCGCCCGACATTTCCTCGAACCAGCCATGGCGGCCGACACCGGCATTGTTGAACAGAACGGTCATGCGCCCGTCGGTCGCCTTGCCGAAGGCGTCGATGGCGGTCTTCCAGTCGTCCCGGTTGCGCACGTCGAGCTTGCTGGAAATGCAGTTCTCCTCGCCGATTTCCTTCGCGACCTCGGCGAGGCCCTCTTCATTTACGTCGTAGAGGCCGACGAACCAGCTGCGGTCTGCGAAGAGTTTCGCGGTCGCCTTGCCGATGCCGGAGGCTGCGCCTGTGATGAAGATGCTCTTGCGGCCGATACACTCGCCCATACTGCTCTTTGCCTCCCCGTTACGCCGCTGTCTTGCACGCAGTGGCCGATCAGGAAAAGAGGTTCACGGCAGGTCGAGGCCGACGTCAAGGTTTGACGCGGAGTGAGTGAGCGCGCCGACCGAAATGTAATCGACGCCCGTTTCGGCAATGCCGGCCACGGTGTCGAAGTTGACCCCGCCGGACGCTTCGGCCTTGCAGGCCCCGTCGATCATGGCGACGGCAGCTTTCAGCGCGTCCGTGTCCATATTGTCGAGCAGCACAGCATGCGGCTTGTGAGGCAGGGCTTCTTCCAGCTGGGCGAGCGTGTCGACTTCCACCTCGATCATGCGCAAATGCCCGGCATAGGCATGCGCGCGTTTCAGCGCTTCGCCGACCGAGCCGCAGGCGGCAATATGATTGTCCTTGATCAGGATGGCGTCATCCAGGCCATAGCGGTGGGAGGTGCCGCCGCCACAGCGCACGGCGCGCTTTTCCAATGCCCGGTGGCCGGGCGTGGTCTTGCGGGTGCAGACAATCGTCGCGTCCGTATGGCGGATCTTCTCGACAAAGGCCGCCGTCAGCGTGGCGACGCCCGAGAGCCGGCCGATGAAGTTCAGCATGGTCCGCTCGGCCATCAGGATGGAGCGGGCCTCGCCGGTCAGCGTCGCGATGACATCGCCGGGCGCGAGCTTGTCGCTGTCACGCAGGCGCTGGTCGAGGGCGACGCCTTCATCCAGGCATTTCAGCGTATGCGCGGCGGCATCCATGCCGGCCAGCACGCCGGTCTTCCGGGCGCGGATTTCGGCCTTGATCCGCGTGCCGGGCAGCAGGGTGGCGTCGCTGGTGAGGTCACCGGCCCGGCCAAGGTCTTCAGCCAGGGCGAGCCGGACGATCGGGTCGAGAATCGGGGCGGGCAGGGGCGGGGGCGCAATCATTCGGCAGCCTCTTTCAGGGTGGGATCATAGGGCGCCAGCAGGAAACTGCGCTGCGCCTTGAGGTTGGTGTCAGGGAAATCGGACCGGAAATGCCCGCCGCGGCTTTCCTCACGCGCGAGCGCGGCCTTGGCCATCATGCGGGCGGTGACAAGGGCGCGAGCCGGGCCATGCCGGTCCATCCAGGTCTCGATTTCATCAATGAGCGGTGTCAGGCCGGCTGCCTTGCGGACCACGCCGCACTTGTCGGCCATGGCTTCGCGCAGGCGCATCAGCGTCTCGGCGGGCAGGTCGTCGGCCACCTCGGCGGTGGAGGTGCCCGGCTGCACCAGCTCGGAGGCTTTCAGCCGCTGGGCGATGCGGGCGGCGAAGACGACCGCTTCCAGCAGCGAGTTCGAGGCGAGCCGGTTGGCGCCGTGCGCGCCGGTCGAGGCGCATTCCCCGCAGACCGACAGGCCCTCCAGCGTCGAGCGGCCCCAGGTGTCGGCGACGACGCCGCCCATATGATAGTGCGCCGCCGGGGCGACGGGGATCGGCTTGAGGCGCGGGTCGATGCCGGCGGCCATGCAGGCGGCAAAGACGGTCGGAAAATGGGCCGGGAAGTCCTTGCCGACGGCCACCGTTGCATCGAGAAAGGCCTCGCGTCCGGCCTTGATCTCGCTGTCGATGGCTCGGGCCACTTCGTCGCGCGGGGCGAGTTCGGCTTTCTCGTGGTAATTTGCCATGAAGGGCTCACCGGCCGCGTTGCGCAGGATGGCGCCTTCGCCGCGCAGCGCTTCGGTCGCCAGCGGTGCCGGGTCGAGGCCGACATCCATGGCGGTCGGGTGGAACTGGACGAATTCCGGATCCGCGATCAGCGCGCCGGCGGTATAGGCCATGGCGAGCGCTTCGCCGCGCGATTGCGGCGGATTGGTCGTCACCCGGAACAGCCCGCCGGAGCCACCCGTGCAGAGGATGGTTTCGCGCGCGGGCATCGGGGTGAGCCGGCCCTTCCTGTCCTGCATCACGACGCCGGCCACGCGTCTGGTCTCGTCCTGCAGCAGGCTGACGGCCCGGTAGGGCCACATCAGCGTGATATGCCCGGCCTCTTCGGCCGCCGCTGTCAGCGCCCCCATGATCGCCTTGCCGGCAAGGTCCCCGGCGACGCGGGCGACGCGCGGGACGGAGTGAGCCGCTTCCAGCGACAGGGCGAGCGCGCCTTCCTGTGTGCGGTCGAAGGGCACGCCAAGTTCGATGAGGTCCAGCACACGGGCCGGGCCTTCTTCCGCGATCAGGCGCGCGATCACCGGATCGACCAGGCCCGCGC
>NZ_NCST01000017.1 GCF_002088975.1 Henriciella aquimarina
ATCAGCCGGTTTTCCAGCCCGGCCTGGCGTTCCGGCGTGTCGATGGCTTCGGCCTCGCACTCGCGCCGCCACAGCACCTCGACCAGCGGCAGCGAATGATCCAGCGCCTGGCGCATCGCCTCCGGACCGGACTGGCGGATCAGGTCGTCCGGGTCCATGCCCTCCGAGAGCAGGCAGAAGAAGAGCGAACGGCCCGGCTCAAGGTGCGGCAGCGCACGCTCGATGGAACGGTAGGCGGCGCGCAGGCCGGCGGCATCGCCATCGAAACAGAGCACCGGCTCCGGCCCGGCCCGCCAGAGGAGGCCCAGCTGGTCTTCTGTCAGCGCGGTGCCGAGCGGGGCGACGGCATAGCCAAAGCCGGCCTCGGCGAGCGCGATGGCGTCCATATAGCCTTCGCAGACGATCAGGCCGCCTTCATCGGTGTTGCCGAACGCCTCGCGGGCCTCCTTGTAGCGATAGAGCACCCGGCCCTTGTGGAAGAGCTCGGTATCGTTGGAATTGAGATATTTCGGCTTCGCATCGGGCTGCAGCCCCCGCCCGCCAAAGGCGATGACCTGCCCCCGGATGTCGGTGATCGGGAAGATGACCCGCCCGCGAAACCGGTCATAAGGCTCCCCGCCGCCCTCTTTCTGGACCGCCAGGCCAGCATCGAGGATTTCCTTGATGCCGAAGCCTTCGGCCTTCAGGTGGTCGATGGTCTTGCGCCAGTCATCGGGGGCATAGCCCAGCCGATGGCGCGCCCAGGCCCCGGCGCCGAGGCCACGGCCTTCGAGATAGGTGCGCGCTTCGGTGCCCTCGGCCGCGCGCAGACGGTCCTCATAGAACCGGCAGGCCGCCTCGCAGCATTCCTGCAGCCGCTTACGCCGGTCATAGGTCTCCTCATCGGCGGCCGTCGGCTTGGGCAACTCCATACCCACTTCCTCGGCAAGCTTCTCGACGGCTTCCATGAAGGAGAGCCGCTCGGTTTCCATGACGAAGGAAATGACATCGCCGCCAATGCCGGAGGAGAAATCCTTGAAGATGCGCTTCTGGTCGTTGACGTAGAAGCTCGGACTTTTCTCATTGGTGAAGGGCGAGAGGCCCACCCACTCCTTGCCCTGCTTCTTCAGCTTAACCTTGCGCCCGATCACGTCTGACGGGCGCACGCGCGCTTTCAGCTCTTCGACAAAACCATCGGGGATACGGACGGATGCGGCCATCGGCAGAGTGTAACGCGAGAGAGGGGTTCGGCGCTACAAGCCATTGCGGCAAAGACAGGTTTGCGTCTGCCACTCACTCGCTGCCGCCCGAACAATCAGATCTGGCGCAGCCAGGGTCCCCGCAATGGCAGACGCAACACTGGGCGGGCGCTCAGGCCCGTTGCCTGTGATGAAAATGCGTTAACCAGAGGGACGTTCCGCGACGGAAGGCAGCCGCCTGGGCAAAAAACTGTCGGAATGACTGAAAAGAGCGCCTAGCGCAGGGCGCGGCGGACGGCCTGGCCGGCAGTGCCGGTGTCGATGCGGCCCGGATAGCGGCTCTGGAGCTCGGCCATGCAGCGGCCAACATCCTTGAGCTTGCTCGCCTCGAGGTCTTCCACGACGGAATCGACGGCATCTTCGAGGGGCTGGCCTTCAAGCGGACGCGGCAGGAAAGCCTGGATAATCTCCATTTCCTCACGCTCGCGCTCGGCATCGCTGATGCGGCCGGCCTCGTCATATTCGCGTGCGGACACCTCGCGCTGGGCGACCATCGTTTCGAGGAGCTTATGGACTTCCTTGTCCTCACAGCCTTCACATTTGCCGTTGGTGCGGGCCGTCACGTCGCGGTCGCGCATGGCGCATTTGACCAGACGCAGAGTGCGGGCCCGGATTCCCCGCGGGTCATCCTCTTCGGCTGAATGGAGGGCAGCGATTATCCGATCGCGAACGGTGGTGGAAGCAGAAACGTCTACGTGTCCCATACCCGATACTTTTCACATGGACCAGCCGCTTGACGGCTAGGTCGCTGCACGCCTATCTCGCGCCAACATTGCCGGTCTATAGTGACCGAAACCCTAATGGCGCCTGACAGGACGCGAGGAGATACGCTCATGGCCGATGGAAATCAAGACAAGACTCCAGCCACGGGTGCAATCGCTCTGGCGGACGGAACGGTTTTCCTGGGTTATGGTTCCGGGGCGCCGGGCATTGCCGTCGGCGAACTGTGCTTCAACACCTCGGTCACAGGCTATCAGGAAATCCTTACAGACCCCTCCTATGCCGGTCAGGTCGTGCTGTTCACCTTCCCCCATATCGGCAATGTCGGGGCCAATCCGGACGACCATGAAGAAGCCTCGCTTCCTGCAGCAAAAGCAGCGACAGGCGCGGTTTTTCGCGAACCGATCACCCCGCCCTCGAACTGGCGCGCCAAGGACCACTTCGATGCCTGGCTGATGAAGAAGAACATCACCGCCGTCTCCGGCGTCGACACCCGCGCCCTGACCCGCATCATCCGCGAGAAAGGCATGCCGAAATGTGCCGTCGCGAATTCCCCTGAGGGGCGAATTGACGTGGACGCGCTGATCGAGGCCGCCCGCGCCTGGGAAGGCCTGGAAGAGGCCGATCTGGCGCTCGATGTCGTCGGCGACGCCTCTTATGACAATTCCCAGCGTCTGTGGGACATCACCAGCGGCTTTACCGACAATGACCAGACCGACTTCCACGTCGTCGTGCTGGACTATGGCGTGAAGAAGAACATCCTGCGTAACCTGGCCAATGTCGGCGCGCGGGCGACCATCGTGCGCGGCGACACCTCTTATGAAGAGATCATGAAGCTGAATCCCGACGGCATCGTGCTCTCCAACGGCCCCGGCGATCCGGCGGCCACGATCAAGCGCTGCGACGACACGATCAGGAAGCTCATCGACAGCGGCAAGCCGCTGCTCGGCATCTGTCTCGGCCACCAGCTGCTCGCGCTGGCGCTGGGCGCGAAGACGAAAAAGATGCCGCAGGGCCATCATGGCGCCAACCATCCGGTGAAGGATTTCGAGACCGGTAAGGTCGAAATTGTCTCCATGAATCATGGCTTTACGGTCGATGCCGAGACGCTGCCTGAAGGTGTCGAGGAGAGCCACAAATCGCTTTTCGATGGCACCAATGCCGGCCTTCGTGTAAAGGGCAAGCCGATCATCTCTGTCCAGCACCACCCGGAGGCGAGCCCCGGCCCGCAGGACAGCTTCTATCTCTTTGAGCGGTTTGCCCGCCTCATGAAGGACCAACAGAGCTGAACGCCATCTGTCTCGCGCCGGGCGACAACCGCCTGGGTGCCATCGCCGACGATCTCTCAAGCAAGGGCTGGAGCTGGCAGCCGGGGCTTCTCCCGGAAACGCTGACGCGTGCCCTGCGCGAGGAGCTTGTCGCCCGCGACGCCGCCGCCGACCTGGCCGCCGCCGGGATTGGCCGCGAAGAGGATTTCCAGGTCGCCCGCGACATCCGCCGCACCCGCATCACCTGGTTCGACGGCTCCACCCCGGCCCAGCGCGACTTCCAGATCTGGACGGAAGCCCTGCGCACAAGCCTCAACCGGGACCTGATGCTCGGCCTGTTCGAGATGGAAGTCTGCTTTGCCGTCTATCCGCCGGGCGGCTTCTATGAGCGCCACCTCGACAGCTTTGCCGGCGCGCGAAACCGTGTCGTCTCTCTTGTGGCCTATCTCAATGAGGACTGGGACGAGGCCCGCGGCGGCGCGCTGGCCGTCTGGCCGGAAGGCGCCGGCGAGGATGAGCCCCCGGCCGCGCGGGTCATTCCCCAGCCGGGCGGGGTCATGCTGATGCTGTCGGAAGCCATCCCGCACGAAGTGGAAGTGACCCACGAGAAGCGCCTCGGCCTCGCCGGCTGGTGGCGGGTCAACCAGTCCGGCATGGACCGCATCGACCCGCTGAGCTAACCCGGACAGCCGCTCGGAGAGCCCGGCCGCAAGAGCGGCCAGGCCAGGTGCGATTTATTCAGGGTACTGAACCGTCTCGGTGATTTCAGCGCCTTCCGCTCCGACGCTCACCTTCGCATCGTCGAAAGTGGGTTGCTTGCGCAGGCCCGAGCCGTTGCTGACCGCCCAACCCTCGGCAGGCTTGCCATTCTCTCCGATATCGAAGGCGCCATTCCCGTTCAGATCATGCCAGATCGAAACAGAGTATTCGCCTTCCGGCAGATCGAAGGTGAAGCTTTGCGTGCCGGCCTCGGGATCTTCGACAATCTCGCCGTCGACTCCCTCCCATTTCATGAACTGCTCTTCCGTCTGAACGCTCACGTAAAGTTTCGCATCGCGATCCTGCACGCCGGTCAGCGTCACCGTGAGCGGGGCCGCGAAGGCCGGCGCGGCAAACAGCGCCATGGCGGCGGCAGCGAGCGGGAAAATATGAGGTTTCATTGCGGTGATCCTTTCTCTGCAATGTACTTTGTATTTCAAAGTTACTGGGCAGAGTCAAGCAAGCTTTGAAAAACAAAGTCACATCACACCGCTCGAAAGCGGTGTCAGATTGACGGAATGAACTGAGGTGCGATCGAACCGCACACGCTCTCAGCTCAGCCTAGTCGTGGAGCCCGCAGGCGGAAGCCGGCAGCGGGCTGAGGATCAGCTGCCGCGCGGTCGGAATGGAGACGCTGCGCACGAGATAACACCCCGTCAAACGCATGCGCGCCCAGTCCTGCGGTGCCTCGCCGCCCGAGACCGGGCTGTACTCACAGGACAGGCCATTGGCAGCATGGTCCTGCGGATCGCCCAGATGCACATTCATCAGGAGGTGGTTGGAGCCGGTCGGCACCGAAACCTCGTCCACGCCCTCGATCATGCCGAACTCGCAGGTCTGCGGCGTGGTGAAGTTGCCATCGCTATCGGTCACGCCCGGCCAGGCGAGCGGCAGCATGTCGAGATCGAGCAGGACGACATCGCGGTCTTCCAGCTCTTCAAGCCCGGCCAGCGCCTCAAATTCAGCCTCGCCGGGCAGGTCACCCTCGACCACTTTCACCGGCGCGGACTGCGCAGTCGCCGCCCCGCACACAATCATGGCCGCTGCTGCCCCTGTCAGGCTTTTCCACATGGCGCGTCCCCTTCTTTCTCGACTGGGGCCAGTCTAACCCGCCGAATAAGGCACAGGAAAGGCCGTCAGGATGGCAAGGCCCCGCAGCGCTCTCTGTATTTCTGGAGATAATCCGGCATCCATTCACGGAAATTCGCCGCGCGGGTTTCAGACGCCGGGTGGGTCGACAGCCATTCCGGCGGGCGCTCGCCGCCCAGCTGGCCCATCCGCTCCCAGAGCTCCGGCGCCTCGCGCGGGTCGTAGCAGGCGCGCACCAGCAGTTCGAGACCGATCCGGTCGGCCTCTGTCTCATGCTTGCGCGAGAAGGCCATCAGCCCGCCCTGCGCAGCCACGCCCATGGCCTGCATCACCATCTGGCGCTGGCTCGGATCCATGTCGCTCAGGCCGACACCGACAGCGGCCATGCCGAGCTGGGCAAGCTGGCCCTGGCTCATCCGCTTGGCCCCATGGTGGGCGAGCGCATGGCCGATCTCATGGCCCATGACGACGGCGAGCTTGTCGGGATCGTCCAGGTCGGCCGGGGTGACGAGGCCATTATTGTCGCCGGTTACATCGAGAATGCCGGTATAGACGGCGACATAGCCGCCCGGCAGGCAGAACGCGTTCGGCTGGGCGGACTCGATGACATTGTAGGCCCAGGCAAAATCGTCGGCGACGGGGGTAAACTCCCAGCCCTCATCGCGCAGGTCCTGCTCATAACCGATGGCGGCCGCCTGCAGGCGCGCACCGATTTCGCGCACGGTCGTGACGATCTCGCGGGCATTCGCATCACACGGTGAATTGTCCTGCAGGCACAGCACATTGCCGCGCGCCTGCTGCAGGATCTGCACATAGGACTGTTCGCCAAGCTGGCTCGCCTGGTCAACCGAGATCGTATTGAACTCGCTCTCGCCGGAGAACGGGTTCACTTCCTGATTGGAGAAGTAATAAACAGCCAGCCCGAAAAGGGCGACGACGATGATGGCCCCGCGTTTCATAAGCGTCCCTCCCGCGCAATCCAGACACGTCGGCATGAAACTAGACCCGATTGGCGATGGTTGGAAGCGTTGACAGCGACCGGCCAAGCCGCTTCTGCTCCAAACGGTCATGAGTGAGACCGAAACGACAGACGAGACGGCACAGAGCCAACCGCAGGGCAGCAAACTGCCGAGCAAGATCATCGATGTGCTCGCGGAATGGACGCTCTATGTCTCTGCCGCCCTGATCATCATGGGGATTTCCCAGCCCTCCATCATGAAGCCGAACACGATCGGGCTGCAGATCGAATACAATCTCTGGGGCGTCGTGCGCACCCTGTTCGAGTTCGACCTCGTCTTCATGGGCGTGGTCGTCATCCTTTTTTCCGGCGTTTTCCCGCTTTCGAAGTCCCTGCTGGCGGCGATCATCTTCCGGCGCGGCGCCCCGCCCTCGCCCGGCCTGGCGCATTGGCTGAACCTGCTCGGCAAATGGTCGATGCTGGACGTTTTCCTGGCCGCCCTGCTCATTGGGCTGTCGCAAACCATGGCCTATGTCGGCTTCTTCCCGCGCATCGGGCTCTATTATTTTACCGCCGGCGTGGTCTTGAATAACCTTGCGACACTCAGGCTCTCCTTTTCACGATGGAAACCGGACCCTAGATAGAACGCCATGACAGACCAAGCCGAACACAAGCCGAAGCTCGAAATCCGCGTCGTCCCGACGACGCCGCTGCAGCAAAACACATCCCTCATCTGGTCGATCGAGACCAAGGAGGGCGTCTTCGTCGATCCCGGCGGGGATATCGACAAGCTGATGGGCGCCGCCGAGGAGTTCGGCGTGAAGATTGTCGGCGTGTGGCTGACCCATGGCCATCTCGACCATGCCGGCGCGGCCGCCGAAGTGCGCGAGCGCACCGGCTGCGAGATCATCGGCCCGCACAAGGACGACCAGTGGCTGCTCGACACGATCGAGGAACAGGGCGCGCGCTATGGCCTGACCGATGGCCGCAATGTCACGCCCGACCGCTATCTCGAGGATGGCGACACGCTGGAGCTGGACGGGGTCAAGTTCGGCGTCGCCCACTGCCCGGGCCATACACCGGGCCATGTCGTCATCTATAATGAGCCGGCCCATCTCGCCTTTGTCGGTGATGTGCTGTTCCAGGGCTCCATCGGGCGGACCGACTTTCCGCGCGGCAATCACCAGCAGCTGATCGACTCGATTACCTCGAAGCTCTGGCCGCTTGGCACCGATATGCGCTTCATCCCCGGCCATGGGGCCATGAGCACCTTCGGCCAGGAACGCCAGAACAACCCCTTCGTGGCGGATGCGCTCACCGGCTATGCCGGCGCCGCGACAGGCACTGCCAACGAGATCGACCAGAAGCTCGCCAAGCGCTGGAGCTAGGGCCCGCCCTGCCCTCATCCTGAGCGACGCCGAAGGTCGAGGGCAGACGCGTTTCCAATTTTGACCTTGGGGCATGCGCTGACGCGGGCGCCGTCTCGCGCTACCCTCGCCGAATGGACCTTTCGACAGACCCAAAGCTCGAAGATTTCCGCGCAGAGGTGCGCGCCTTCTTCGCTCATGATTTCCCGAAGGACATTCTGGAGAAAGCCCGCCGCGGCGCGTCTCTGACGACAGAAGACGTGCGCAAATCCGAAAAGGCCCTCGGCGACAAGGGCTGGCTGGCAGCCGCCTGGCCGGTGGAGCATGGCGGGCCAGGCTGGTCGCTGGAAGAGCAATATGTCTTCGACGAGGAGCTGGAACGTGCCGGCGTACCGACCGTCACGCCGATGGGCGTCATCTATGTCGGCCCCATCCTCTACACCTTCGGCACCGACGCGCAGAAAGAGCGCTGGCTGCCCGGCATCCGCGAGGGCCGCGAAGGCTGGGCACAGGGCTATTCCGAACCCGAAGCCGGCTCCGACCTCGCCTCGCTGCAATTCTCCGCGGTGCGCGAGGGAGATGAATACGTCCTCAACGGCACCAAGATCTGGACGTCGGCGGCCCAGCATGCCGACTGGATCTTCTGCCTCGCCCGGACCGACAATTCCGGCAAAAAGCAGGAAGGCATCAGCTTCATCATTTCCGAGATGGACCGGCCCGGCATCACTGTCACGCCGATCATCACCATTGACGGCAAGCATGCGCTGAATCAGGTCACTTTCGAGAATGTCCGCGTGCCGGCCGATTACCTCATCGGCGAGGAAGGCAAGGGCTGGACCTACAGCCAGTACCTGCTCGGCCATGAGCGCACCTCGTATGCCCGCATCGGCGGCAAGCGCAAACAGCTCGCCCATCTGCGCGAGATCGCCTCGGCCGTCCCGACCGGCGGCAATTCCCGGCTGATCGACGACCCGGCCTTTGCCCGCAAGCTGACCGAGGCCAACCTGGCCGTCGACGCGCTGGAGATGACGGTGCTGCGTGTGCTCTCGGCGGTGAAGGATGGCGGGGCGCCCGGCAAGGAAGCCTCCATCGTCAAGGTGCTCGCCACCACGGCGGCCCAGCAGATCACCACCCTCTATCTCGATGCGGCAGGCCTGAACGGCGTGCGCGGCTTTGCCGATTCCGTCACGCCCGGCTGGCTGGCGGATGATCCGAGCGCGGCGTTCGCGGCGCCGGGTGTCTCCACCTATTTCGGCACGCGCGCGCAGTCGATCTATGGCGGGACGAACGAGATCCAGCGCGGCATCATCGCCAAGCGTGTGCTGGGCCTCTGAAGGCGCGCTCCTGAGGCGGTCAGAAAAGCCATACGCTTCAATCGCCTGACTGACACAAAACCTTTCTGATTTTTCAGCTGCATAGCAGGAAAAAAGGCGGAACCCACCGCAGACCATGACGTTGATCCTGCGCAAAACAGAAAGGGAGAGTCCCTATGAAGACCCTCATCACGACGAGCGCAATTGCAGCGACTGGCCTTTTCATGGCCGCTTGCACACAGAGTGGCTACACAGAACGCAACGCCGCCGTTGGCGCAGGCCTCGGTGCGGCCGCAGGCGCTGTGATCGGCAATAACACCGGCGACGGTGACGCAGGCAAGGGTGCCGCAATCGGCGCAGCTGTCGGTGGCGCAGCCGGCGCAGCCAAGGGTTGTACGGAAGCAGCCGACTGCGACACGCCCGGTGTTCGCGACCAACCTGATGAGAAGGATAGCGATGGTGACGGCGTCGTCGACGCGAATGACCGTTATCCCTACGATTCCCGCAGCTGGTAATCCAGGCGGTACATAATTCCTGCCTTACCATTCCCCTCCCCCAAGGCAGGTCAAAAGCCCCCGCATTCACGTCCCCGAATGCGGGGGTTATTTGTGCCCGGAAGACAGGCAGACCGGCACCTCCAGCCAAGCCGGCATTTGCCGGTGCTTGACGTGACCGCCAAAGCGACAGAGTGGCCCTGAAAGCTTCCAGAGCGCCGTGCGCCGCCATTCACCATTCGGGAGACAGAACAGATGCCCCGCTCACGCTTCTTCCTCGTGCTTGTTACAGGTCTCGGCCTTGCAGCCTGCGGACAGGAAACCGGCCCGTCGCAGGCTGACCGGGCCTGTGCTGTTGCGGTGGACCTCGCCGCCGACCTGCTTCCGGAAGAAGGGCTCTCGACCGTCACCAGCATCAAGGCCGGGATGAGCGGGCAAGCCGTTTCCTGTGCGGTGACGACCGAGCAGACCAGCCTTATGGTCGATGCCACGGTGTCCTGCGAGGGCGACGAGCCGCAGTCTCTCGAAAGCTGCACGGTGATCGACGGCGTCCAGCGCATGGACGGCACGCCGATTTATCCCTGATTTGTAATTGAAAAATAACGATATTCGCCGATAGGCTGTGCATGTCACGGCGAATAGTGGAAATCGATTCATTGAGGGGACTGGCGGCCTTTGGGGTCGCCTTCGGCTTTCACGCGAATTATTTCCTGGACGTGCCAATGCTGCCTTGGGTGGCGGAACGCGGCTGGACCCTGGTTGATCTCTTCTTTGTGATTTCAGGCTATATTTTTGCCCATCTCTATTCCGCCAATATGCCGGACGGGCGAACATTCGCCATACGCCGGTTCGCCCGGCTTTACCCGCTGCACATCGCCATGTTCGTGCTGACAGCCCTGCTGCTCAGCTTCCTGCCGCCCCTCGAGCCCAAGCCAAGCGCATCGTCCTTTCCCTTCGCGCTGCTCAATGTCGTCATGCTGCAGGAGCTCGGCATTGTTCGTAATTTCAACGTTCCGGCCTGGTCGGTCTCCGTTGAGGTCTATTGTTACGCCGTCTTCTTCCTGGCGGTGCGCCTTCGGATGCTCTGGCCTCTGGCGTTTGTGATCGTTCCCGGTGCCTTGCTGTTCACCGCCGTTGTCCCCTAC
Organism: Henriciella aquimarina; assembly: GCF_002088975.1. Classification (GTDB taxonomy): domain Bacteria; phylum Pseudomonadota; class Alphaproteobacteria; order Caulobacterales; family Hyphomonadaceae; genus Henriciella; species Henriciella aquimarina. The sequence continues at coordinate 10,352 of NZ_NCST01000017.1, forward strand.
CTGGAAGACCGCGTGCTGAGAGGCCTTGTGGGTTTCTTTGCCGGAACGCTGATCTGGAAATTCCGCCCGTCCATATGGTTCGCCCCTCTGCTTGCTATGGCAGGACTTTTCCTGGATCCGGGGCCACTGAATCCTGGAAGCTTTTACGCCATAACCCTGTGGCCCGCTGTCCTGATCGTGGCGCTGAAACTCCCGCAGCTGGGTCATTCCTGGCTACAATGGCTCGGTGAGCGCAGCTACAGCCTCTATCTCTGCCATTATCCGGCGATGATGGCCCTCGCGGCCGTAGGGGTCCCCTTCCCGCTCATGGTCCCCCTCATACTCGCCCTGGCAGACAGGCTTTACGTCTTGCTGGAAATGCCCGCACAGGCTGCAATCCTGCGCCATACAAGAAAATCGTCCGTACAACCCCCAGTGGCGTCATAGGCGGTTTCCTCTCACCCATAAGATCATGATGGGAGCGCCGGCGCATCGGCCCGGTTTGCGACAAATCCGATTGGTATACAGTTTTTGCGGCGGACTGACCTTGCCGACACCCTCGACTCCTCGCTATAGCGCACGCGTTTGACTGGCGGTCATGAAAAGCGAGGAAAGACGATGCCAAAACGCACCGATATAAAGTCCATCCTCGTCATTGGGGCCGGCCCCATCATTATCGGCCAGGCCTGCGAGTTCGACTATTCCGGTGTTCAGGCCCTCAAGGCACTCAAGGCGGAAGGCTTCCGGGTCATCCTGGTCAACTCCAACCCCGCCACCATCATGACGGATCCTGACCTGGCGGATGCGACCTATGTCGAGCCGATCACCCCGGCTTTCGTCGAGAAGATCATCCAGGCCGAGAAACCCGACGCCATCCTGCCGACCATGGGCGGCCAGACCGCACTCAACTGCGCCCTCGACCTCTACCGCGACGGCACGCTGGAAAAATACGGGGTCGAGCTGATCGGCGCACGCGCCGACGCCATCGAGATGGCCGAAGACCGCAAACTCTTCCGTGAAGCGATGGACCGGATCGGCCTGGAAAACCCGAAAGCCGCGATTGTCGCCGCCCCCGAGATCAAGAACGAGGCCGGCAAGATCACCGGCTATGACCGGATCGAGGGCCTGAAGCGCGCCATGGACGTGCTGGAAGAGGTTGGCCTGCCCGCCATCATCCGCCCGGCCTATACGCTCGGCGGGACCGGCGGCGGTGTTGCCTACAATGTCGAGGAATATGAAGAGATCGTGCGCTCCGGTCTCGCCGCCTCGCCCGTCGGACAGGTCCTGGTCGACGAAAGCCTGCTCGGCTGGAAGGAATTCGAGATGGAGGTCGTCCGCGACAAGGCGGACAACTGCATCATCATCTGCTCCATCGAAAACATCGATCCGATGGGCGTTCACACCGGCGACTCCATCACCGTCGCCCCGGCGCTGACGCTGACCGACAAAGAATACCAGCTGATGCGCAACGCCTCGATTGCGGTGCTGCGCGAGATCGGCGTGGAAACCGGCGGCTCGAACGTGCAGTTCGCCGTCAATCCGGACAATGGCCGGCTTGTCGTCATCGAGATGAACCCGCGCGTCTCGCGCTCGTCCGCTCTGGCCTCGAAGGCGACCGGCTTCCCGATTGCCAAGGTCGCCGCCAAGCTCGCCGTCGGCTATACGCTGGACGAGCTGACCAATGACATTACCGGCGTCACCCCGGCCTCGTTCGAGCCGACCATCGACTATGTCGTCACCAAGATTCCGCGCTTTGCCTTCGAGAAATACAAGGGCTCCGAACCGGTTCTGACGACGGCGATGAAATCCGTCGGCGAGGCCATGGCCATCGGCCGCAACTTCCAGGAAAGCCTTCAGAAGGCGCTCTGCTCGCTCGAAACGGGCCTGACCGGCCTGAACGAGACCGAGGAAACCGGCAGCGACGCCCTGCACTCTGCGCTCGCCCGCCCGACGCCGGACCGGCTGCGCCATGTCGCCCAGGCCCTGCGCGAAGGCTTCAGTGTCGAGGAGATCTACAAGATCACCGGCATCGACCGCTGGTTCCTGCGTCAGATGGCCGGGCTGATCGAGACCGAGGACGACATCCGCCGCCACGGCCTGCCGGACAACAAGCACGACCTGACCACGCTCAAGGGCATGGGCTTTTCCGATGCCCGGCTGGGCGAGCTCACCGGCCAGAGCGAGAAATCCATCCGGGTGAGCCGTCACAAGCTGGGCGTGCGTCCGGTCTACAAGCGCATCGACACCTGCGCGGCCGAGTTCGAGGCGAAGACGCCCTATCTCTACTCGACCTATGAACACCCGCCCTTCGGCCAGGAGAGCGCCGATGACGAGGCGAATATCTCCGACCGCAAGAAGGCGATCATCCTCGGCGGCGGCCCGAACCGGATCGGCCAGGGCATCGAGTTCGACTATTGCTGCTGCCACGCCGCCTTCGCCATGGAAGAGGTCGGCATCGAGTCGATCATGGTGAACTGCAACCCCGAGACGGTCTCGACCGACTATGACACCTCCGACCGGCTCTATTTCGAGCCGCTGACCGAGGAACACGTCACCGAGATCATCGCCAAGGAACAGGGCGCTGGCGAGCTGGCGGGTGTCATCGTGCAGTTCGGCGGGCAGACGCCGCTGAAACTCGCCACGCCGCTGCACGAGGCCGGTATACCGATCCTCGGCACCAGCCCTGTCTCCATCGATCTTGCCGAAGACCGGGAGCGCTTTGCCACCGTGCTCGACAAGCTCAACATGCAGCAGGCCCCCTCGGCCACGGCGCGCTCCGAAGAGGAAGCCCTCGAAAAGGCTCGCGCGCTCGGCTATCCGGTGATGCTGCGGCCGAGCTTCGTGCTCGGTGGACGCGCCATGGAGATCTGCCGCGACGATGCCGACGTCAAAGCCTTCGCCAAGGAAGCGATGAAAGTCTCCGGCGACCAGTCGCTTTTCCTCGACCGCTATCTCAACGATGCCATCGAGGTCGATATCGATGCGCTCTGTGACGAGACGAACGTGCATGTCGCCGGCATCATGGAGCATATCGAGGAAGCCGGCGTGCATTCCGGCGACAGTGCCTGTGCCCTGCCGCCCTACACGCTTTCGCCCGAAACCATGAAAGAGCTTGCCGCCCAGGCGAGCGCGCTGGCGCGTGAACTGAAAGTCCGCGGTCTGATCAACATCCAGTTCGCCGTGAAGGACGACCAGATTTTCGTGCTGGAAGCCAATCCGCGCGCCTCGCGGACCGTGCCCTTCGTGGCCAAGGCCGTCGGCGCGCCGATCGCCAAGATCGCCGCCAAGGTCATGGCCGGCGCGTCGCTGACCGATTTCGACCTGTCGAACGCCAAACCGCGCCGCGTCGCCGTGAAGGAAGCCGTCTTCCCGTTTGCCCGCTTCCCGGGCGTCGACCCGGTGCTCGGCCCGGAAATGCGCTCGACCGGCGAGGTCATGGGCTGGGATGACAATTTCGGCGCCGCCTTCCTGAAGTCGCAGACCGCTGTCGATGTCCACCTGCCGACCGAAGGCACGGTCTTCATCTCGGTTAAGGACAGCGACAAGGAAGCGGTTGTCTCCGCGGCCCGCGAGCTGGTCGACTTCGGCTTCGACATCGTCGCGACCAGCGGCACGGCGACCTTCCTGGAAGGCAAGGGCCTGCCGGTGGCACGCATCAACAAGGTGATCGAAGGCCAGCCGCATATCGTCGACCGGATGATCAATGGCGGCATCCAGCTCGTCTTCAACACGACCGAAGGCGCCCAGTCGCTCAAGGACTCCGCCTCGATCCGGCGCATGGCGTTGACGCGGAAAATTCCCTATTATACGACCCTCGCCGCTTCACGGGCCTCCGTGCAGGCGATCCGGGCCCTGCGTGAACGCGATCTCACTGTGCGGCCCTTGCAGAAAGCCTGAACGCTTACCACTTGACGCCAATCGCGTTTGGACAGACGCTAAACGTTTACAAAGACGGTTATCCAGAACATGCAAAGAACACCCATGACCGCCGAAGGGCATGCCGCCCTCGACGCAGAGCTGAAGCATTTGAAGTCAGTCGAGCGCCCCGCCGTGATTGCCGCGATTGCGGAAGCACGCGAGCATGGCGACCTGTCGGAAAACGCCGAGTATCATGCGGCGAAGGAAAAGCAGAGCTTCATCGAGGGCCGCGTGGCCGAACTCGAGGACAAGCTTGCTCGCGCCGAAGTCATCGATGTGACCAAGCTGAAGGGGGACAAGGTCGTCTTCGGCGCGACCGTCACGCTGATCGACGCCGACACCGAGAAGGAAGCGACATACCGCATCGTCGGTGAGGACGAGGCCGACATTGCCGAGAGCAAGGTCTCCATCACATCGCCCATCGCGCGCGCTCTGATCGGCAAGTCGGTCGGTGACGAGGCGGAAGTCGCTGCCCCGGGCGGCGCCCGCGTCTACGAAATTGCCGCTGTCGAATTCAAGTAAGACCGGCTCCAGACACGTGTGAGGCGCCGGGTCCGGATGGGCCCGGCGCCTTGCTTTTTCAGACCGGATGAAGGCCATCGCGTGCAAGTTTCCGGAAAAACTGGCAATCTCCCCTGAGACACGAATCGCGAGGCGTGCCGACCTGCCATGACGACGTCCCCACCGAAAAAGTCGACTGCCCCGCAAGTGGGCCCGTCCGTCTGGGCGGTTTCGGACGGTCGCGCCGGCA
>NZ_NCST01000018.1 GCF_002088975.1 Henriciella aquimarina
CTGGGCGGGCTGCTGCCGCAGGGCGAAGGCGGCGGGCTGAGCAGCTCCGTCCTGATCCTGTTTGTCCTGGTGACGGTGTTGAGCCTCGTGCCGGGCCTGGCCATGATGGTCACCTGCCTGCCTTTCATGGTGATCGTCTTTTCCTTCATCCGTCAGGCGCTCGGCGTGCAGCAGGCGCCGCCGAACATGATGCTCATGGCGCTCGCCATGTTCCTGACCTTCTTCATCATGGAGCCGACCTTCACCGAGGCCTGGGCGAATGGCGTCGGGCCCTATACCGAAGGCCAGATTTCCGAGGAGCAGGCCTGGACGGCGACGACCGGCCCGTTCCGGGACTTCATGGATGCGCGCACCGATCCGGAAGCCGTGCCAGTGCTGGGCAATGCGCTCAACCGGCCCGTGGCGGAGGACGAGGAGCCCTCCTTCGCGCTGCTGTCGACAGCCTTCATGCTGTCGGAAATCAAGCATGCTTTTCAAATCGGATTTGTGATCTTTTTACCTTTTCTGGTGATCGACCTCGTTGTGGCCTCCGTGCTGATGGCTGTCGGCATGATGATGGTGCCACCAACCGTGGTCTCGCTTCCGTTCAAGGTCGGCTTCTTCGTACTGGCTGACGGATGGCTCAAGATCACCGAAGCATTGCTGCGGGGATATGCAGGATGAGTACAGCATCGAACACCGCACAAGGGCAGGCGCAGGCCAGGGGTGCCGGCAACGCACAGCAGCGCCCGTCCGTGTCCATCACGCCGGCCCAGCGCGCCGCGGTTGTCATTGCCATGCTCGGCGAAAACGCGGCCAGGCCGATCGTCGACAAGCTCGACGATCAGGCGCTTGGCCAGGTCGCCCGCGCGCTTGAGACGATTTCCTATCTCGAACGCGAGCAGCTCACCGAGATCGTCGTCGATTTCCTGAAACATCTGCGCCAGTCCAGCGGGGCGTTCCGTGGCGGGCGCACGCGGGCCCGCGAGATCATCACCGGACTGCTCGACGACAGCCGCCTGCGCCTCATCTATGACGAGGGTGCCGGCAGCGACGAAAACGCCCCGGCCCGCGATGACACATGGGGCCGGCTGGAGCGCCAGGAACCGCACAAGGTGGCGGGCTACCTCAACCGGCTGTCGCCCAATCTCATCGCGCTCGTCCTGCGCAAACTGGATGTGTCGGTGGCTTCCGAGATCGTCAGCGAACTCGATGACAGCAAGCTCGATCCGATGATCGGGCATCTGGTCGAGGCCGACCATTCAGACCTTGAAGTCGACGGCGTCGTCGCCCGCATGATCGAGATGGAATTCCTGAACAGTCAGGACGATGCCGCCGAGGATGACGAGGCGCACCTCGAGACGATCGGCGAATTGCTGAGCCTGATCCCGAGCGACAAGCGCGACCGCCTGATCGCCTTCCTGAAGAGCGAGCATCAGGGCAAGATGGACAGCATCGAGCGCGTCATCTTCACCATTGAAGGCCTCGCCGACATGCTGCCGCGTAATTCGGTGCCTGTCGTCTTCCGCGAGCTTGGCGAGGATACGATGATCAAGCTGCTGGCCAGCCTCAGCGGGCCGAGCGCCTCGGTGCAGGAATATCTGCTGGGCAACATCTCCTCGCGCCTGGCCGACCAGTACCGCGAGCAGCTGAACGATGTGAAGGCGCCCGGCCCTGAAGCCGCCGAGACCACGCAGCGCGAATTCCTCACGGCGCTGATGTCGCTGAAGCGGCGCGGCCTGATCACGCTGGAGAAGCCGGCCGCCGCCGCCTGACGGCACGGGCGCGTTTCTCTCTCCGTCCCGAAAAAAACTGTTCGCTGGTTTTAGCGCATCACCAGATCGGCGTGGATCGCGCCGGCGGCTTTCATGGTGCGGATGATGTCGGCCATTTCCTGCGGCGAGACACCGAGTGCGTTCAGCCCGTCGATGAGCTGCGAAAGCGTCACGTTCGAGTTCAGCATGGCGATACTGTCGGTGCCGGTTTCCTCGATCTGGATCTGGGAGCGCGGCAGGACGATGGACTCGCCGTCCGAGAAGGGGTTTGGCTGGGAGACGACCGGGGTTTCGCTCACCTTGATCGAGATATTGCCCTGGGCAATGGCGACCTTGGAAATGGTGACGTCCTCACCGAGCACGATGGTGCCGGACTTCTCGTCGATCACGATGCGGGCAGGCACTTCCACTTCGACCGGCAGGTTCTCGATGCTGGCTAGGATGCGCGAGGGCGAGCCTTGCACGCTGCGCAGGTCGAGGTCGACGGTGCCGGGGTCGCGCATGAAGGCGATGGGGCTGCCGACGGCCTTGTTGATCGTGTCCTCGATGCGTGCGGCCGTCGTGAAGTCAGGGTCGCGCAGCGCCAGCACGATGGAATTGCGCTTGTTGAACTCATAGCCGACCTCGCGCTCGACGCGCGCGCCGTTCGGGATGGCGCCGGTGGTCGGTGTGCCGCGCGTCTCGCGGGCGCCCTGGGCCTGTACGTCGATGCCGGAGACGAAGACGCTGCCCTGGGCGACGGCATAGACCTCGTTGTTGGCGGCCTTGAGCGGCGTCAGCACCAGCGTGCCGCCTTCCAGGCTGCTCGCATCCCCGATGGAGGAGACCGACACGTCCACAGTCGAGCCGTTGCGCGCGAAAGAGGGCAGGGTGGCGGTGACCAGCACGGCGGCCACATTGTCTGGCTTGATGTCCTCGCCCTGCACATTCACGCCAAGGCGTTCGAGCATGTAGGTCAGCGAGTCCTCGGTGAAGGGCGAGTTGCGCACCGAGTCGCCAGTGCCGTTGAGGCCGACGACGATGCCGTAGCCGATGAGATCGTTCTGGCGGACCCCCTCCACATCGACCACGTCGCGGATGCGCGACTGGGCCTGTGCGTCGGGAAGGGGGCTTGCATGGATGAGCCCGGCGAGGGCGAGAAGCCAGAGGATCTTCTTCATCAGCCTATCTCAGATAATTCAGGAGTGACATTTGCGAGAGCCGCGCAGTGAGCATGTATGAGGCTTCGAGGCCGTTCTGCAGCTCCCTCAGCTCGGAGGCGGCCTCATACTGGTCGCGCGCGGTCATCTTGTTGAAAGCTTCGGTCAGGATGGTCTCTTCGACATCGAGCGAGTTCTGTTCGTTCGTGATGCGCTCCTGGGTGACGCCCTTGTTCGCGCGCAGCGTGGTCAGGTCGATCTGGCCTTCGGCGACGCGGTCGGCCGCCTGCTGAATGAGAACGGGGTTCTGCTGCAGGATCGCCATATTGTCGTCGCCGCCGGAGACCGCCATTACGGCCAGGCCGGAGACCAGCTTGGTGATCGCCGGGTCGATGCCGGTCACGGCGTCCCCGTCCGAAGAGGTCGCCGACCCGTTATAGACCGATTGCTGCCAGCCCCCGGTCGGGGAATTGAAATAGTCGTCGATCTGCGTCTCGAAGTCCGTCACGTCGGTCGCTGAGAGGGCGATGGTCCTCACATCGGCCAGCAGGCCGGCCGAATCCGGGAAAGGCTGGCTTGAGGTCGCGTCCCCTGAGAAGAGGTAACGCTCGCCATAGCGCACATTGAGCGAGGAAAAGATCGAATCCAGGGCAGATTTGGACTCCCGGGCCGTCTGTGTGACGCCGGCATCGTCCTCTGTGCCGACAGCGGTCAGCATGCGCATGGAGAGGCCCTCGGCGCTCTTGTGGACATTGTTCAGGCTCTGCTGGACAAGGTCGAGGCGGGCCTCGCGCAGGCCGAGCAGGCCGCGTTGCGAGGTGATGTCGTCGAGCGCCTTCTGGCCCATCATGGCCTTGCCGATGCGCCCGGAGAGCTTGAGGGTGAGGTCCGAATAGCGCCCGGTGACCGCCTCGGAGGACGTATCCCTGATCTTGCTGCGCAGCTCGGTGATGTTCTGGCTGAACGAGGCGCCGAGCAGGCTGTTGGGGAGGGTCAGTTGGGCCATATCAAATCTCCATCAGCCGCTGGACCATCTGGTTGGCCGTCTCGATAACCCGGGCATTGGCGGCATAGGCCTGTTCGATCAGAAGCAGGGCCTGCATCTCTGAATCCACATCCACCCCTGTCTTGTCCTGTTCGGCCTCTGCGACAAGGTTGTGCTGTGCATTGGTTGAAGAGAGGACCGCCTCGTTGGAGATGCGGGCCTGGCCGGTCCGCGAGGCAAAGGTGGCCGTCAGTTCGGACGCCGTGAAGCTGCCCTGGAAGCCGTTTGCGTTGATGGCGCGGGTGTCGGTGATCGAGCCCAGCATCGCGGTGAGAATCGAGGTGTTGCCGGGCGGGCCTTCGGCTGTCGCGCCGAGCCCGTCGCGCAGGCGCCAGATTTCACCCCCCTGGGTCGGGTCGACCAGGGCGTTGAGATCGATGCGTCCGGCGAGGCCATCGCCGCCGCCGGGATTGGTATCGACGAAGAGACCCGGGTCGCCGGGCATCTTGGTCGGGTCGATTGTATCGTCCGACAGCCGGGTGATGAGGTCTTCGGCGACGGTGTCGAGCTGGCGGCCGAAGTCCGGCAGGTCGCCGTCGCGCAGGGTGAACAGGGCGCCGAAGAGGCCGCTCGACACCGCCCCGAAGGAGAAGGCGCCGGGCGTGATGTCGATACCGTCGACCGACATGCCCGAAAGCGCGCCATTGCCGACAGTCTGGTTCGGCCCGAAGGCGCTGGACGGCGTGAACTCGATCTGCCGGGCCTTGCCCTGCAGCAGGTAGACGCCTTCCTTGGTGACAAGGTCGATGGTGCCGGCCTGGCGCGGCACGGCCTGGACCGGAAGGTATTCGGCAATCGTGTCGAGGGTGCGCTGGCGCTCATCCATGAGACCGGCCGCCTGGGGCGTCGTGCGGTCCATGCTGGAGAGCTGGCCGTTCAGCGTCTCGATCTTCTTCAGCGCGTCATTGACGACATTCACCCCGTCGGCGATTTCCCGGTCAGCCTCGGAGCGCTGCGTGGCGACGAGCGCGGAGAGGCTGTTGAGTTCGGTCGTGATGGCGCGGGCGGCATCGAGCACGGCATTTGCGTTGGTTTTCGATTCCGGCGAGGTGGCCGCGGTCTGCAGCGCCTCCTCGAACTGGGAAAGCTTGCTGAACAGCCCGGCGCCATCGGCGGTGTCGCCCAGGCGGGCCGACAGCGTCTGCCAGGTCGAGGCCAGGACATTGGCCTGGGAAAGGTCGCTCGACAGCATCATGCGCTGCGATGTCAGCGCGCTGTCGGCCGAGCGGGCGATGCCGGTGGAGTGAACCCCGGCCGACCGCTGGCCGACAATGGTTTCGCTCAGCATGACAGAACGCCGGACATAGCCCGGCGTTGTTGCGTTTGCGACATTGTTTGCGACGATATCGGCCCTCAGTCCACTGACCTGAAGACCCGATTTGGCCGCGTTTATGGCATGAGACAGGCTCAAGGAACCAAGCCCCCTTCAGTGCGCGCTAGCGCTTCAGGTTTGTGGTTTCCTGAAGCATCTCGTCGACGGTCTGAACGATCTTCGCATTGGACGAATAGGCCCGCTGCGTCTCGATCAGGTCGGTCAGTTCCGAAGCGATGTCGGTGGTCGATTCCATGAGCGAGTAGCCCGAAACCGTCCCAACCGGGCCGCTGCCGGCATCCCAGAGATACAGGTTGCCGCTTTCCGCGGAGACCGAATAGGCCTGCGAGTCGAGCGATTTGAGACCGTTCATGTTGGGAACGTCACCAACCGGAATCTGGTAAAGCGTGCGGCGGAAGCCGGTGTTGTAGATCGCTTTCAGATAGCCGTCATCGTCAATCTCGACGGATTGAAGGTCACCGATCGGGGCCCCGTTCTTGGTCACGGCCGTCGGCGAGAAGGGGGCCGAGAGCTGTGTGATGCCGGAGCTGTCATTGGGACGGCCGATATAGATCTCGATCGGGCCGTGCGGCATGTTCAGCGTGACGCGGCCGTTCGAGGAATCATAGCTGGCGCCGTTGGTGGCGTTGACGCTCTGGATGCGCCCGCCATTGGCAGGGCTGTCGTCGAAGGTGATGTCGAGATCGCCAATCGAGGCGGCCGGGTTGCCGGCACTGTCGAAGGCCTGGACCGTCCACTCGTTGGAGTAGCCGCTGCCCGGCACGCTCGGCGTGAATTCCAGCGTCAGCGTCTGGGCGCGGCCCAGATTGTCGAAATATTCGATCGGCAGCGGATAGCTGTCGCCCGGCGCGCCGGCTTCGGTCGCATCCACCGGCAGGTTGATGCCGAGGTCGATGGATTCCGTCGGAGAGGCCGTATACTGGGACGCCGAGATGTTGACCGGCTCCAGATTGATGCCGCTATTGCGGCTGACATTGCCGATCTCGCCGTCGGTGGTGGCGGGCCAGCCCAGCAGGAAGAGCCCGCTCTGTGTGCGGAGGTTGCCATTCTGGTCAGCGTAGAATGAGCCGGTTGGCGTCAGCATCAGGCTGCGCTCGGAGGCCAGCGAGCCGACGCCCGTGCCATCGGTCACCGGCAGCAGGCCGCGGCCGGAGACGGCCATGTCGGTCGCATTGCCGGTCGAGATCAGCGAGCCGGTTGCGGAAATGTCCTTGAAGGCATTCACCCGGACACCGCCGGCGGCATAGGCCGAGGATTGCTGGTCGAGCACCATGCTCGAAAAATCCACCTGGCTGCGCTTGTAGCCGTAGGTGGATGAATTGGCGATATTGTCGGAAATAGTGGAAAGGCGACTCGAGTTCGAGTTCAGTCCCATTACTCCTGCATTCAGGGCTGACGAAATACTCATTGACAACTCCTTTGTCAGATTTCTCTGAAAGTGGAGGTCATTCCTTAATAAGCAGATAACTCTGTTTTTCCGGCGCTTTCCGGTGCGACAGCATCAGTGAGAATGGTAATCGAGATTCGCCGGTTCTGGGCCGCGGTGGAGTCAGACGGGACCAGCGGATCGGTGTCGGCACGACCGGACACTTCGCGCAGACGGGCCACCTGAAGGCCGTTGGCCAGAAGCAGCTTGCGGGCGGCGTTCGCGCGGTCGGCCGAGAGGTTCCAGTTGTCGTAATTGCCCCCATTGGGATACTGGCGGCTGTCGGTATGGCCGACGATCTTGATCTCGTTCTCGAAGCCGCCAAGCGATTCCGAGACCGCGCCGAGCAGATGCTGCAGCAGGTCGGTCGGTTCGCTGCGGCCGATCTCGAAGAGCGGCGCACTGTCTGAATCGACGATTTCGAGGACGATGCCTTCCGGCGACATCTTGATCATCAGGTGTTCCGACAGCTGGCGGGACTTCTTGCCCAGCTCCTCGCGCAGGCTGTGAAGGTTCTCGGCGATTTCCGCCTCGTCGGCGTCCTTGGCGTCCTTCTTCTTCTGGGCGTCGTCGCCCTCGGCCGGGAAGTCGACCGTCTGCTTGCGCGTCGCGCCCGTGCCCATGCGGGCATAGGTCTGCTCGGAAAAGATCGACGAGCCGTTCAGCCCGTCGGAGCCGCCGCCGGAAATCCGGCTGACCGGAATGGTCGGATTGAAATAGTCCGCGATGCCCTTGCGCTGTTCTTCGGTCGTCGCATTGAGCAGCCACATCAGCAGGAAGAACGCCATCATGGCGGTCACGAAGTCGGCATAGGCCACCTTCCAGGCGCCGCCATGGTGCCCGTCCGCTTTTACAACCTTCTTCTTCTTGACGATGATAACTGGTTGTTCTGAATTTGATGGCTGTTCTGCCATGTCCGGACCGGCCCCTCTTGCTCTCTAGGGCTTCGTTTACCAAACACCGATCAAGTAAGCTTATAGCCAAACGGGCGGATTCACCGGGCGCTGATAACTTTTCGTCAACCAAATAAACCCACTTGCTAACGAAAGAGTCATCTTATCGTGGCGACAGGTGTAATTTGCCGACAGTACTGCACAAGAAGATCAAGGCCGCTGGCGGAATTCCTCCGAGGATCCTGCATTGCAAGGCATTCTGGGAGGCGTTGAATTCGGCAACGGCGGCCTGGGCATCGCGGGCCTTCGGTCATGAGCTGCAATCGCGCGTGATCTCGCGCCAGGTGTTGTCCGGGCGTCAGGCGCAGACGGCTTTCGGCGAACGGTATGCCTTCGTGCCCATGGCGCCGCAGGCCGGCGCGCTCAGTGCGGTATCGATCGACCGGGCGGGCGCGGCGCGCTATGCCGCCCACCGGCTGCACCAGGACGCCGAAGGGCTTCAGTCGGCCTCTGACCTGTTCCTGAAGCTGATGGCCGAGAAGCCGGCTTTCGGGCTTTGGACGGCGGTCGCCGAAGCGGTCTCCACCGGCAAGAAGCCGAGCCAGGAGATTGCGCTGGGAGAGCCGGCCAGCGCGCCGGACAGCCTTGATGCAAATGAACGCTACCTGCTGACGGGGCTCAGCCTTGCGGCCGAAGGCGGCGAGGATGGCTGGCTGCTCGAGGGCGAGGCGGAGCCGCCGGAAGTGCAGCTGCTCTTCAAGCTCGACCATGTCCGCCAGTTTGCCCGTCTTGAGGAACAGCGCGCCAATGTGACGGCCACCGCGCCGGGGCCCGCGGGCCAGAAGGCGCTGCGCGACAGTGTGCGCCATTCGACGATCCGGCTCGATGCCGTGCTCGAGACGATGCCGCTCACCATCGGGGAGTGCTCGCGTCTGGAAGTCGGCCAGGTGCTCGAGCTTCCGGGCATCGAGGCCGGTCAGCTCTCGCTCTATGCGGAAACGATGAATGGGAATGTGGCGATCAGCCAGGGGGAGCTCGGCGTCTGGAAAGGGCATCGCGCCCTGAAGCTGCAAACGCCCGTGCTTGAAAGCTTTGTAAAGGAAATCGCCGGTATCTGAAGGGATTGAGCGGGTGAGCGCCGGTTTCGGCGCATGAAGGAGGTTCGACGTGAACGCAATTCTGGGGCTGGTGGTGACCGTGGGCATGGTCTTCGGCGGGTATATCCTGGCCGGCGGTCACATGGAGATCATTACGCACGCCTTGCCCTTCGAGGGCATGATGATTGGCGGGGCGGCGATCGGGGCATTTCTCGCATCCAACGATTTCAATACGATCAAGCATACGATGGGCGATCTCGCGGCGGCCTTCACGGGGCCGAAGTGGAAGAAGTCCGATTATCAGGACCTGCTCTGCCTGATGACCGAGCTGCTCAACATCCTGAAGCAGAACCCCATCGACATCGAAGCCCACATCGAAGAGCCGGAGCAATCCGAGATCTTCCAGCGCTATCCCAAGATCCTGAAGGACCACGAAGCCATCGAGATGATCTGCGACACGATCCGCTCGATGCTGATGAACTTCGACAATGTCCACCAGGTCGAGGAGCTGCTGGAAAAGCATCTCGACAGCCTGCTGGACGAGCGCCAGCACGGCGCCCACGCCCTGCAGAACATGGCCGACGCCCTGCCGGCGCTCGGCATCGTCGCGGCCGTTCTCGGCGTGATCAAGACCATGGCCTCCATCGACAAGCCGCCGGAAATCCTCGGCGGCATGATCGGCGGCGCCCTTGTCGGGACCTTTCTCGGCGTCTTCCTCGCCTATGGTGTGGTCGGCCCGTTTGCCGCGCGCGTGAAAGCGATCCGCATGGAAGAGCATTTCTTCTATTCGATGATCGGCGAGGTGCTCGTCTCCAACCTGCATAAGAACCCGGTCAACATCTGCGTCGAGGTGGCCCGCCGCCATGCGCCGGCCCGGGTGCGCCCGTCCTTCAATGAGATGGAACAGGCCGTACGGGGGTTGAAGCAGGCGGCGTGAAGACGGTTTGGCCCATCCTTCTTGTGGCGCTGGCGGGACTTGCCGGCGGACAGGCCCTGGCACAGGCGCCATCCCATACGGCTGACTCTGAAGACGAGCTGGGCGGGCTTCCCGACCGGCTCGATACGTTTGTGAAGGATGCCATCGACGAAGGGCTGCTGACGCCGTCTGCGCGCGCGCCGGTCGAGGCCGCGCCGGGGACTGAGAACGGCCCGCGGGAGTTGCGCGCGCCGGTGCGCCATGTCTCGCTGCGTCCGAAACAGGACATCGCCGAAGAGGTCTGCCGGGGCGACAATCCGCTCGATTTTTCCGCCTATCAGGACCTGACCGGCTATGACGACCTCATGGCCTGGCGCGAAAGCGCGGCCGCCGAAGGCACGCCGAACGGCAATGTCTCGATGGCCAAGGCCTATCTCGCGCTTGGACTGAACGAGGAAGCGCGCATGCAGCTCGACGGGTCGGGCGCGCCCCAGTCGACGGCGCTGCGCCGCTTTGCTCACCTGATGGAAGGGCGCAAGAGCCCGGATGTCGGCTACTTCCGCACCCTGACCCGCTGCCATGAGGAAGCCGGTCTCTGGCTGGCCCTGGCGCAGCTGATCGATGGCGACGATGAAGGCGGGCGCCGTCTGGACGACCACCTCAACGACTATCGCCGGCTGCCCTTCCAGCTGCGTGCCGACGTTGCCGCAGCCGTGGTCCCGGTCCTGAGCCGGCAGGGCGAGAAACTGCTGGCGGAAAAGATGATGGCCGGCTTCACCGCAGAGGCCATCAGCGGGTCCACGCAGCTCACCTTTACCCAGGCCCTGATGGATCTCGAAAAGGGCGACCCGGCGGCCGAAGCCACGGTGCGCAGTTTCCTCAACCGCCCGGAATACCGTGTGCGCGCGGTGACCTCGCTGCTGACCAACGGGCGGCCGGTGGAGAAGATCTACCAGCAGGAGGTGGCCGGGGAATTCGTCGGGGATCTCGACCGGCTGGCCGAAGAAGCGCGCATGGTCTCCAACCTCGACACGATGCTGACCGATCTGAAAGGCGTCGCCGATTACGAAATGACGCTGGAGCTGGCGGCCAAGCCGGCGACCCAGTCCCGCCACGCCCAGTCACAGCTGGCCGATCACATGACCGGCATGCTCGAGCATGACCTCGCCAGCGAGGATCCGCTGCGCAATCTCGCCGCCATGCAGGCCCTCTTGAAGGCCGGGCCGCTGTTGGAAGGCCGGCCCAGTCATGAGAGGCTGCTCAACACCGCCGCCTCGCTCGCCGTCGAGCTTGGCTTTCGCAGCCTGGCCGACCGGTTTGCCGAGGAGATGGACAGCGACGATGCCATCGCCGCCGCCCAGGCCGAGCTTGCCTTCCAGATGGTTGACCATGACCGGATCAAGGCTCTGGCCGAGCGCCATCCCGACAATCAGGACGTCCTGCGCCTGGCGGCGCTGAGCGCCATTCGCGTGGATGACCCTGACCTGCTGAAGTCGTCCGAGACCGGGCTCGAACTCGACGCGGCGACCGTGCTCGCCCTGATCGAGGCGGATGCGGCCAGCAACCGGTGGATCGTTTCCGGCGCCGTCTATCGCGCCGCAGAGGCGCTTGAAGATGAGGCGGCGCAGGCCCGGGCCGAGCGGGTGCTGACGCTTCGCCGCGAAAGCCTGCAGCAGCGCCGCACACGCAATCGTGTGGCCATGGCCGAAGTCGGGCCCAGCCTCGACCGGATCGGCCGCTCTCTCGACAACCCGAATGCGGAGGTGCGCTGATGTCGAATGCCGTCTACGCCCAACTTGCCCGTCAGGCCGGCCTGATGAAGGAAATGCAGGTGGTCGCGAACAATCTCGCAAACGCCAGCACCACCGGCTACAAGTCCGACCGCGCCATCTTCACCGAATTCCTGTCGCGCACCGAGGCGGGCGCCTCGCCGCTGTCCATGGGCTCGCTCGGCGGGCACGCCTTCGACCTCGAACAGGGCGGCATGCGGTTTACCGGCGGCGAACTCGACCTTGCCATCCAGGGCGACGGCTTCTTCGCGCTCGATACGCCGCGCGGCCAGCGCCTCACCCGGGCGGGCCATTTCCAGCTTTCGCAGCAGGGCGAGCTGATCGACGACCTTGGCAACAAGGTGCTCGATCCGGGCGGCCAGCCGATCACCATTCCGGAAGACGCCACGACCATCGCGATTGTCGGCGACGGCACGATCTCCGTCGATGGACAGCCCTTCGGCCAGATCGGCGTGGTGCAGCCCAATGGCGAGCTTCAGAAGGATGTCGACACGCAATTCATCGCCGAGGGCGGGTTTGCGGCCATCGAGGAGCCGCGTGTCCTGCAGGGCGCGCTGGAACAGTCGAATGTGACCCCGGTGCTCGAGGTTGCGCGCATGATCGAAGTGCAGCGCGCCTATGAGGCCGGACAGTCGCTCATCGAGAAAGAGGATGAGCGGGTCAGCAAGTTCATTTCCGCGGTGAGGAATTTCTAGACCGCGGCGGGGAATATCCAGGACGGGATGATTTAGGAGGAGGACCTCATGAAATCACTACAGATCGCAGCCACAGGCATGGCGGCCCAGCAGATGCGGGTCGACGTGATCTCGAACAACATCGCCAATATGAGCACGGCCGCCTACCGGCCGCGCACGGCTGAGTTCAAGGACATGATGTACCAGCAGCACCTGACACCGGGGACGATCACCTCCCAGGTCGGGACAATGGTGCCAGCCGGGATTCAGCTGGGCACGGGCGTGAAGCCCTCCACCGTCTCGATGGAGCTCACACAGGGCTCCCTGCGCGAGACGCAGGCCGAGCTGGACATGGCCATCGACGGCAAGGGCTTCTTCGAGATCACGCTGCCCTCGGGCGAGTCGGCCTATACGCGCGACGGCAAATTCAACCGCAGCCCGGATGGCGAGATCGTCACCATGGATGGCTTCCCGCTGGCCGACGGCATCGTCATCCCCGAGGATGCCCGCAAGATCTCGATCAGCCCGGATGGCGAAGTCGTCGCCTATTTCGAGGATCAGGCCGCCGGCCAGTCGGTTGGCACGATCTCGCTCACCCGCTTCGTCAACGAGAAGGGGCTTGAAGCGGTCGGCGACAATCTGTTCCGCGAGACCGAGGCTTCCGGCCCGCCGAACCAGCTTGTGCCCTCCACGGAAGGCGTCGGCATGATCCGCCAGGGCTATCTGGAGGATTCCGGGGTCGATGTGGTCCAGGAGATTTCAGAGCTGATCGAGGCCCAGCGTGGCTATGAGCTCAATTCCAAGGTCATCACCGCAGCCGACGAGATGCTGGCGGCGACAACGCGGGTGAGGTAGATCATGGCTGTTCTTACCGCTCTCGGCGCCAGTCTCGCCGTCTATCTTTCCGGCAGCGCGTCTTTCGTGGCCACCGACGTCATCCGCGCCGGCGACCGCATCACTTCGGCCAGCATTTCCACCGAAGCCGGCGAGGCACCGCCTTCGGATACGCCGCTGATCGGGCGCGAAGTGCGCCGCACCGTCTATGCCGGCCAGGAAGTCTCGATGCAGAACACGCAGCCGGCCCGCGTGATCGAGCGCAACCAGGTCGTCACCCTGAAATACATCAGGGGCGGGCTCGAGATCACGACGAGCGGGCGGGCCATGGCCGAAGCCGCCGTCAACGAGACCGTCGCGGTCATGAACCTTCAATCGCGCCAGATGGTGCACGGAATCGTCCAGAAGGACGGATGGGTGCTTGCACAATGAAACCACTCCTTCCCACCGCCATCGCCGCCATCCTCGTAACCGCCTGTTCCAGCGGCCCGGCACAGCAGACCGTGCAGATGCCGGCCCCGCCACCACCGGGCCCCGTCATGTCGCAGCCCGCGCCGACGGAAGTCTATGCCGACAAGAACTCGCTCTGGACCACGTCGCCAACGGCCCTGCTCGGCATGCGCCGCGCCAAACAGGTCGGCGACCTGCTGACCGTCGTTGTCGAGATGGACGATCAGGCGAGCCTGCAAAGCTCGCTCTCCAGAAGCCGGGACAATAGCGGGGACTTCAATGTCGACGCGCTGTTCGGCCTGCCGGACGTCGCCGGCGGCGTGCTGCCGAACGGGGCAAGCCTCTCGCCGGGCGTCGATTACAATCGCAGCTCCTCGCTCGGTGGCAGCGGGGCGGTAAACCGGGCCGAGCAGATCGCCTTTACGCTGGCCGCCCGCGTGGTCGGCGTCGAGCCGAACGGCAACCTCGTTATCCAGGGCTATCAGCAGACGCGCGTCAGCAACGAGGTCCGCGTGCTCACCGTCTCCGGCGTGATCCGGGCGCAGGACATCACGCGCACCAATACGGTCACCTATGAGAAGATCGCCGATGCGCAGCTCTCCTACATCAATTCCGGCGAGGCCACCGCATCCGTCGACCGCGGCGCCGGGCCGAAGCTGCTCGACATGATCATCCCGTTCTGAGGCGCCCTGAATGAAACAGCTGTTTCCCGCCCTCATCGCCGCGCTCTTCATCGCCATAGGCGGAGCCGGGGGCTATTTCCTCAAATCGATGATGAGCGCGCCGTCCTCATCGGCTTCCGCCAGCGATCATGCGGCGGCTGCGGATGGCGGGTCGCATGACGGGGAAAAGTCCGGCGGTCATGGCGAGGCGGAAAAGAAAGCCGAGAAGAAGGACAGCCATGGCGGCGGGGGCGACAGCGCTTCCGGCGAGTATTCCTATTACAAGTTCACCCGGGAATTCGTCGTCCCGATGATCGAGAATGACCGGGTCAAGAGCCTCGTCATCCTCAACATCAACCTGGAAGTTGATACTGCGGTCGAGCAGGAACTCTTCTCGAAGGAGCCGGTGCTGCGGGACAATATCATGACCACGCTCATCAAGCTCAGCAATGACGGCAAGACTTTCGAGTCGCTGTCGCGTGTCGAGAATTATGAGACGCTGCGGAGCATGATCCTGTCCAACCTGCGCGAAGAGGTCGAGGAAGGCATCCACAATGTGCTGATCCTCGACATGGCACGCCAGGACCTCTGATCCTGTGATGTCAGACATGGGGCAGGGCCGGGGCCTCTGCCGGAGTGAGCGGCTAGTCGACCTTTTCGACGTCACGGACATCGGCGGTCAGCTTCGAGCTTGTGCCGACGCGCGTGGTGCCGTTCTCATTGCCGACATCGGTCACCGTGGTGATCACTTTCGGGGCGATGGTGCCGAGATAGGCGTCGCCCTGATAGGTATCGATGGCGAATTCGAAGACGGAGTCACTGTCGGCCTGTCCGCCATCCTCGAAGCTGCCATCCCAGCTATAGGTTTCGGCCTCCGGGTCGAGATCCTCGGTCCAGACGGTCTCACCCTCGGAGTTGCGGATGTTCAGCACGGCCCGTTCGGCGCCTTCCGGCATGTTCATGGAATACTGCACCGCCTCGCCGGAATAGGGCACCCAGGAGGATTCCACGGCCACCGTCTTGCCGAGCCAGTCATTGGCCAGCATCGAGTGCAGGTCGCCGATCATGGTGGCGATGTTCTGCAGACTGTCATTGCTGCGGACCTGCTGCTCCAGTGAGGAGAAGGTGGCCAGCTGTTCGACGAACTGGGTGGAGTCCAGCGGCTTCATCGGGTCCTGGTTCTGGACCTGCGCGGTCAGCAGCCGGATGAAGGTGTTGAAGTCCTCGCCGCCAAACGTGTCCTTGTTCTCCGAAGACTCGGAGGTTTCCTTGGTCTGGGAGGCCTGGGCGTTCGCCTGGCTCTGCTGTGTCTGGCTTGTCGCTGCCGGATTGACCGTACTCATCTGGGGACCCTCTAGAGTTTGATGTCGAGCCCGGAGGCCCCGAGCATGGCGGGGCGGCGGCTGGTGGCGGCCGGGATGATCGTCTCCGCACTCATGCCGAAACTGTCGCCGGTCTGTTCGGAAAAGGCGCCGGGAAACTGGCCCTGACCTTGGCCCTGCTGTTGCGAGGCCTGCTGGCGAAACGACATCTCCTGGCCGTTCAGCCCGTGCTGTTCGAGCGCCTGGGAGAGCTGGAAGTGCATTTGCCGAAGCTGTTTCATCGCTTCCGGCGTCTCACCCGTAATGGTCACATGCTGCAGGCCGTTCGCGTCGAATTTGAAGTCGATCGAGACCCGGCCGAGTTCGGGCGGGTCCAGCTGCACGAGCACGCGGTCGCGTCCGTCATTGGTGCCCAGCTTGCTGGACACGATATCGACGAGATCGCCCGGCGCGGCGACGAGGGCCGCGTTCGGATTGGCGGCCATCATGTTGCCCATCGAGGCGGCGGCTGCAGGGCCGACCGTCGTCATCATCGGCGTCGGCGAGACCGACCAGCTTGCCTGCAAGGTGGTCATGAAGTCATGCCCGCTTGTGTGCAGGGAATGGCCGCCAGCCTGCCCGGATGTGGAGGCGAGCTTCGCCCAGGAGTCGTCCTTGGGCAGGACGGCGTCCTGCTTCTGCAGCGCCTTGTCGAGGCGGGCGGCCTCCACGGCCCTGTCTGCCGCCATGTCGCGCCGGATCTCCGTGCGCGGGGTATCGGTTGAAACAGTGTCGCGGGGCCGGCCCGTATCGGCGGACCGCGTCTGTGCCGGCTGGCCTGTCTGGGCGGCCGGAGCGAGGCCGGCATGCAGCGCCCGGTCGGCCTGGGCGGTCTGACTGTCCGTGTCCTTGGCGGTGACGGTCTCACGGGCGTGATCGGCCCGCTGATCGGCATCCAGGGGCTGGCGCCTGGCCTGCGGTGCGTCGGTCTCGGCTTTTGCCGTTTTTGTTTGTGCCTCGGGGGCGGTCTCGGCCTTCGCCTGTGTTTCCGTCTCGGCGGCCGGCTGTGCCGCCGTGGCGGCCACCTTCGGCTGATCGGCTTTCTGCGGCGCGGCTGTCTCGCCGTCGATAGGGCGGGAACGGGCCGGAGCCGCCTCCTCGCTTGCCTTGGCGGTCTCGCCTTTTGGCGCGGCGGTCGCCTCGGCCTTCAGGGCGTCTGCGTCAGCTGTCTCTGTGGAGGCCGCTTTTGCGGAGGCGTCTGTCTTCGCGGTCGGGCCGGTCTCACCAGAGATGGTTTCGCCCTCTGCCTCGCTCTTGGCTGGCTTGGCTTGCGGGGGCTGTGCGTCGGCGGCGCCCAGCTCACCGGCCCGGCTCGAGGCCTCGTCGGTTTTCTTGTCGGTCTTGCCGGCTTCGGAGGCGCGGCTGTCCTTGCTTTCGGCTTCGGAATGCCTGGCGACTTCCTTCCGGAAAGCCTCGCCCTGATGCGGCTTGTCGGAAGCGGCCTTGCTGTCGGTGCTGGTGGCACGCGGCGCCATCAGGCCGAGAACGTTGGTGTTCAGAGTATTCGCCATTCAACATCCGCGATTAGGGCTCTTTTAACCGTAACTGCACCAAGACTGGTAAAGTATCGCTTAACGGCGCCACGATCCGGACGCCCGAATCCGGGATGGAGACGAGATGACGAGCTATGTGAGTTTTCCAGCCGTCCAGGGCACGCCGCCCGTGCAATCGGCCTCGGCCCCGGTGGTCGAGAAAGCCGATGCCGGCGACATCGGAAAACGGTTCGAGGAAATGCTCTGGGCGCAGATGCTGAGCCATGCGGGCCTGGAGAAAGCCTTCACCCAGTCGGGTGGGCAGGCGGCGGCCTCCTTCTCTCAGTTTATGGTTGAAGCCATCGCCAAGGACCTGGCTGAGCGCCATCCGCTCGGGCTCGACCCGCTTGGCCATTCGGGCGCGAGCGGCGCTCAGGCCGAACCTGTTGACGTTTCTACAGAAGACAAGATGGAGACACCGGAATGATGCCATCCGCGACCTTCGAAACCGCTGCCGATGATCTCTATCAGATCCTGGCCGCGGAAAAGGAGCTTCTCCTGAGCGGGCGGGCCGCCGATACCGCCGGGCTTGCCGAGGAAAAGCTGAAGGCGATGGAGTCGTTCGAAGCCATCGTGAACACCCTCGACGACCGCGCCGTCAGCGACAGTCATCGCGGCCAGATCATGCGGATCGCCAAACTGGCACAGGAAAACACGATCCACTTCACCGCCGTGCGCAATGGATTGCGCAATGCGGTCACCCGGCTGGAGACCATGTCCGACGAGTCCTATGTCGGCGCCTACCGGCTCGACGGGGCGAAGACTCCCTTCACCAAAGCGACGGGCGGCTACGAAAAGAAAGTCTAAGAAAGTCGACAGGATTAACCTCTTATACACCCGTAGTTAGTACAGGTCGCATCAACCAAGAGGGGTTTCCGGGGCTTTTCCCGACGTCAGGATGACATGAGTTAGACAGGCGGGCTGTGCCTGATTGCGCCGGCTCGAGCCAACAAGGAAAAAACTGATGTCCAGTATTCTTACCAACAATAGTGCAATGGTCGCACTCGAGACGCTGCGCGGTATCAACCGCAATCTCGAGACCGTCCAATCCGAAATTTCGACCGGCAAGAAGATCGCTTCTGCCAAGGACAACGCCGCTATCTGGGCGATTTCCACCGTCATGTCGACGGACGTCGAGAGCTTCAAGCAGATTTCCGACTCGCTCAACCTTGGCGCGTCCACGGTCGGCGTGGCCCGCAAGTCGGCCGAGGAAGTGACCGGTCTCGTTCAGGACATTCAGAACCTGATCGTTTCCGCGCAGGAAGAGAACGTCGACCGTTCGAAGATCCAGAACGACATTGACCAGAAGATCAAGCGGATCGAAGGCATTGTCGGCGGCGCCCAGTTCGGCGGCCTGAACCTGATCAACGGCAGCAGCACCGAGGATGTCTCCATCCTGGCATCGCTGGACCGTACGTCGGCTGGCGATGTGAACGCCTCCTATATCGACATCGAGCGCAAGGATCTCTCGATCTCCAACAGCGCCTCGGCTGCGACCTTCGGTGGTTCCGCCGTGACGGACACGTCGATCGTCGACAATGGCGGTACGGCCGCCGGTTCGGCTGCCTCGGTTGCTGCCGCTGGCACGCAGGACATCACGATCGCAGCTGTCGCTGACGGCAACAGCTATCGCATCACCCTGGACGACACCGCGGGTGACAACGTCCTCGGGTCGCGCTCGTTCGAATATGTCGCGAATGCCGATGACAGCGTGAACTCGGTTGCGGCCACCCTGACCAACCAGATCCAGACCTTCCTGGATGCGACGGGCGACACGACCTACTCCATCGAACGTGATGGCGACACGATCACCGTCACCAACGGCTCCAGCAGCGCGCTCAGCGTCCAGGCCGATACGGCAACCGGCGGTACGGCTGGCACGAGCGCCGGTGGCCTCGGCAACCTGACCCTGATCGACGTTACCTCGTCCACGGGTGCGACCTCGGCCCTGACCACGATCCAGGGCGTGCTCGACACGGCCATCGACGCGGCGGCTTCCTTCGGTTCCGCCCAGAACGGCATCGAGGACCAGTCGGAATTCGTTCAGTCGCTGATCGACTCCCTGACCACCGGTGTCGGCGCCCTGACCGACACGGACATCGAAGCGGCTTCCGCGAAGCTGCAGGCCCTCCAGGTGCAACAGCAGCTGGGCACCCAGGCCCTGTCGATTGCCAACTCGTCGCCGCAACAGCTCCTGGCGCTGTTCCGGTAATATGATCTCGGATCCCGGGCGCTCCGGCGCCCGGGTCCACCCTTAAGCGGACCTGAGAGGACGCATGCAACAACTGGCTTTCAAGGCGTACGGAGAAGTCACCAGCCGGACTGGAAGTGACCAGCAGATCGAATACGCCCTGTTCCAAGAGATCACCCAGTCCCTCCAGGAAGTTGCGCAAAATGACGATCCGCCAGCGGCCCTGTGGGCAGATGCCATCGACCGGAACATGCAGCTGTGGACGATTCTCGCCACGGACCTGCTGACCGAGGAAAACCAGCTCAATCCGGAGCTGAAGAAGGGCCTTCTGACGCTCTCGCAATCCGTTCGCCGCCTCAGCCATTCCGTGCTGGCAGGCGATGCGGAGCTCGAAGAGCTCATCGATATCAATGAGATTATCATGAGAGGCCTGCGTGGGCAGGTCGACCAACCTGGCCAGGAGGCCGCAGCCTGATGTCTGGACTCGTCCTGAAACTTGCCCCCGGCGAGCGCGTCGTAATCAACGGCGCCCTGCTGGAAAACGGAGACAAGCCCTCGAGCCTTCGCGTGGCCGACGGGAATGCGCGCGTACTGCGCTGCCGGGACGCCCTGAAACCCGACGAGGTGAACACTCCGGTCAAGCAGGTCTATTATGCGATCCAGCTTCTGATCACCGGAGACCTCAAGGAAGACGATGTGCTGCCCGCCATCCGCAAGGAATGCGACAGCCTCGAAGACGTCTTCGAGACCGTCAATCCGAAGATGATCCGTGTGCTCAAGGACATGATCGACCGCGGCAATTATTATTCCGCGCTCTGCCACCTGCGCCAGGTGCTGGTGCTGGAGGCCGAGCTGTTCGCACATGGCGCGCCGAAGGCAAAGGTGGCCTGACCGATGTTCCAGCCCGCTATCCCCATGACCGGTTATGGTGGGTGGAAATTCCTGCAGACAACCTATGCCCGCCAGTTCGAGACTTTCTCGGACTCTCCGGCCATCAAGAATGACCGTGAGTATTTCACCGGGAAGATGTCTAAGCCGATGGCGATGGAGGACTTCCTATCCGACAAGCGGCTCCTGCGGATCTCGCTGACGGCGTTCGACCTCGAAGGCGAGGAATGGAAGGGCGGCTTCATCCGCAAGGTCATGGAAGAGGCCAATGACGCGGAAAGCAGCTTCCTCACCCGCCTCAACAATCCCGATTACACCAAATTCTCAAAGGCCTTCCCGGTCCAGGATGGCAAGATCACGCTGACGCCGGAAGCGGTGTCCGACATCGGGGACAATTTCGAGAGCGCGGCCTTCCGCTCGGCGGTCGGCAATGTCGACAACAATATGCGCCTCAGCCTCAACTATCAGAACAAGATCGTCGAAATCGCCGGCAGTGGCGCCAGCGAGGAAGCGATCCTCTACCGCATTCTCGGCAATGTGCCGGTCAAGAACGTGCTGGAAACCGCGCTCAACCTGCCAAGCGAGATGGGCAAGCTGGACATCGAGCAGCAGGCCGACATCCTGCGCGACAAGCTGCAGAGCCATCTCGGCATCACGGACGTTTCCCAGCTGGCTTCGCTCGACAAGGTCGATGATGCGCTGAAGCGCTTCCATGCGATGAATTCGATCAATAGCGGCCCGTCGCCGACGACGCCCGGCTATGCGGCGCTGACCCTGCTGCGCGGCGCCGACGGTTTCGGCAATATGGCGAGCCAGAACCTTTTCCTGAGCAACCTTTAGGGCCTAGCCCTTCCCAGCGCCCCCGGGCGTCTCTGGCGCCCGCTGGGCCTTCTCCGCCTTCCGCTCCGGGTGCAGCCACTCGTTAAGCGTGGCAAAGGCCTGCGCAATCCCTTGCGGGTTCGGCGTCGAGACATACTGGTCGAGATGCGGATGCAGCGTGATGGCCCGGTCGCCGGCGGCGTCGTGGCCCTTTTCATAGAGATTGGCGCGCAGCATCGGGGCGAGCTCTTCGTAGAGCGCCACCGTGCGGCGGTATTCGCGGATCAGCTCATTCTCCTCAGGTGTCGCCGCGCTGGGCAGGCAGCGCGAGACGCTGCGCAGCACGTCGATCGCCGGATAGCGCCCGCGCTCTGCGATCTCGCGCGAGAGAATGATATGCCCGTCCAGGATACCGCGCACCATGTCGGCCACGGGCTCTTCCATGTCGGAGCCGGCGACCAGCACCGAGAAGACCGCCGTGATGTCGCCCTGCGCGGCCGTGCCTGGCCCGGCGCGTTCGGCGAGTTCGGCAATGGTGCGCACCGTCGACGGCGGGAAGGCGTTCAGCGCCGGGGTTTCGCCGGCCACCAGCGCGGTCTCGCGGTGGGCTTCGGCAAACCGGGTGATGGAATCGAAGAGCAGCAGGACCTGGTGGCCCTCGTCGCGGAAATGTTCGGCCGCCGCCATGGCGCAATAAGCCGCCCGCTTCTTGGCGCCGGGCGGTTCGCTGGCCGTCGCGGCCACCACCACCGTGCGCTCGCGCGCTTCGGATGAGAGGACACGTCGGACGAATTCGTTCACCTCGCGCGAGCGTTCGCCGATCAGCGCGATCACGACCCGGTCGGCTTTCAGCCCTTCTGCGAGCGAGCCGAGAAAGGTCGACTTGCCGACGCCGGAGCCGGCAAACAGGCCGATGCGCTGGCCCTGGCAGATTGGCAGCACCGTGTCGGTGATCATCCAGCCGCTGTCGAGCCGCGCGCCAAGCCCCTTGCGCGCATGGCTGGCCGGGGCGGGCGCATGCAGCTTGCGGTCGCTCGTATTGGCGGCCTTGGCCGGGACGGCTTCGCCGGTCACCGCGCCGCGATAATTGACGATCTGGCCGAGCCAGTGATCGCCCGGGCTGACGCGGCCGTCCTGCTGGATCTCCACCTTGTCGCCTATGCGGATCGCGTCTGAATCGCTGAAGAGCAGGGCGGTCACGCTGTCGCCCTTGATCGAGAGGATCTCGCCATGCACCGGCCCGTCGGGCGTCTGCAGCGAGACTTCATTGCCGATCCCGGCAAAGGCGCTGATGCCGGCAATGTTGATCAGACCGGGGAAAACCTCGGTGACCGTGCCCCAGAGCGTATAGAGCCGGTCGGCAGACGAGGGCGTAAGGGGAAACACGTAAACAAATCCCGTCGTTTTATTAACTCTTTGTTCAAATTAACCGGGCAGTTTTTCCAAACAGTTAACCAAGGTGATTCCGTCCGTGATTTCGAATCTTGATGTCTTCCGGATCTACAGCGCAATGGCCCGGCACGCCGCCGAGAGCCAGCGCATGAGCGCGACCAATATCGCCCATGCCGATGAGCCGGGCTACAAGGCCGGCGAGGTGGAATCCTTCGAGGCCTATCTGAAACGCACCTCATCGGCGGCGGCCGCCGGCTCCCACACGGACGGGTTCAAGACAGGCGAAGCCAGCACACCGGCCTCGCCGAACGGCAACACGGTCAGCCTCGAACACGAGATCTACAAGTCCGCCGAGGCGGTCGGCCAGCACGAGATGGCGATGAACGTCTACAGCAAGTCGCTGGACCTGCTGCGCGCGGCCATCGGCAAGAAGTATTAAGAGGGGCGCTGAGCGATGAACCCGATCAAGGCAACCATGCAGCAGGCCATGTCCGGCATGGAGCTTCAGTCGAAGCGGATTGACGTCAATTCGCAGAACATCTCGAACGTCGATACGCCCGGCTACAAGCGCAAGATGCTGATCGTCGAGAACCAGCCGGCGACCGCGGCGGAAGCCTTCATGAAGGCGCGCGTCGAGCTCGACCAGGCCGACGGGGAACGCCGTCTCGACCCGTCCCACCCGATGGCCGACGAGAATGGCTATGTCACCCTGTCCAACGTGTCGCTGGTCACCGAAATGGCCGACATGCGCGAGGCCGGGCGCAGCTATGAGGCCAATCTGAATTCCTTCCAGCAGGCTCGCACCATGTACCGGTCCCTGCTGGATATCCTGAGACGCTAGTGATGGTTCGAAGCTGAGGGGCAGACCATGTCAGACGTAACGTTCAGCGCCTATGCCGCGCTCAACAATATCAAGTCCAAAGCCGCCGAGGCCGCGCCCAAGGCGGATGGTGACAAGAACGAGGTTGCCGAGGGGTTCTCCAACTTCAAGGCCGCCATCGAGCAGGCCGAGCAGACGGCCATCAACACCGCCACGACGGGCGCCGATCCGCACGCCATGGTCGAGGCGCTCGCCAATGCCGAGGTCGTTCTCGATGCGGCGGTAACAATCCGCGACAAGGTAGTCGAAGCCTACCAGGAACTCCTGAGAATGCCGGTTTGAGGGGCGGGGCTCTTCATGTCTGAACTGGCGATTTTCGAAGTCCTGCGCAGCGCGCTCTGGACGGCGGTCCTCATGGGCATGCCGATCCTGGGCGTGGCGCTCGTGCTCGGTTTCGTGATCGGGCTGCTGCAGGCGCTGACCTCTATCCAGGAAATGACGCTGACCTTCGTGCCGAAGATCTTCGCCGTGGTCGTCGTGCTCTTCCTGACGCTCGGCTACATGACCCGGCTCTGTCTCGACCTGTTCAATAATTCCATCCTTCCCCTCATCGCTTCCTGAGGCGCGCGCCCATGCCGAGCTCCAAACTCTTCGATCTCTCCAGGCCGACGGCGCTGCTCGCCATCGGCCTGATGATGGTGATCCTGGTCATGGTGCTGCCGGTCCCGGCCTGGATCATGGATGTCGGGCTGACGCTGTCCTTCTCCTTCGCGATCCTGATCTTCACCACCGCGATCTTCATCGAGAAACCGCTGGATTTCTCCTCCTTTCCGAGCGTGCTGCTGGCTTCGCTCATCCTGCGCCTGGCGCTGAACGTCTCCTCGACCAAGCTGATCATCTCCGAAGGCCATACCGGCACCGATGCGGCCGGCGACGTGATCCAGGGCTTCGCCATGTTCATCATGGGCGGCAACATGTTTGTCGGCCTCGTCGTGTTCGGCGTGCTGGTGATCGTGAACTTCATGGTCATCACCAAGGGCGCGGGTCGCATGGCCGAAGTGGGCGCGCGTTTCGCCCTCGACGCCATGCCGGGCAAGCAGCTCGCCATCGACTCTGACCTCGCCGTTGGCGCGATCAGTCATGAAGAAGCCAAGCAGCGCCGCCAGAAGGAACAGGAAGAAGCCTCTTTCCTGGGCTCGCTCGACGGCGCCTCGAAATTCGTGAAGGGCGACGCCATTGCCGGCCTCTTGATCACTGCGCTCAACTTGGTGGCGGGCATCGGCTTCGGCATGTTCACCCACCAGCTCTCATTCACCGAGGCGCTGAACAACTATTCCATCCTGACGGTTGGCGACGGCCTCGTCTCGCAGATCCCGGCGGTTATCGTGTCGGTCTCGGCTGCGCTGCTGCTGTCAAAGGGCAAGGATGATGGCGCCATCGACGAGGCGCTGGGCAAGCAGCTCGCCGGCAATGCGACCGCGCTGATGATCGTGGCGGGCATCCTCGCCACCTTCGCGCTGCTGCCGGGTCTGCCCTTCATTCCCTTCATGCTGGCCGCCGGCGGCTTCGGCACGGCCTCCTTCTTCATCCACCGCATGGAAGCCGAGAAGGCTGCCAAGGAAGAGGAAGAGCCGGAAGACGACACCCCCAAGGCCGCCGTCATCGGCGATTCCATCCATTCCGACGAGATCCACCTGGAAGTCGCGCCCGACCTGGTCGGGCTCGTGCTGCAGGGCTCCGACGGCTTCGAGAGCCGGATCGACAAGATCCGCCGCTACATCGCCGAGGAGTATGGCTTCGTCCTGCCGTCCATCCGCATGACGGATAATCCGACGCTGAAGAAGAACGAATACCGCATCCGCATCCAGGGCGTGCGTGTCGATGGCGGCACGCTGCGCCCAGGCTCGGTGCTGGCGCTGATGGAGGACGACCAGCTGCCGCACCTGCAGGGCGAGCGGGTGAAGGAGCCGGTCTACAAGGCCGCCTCGCGCTGGCTGCCCAATAGCAAGAAGCAGGAGCTGACGGCCGCCGGTGTGCCCGCCGTCGAGCCGACCGAAGTGCTCGCCACGCACATGCTGGAAGTCATCCAGGCGAACTTCTCGCTGGTCTTCACGCGCATGGTGATGCTCGACACGCTCGATGCGCTGACCCGCATCAGCGACAGCGAGCGGGCCGCGGCCAACCAGCGCTTCCTGGACGAGTACATCCCGGGCAAGGTCTCGCCGGAGCTGCTCTTGTCGGTGTTGCGCCTGCTGCTGGAAGAGCGGGTCTCGATCCGCAACCTCTTCCTGATCATCGAGACGGTGGCAGAAGTGAAGAGCCAGTCCAATTCGCCGTCGCGCATTGTCGAACTTGTGCGCCAGCGCCTCGGCTTCCAGATCGTCGACCGGCTGCAGGACACGCAGGGCCGTCTGCCGCTGCTTCAGCTTTCGGCCAATTGGGAACAGCGCTTCTCCGAGCACGAAATCTCCAAGGAGGATGGGGCTTCGGATATCGCGCTGCCGCCCGAACTCTTCGGCGAGCTCACCAATTCGGTGCAGAGCAAGCTCAACGAGGTCGCGCAGAAAGGCGTGGTCGCCGCCGTGGCCACATCTTCGCGGCGCCGGCGCTTCCTGCAGACGGTGCTTGCGAGCAAGGGCATCCGCAATTCGGTTCTGGCCTATGAGGAGATCGGGTCGAAGAGCAAACCCTATATCGTCGGCGTCGTCTGATGCTGGATTCGGTCACGCTCTCGACCGATCTCGCCGCCTGGATCAGCCTCTTCATGATCGTCCTGGCGCGCCTGTCCTTCGTGGTCTTCCTGATGCCGGGGATTGGCGAACAGACCGTTCCGGTGCGCGTGCGCATGGCGCTTCTGCTGGCGGTGACGATGGCCTTTGCCGCGTCCGGTCTGGTCGAGGCGCCGGCGGGCGACGGCCTCGGTGATCTTGTCCCGGTCATGATCGGGGAAGGGGTAATCGGCCTCTTCTTCGGTATTCTCCTGCGGCTGGCCATGTGGGTACTCTCGATTACCGGCACGGTGATCGCGCAGGTGATCGGCCTGGCGCAGCTTCTCGGTATCGCGCTGGAAACCCAGGCCCAGACGCTGACGGCGAACATGCTGTCGATGGCGGGCGCGGCGTTGCTGCTGGCAGCCGACTATCATCTCAGCGTCTTCACCCGGCTGGCCGATCTCTACACCGAGGTCCCGGTCGGTGCGGTTTCGCAGATGGACTACATGTTCCTGGTGCGCAGCTGTTTCAGCGGCTTCGGCTTTGCCGTGCTGCTCGCGTGGCCCTTCGTGGCGATCAACCTGCTCTACAACATCTGTCTCGGCTTCATTAACAAGGCGCTGCCCTCGCTCATGGTCGCCTTTGTTGGCGCGCCCTTCATGATCGGGGCGGGCCTGTTGCTGCTCACTGTGTCGATCACGACTCTGCTTATGGTCTGGTATGACAGGCTGCCCGGCCTGATCGGCTGGCTTTAGAGGGGCGCGATGGCTGAGGAGAATTCAGACGGCGGTGAAAAGGAATTCGAGGCCACCGAGCAGCGAAAGCGCGAGGCCCGGCGCGAAGGCGATGTTCCCCAGTCGAAGGAAGCCAACACCTTTGCCGTGATTGCGGGCCTGACGGTCGCGCTCTTCGCCTTCAGTGCGGCGGCGGCCGGCGCGGTTTTCAACGAGTTCTCCTCGCTTTTCTACCATGCCGACTCCTATGCCGACGACATCTTCGGCGGCGGGGGCGAGCGCTCGCGGCAATGGGTGCTGAACGTGCTCGGCCATTTTGCGCCGCTCTTCCTGCTGATGGCGGCGGTCGTGCTCGTCTCTCTCGTCATCCAGCGCGCCATTGCCTTTTCGGGCAAGAAGATCCAGCCGGATCCGAAGAAGCTCTCGCCAGCGGAAAACCTCAAGAAGAAGTATGGCCCCAAGGGCCTGCTCGACTTCCTGAAGGACACCGCCAAGATGCTGTTCGCCGCCGGCCTGGCCAGCGCCTTCCTTTACAATTTCGCGCAGAGCTATTATGCCAGCAGCGCGGTCCAGAAGGGCCAGTTCTTCCTGTTCACCTTTCACCAGGTGATGGTGCTCGTCCTGCTCTTCGGCGCCTTCTATTTCGTGCTCGCCGCCATCGACCTGCCGCTGCAGCACCGGCTGCACAACAACAAGCTGAAGATGACGCGCGAGGAGGTGAAGAAGGAAGTCAAGCAGAGTGAGGGTGACCCGCAGCTCAAACAGTCGCGCCGCGACAAGGCCACGAAGATCTCCCGCAACGAAATGCTGCAGAACGTGCCGGGCTCGACCGTCGTCATGGTCAACCCGGAACACTATGCCGTGGCGCTGAAATGGGATCCGGACGACAGCAAGGCGCCGGTCTGCGTGGCCAAGGGCGTCGACCACCTGGCCGCCAAGATCCGCGAGATTGCGCTTGCCAATGACATCCCGATCTATCGCGACCCGCCCTCGACGCGCTCCATCTACCGCCTGGTCGAGGTGGATGAGGAAATCCGCCCGGAACACTTCGCCGCCGTGGCGGCCGCCATCAGCTTCGTCGACCGCGTGAAGCAGCACATGTAGGCCGCCCATGACCCGGAAGACAAAAGACCTCTCAAAGCTCGTCGCGCTGAAGCGCCAGAAGGCCGAGCAGGACTTTGCCGCCCTGCAGGCCGAGATCCGCCGCGATGAGCAGGCGCTCGCCGCGCTGCGCGACAGGTTGAATGCCGCCGATGATCAGGCCGCTGGCTATGAGGCGATCAGCCTCGCCCATACCCATGGCCATCTGGGGGCGGTGATCGGGCAGATGCGGACGCTGGAAAAAGAGATGGCCGAGAAGGAAGAGCGCTTGGGCACTTTCCGCGAGGCCCTCAAGAATGTGCTTTACTCAGAACAGCGCCTGCCAGACCTCAAGGCCGGACCGGGGCGCGGCTGAGCTTCAGTCGAGCCCCTCGGCCTTGACCGTGTTGCGGCCGGAATTCTTGGCGAGATAGAGCTTCTGGTCGGCCTGCTCGATCAGGTCGCGGGCGTCGATGCCGGGCTTGTAGCGGGCAATGCCGAACGACGCTGTGATCTGCCCCAGGCACTGGCGCGATGTCTTGAAGACGAGATTGGATTTCGAGAACTGGACCCGGATCCGGTCGATCAGCTGGTAGGCGGCCCGCAGGTCCGTCCTTGGCAGGATCACGGCGAACTCTTCCCCGCCATAACGCGCCGCCATGTCCTGGCCCTTGATGTTCTTGGTAATGATCCGCGCGAAGATCTTCAGCACCTCGTCGCCGACCCGGTGGCCGTAGGTGTCGTTGACGGTCTTGAAGTGGTCGATGTCGGCCATGACCAGGCAGAGGTTCTGGTCGCCCTCTGCGGCGGCGCTGAGCTCCGCGGCCAGCCGCTTGTCGAAGGCGCGCCGGTTGGCGAGCATGGTCAGGGAATCGCGCATGCTCTGATGGCGGACCTCTTCCAGCTCCTCATTCAGCTTCTCGATCTGCTTCTGGGATTCCCGAAGGCCGTCATTCAGCTCCTGGCTGTGGCGGGCCATGCGCCGGTTCTCGAACATCAGCTGTGAGATCATGGCGTCGATCCGGTCGGGTGAGACCGTCTGCGGCAGGCCTTCCTCGAGCTCGTCGAGCGCGACCTGGAACTGCTCGTGATTGCTCACCCCTTTCTGGATGAGTGCCATCACGCTGCTCAGTTCCTTTTCGAATGCGCTGCCGATCTTCTGCTGGCCGGCCTGCGTGTCGGGTTCGGACAGGTGGACCTTGCAGGCCTCGTCGATTTCATAGGGCGACAGGCTGGTGCCCTTGTCGAGCATCTGGTCGACCTGTTCGACAAGCTCGGCATTGGAGCGTTCGGCGTAGGTGTACCAGAGCGCATAGGTGCTTGGGTAAGGCGGGGTCTCGTACTGGCCCATCAGCTTGAAGGCCTTGTCGGCGAGGTCATAGACCCGCTTGTACTCCTGCCCACCCATGGGAGGCTGAACGGTTTCAGCCTCTTTCTTTACTGCTGCACTCATGGTCCCGCCCAGATCATCGTTTTGTACGTCTCGATGGCTGAGTATTGGCCGGGGAAACTCGATATTTGGTTAACGCGACTGCCCTGTTAGCGTGCTGTGACGGGGCTTTCCGGCGCTTGCGCAGATGCGGTGCGGCTGGCCCTGTGACCAATACTGCAGCGCAGCGCGACGGAATCGATATCGCAGGTCGTTTCAGTTTTTGTGAAAAGATCTGGCAGACCGCATATGAAAAAGCCCTTTCTCCTGAAAACCCGGACCCTGCTCGTCGGGAGTCTGGTCGCTGCTGCAGCGATTGCAGCCTTTGTCTATGGCCGGTCGGTCTTCACGGAGCAGGCGCCCGCCTATCAGACCGCCCAGGTCACGCGCGGCGATATCGAGGTGACGATTTCCTCGGCGGGCAAGATCACGCCGAAGGAATCCGTCGATGTCGGCGCGCAGGTCTCCGGCCAGCTGCAGGAGCTGTTTGTCGATATTGGCGACCGGGTGGAGAAGGGCGACCTGCTCGCCCAGATCGACCCGACCATCGCCCAGACCAGCGTCGAGGCGAACCGCGCCCAGTTGAACGAGCTGAAAGCCAGCCGCAAGCAGCAACAGGCCACGCTCGAGCTTTCCAGGGCCGATGCCGAGCGCGCCCAGATGCTCTATGACGCCGATGCGATTGCCCGCGCCGACTATGAAACCGCCCAGGCCAATCTCGCCATCGCGCAAGGCCGGCTGGAAGCCATCGACGCGCAGATCCAGCGCCAGACCTCCTCGCTGCAATCGGAACTCGCCAATCTCGAATTCACCAAGATCTACGCGCCGATCGCCGGGACGGTGGTTTCGCTCGCCGCCGTCGAGGGCCAGACGCTCAACGCCAACCAGACCGCGCCGATCATCCTGACGATCGCCGATCTCGGCGTGATGACGGTCGAGACCGATGTCTCCGAAGCCGACGTCCTGCGCATCGAGGAAGGCCAGGCGGCCTATTTCACGACGCTGGGGGAGTCCGCCCGGCGCTGGGAGACTAGCGTGCGCCAGGTCCTGCCGACGCCGGAAGTCCTCAATGACGTGGTCCTCTACAAGGCGTTGCTCGATGTCGACAATCCGCAGGGCAGGCTGAAGCCACAAATGACCGCGCAGGTTTTCTTCATCACCGGGTCCGCCAGGGATGCCGTGCTTGTGCCCGTTACCGCGCTTCAGCCCGCCCCGCGAAGGGCAGGCGCTGGCGAGCAGGCTGTGGCCGGCAATGGCGACCGGTCTGCTCGCGGCGGCTTCATGCAGGCCGAGGCGTCCGAACCGGCGGCCGGCCCGGGCAATGACCGGCGCGCAGCGTTCCAGGCCGCCCGCGAGGCGCATCCGGACGCCGAAGCCGCCACCGTGCTGGTGATGAATGCCGCCGGTGAACCGGAGCCGCATCCTGTCCTGATCGGCCTGAAGACCCGCACCATGGCGGAAGTCCTTTATGGCCTCGAACCCGGCCAGACGGTCGTCACAGGCGATGTCGCGATCCCGCGTCCCAATGGCGATACGCGCGGCGGCGCGCGCTTCATGCGCCGCTAGGGAGGGACGCCAGATGACCGCTCCCCTTATCGAGCTCGACCATGTCGACCGCTTTTACGGTGCTGGCGACACCGAAGTGCGGGCGCTGGATGGCGCCTCCCTGACCATCCACTCGGGCGAGTTCGTCGCCATTGTCGGGCAGTCGGGCTCGGGCAAGTCGACGCTGATGAACATTATCGGCTGTCTCGACCGGCCGACGGGCGGGCATTACCGCGTGCGCGGCCAGGACGTGGCCGACCTCGACACCAATGCGCTCGCCGCCCTGCGCCGGGAGACGTTCGGCTTCATCTTCCAGCGCTACAATTTGCTCGCCAATGTTTCGGCCTCAGAGAATGTCGAGCTGCCGGCGGTTTATGCGGGCTTGAGCCATGAAGAGCGCCGCGAAAAGGCGAGCGATCTGCTCAGCCGGCTGGGCCTCGGTGATCGCACCGGCAACAAGCCCGGCCAGCTCTCGGGCGGCCAGCAGCAGCGCGTCGCCGTCGCCCGGGCCCTCGTCAACGATGCCGAGGTGATCCTGGCCGACGAACCGACCGGCGCGCTCGATTCCGGCTCGAGTGAGGAACTGCTCAACCTGCTCGAGGCCCTGCATGCCGAAGGCCGCACCATCATCCTCATCACCCACGACCAGAAAGTGGCCGAGCGTGCCAAACGCATGATCGAGATCCGCGACGGCCAGATTGTCTCCGATACCGGTGAGGACGAGGCCCGGCCGGAAGAGGCCGAAGGCTACCGCTACAGCCGCAAGGGCCCCTCGCCGGTCGGCCAGGTGTTCGAGGCGGTGAAGATGGCCTTCCGGTCGCTGAGGGCGAACCTGTTTCGCACCGCACTGACCCTGCTCGGCGTCGTCATCGGCGTGTCGGCGGTGGTGGCCATGCTCGCCATCGGGCAGGGCAGCCAGCAGGAAGTGATGGCCCGCTTTGAATCGCTTGGGCCCAATTTGCTTTTCGTGCGCCCCGGCGCGCCCGGCACCCGCATGCGCGGGGATGCCATCGCGACGCTGACGCTGGAGGATGCCGAGGCGCTCGGCGCGCTCGACAATATCCTCGCCGCCGTGCCGTCGCGCTCGACGGGGGCGACCTTCCGGGTCGGCAGCAAGGATTATAGCAGCCAGGTCGAGGGCGTCTCCGAAGACTGGCCGCTCGCCCAGAACCGCGGTCTCAAATACGGCACCTTCTTCACCGAGGACGACATGGACCGTCGCATCGGCGTCGTCGTGCTCGGCACCACGACCGCCGGCAACCTCTTCGACGATGTCGAGGGCGCGGTCGGCCAGTATGTCTTTCTCGGGGGCGCGCCCTTCGAGGTGGCCGGCATTCTTGAGGAGAAGGGCGCGACTGGCTGGGGCCAGGACCAGGACGATGTCGCGCTGGTGCCGATCACGACCGGCATGATGCGCCTGTTCGGGCAGAACTATCTCTCCTCCATCACGCTCGCCGTCGATGATACCGACCGGGTGGCCGAGACCGAGGAGGCGGCGAAAAACCTGCTTCTGGCGCGTCACGGCACGGAAGACTTCCAGATCCGCAACACCGCCTCCTTCCTGGAGTCGATGCAGGAAGCGCAAAACTCCTTCTCCATCCTGCTGGGCTCGGTCGCCTCGATTTCCCTGCTTGTGGGCGGGATCGGGGTGATGAACATCATGCTGGTCAGCGTTTCGGAGCGTACCCGTGAGATCGGTGTGCGCATGGCCACCGGGGCGCGGCGTTCCGACATCATGACCCAGTTCGTGGTCGAGGCGCTCGTCGTCGGCGGGCTCGGCGGGATTGCCGGTGTGCTGATCGGCCTCGGCGTCTGTTTCATCCTGTCGGAAAGCGGCATGACCGTCGCCGTGACCGCGCTGCCGGCCATGCTCGCCTTTACCTCCGCGCTCGCGACCGGGCTTGTCTTCGGGCTTCTGCCCGCGCGCAAGGCCTCGCGTCTCGACCCGGTCGCCGCTCTGGCTTCGGAGTAGACTTATGCTCAGACCGATTATCCTGTCTTCCTCGCTGCTCGTTCTCACCGCCTGCGCCTCGCTTGCGCCGGAGACGCCTGAGAGCGCGCATGCCATCGCGATGCCGGCCGCCTATGACTATGCCGGCGAGGTCGAGGCGCTGGCCGCGCCGGAGCGCGAATGGTGGGACGGGTTCGAGACCGCCTCGCTCGACCAGCTGGTCAGCGAGGCGCTGGCCGCCAACCAGACGCTCGCGCAGGGCGTGGCCAATGTCGAAGCCGCCCGCGCCGCGCTGAAGGTCGCCAATGCCGCCTTCCTGCCGCAAGCGAGCGGCAGCCTGTCGGCCTCCAGCAACACCGAAGGCGACGGCCTCGACGATGTCGATGCCAGTGGGCGGCTCTCGGCCTCCTACCAGCTCGACCTGTTCGGTGCGAATGCCGCAAGCCGCGAGGCCGCGCAGGCGAGCCTCGAAGCGACGATCTTCAGCCAGCGCGCGCTGGAACTGACCGTACAGTCGGACGTGGCGACGAACTATTTTGCCCTGCTGGCCGCGCGTGAGCAGTTGGAGGTCGCCCGGCGCAACCTCGAAATCTCCGAGCGCATCTATGACATCGTCCAGGTGCGCTATGAGGCCGGTGCCATCTCTGGCTATGACGTCTCCGCGCAGGAAGCCCAGCTTGCCAATGCGCGCGCCCGCATCCCGCAGATCGAGGCGCAGATCACCGGCTTCGAGACCGCGCTCGCCATCCTGACGGGCCGCGCCCCGCAGGGCTATGACGCACCGGAGGAGAACATCCTGTCGATCAGCCTGCCAGAGACCGACCCCGGCCTGCCCTCCGACCTGCTCCTGCGCCGGCCGGACCTGATGCAGGCCGAAGCGAGCCTTCGCGGCGCCAATGCCAATATCAAGGCGGCGCGGGCGGCCTACTTTCCGAGCATCGATCTGGGCGCCGGGGTCTCCAGCCTGCTGACGGGCGGGGGGGATCTTACCGGTTCGCTGTCGGCCTCGCTGGCGCAGACCATCTTTTCCGGCGGGCGGCTCGAAGGCCAGGTCGAAAGCGCCGAAGCGCGCCGGGATGCCCAG
Organism: Henriciella aquimarina; assembly: GCF_002088975.1. GTDB lineage: Bacteria > Pseudomonadota > Alphaproteobacteria > Caulobacterales > Hyphomonadaceae > Henriciella > Henriciella aquimarina. Next base: position 33,551 of record NZ_NCST01000018.1, read on the forward strand.
CTCGCAGGCTACCGCCAGGCCATTCTGGGGGCGCTGCGCGATGTCGATGTCAGCCTCAAATCGGTGGAGTCGAATGCCGTGCGGGAAGACCAGCTGCTGATCGCACGCGAGGCGGCCGGCGAGGCGCTGGAAGCTGTCGAACTGCGCTACCGGGCCGGCACCGACGACCTGACAAGCTTGCTCACCGCCCAGCAGACCTATTTCGACGCCTCGAACACCTATGTTCAGGGCCGCCTCGACCGGCTGACCGCGGCGATCAATCTCTATGTCGCGCTTGGCGGCGGCTATGGACAGACGCCCTGACCGCCGGGGCGGGAGCGCCTAATTCGCGAAGCCGTCCCCGACCCCGAAGTCGCGCCGCGCCGAGACGATGCTGACGATCACGCCGACCAGGACGTCCATGAGCGACATCATCGTCAGCAGGAAGAAGGTCGAGGTCGCGAAATTGCCGATGGTCAGGAACATCACCAGGCAGAAGAGCAACACGCCCATCGACATGGCATGATTGACCATGGCGCTTGAGCGCGAGCTTGTCGCCTTCACGATCTCGAAGGAGAGCAGGACCAGCGAGACGAAGAGGATGAGGTCGCCGAGGCTGAGCGTCCAGCGCACCCCGGAAATCATCGGCATGCCGAAGATGATGCCGCGAAGCGCCGGTTCGATGGCCGGGCCGGTTTCTGTGTGCTGGCCACCGGCGAACCAGGTCATCAGGACATAGAAGCCCACCGGAAAGGCGAGCAGCGGTGTCATCGTCTGCACCTTGCTGACAATTCCCATGCGGGATGCGGCGGATCTGCGGCCGGCCTGGGCGGACGGGCTTGGTATGGGCATGTCAGTATCCTCCTCCGGCACCCGGACCGCGCAAGCGGTCGCGGATGGACTGTTTGGCCTTGCTGAGATGGTCTTCTAGGGCCGACGCGGCCGATTGGCGGGCCGTCTGAAGCTCGGCCTGCAGCGCGGGCGCGACGGTCTGCGCGGCGGCCTGCAGGAACTGGTCGGCCGAGGGGCCGCTGACCTGATAGGCGCGGTGCTCGGCAGTATTGCCGACGGCGAAGGGCTTCGGCGCGTTGGGGTAGACCGGCGCGCGCGTATAGTGATCGAGCACGGCGTAATCGATCCAGACATGGCCTTCGAGGCCCCAGTCGGCGCCCCAGGAATTGCGCACCAGGAAGGCGTTCTCGCGGTCGTCATAGCCGACGAGCAGCATGGCATGGCCGCTGTTCGCGCCTTCCCACTGGCCGTTCGCGGGCGGTTTCATCTGGCCGCTATGGCGCGCGTCGATGGCCATCATGCGCTTCGGCGTCGCCATGCCGAAGACGACCGGCAGGCCGCTGGCGAGCGCGTCCTTCACCGGGTCGCCATGTTCGAGTTCGGCGAACTCGACGGCGCGGAAATTCTCGGCGGCCTTGTAGCAGTCACGGCCCGGTTCTTCCTCGACGAGGGCTTCCTGATAGGGCCACATGGCTTCCGGGCAAACGCCCCAGCCGAGTACGGAGGCGAGCGCGATGCGGCGCGAGCAGCCCGGCTCGCCCAGCCGTCCGGCGAGCTTGCGGGCATTGTAATAGACGAACAGCCGCGACAGGTCGCGCAGCTCGCGGCCGGCGCGGATCTGGTGGTATTCGAGCGCGCCGACCACGGCATTCGCCACGCAGGAGCCGATCTTTTGCTGGTTCTCGACCGGCGAGCACTGGGCCCGCAGGTCCACGCTCGGGGGGCGGGTAATCTCGCCCACCTTGCTCAGCACGGGGAAGCTTGTGCCCGGTTCGTCGGGCAGGCAGCCGCCAATGGGGTAGCCTTCGAAAATCTCAAGCATGCTGGCCCTCCCGCGGGATGCCGGGACAGGAAGCCGCCCTCAGGGTGGCCGCTCCCTGTCCACCGGCCCGCGAGCGTCCCCTCTCTCGCGATCTCGTCTCACTCGTCATAGCCGCCTCCCGCCCCCGGGCCGCGATGATAGCCACCGCCAGCGCCCGGTCCCTGGTCGTATCCGCCGCCGGCGCCGGGTCCGCGATTGTAGCCGCCGCCCGCACCGGGACCCCGGTTATAGCCGCCACCGGCGCCCGGACCGCGCAGGCGGTCGCGCAGGCTTTCTCGCGTGGCTTCGATATTGGCTTCGAGCTCGCCGCGGATATGCGCCTTCAGGGCATGGATCTGGTCCTGCACGGTGGGCGGCGCCTGCTCGACGGTGGCCTGAACGGCTTCCTCGGTCGAGGCGCCGGCCAGCTTGAAATATTGCGAGCGGTCGAGCGCGCCGATGGTCCAGAAGCCGAGCGGCTGCTTGTAATGGTCCATGACGCGGTAATCGATCCAGACATAGCCATTGAGCCCCCAGCCCGGCCCCCAGGAGTTGCGCACCAGCCAGGCATTCTTGCGGTCGTCATAGCCGACGATCAGCATGGCATGGCCGCTACGGGCCGGTTCCCAGTTGCCGTCTTCCGGCGGCTTTACATGGCCGGTCTTGCGGGCGATGACCTGCAGGGCATGCGAGGGCACACCCATGCCGAAAATGATCGGCAGGCCGGAATAGAGCGCGATCTTGAGATCGAGGCCGTGCTGGACGCTGGCATATTGCAGCGCGGAGAAATGGCCCGCGCTCTGATAGGCTTCCTGAGAGGGCTCCTTGTCCCAGAGGAGCGGGTTGTAGGGCCAGACCGGTTCCGGGCAGGCGCCGAAGGCAAGATAGGACGCGACCGCCTGCGCCATGGAGCAGCCGGTGTCCTCATCGATCGAGCCCTTCAGCTTGCGGGCATTGTAATACATGAAGAGCCGCGACAGGTCCGTCATCGGCTGGCGGTGCAGGATCTGGTGGTATTCGAGCGCCCCGGCGACCGAGTTCGCCGTGCAGGAGCCGATATGGCCCTGGTCCTCGACCGGCGAGCACATGGGCGAGAGATCCACCGCGGGCGGCAGCTCGGGATGGGCAGACGCCGTCAGCGCCGGGGCCGGCTGGGTCGGGTCGGCCGGGATATAACCGCCAAGCTTGTATTTCTGACTCATGCTGGCCTCCTCGGGCGCGATGGGAAGGGGGTGGGCCGCGCTACTGGCATATGACGTTCCCGTAGGCGTCGTAGTAGCAATTGCCGCTGCCGGTCTCTTCGGCCAGCCCGCCGAAAACCGCGATCAGGACGACGATGGCGATCACCGCCCAGCCCCATTTCGGAATGGTGCGGAAGACGCGGCCATAGGCGTTCTTCAGGTCCTGCTGGGCTTCCCTGTATTCGCGCTTGCGCTCGTCGGGGCCGGCATTCCGGCGCAGGCTGGTGTTGAAGCCCTCGATCATCGCCTCGCGATAGTCGGCGGCTGTTTGGGGGCGCAGGTTCCGATTGGTCGACAGCCCCCGCTCGATCAGCTTGTCGATGGCGGGCGGCACGTCGGAGCGTCCGTCGGAGGGCGGCGACCAGTGACCGGTCGGCAGCACGCCGACGATCAGCTCGTAGAAGATCTTCGAGACCGAATAGAGGTCGGCGGCGGCATTCGCGGCGTTTGCATTGCGGATCTGCTCGGGCGCCATGTACAGCTGCGTGCCGAGCCCGGTGCCCGTGCCATCGTCTGATTTCTGCGTGGTGGCGAGCGCGATGCCGAAATCGACGATCTTGACCTGGGCGTCCTGTGCCGTGGGCTCGCCCAGCAGCATGATGTTCTCGGGCTTGAGGTCGCGGTGGATCACGCCAGCAGCATGGGCGGCTTCGAGCCCGTTCAGCACTTCCTTGACGATCTGGCCGGCGATCCGGGCGGGCACCTCCTCATTGCGCGACATCTTCTCGGTGCGCCAGATGTGGAGCGGCTTGCCCTCGATATATTCCATGGCGATGTAGGGCGCGCCCTGCCAGACGCCGATATCATAGGTCTTCACCACGTTCGGGTGAGAGATGGTCCGCGTCGTCTTGCCTTCCTCGATGAGGCGCTGGACGGCCCTTTCGCTGGAGACCTGGCCGGAGGGGATCACCTTCAGCGCCACCGGGGTATCGGTGACCGTCTCGATGGCCTTGTAGACCATGCCCATGCCGCCGGCGCCGATCATGCGCTCGATGCGGTACTTGCCGGCGACCATGGTGCCGGGCGCCATACCGGTCGGGGCGGGAGCGTAATCGCCGCCGGTCATGTCATCCCTGCCAGGCGCGACGGTCTCCAGGCCGGAGACGGTCCGCAGGGCGGCGACGGTTTCGACTTCGGTCTCGATGTCTTCCACGGCTGTGCCGCAGGCCGCACAGAAGCGGGCATTGTCGGGCAGTTCGGTCTGGCAGGCAGAGCATCTCAGCATGATCTCGCTCCTCAGGCGCGGCAGGTCCGGGTCAGAAGGATGCGCGTCACATCCTCCCGCTCGGCTTCGAAATTGACGGTGACGGTCAGCGCGTCCGGGCTCTTGCGCAGCGGCGAGATCACCGCCCCGTCCTCGAGCAGGACGCTCTTGGTGCGGCCATAGGCATCGCCATTGACCCTCAGCCCGAACTGGCTCTCCACGCGCAGCATCAGGCGCCCGGATTCGGGATAGATGGAGAAGTGCTGGCGCGAGATGGAGCCGGTCAGCGGCGACAGGGCGCCGTCTGCCTGGCTGACCAGAAGCCGGGCATCATTGCCCTCCTGGTCATGGCCGACCGCATTGCGCCCGAAATAGAGGATGCCGGAGGGATCGAGGATCGGCCCGTCGGCCGGGCAGTCGCCCTCGGCAAAGCCGCGCCAGGCGAAGCTGACGGCGCGCGGCACCCGCAGCCCGTTGTCATAGCCGCGCCGGCCGAGCCGGGTTTCGTCCTGGTCGGCGCGGTTGAGCTTCAGCGGGATGGGCCGGGCATGGGTGTCCTGACCGGCGGCGCGCTCCTGTTCGATACGTGTCGGATTGTAGACGGTGAGGCCGGCGCCGATCTGGTCGGCGGTGACATTGATGTTGGTGACGGGGCCGTTCGGGTCCTTGCTCTCGACCGGGAAGATGATCGAGCTGGTCAGGACGAAGGCTTCTTCGCGCCAGTGATAGCGGGACGCGATGGCAAGCCGCAGGTCGACCTGGTGAACCCCGGCATGGTCGAGCACCTCGGTGCGCACCGCGACATTGGCCGAGCGCCCGGAATCGAGCCGCTCGAACGACAGCGGCAGCTCGCGCCAGCCGGCATCGTCCTCTTTTACCCAGAGGCCCGTCACGAAAAGCGGGCGGCCGATCCCGGCGGCATTGCGGATGACGAGCGGCAGGGCAAGCTTGCCGCCTTCGCGCACCGTGCTCGCTGCGCCCGCATCGAGATAAAGTTCCGGCTGGATGCAGACCGGGCACATGCCCGACCGGTCGATCACCGAGTGGCATTCCTGCGCGGCCATGCACCAGATCAGCGGCTTGCCGCAATCGCCGCAGAACCCGGCTTCGGGTGTCTGGGCCGAGCGGGCGCAGCAATCCTGCGGGCGGGCGAGGGAAGGGGCCTGAAGGCTCATCGTGTCAGGTCCTGAGCTTGTGCCCGCATTTCATGCAGAACTTGGAGGTGGCCGGCGCCGCCGTGCTGCACTTCGGGCAGTCGATGGTCTGGATTTCGGCCTGTGGCTGGCCGGTGGCGGCCGCCTCGGGGAGAGGTTTGCCGCCCGCCCCGGCGGCCACGCCGACCGCGCCGCGCATGGCGATGTCGGACATGGTGCGGGCCTGGTCCTCGGTGCGGATCTCGCGCGCCTGCGCGGCCTCGACCATTTCGCGCATGAGGGCCATGCTCTGCTCATTGGAAGAGGCTTCGGCGCGGGCGCGTTCGGCCAGCACCATCGCGACATCCGGCGACAGCCCGGCATCGAGCGCCAGGATCTGCTCGGCGCTCATGCCCTTCTTGTGGATCAGGATTTCCTTTTGGCCGTCCAGCTCCTGCTGGCGGTCGAGGCGCTTGATCTCGGCACGGACGCGCTCACCGCGCAGCTCGATCTCCTGCAGTTCGGAGATGTGTTCGCGCTGCTGCTTCTGGGCGAGGGCGGAGACTTCCAGCTCGCTGAATGCGCCGGACTTCTTCATCTCCTGCATGTGGGTTTCGCGCAGGGCCGACATGTCGGTGTCGATCTTCAGCTGCTCCTGCTGGATGCGCATCAGCTCGGTCTCGTTGCGCGCGGTCGCCAGCTGGTTCTCGAAGGTCGCCTTGCGCTCCTTTTCGAGGAAGGCGACCTGGTGGTCGAGCTCTTCCAGCTCCTGGCGGCGCTTGGCGTTCTCGCGCGCATCGATGAACTCGATCTCGCTGTTGAGCGCCATGTGCTTGAGCTCGTCCTCACTGGCATTCTGCAGCTTGGCGAGTTCGGTCCTGGAGCGGATCTCGAATTCCGTCGCATCGTTGATGAGTTCGGCCTGGCGCTTGGCCATCTCGATCTGGAACTCGACTTCCTTCTGCCTGCGTTCGGCGTCGGCGCGAGCCTGTTCGGCGGCTTCCTCGGCATTCTGCGCCCACTCGATGGAGGTCGAGCGGATGATCAGGCCGAGGTCGCCGACGACGCGTTCGACCTCTTTCATCATGTCGGCCTGGAGCTTGTCCTGCAGGCCGGTATCGCCACGGATGTCGGCGGCATCGACGCGCCCGATGGCAGCCTCGAAGACGCGGTCGGAGAAGTGCGGGCGGATCCGGTCCAGCACATCGGCCTTGGCGAGTGCCTTGCGGCCGAGATCGTTGGCGTCGCCCGGCGCGCGGTCGACGCCGTGCATCATGCCGAGAATGTTGGACGGCTTGTCGGTATTGACCTGCACTTCCAGCGTCACCACTCCGGTCACCTCGACCTTGTCGCGGCTGGTCGCCCGCAGCACCGTTTGCAGCTGGAAGGGCTTCAGGTCGGCAATCATCATCGAGATGTGGGTGGAGCCGCCAATCAGGCTCTTCATCCGGTCGACCAGTCCGCCGACGGAGAAGTGGCCGCCCTTGAAGGCATCGACCAGTTCGCCGTTCTTGAACAGCAGCGCGGCATAGTCGGGCGGCACGGCGAAGCGCTTCTCGAAGAAGGCCTTGAATTCGCTCTGGCGCATGAATTCGGCGAGCATGCGCGGATCGCTGAGAACAATCGGTTCGGAAGCCATGATCAGCTCTCCCACTTCCGGTTGGAGACAAAGGTGATGATGTTGAAGAGGATGACGGCGACGGTGACCGTGACGCCGACCGGGTGTTCCTGGACCACGCGGGTCAGGCGCTCGCCGGCCGAATACTGCTCCCAGTAGCGTCCCATGATGGAGACCTGGAACATCGTTCCGGAGATCATGGTCGCCAGCGAGAACAGCGCCATGCCGAAGGAGATGAGCCGCCCGAAGCGCGAGATCATCGTCTCCTTGCGGCGGCGCTCGCGTTCGGCGGCGCGGGCCTCGTCGCGGTCGCGCTTGTCGAGATAGGTCTCATAGGCCTCACCGCGTTTCAGCGCCTCCTCGCGGGCCTTCTCGTCGATGGAGAGGAAGTCGGGCGTAGCCTTCCGGTTCGGGCTCGCCCCGCTGGCGGTGGTCAGGTTGGAGGCCCGGCGGCGCCACAGGACGAAGACGGTCCAGACCAGCCACAGCGCGGTCACCGCACAGGTGACGTTGAACAGGATGGTGATGACCGGCCAGGCATCCGGCGGGATCGAGTTGATGGCGTCTTCCATTTCTGACCTCACAAGGGTGGTTCAGAAGAGAAGGCGCACCGGCTTCCTGAATCGGGTCAGGCAGAATTTAAAAAATATGATCTGTCGTGATTCTTGCACTTCCGGAGATTTTGCGAATACAGTCCCGGAAGGGGACAACGTGGATGAATACTGCCGATACTGACTGCAAGGCCTTGCTGAAGCGCTGGCGTGAGGGGGATCTCGGGGCCCGGGATGCCCTGTTCGCGTGTCTCTATACCGAATTGTGCCAGGTTTCGGCGGCCATGCTGCGCGCGGAACGCAACAGCTCGCTTTCGACCGGCGACCTCGTCAATGAGGCCGCCATCCGCCTCATCCAGCTCGACCAGATCGACTGGGCCGACAAGAGCCATTTCCTGGCGCTGTCGGCGCGGGCCATGCGCCGCATCCTGATCGACCATGCGCGGCGCAAGAATTCAGACAAGCGCAAGCACCAGAAAGTCACCCTCGTCACGCGCATCGAGGGCCATCCCGGCCGGCTCGACTTCGATGTGCTTGAAAAGTCGCTGATCCGTCTCAACGCCATCGACAGCGAGAAGGCCGACATTGTCGAGCTGCGCTATTTCGGCGGGCTCAGCCTGCCGGAGATCGCGGAGGTGACGGGCACCTCGGAGTCTACCGTCAAGCGCCAGTGGCGGGTCGCCCGCGCCTGGCTGGTCGATGCCATGGCGGCGGATGTGCGATGAGCGCGCCGGACACCTTCGAACGCGAGGCGCTCGCCATTTTCGACGAGGCGCTCGATGTTCCCGAAGCCCGGCTGGCGGAATGGCTCGAGGCCCGCTGTGAGGGCAATGCAGCGCTGAAGGCGCGCGTCCTGCAATTGCTGGAGGCCGACAGCGGCAAGACCGACGTGCTGCGCACCGGCGGGGCCGGCCAGGACGGCCGGGAGGAGCCGGCGCCGGAGCGGGCCGGGGCCTATCGCATCACCGGCCTGATCGGGCAGGGCGGCATGGGCGCGGTCTATCTCGGCGAGCGCGACAGCGGCGACTTCGACCACCGCGTTGCCATCAAGGTCATCCGGCCGGGCGCGCTCAGGGCCTCGCTGATCGAGCGCTTCACCCATGAGCGCCAGATCCTGGCCAGCCTCAACCACCCCAATATCGCGCGGCTTTTCGATGGGGGCTATCTCGATGACGGCTCGCCCTACATCGTCATGGAGTATGTCGACGGCGAACCGCTGCTCGACTGGGCGCGGGCCAACCATCTCGGGCAGGCCGCCCGGCTGGGCCTCTTCCGCGAGATCTGCGCGGCCATCAGCCATGCCCACCAGAACCTCATCGTCCACCGCGACATCACCCCGTCCAATGTGCTGGTGACCCGCGATGGCCAGGTGAAGGTGATCGATTTCGGCATTGCCAAGCCGCACGACATTTCCGCGCCGGCCGAGACCGGTGGCAGCGGCAGTGCGACGCTCGCCTCGTTGAGCTTCACCCCCGGCTATGCCGCCCCCGAGCGGGCCAAGGGCGCCCCGGCCAATACGCTGTCGGACATCTATTCGCTCGGCAAGCTGCTGGCGGAGCTGGTGCCCGCCCATGAGAGCGACCGCGACCTCGCCGCCATCGTGGCAAAGGCCACCGCGCCCGCCCCGGCAAGGCGCTATCCGAGCGTCGATGCGCTGGCCGATGATCTCGCCAATTACCGGAGCGACCGGCCCGTTGAGGCACGCGGCGGCGGACGGGGCTACCGGTTCGCGAAATATCTCAAGCGCCAGCGTGTGGCCGTCACCATCGGGTCGCTCGCCGTGCTGGGCCTCATGGGCGCGCTGATCGTCACCCTTGTTCAGTACAACCGCGCGGAAACGGCGCTGGCGAGTGCCAATGCCCGGTTCGACGAGGCGCGCCAGCTCAGCCGCTCGCTTATCTTCGATGTCTACGATTCCTTCGAGGAGGTGGCCGGCACGCTGGAGCCGCGCCGGGCCCTTGCCGGCCTGGTGCGCGACTATATCGACGATCTCGCCCTGGATGAGACCGCGCCCGAAGATGTGCTGTTCGAGGTCGGCACCATGCAGCTGCGCCTCTCCAATCTTTATGGCGGGGTGGGCATTGCCAATTTCGGCGAGACCGACACCTCAATGGAGCTGCTGGACGAGGCGGAGAGCTCGCTGCGCCTGGCGCTCGACAAGGCGCCCGGCAATAGCGCGGCGCTGGCCGAACTCATCATGGTCAAGCGCATGCAGACCATGGAGGCCCTGAACTATACCTCCGATCCCGACACCGCGCTCAAACACAATGGCGAGGCCATGGCGCTGGCCGAGCAGGGGCTCGCCATGCCGGGCGTCGAGGAACGCCCCTTCCTGCGCCATCTCTGGAGCGTGCGCACCGACCTGATGCAGATCCTGTTTGCCCAGGACAGATACGAAGAGGCCAATCAGCGCCTGGCCGACTGGCGCGCGGCGCTGACGCCGCAAATGTATGAGCGCCTTGGCGGGGGTGAGGAGATGGGGGCCTATATGGCGTCCCAGCAGGCGGAAGTGCTGAACGAACTTGAGCGCTGGCCGGCAGCGGCCGAGGCGGCCGAAGATGCGATCGCCTATCGCGAGGCGCAGCTGGAAACCACGCCGGACAATTACTACCAGCTGACCCAGCTCATGGTGGCGCTGGGCGAGCAATCCATGGCCTTGCGGA
>NZ_NCST01000019.1 GCF_002088975.1 Henriciella aquimarina
CCTTCATGCTCGACCTCAAGCTCACCCAGATCGGCGTCGCGGAGGATCGAAGCGAGTTCTCTGACAAGACCTGTATCGAGGCCGTTCTTTGCCGTGCTCATGAATTAGGTGTCCTCAAGCTGTCATTCTTATCGCGGCATCTAGTGCGACGTGATAACCGCGCGGGCCCAGCCCTGCAATCGTCGCTGTCGCAGCGGGCGCCACATAATTTGTCTGCCGGAAGGCCTCTCGTGCCGCCGGATTGGAAAGGTGAACCTCAATGACCGGTACGGTGCAAGCGCGCAGTGCATCGTGCAGTGCAATGGAGGTGTGGGTGTAGGCGCCGGCATTCAGGATGATCGCGGCGCCGTCCCGGGACGCTTCCTGCACCCAGTCGACCAGTTCGCCTTCGGAATTGGTCTGCCGGAACTCCAGCGTGCGCCCGTCTACCCGTTCGAGCAGGGCGTCGCGGATGTCATCCAGCGTATCGTGCCCGTAAATCTCCGGCTCACGTGTGCCCAGGAGGTTGAGATTGGGGCCGTTCAATACATAAATCGGCTTTGTCATGGCGTTGGTTCTTGCGCTGCTTCTCAAGCCAAGGCAAGCCATTCGCCAGCCACGGAGCACAGACCAATGCAAGTTTTCGTCAATGGAGACCCGCTGGAGCTGAAGGACGGTGCGCGCGTCAGCGACCTTGTCGCACAGCTGACCGACGATCCGCGCGGCATTGCGATCGAGCTCAACCGGGAAATCGTTCCCAAGTCCAAACATGGCGAGACGTCCCTTACGGAGGGAGATCGCCTGGAAGTCGTCCAGTTTGTGGGCGGCGGCTGAAACTCTTCAGGAATCGAGATGACCGACAAACTCATCATCGCCGGGCGTGAATACGATTCGCGCCTCATCATCGGAACCGGCAAATACAAGTCCTACGCCCAGAATGCCGAGGCCGCCGAGGCTGCCGGCGCGGAAATGGTCACGGTGGCGCTGCGCCGGGTGAACCTGTCCAATCCGGATGAGGATCGTCTGCAGGATCACGTATCGCCGGAGACATACACCTACCTGCCGAACACGGCGGGCTGCTTCACCGCCGACGAGGCGGTGCGCACCCTTCGTCTGGCACGCGAGGCAGGCGGCTGGGATCTGGTGAAGCTGGAAGTCCTGTCGGACCAGAAGACGCTTTATCCGGACATGGAAGAGACGCTCAGCGCGGCCAAGGCCCTCATCGCCGATGGTTTCCAGGTCATGGTCTACTGCTCTGACGATCCGGTCTATGCCAAGAAACTGGAAGAAGCCGGCTGCTGTGCGATTATGCCGCTCGGCTCGCTGATCGGCTCTGGCCTCGGCATCCAGAACCCGCTCAATATCCGGCTCATCGTGGAGAATGCCCGTGTGCCGGTGATCGTCGATGCCGGCGTCGGCACAGCCTCGGATGCCGCCATGGCGATGGAGCTTGGCTGTGATGGTGTCCTCATGAACACCGCCATCGCCGAAGCAAAGGATCCTGTGCGCATGGCAAAGGCCATGAAGCATGCAGTCATCGCCGGGCGAGAGGCGTATCTGGCCGGGCGGATGGGCCGCAAGCGCTATGCCGATCCATCCTCACCGCTGGCCGGGCTTATCTAGCCCGAGGCGTTGGCGAATCAGCCGGCCTCGCCCTCGAGGGCGGCTTCGATGGCGTCATCCACGGCGGCTTGATTCGCGCCGACGACATGCTTCTCGCCGACAAAGAAAGCCGGTGTGCCGTCAACGCCGAGCTTGCGCCCGAGGCTTTTATTGTCGGCGATGACCTTCTGCAGCCGCAGCAGCTCCATGTCCTCGCGCATTTTCGCGACATCGACGCCGGCGCGTTCGGCAGCTTCGTCAATGTCTTCCGGATCGAAGCCGGACGCATTGTCGAGCTGCATGAGTTCCTTGTGCATCTCGGCATACTTGCCCTGTTCGCCTGCGGCCAGCGCCGCCAGCGCTGCCTTTTCGCTCTCCGGGCTGAGGATCGGGAAGTCCTTCAGAATGATACGGACCTTGCCGTCATACGCTTCCGGCAGACCGGTTGCCCATTCGAGCGAGCGTTTGCAGAAGCCGCAGCGGTAATCGAAGAACTCCACCACCGTCACCTCTGCATCTTCCGGCCCGATGGAATAGTCGCCCTCATGATTGTAGAGCGCGTCCTGATTGTCCGCGATGGCATCGCGCTTGGCGGCAGCATCGCGCTCATCGGCCTTTTGAGAGAGCTTGATCAGCGCTTCTTCGATCACTTCCGGATGCTCGACGATATAATCGTGCACGATCTGCTCGATCGCTTCCTTGTCGGTCGTATCGACGTCGCCCTGAGCGCAGGCGGGGACCAGCGCGGTCGTTGCGAGCATGAAGGAAAGCAGAGCGGTTCGGGTCATGGTGACTCCTGAGAGGCAAGATGCGGAATATGGGCAAGCTAAATGGGTTGCGGCTATCTAGTCGACAAAGATTGATCTTGCATCAATGGGGGATGCAGATCGTGCTGACAATTGCGTGATTGTGCCGGAGGCACTTAGCCGCGCCGGCGCCAGTAATCCTCATTCTCGGGAAGCGCCGGGTCGGTGACATTGCGGATGTCGTTTGCGCGACGCGCTTCCGGTGAATTCGGCGGCAGATTCTCAAGCGCCCGGCTCGCGAAGATGTAGGCGCGGGGATAATTCTTGATGTGATAGGCCGACTCAGCGGTGGCGAGTTCGGCTTCGGCGCGGCGGTCCTGCTTTTCCAGCGCAATGGCAAGCTGCGACCAGGCGAAGGAATTGTTCGGTTCCTCGATCAGCGCATCGCGCAGGGCCTCTTCGCCCCTTTTCACGTCGCCATCCTCATCGCGTGCGATGAGCGAGCGGGCATAGTTGATGAGCAGCAGCGGCTGGCCGGGCAGGAATTCAAGCGACTTGGCGTGCGGGGCGACAGAATCGGCGGCCCGGCCCATTTCGAACAGGGCCTGGCCCTTGAGTTCCCAATAGTACGGGTTCTCCGGAAACTCATCGAGCAGGGAATCGACCTCTTTCAGCGTCCCGGCCAGGTCGGATGCCTGCATGGAGGCAATCGCCCGGGCATAGCGGGCCGCTTCGCTGTCATCGCCGCGGGGGTATTTCTGATAGACGCGGGCCAGCGGTTCGAGGAAGCCGATCAGTTTGGCTTGCATCAGGTCGAACTGGCGCTGGGTCTTTGGGTCCGGCGGCACATCCATCAGGCCGGTTTCCTCGGCCAGCTGGCGGGTGGTGCGGATCCGGTCGGAGGCTAGCGGGTGCGAGCGGAAATAGGGGAAGCGCTTCGCGTTCGAGAGCACTTCCTGGTAGCGATACTTCTCGAAGAAGCTGACAAGACCGGCCGGCGATTGGCCGAGCTCTGAAAGATAGCTCACGGCCGCAGCGTCGGCCTGGCCTTCCTCGGCACGCGTGTGGACGAAGAAGTTCAGCGCGGCAAACTGTTGCGAACTGGCGATCAGGGCCGCACCCGCGTCGCCGGCACCCGCCGCAATGGCCAGCACGCCGAGACCGATGGAGACCAGGGCCGGGCGGGAGGCGACATCGGCGGCGCGTGTGCGCGACACGGTGTGGCCACAGGCGATGTGGCAGGTTTCGTGCGCGATCACGCCCTTGATCTGTCCGGGCGTTTCGGCGGCGATCAGCAAGCCGGTGTGCAGGTGGACCTTCTGACCGTTTGCAACAAAGGCGTTCAGCTCGGGATCATTGATGATGACAATGTCCACGTCTTCGGGATTGAGACCGGCGACCTCGAAGATCGGATCGGACCAATCGCGCAGCGTGGTCTCGATTTCCGCATCCCGGATGATGCTCTGTGCGGATGCCCCGACCGCAACAGCGAGGGCGAGACAGGCGGCCAAAGCCGCTTTCAGAACGTTGAAGGACATGGACGGGCCTTGAGTGACTTTCCTGCAACACTAGTGAAGGATTGCGGCGAATGCGAGACGTCACTGCAGGCTATAACAAAATTGTCAGGCGCTGTCGGCAGGCAGGGTAAAGGCGAATTCCGGTGACAGGGCGACCTGCACGGTATCGCCCGGTGCCGGGCGGTTCGCCCCGATGCCGATGGCGCTGATCGTCGTCGCGTCGTTCAGCTGCAGCTCCAGTTCGATGACGGTCGAGGTGCGTTTCGAAGAGACGACTGTCATTGCCACGCCGTCCTCATGGACCAGGCGCAGGGCTTCCGGGCGCAGGCAATAGGTTTCCGCCTCCGGCAGCTGGGCTTTCCAGGTGTCTGGCATGTCCTTGCGGGCCACCGATGTCAGCGGGCCGAGGGCGCGCGCGGCCGGCAGCGAAGTGGGCTTCAGGTAGAGATATTCCGGTGTCGCTTCCTGCAGGATGATGCCATCTTTCATGACGGCGATCCGGTCAGCGTCGCGCATCGCCTCAAAGGCATCATGGCTGACGAGCAGGGCGGGAATGCCGGCTTCCTTCACTGCATCCAGGGCGATCTCACGGACTTCCGATTTCAGCGTCACATCAAGGCCGGAAAAGGGCTCGTCCATCAGGATGGCAACCGGCTGGGCGGCAAGCGCCCGGGCAATCGAAACGCGCTGCTGTTCGCCGCCCGACAGCTGATGCGGATAGGCTTTGGCCCGATGGGCGAGGCCCAGCCGGTCAAGCCATTCGGCGGCAAGCTTGCGTCGGGCCGTCTTTTGCATCCGGCTCAGGCCGAAGCCGACATTGTCGATCGCATTGAGGTGCGGGAAAAGGGCAAAATCCTGGAAGATGAGGCCGATGGCACGTTCTTCGGCCGGTACATGCTTCGAGACCGAGGAGAGGACCGTGTCCCCGATCCGGATCTCGCCGGCATCGACCGGCTCAAGGCCTGCAAACAGGCGCAGCAGCGTCGACTTGCCCGCGCCCGACTGGCCGAGCAGGGCGGTGATCTTGCCGGGCTCGAGGGTGAGCGAAGCCTGATTGACGACAGCCTTGCCGTCATAGACGCGCGAGACGCCTATCGCACGAAGGGATTTGTGGTCGCTCATCCAGCTGCTCTTGATTCACCTGCTTTGGTCAGCTGTAGCGAGAGAAGGATGACAGGGCCAAGCCCGGCTGCAGTAATCAGCAAGGACGGCAAGGTCGCAGCCGCCAGGCGTTCGTCGATGGCATAGGCGTGCGCCTGCACGGCCAGCGTGTCCCAGTTGAAGGGACGCAGCATCAGCGTGGCGGGCAGTTCCTTCAGCATCTCCACGAAGAGGATGATGGAGGCGGCCGCCGCGCCTGACATGGCGACGGGCAGATCCACGCGGATGAGCCGCTGGAAGCGGTTGGCGCCCAGGCTGCGCGCGGCATTGCCGAGGCTGGCCGGTGCGCGCGAGAAGGCGGCGCTGAGCGGTTCGGCTCCGGCGGCGGTAAACCGGCTGGCATAGATCCAGACAAGGAAGACAAGCGCGGCCGGGCCAGCGACCGAAAAGCTCGTCCAGGACAGGATAAAGAGCGCGCCGAGCGCCAGCACGATACCCGGTGCGGCATAGCCAGCGCCGGCGGCGATCCGCCCGATCAGTTGGCTGAAGCGGTTCTGGCGCGCGCCGATGACAACGGTCAGCGCCAGCACGAAAGCCAGGACTGAGCCGGCAAAGGCCAGTGTCAGGGAGTTCAGGAAAGGCCTCAGAATCTGGCCATGGCCAAGCCCCGTTTCCGCGCTGACCCAGATCAGGCGGCTCACCGGGAAGATGAAGGCGAGCAGCAGGACTGCCGTACAGCCTGCCGTCACGAGCAGGCCGGTGCGCCTGTCGAGGGTACGCCGGCGCGGGGTGCGCCAGCGGGTGGCCGTCTGCTGCGTGCCACCTCGCCCCCGGGCGGCGCGTTCGATGAATTGGAGGCCGAAGGCGATGAGAATCAGCAGGAAGGCAAGGCGCGCGGCGACGGCCGGTTCGCTAAAGCTGTGCCAGGCGCGGAAGATGCCGACGCTCAGCGTCTGCACGCCGAGATAGCTGGCGGCGCCATAGTCGGCGGCCGTTTCCATCAGGGCGAGGGCGAGCCCGGCAAAAATGGCTGGCCGGGCCGCCGGCAGGGCCACCTGGAAGAAGATGCGCGCTGGCGAGGCGCCAAGGCTGCGCGCGGCTTCGATGGTGCAGAGCGACAGGTTCGAGAAGGCCGCGCGGGCGGTCAGATAGGCGTAAGGGAAGAGGGCGCATGCCATGACGAAGGAGAGTCCCGGCGCGCCATAGAGGCTCGGAAACCAGTAGTCGCGCGCCGACAGGCCGGTCATGTCTCTCAGCAGAGACTGGACTGGCCCCGCCACATTCGTGATGTCGGCCCACGCGTAAGAGAGCACATAGCCGGGTGCCGCCAGGGGCAGGATCAGTGCCCATTCAAAGACCTTCCGGCCCGGGAAGTCATACAGGCTGACAAACCACGCCGTCGGCACGGCAAAGAGCAGGATGAGCAGCGTCGTGAAGAAAAGCACGACCAGCGTCTGCCACGTATAGCCCAGAAGCTGGGTGGAGACGATATGGCTCCACGTCTCCCCGCCGCCGGTAAAGAAGCCGGTCAGCAAGGCGACGAGGACTGGCGCCGCAATCAGTCCGGCGGCGACAAGCGTCGTCAGACCGATGGATGTCAGCCGTATGGGATGTCGTGTGAGTGCCAGCTGCTGCATCGAGCGTTTATGCCTAGTCCCAGCCAGCCTCGTCAAAGATGCGCTGGGCCTCGGCCTGATGTTCGCCGAAGACGCTCAGGCTCATGTCGCTGTCGGTGAACTCCGGGATACGGTCGAGCCCCTGCGGACGTTCGGCTTCCGGATTGACCGGAATCTCCTTGGTGAAATCGACAAGCAGCGCCTGGCCGTGCGGGGTGTAGAGCCAGTCGATGAATTTGATGGCGGCATCCTTGTTCTCGGCATGGGCCGCAATGGCGACGCCGGTAATGTTCACGTGCGCGCCAGTGTCGGGCCCAAAGGTCGGGAAGATGAGCGTGGATGCCTCTGCTGCTTCGCTCGCAGAATTTGAACTGCTCTCGGCCATGCGCACCCAATAATAGTGGTTCGTGATGGCGATGCTACAGAGGCCCGCGGCTACGCCTTCAATCTGGTCTGTATCGCCGCCCTGCGGATCGCGCGCCATATTGGCGACGACGCCATCGGCCCAGGCCTGCGCCTGGTCGGCGCCCCAGCGCTCGATCATCTCGCCCATCAGCGAGAGGTTGTAGACATTGGTGGACGAGCGCACACAGATCTCGCCTTCAAGGGCCGGGTCGGCCAGATCCATCCATTCATCGACCTGTTCGGGATTGATGCGTTCCGGGTCATAGGCAACACCGCGCACCCGCTGGGAGAGGCCAATCCATTGGCGTTTCTCATCGAGCAGGCGCGGCGGGATCTGCGCTTCGATTTCGCCGTCCGGCAGGGCCTGGGTCAGCCCGGCATCCTCGAAACGCCAGAGCGCGCCGGCATCGGAGGCAATGATCAGGTCGGCCGGACTGCGGGCACCTTCGGCCTTCATCGTTTGCAGCAGCTGGTTGGCCCCGGCTTCGCGATAAAGCACGCGGATGCCGGTCTCGTCCTCGAAGGCCTCATACATCAGCCGGTCGGAATCATAGTGACGGGCGGAATAGACCCGCAGCGTTCCACCGGATTCCGGCTTTGAGTCAGATGCAGCGGCAGACTCGGTTTCCGCAGCGCCCTCCTGCGAGGCGGACTCGGAAGCCGGCGTGGACGGAGAGCACGCAACCGCAAAGGCGGCAACGGCGAAGAGCGGAAATTTCTTGATGAGATCGGACATGAAGTGGCTAAATCACAAATGAGAAGCAATCGCAACTGGGTGTGTCGGGCCGTTTCAGGTGTGATTGCTTGACGCGCTTGCAAGGGGAGTGCTGTTCAAGCCCATCCGCCTCGCCTAGATAGCCTTTATGAGTAATCAAGTGTCAGAAAAATCGACGGCTCAACACATTGCCGTGATCGGTGGTGGGGTTATCGGATTGGCCTGCGCCTGCGAACTGGTCCGGCGCGGACACAGGCTGAGCATCTTCGATACGGGTAGCCCACGCCAGTCGGCGAGCTGGGCGGCTGCGGGGATGATTGCGCCGGCCTATGAGCTGATGCTGGATGGGGGTGGTCCGGAAACACCGCTGTCGAGGCTCTGCTTCGAAAGTGCCACGCTATGGGGCGATTTCGCAGCTTATCTGAAGCGCGAAACCGGCTTGCCGGTTGGCTATGACGATCAGGAAACCTATGCGCTGGCGCGCACGGCGGCAGAGCTTGAGAAGCTCGAGGCGCTGGAACAATGGCTGAGCCAGGCCGGACATGCCGTGCGTTGGCTGACGCCGGCGGAGCTCTACGAGCGGGCCGGGCTTTCGCCGGACGTTCTGGGCGGGCTGTCCCTGCCGGAAGACCATCAGGTCGATAACCGTCGCTTGCTGGGCGTGATGCGGCGCTTTCTCGGGCAGGCGGGGGCGGTCTTCGTGAATGCCCGCATCGACCGGGCCGAGCAGCTGAAGGATCATGAAGGCGAGCGGCCTTTCGACCGGGTCGTTTGGGCGCGGGGTGTCGATGAGACGGAGGTCGAGACCCCGGTGAAGGGCCAGGCGCTCGCCCTGTTTCCGCTGCCGCATGGGCCTGAGCGCGTCCTTCGGTTCGGCTCCGGCTACATCGTGCCCAAGCCCGATCGCATCGTGATCGGGGCCACCAGCGAGAAGAATTTCAGCCATGAAGGCGCAAGCCCGGAAGAGGCCGAGAGACTGTTTGCCGCGGCCCGTGCCGTGCTGCCGGCGTTGAACCAGGCGCGCATCATGGAACACTGGGCGGGGCTGCGTCCGATGCGGACGGGGGGCTTGCCGCTCATTGGTGCGCGCCCGGATGGCTCTTTCGTTGCGGCGGCGCATTACCGCAACGGCGTGCTGCTGGCCCCGGCGACCGCGCGGCGGATTGCCGACCTTGTCGAAGGGGCTCCGCACGCCCCCGATGCGACAGATTTTGCCCCCTCCCCAGCGTCAGGGGCGACGGCCTGACGCTGGACGTGTAACACACGGGGGCTAGGTAAAAGGCTCGCGACAGGAGGAAAGAACGCATGCATTCCATTGGCCAGATGAGCGAAGACCAGCTTGCGATCCAGGACGCTGTCGAGAGGACCTGCCGCCAGTTCGATGAGGAATACTGGGCAAAGACGGACGAGACCGGTGACTGGCCGGAAGCCTTCTGCGATGCCATGGCTCAGGGCGGCTGGCTCGGTGTGGCTTTCCCGGAAGAGTATGGCGGGGCCGGCCTTGGCCTCACCGAAGCCGCCATTGTGATGCAGACGGTGACGCGGTCTGGCGCTGGGTTTTCCGGCGCCTCGGCGATCCACCTTAATATCTTCGGGCCGAAGCCGCTGGAGAAGTTCGGCAATGCCGAACAGAAGCAGGAAAACCTGCCCAAAATCATCTCCGGCGAAGAAAAGATGTGCTTTGCCGTGACGGAGCCGAATTCCGGGCTCGACACATCAAGCCTCGAAACCCGCGCCGAGCGGACCAATACCGGCTACACGATCAATGGCCGCAAGATCTGGACGACCGGCGCACAGCGCGCCGACAAGATCCTCATCATTGCGAGGACAACGCCGAAGGAAGAGTGTTCCAAGCCCTATCTCGGCCTGTCGCTCTTCTATACCGACCTCGACCGCGCCAAGATCGACGCCAAACCGATCCCGAAAATGGGGCGCAAGGCGGTTGAGTGTAACATGCTCTATATCGACGGGCTCGAAGTGCCGAAGGAGCATCTGATCGGCGAAGAGGGGGCCGGTTTCAAATACCTGCTGCAAGGTCTCAATCCCGAGCGCGTCCTGTTCGCGGTGGAATCGGTGGGTCTCGGCTTTGCCGCGATTGAGCGAGCCGCCCAGTATGCGCAGGACCGCGTCGTCTTCGGCCGGCCCATCGGTCAGAACCAGGGCATCCAGCATCCGCTTGCCAAGAGCTGGGCCGAACTCAAGGCCGCCGAACTGCTCGCCTACAAGGCGGCCGGGCTTTACGATGAAGGCGTCGATTGTGGGGCTGAAGCCAATGCCGCGAAATATCTCGGCACCGAGGCCGGCTTCAAGGCGTGCGAGACGGCCGTGCTCACCCATGGCGGCATGGGCTATGCCAAGGAATATCATGTCGAGCGTTATATGCGCGAAGCCATGCTGGCACGTATCGCACCGGTCAGCCGTGAGATGATCCTGAATTTTATCGCCGAACGCGTACTCGGTTTGCCGAAGAGCTATTAAGTCTTACGGCGTGCCCGAGCCCTGGTTGCGGCAGGAATCGATCTGCTCATCGAGTTGCGGATCGCCGGGTATGACAAGCGCCGGTTTGCCATCGGTCAGCACGGCGATCTTGTCGGCGTCCATCATGGCGTCGAAGACCGGGGCCTCGGCATAGATCTCGAAATCGGCGGAGGGCAGTTCGGCGTCCTGCTCGGCTTTCCAGTAGCCTTCTTCGCTTTCATTGCCGGCTGCGATGACGGCGCGGGCCGGCTGGCTCTCATCGATGTCCGTCATGCGGGTCAGGCGGATCATGCCATATTCCCCGCAGCGGACCATGAAGAGGGCCTCACTGTTTGGCGGGCCAAAGCCGGTCCAGTTCGGCTGGGTGAACCATTCGCCTTCGGCAACGGAGCCCGACAGCGCGCCCTGGATGTCGAATTCGGACTGTGCCGTCTCGAACGGCTCGGAATCGCCATTCTCGCTGTTCCCGGTGTTTTCAGCGTCAGCAGCGGCTTCGTCGGCGCTGTCGCTCGTGGCCGGACCTTGCGGGGCCGGGTCTGTGACATCGTCACTCGCAGATGGCGGCGGGGCGCCGGAATTTCCCGGGCCGCAGGCGGTGAGAAGAGCTGTGGCGGACGCAATCAGGATCGCATGATGTTTCATGCGAGCATAACGACACCCGGGCCCGCTTCGTTCCCTGAGAAGGAAACATGCCTCAAGCGCTTCGTTTCGGTTTGCGCATCAGCGTGCCGGAGAAATTGAGGCAGGGCTTGCCGTCGCCCGTAATGATCCCGCGGACGAAGATGACCGACCGCCCGGCGCGCAGCACTTCGCCGCGTGCCTCGATCCAGGCGCCTTCCGGCGCCCCTGACAGGAATTCGGAATTGAAAGCGACGGTCACACCGTAATCCTGGATATGCTCATGCGCGATGGCGAAGAGGGAGAAGTCGGCAAAGGCCATCAGGCAACCGCCATGCACGACGCCGCCGGCATTCATGTGCTTGCGCTTCGCCCGGAAGGCGGCCACGGGGCCTTTCTCGTCGACGCGAAAATAGAAGGGGCCCGCCGCGTCATGTTCGAACGGTTCTTCCGGCCAGGTCGACCAGCCTGCGAATTCACCATTCTCCACCTGTGTTTCCGGTACCATGAAGCCTCCCATCTGTTTGCTCGCCCCATCTAGCGCGGCTCACCCCATCCCGCCAACCGCACCAGTCTTGCGGTTCGACAGAATCCTTTTCAAAGCGTATGTTACAGACATGGTGATAGGAGACTCTCATGGCTTTTGATGCCGAAATCCGTCAGGCGCTGATCGAGCAGGTGCGCCGCTTCGTGACTGAACGCTGCATCCCGCTTGAGGCGCAGGTTGGCGAGACCGATGAGGTGCCTCAGGACATCGTCGATGAGATGAAAGAGCTCGGCCTGTTCGGCCTGGCCGTGCCGGAGGAGTATGGCGGGCTTGGCCTCGATATGGAAACCGAATGCCTTGTCGCGCTGGAACTTGGGCGCACCTCGCCGGCGTTCCGGTCCGTGGTGGGCACGAATATCGGCATTGGCAGTCAGGCGCTCGTCCTCTTCGGCACGGAGACGCAGAAAGAGACATGGCTGCCGGGGCTCGCCTCGGGCGAGCTGATCGGCAGTTTTGCCCTGACGGAGCCGGAAGCCGGGTCCGACGCTGGCGGTCTCAAGACGAAGGCTGTGCGAGATGGGGATCATTACGTCCTGAACGGCACGAAGCGCTACATCACCAATGCCAACAAGGCGAACCTCTTCACCGTCATGGCGCGTACCAACCCGGATGAACCTGGCGCGAAGGGCGTTTCGGCCTTCGTCGTCGAGCGCGACACGCCGGGCCTCAGCGTTGGCCAGCCGGAAAAGAAGATGGGCCAGCAGGGCGCGCATGTCTGCGACGTCATCTTCGACGATGTCCGCGTGCCGGCCGAGAACATGATCGGCAAGGAAGGCGAGGGCTTCAAGGTCGCGATGAGCGTGCTCGACAAGGGGCGTCTGCACATTTCCGCCGTGGCGACAGGTGCCTCGGAACGGCTGATCAAGGAAATGGTCAATTATGCCATGGAGCGCGAGCAGTTCGGCAAACCGATCGCCCAGCACCAGCTGATCCAGGCCATGATGGCCGACAGCCAGGCGGACGCCTATGCCGCACGCTGCATGATTCTCGATGCCGCGCGGCGCCGCGATGCCGGCGAGGGGGTCACCATGCTGGCCTCGTCGACCAAGCTGTTTGCAACGGAGGCCTGCGGGCGGATTGCCGACCGCGCCGTGCAGGTCTTTGGCGGGGCGGGCTATATCACCGATTATGGCATCGAACGCTTCTACCGCGATGTCCGCCTGTTCCGGCTCTATGAGGGCACCTCGCAGATTCAGCAGATCGTGATCGCCCGGGAATTGATGAAAGCAGCCAACGCTGATCAATTGTAGGCATTGACGGGTTTTGAAGGCGATGGGGCAAATGACCATTCAGGATGAAATCACCGCGGCCGATGTCGGGCTGAACGAAGAACGCCTGGCGGCGATTCCGCATTACTTTGCCGGCAGCTATCTCGATTCGGGCAAGCTGCCCTGTATGGCGACTCTGGTCTCGCGTAATGGTCAGGTCGTGCATGAAGCCTATCGCGGCAAGACGCAGCTCGATGGTGGCCAGCCGATCACTCCGGATACGATCTTCCGCATCTATTCCATGACCAAGCCGATCACCTCGGTGGCTGCGATGATGCTGTTCGAGGAAGCAAAATTGCGGCTCGATCATGAGGTCGCGCGCTATATTCCCGAATTTGCCGACACCGAGGTGTGGGTGAAGGGGACCATCGACGATTACGAGACCCGCAAGCCGACACGGCCGATGACGGTGCGCGACCTGTTCACGCACACTTCGGGGCTGACCTATGGCTTCCTGATGCAGCATGAGGTCGATGCGCTCTACCGGCGCGAAAAGATCGCCCGCCCGGACGAGACGCTGGAAGAGATGTGCGTGCGTCTGGCAAAGCTGCCGCTGCTCTTCTCGCCGGGAACGCGCTGGAATTACGGGCACTCGACCGATGTGCTCGGCCGGATTGTCGAGGTGGCTTCAGGCCAGACACTGGATGAGTTCTTCCGTGAGCGGATTTTTGAGCCACTCAATATGCCGGATACGGATTTTTATGTGCCGGAAGGCAAGCTCGACCGGCTCATGGCCTGCTACAGCAAGGACCCTGTCAGCGGGAAAGTAACGTTGAGCGACGGGGCGGGGGCGGAGTCAAAGCAATATCGCTCACAGCCGCCGCTTCTGAATGCCGGCGGGGGGCTTGTCTCGACGTTTAGGGATTATCACCGTTTCTGTCTCATGCTGCTGCATGGCGGCACGCTGGAGGGGGCGCGCCTGCTCAGCCCGAAGACCATCGAGTTCATGCGCAAGAACCACCTGCCGGAAAACCGGACCATCAAGGCGATGGGCGACAAGACGTTTTCCGAAGCGCGCATGGAGGGAAATGGTTTCGGGCTCGGGGGCTCGGTCATTACTGATGTCGCCGAGTCGATGCAGCCGGGTTCGCTCGGCACGTTCAGCTGGGGCGGCCTCGCCAACACCTTCTTCTGGATCGATTATGAGGAAGAGCTGATCGCCATCCAGGCCACTCAGATGATCCCGTCGGGCTGTTATCCGATCCGTCCGCAATTCCAGCAGCTGGTCTATGCGGCCATCGATTGGTGAGCGAGGATTCACACGACACTGAGACGTGATTCAAGTGGTGTTCTCCCACGGCTCGGCCGTGGGATCCATTTCTGATGATCTGATCCCGTCGCACCGGCGGGAGATGGGCACCACGGGCAAGCCGTGGCGATGCTTCTCTCCCACCGCGCACAGACCCTCGTTTAAACCTTCTTGAAGTCGGCCGGGCGTTTTTCGAGGAAGGCTTTCACCCCTTCGGCAAAGTCCGGCGAACGTCCGGCTGTGCGCTGGGCAAAGCGTTCGGCCTGAAGCTGGCTGTCGAAGTCATTATCCTCCGCCTCCCAGACGAGATCGCGGATCAGCGCAAGCGCGGTCGTCGGGCCTTCGGCCAGCTGACGGGCGTAATTCTTCGCTTCGTCCATCAGCTTGTCATCGGCGACCACGCGGTTAACCAGGCCCCAGTCGTGCGCCTGGCTGGCCGGGATCTTCTCTCCGAACAGCGTCATTTCCATCGCCCGGGCTCGGCCGATGGCACGGGTCAACAGGTAGGTCGAGCCGCCATCCGGCACCAGGCCGATGCGGCGGAAGGCCTGCAGGAAGTAGCTGCTCTCGGCGGCGACGATAAAGTCGCCCATCAGCGCGATCGAGCAACCGACACCGGCAGCCGCGCCATTGATGGCGGTGATCACCGGGTGCGGATGGGTGCGGATGGCCTTGATGAAGGGGTTGTAGAGCCGGTCGAGCTCGCGGCCTGCATCCGGCTTGCGCTGGGACTTGCCACTGCCGCCCATATTGCCGGACAGGTTGGCGCCCGAGCAGAAGCCGCGGCCGTTCCCGGTGATGATGGTACAGCGGGCTTCGTCGCCGGCCTTTTCAAGGGCCAGGCTCATTTCGTCGATCGTGTCGACGCCGGCGGCGTTCATCGTCTGCGGGTCGTTGAAGGCGATGACGGCGATATCGTCTTCGACGGTATAGGTGATCTTTTCGAAGCTCATCGGGAAGTTCCTCTCGCAATTTCTCCGCGAATGTATCTGCTTCTCCCCGGCAGAAAACCGTGACGTGGGGGCAATCTTTGGATTGGTCGGATTATCCGGTAGAATAGCATGAATAATACAATTTCTGGGAGGTCTCGATGGCACTGGATACCGCAAGTCCGAATGACATGAACGCCATTCTGGCAAAGCAGAAGGCCGCGCATTTGCGCGATGGCATCCCCTCTGCCGAGCAGCGGGTTGAATGGCTCGACCGGGCCATTGACCTTCTCGTTACCCATCGCACCGCACTCAGCGAAGCGATGAATGCCGATTTCGGTCATCGCTCCATCGACCAGTCGGATTTTACCGATATTGCCGGCTCCATTGGCGCGTTGAAGTTCGCGAAAAAGAACCTCAAGAAGTGGATGAAGCCGGAAAAGAGAAGCGCGGAGTTCCCGCTCAACCTGTTCGGTGCCAAAGCGCGCATTCACCACCAGCCCAAGGGCGTGATCGGCGTGATCAGTCCGTGGAACTTCCCGGTGAACCTGACCTTCACCCCGCTCGCCGGCGTTTTCGCGGCCGGCAACCGTGCCATGATCAAGCCGTCGGAATTTACCGAGCAGACCTCGGAGCTGATGAAGAAGCTTTTTGCCGACTATTATTCCGAGGAAGAGGTGGCCGTCGTTACCGGCGGGCCGGATGTGGGCGCGGCTTTTTCGGGCCTAGCGTTCGACCACATCATCTTCACCGGCGCGACTTCCATTGCCCACCATGTCATGCGGGCGGCCGCCGACAATCTCGTGCCGCTGACGCTGGAGCTGGGCGGCAAGTCGCCGGTCATCCTCGGGGAGTCCGCCGATCTCGACAAGGCCGCCAAGCGCATCATGGCGGGCAAGACGTTGAATGCCGGCCAGATCTGTCTGGCGCCGGACTATGCCTTCGTCCCGAAGGACAAGACGAAGGATTTTGTCCGGGCCGCGACCAGTGCCGTCGAGACGATGTTTCCCTCAGGCCTGAAGGACAATAACGACTACACATCGGTCGTGAACCAGCGCCATTTCGACCGGCTCCAATCCTATCTCGAGGACGCGAAGTCCAAGGGCGCGGAGATTGTCGAGATCAATCCGAAGGACGAGCATTTCGACCAGCAGCCGCATCACAAGATCCCGCCGACGATCATTGTCGACCCGACCGATGACATGAAGGTGATGCAGGATGAGATCTTCGGGCCGATCCTGCCGATCAAGTCCTATACCTCGACCCAGGATGCGGTGGGCTACGTCAACGCCCATGCCCGTCCGCTCGGTCTCTATTATTTCGGCGAGGATGCCAGCGAGCGCGACTATGTGCTCAACAATACGACGTCAGGCGGCGTCACGGTGAATGACGTACTCTTCCATGTCGCCCAGGAAGACCTGCCCTTTGGCGGCGTCGGTCCCTCCGGCATGGGCAGCTATCACGGGGTCGATGGGTTCAGGGAATTCAGCCACCGCAAGTCGGTCTATACCCAAGTGGGGGCTGACCTGCTCGCCATGGTGCGCCCGCCCTATGGCGAGAAATACCGCAAACAGGTCCAGGGCCGCATCAAGAAGTAGGCGGCCTTATTGGCCAGATGAAGCGGCGGATGCGCCGGTATGCGAGTCCACGAAGGCGGCAAGCGATTTCAAGGTTTCCAGCCGTGGGTCGCTTTCGCTGAGGCTATGGTCACCTTTGTCTAGCGTCACAAGAGTTGCTGGCTTGCCGGCCTGCTTGAGCGCCGTGTACATGCGCTGGCTCTGGTCTGGCGGAACGATCAGGTCGTTTTTCCCATGGATGAGAAGGATGGGCGCAGCGTAGTCCTCAATATGTCCTATGGGCGATGATGACCCCAGGGTCTCCGTATCGGTCTCACCCAGAATTCGTTGCCAGCTCGCAACGAGCTGGTCGTCAATATAGCGTTCCCGGTAGTCCTTCATCAGGGTGATGATGTCAGTGACCGGGCCGTAAGCGGCGCTACAGGCATAAAGATCCGGGGCAAGGGCGGCGCCCATCAAGGCCGTAAAGCCGTTATTGCCCACGCCGAGGATGCATATGCGGTCCGCATCCGCCATGCCATCAGAAATCATGGCCGTCACGCCAGCGGCGATATCCGCCACCTGGAATGTGTCTTCCAGCGTGTTGCCGGATGAAATGTAAGCTCCGCCAAAGGTGGCTGTACCACGCATTGTCGGCTGCAAGACAAGATAGCCTCGGTTTGCGAAGAATTGGGCCATCCAGTCAAAGTCGCCATACTCTCTGACGATCGCGCCGGTTTGCGGCAGGACGACCATTGGCAGGTTCGAGCCAGCCTGGATCGTCTTGCCCGGCGGGACGGTCACGGTGGCAGTCAGGACAGTTCCGTCTTCGCCGGGATAGTTGATGGAATAAACCTGCCCAACGGCTTCAGGCGGGATGTCCTTTCTGGTCGAGGCGAGCTTCATGGCTTTGCCGGTCTTGCTGTTATAGAGCAGCCAGAAATCAGCCTGGCGACCATCAAAGATCCGGTAGAGCACCCGATTGCGATCATCCGACCAGGAATCGATGGTGATCGTGGCTCCTGGCAAATTCCGGCTGAGCTGCGTGTAGTTGGCGTCCAGCCGTTCATCTACGAAAGCATAGGTCGGCCTACTCCCCGAGTATCGCACTCCCAGTGCATGACGGTTGGTATCGGTATAAACGCGCTCGATGTCGTGGCCGTCCTTTTTCAGCACGCCGCGTTCAATGCTTCCGTCAAACCGGATGATCGACAGCTCGTCATAGCGACGGGTTTGCTCCAGATAGTCACGGAAGTAGAGGCCATCCTCGTTCTCAGTAACGGCAACCGTCCACATAGGATATTCGCGCGCATCGGACTGCTCGTAAAACGTCCGCCAGGCTGATCCGTTTTTCACTTGCAGGGCAAATTGATGGGTCTCGAAGTCATAGCTTTCACGCACTAGCGGCGCACCCGTTCGATCGACGAACCAGTCGTAGGTGTCGGCTTCGCCTATACCGTGCGTAAAGCCTCGGCCGGAATCAGGGTCGGCGCGAAGCAGGTTCCGGCGAATGGCTCCGCCCTTATTGCCAACAAAGGCGGGAATCAGAAGCTGGCCGTTGTCGAGTCGGCCAACAATGTAACTCAGGTCGAGCTGGTAGGGCAGAATGCGGTCTTCACGCGACAGCAGGCCGATTGTCTTGCCATTGGCGAGATTGAGAACCATGACCGCCGCGATCTCCATGCGCCTTTGCCAAGACCTTTGAGGCCCTGCAGGGGCTGACGCCATGAGCAGCAGGTGGTCGGGATCCCCGAAGCGAATATAATTGGTTTCAAGGTCCCGTGCGTCGAAGGCATGCGTATAGGCTTTTGCCTCCAGGTCATAAACCTGAACCTCCCTGTGATCGTCGGCATATGTCAGCAGAGCGACCCGTTGGCCGTCGGGTGAGATTTGCGCGTCAATGACGGATGGGAGTCGACCATACGCTTCGATAGGGGGATGGACAGTTTGAGCCAGCGCAGAGCCGGACAGGCCGAACAGAAGCCCCGCCATTGCAACGATTACAGATCTCACGGGGCCCCTCCGTCTTTCCACGACGAAAAGGCTTAGCCTCAGGTGCTGAGGGGATCAACCTGAATTGAAACTGTCACATCAGAGGTTTGGGGCAGAGCGAGCCCTACCGCTTCAAGAAGTCCGGGATGTCGCCGCCGAAGCCGCGCACGCCGTCGGCGGCGGGTTCCAGCTCGTCCTTGCCGCGCTTCCGGTCCTTGCCGGAGCCCTTGCGGCCCTCATTTCGCGAGGGTTTCGGCTTGTCGGCTTTTGCGGGTTTGTCCTCGGATTTAGCGGCCGGCTTTCTCGAGGGCTTTTCCTCTGCCGGAGCGCTTTCAGCCGGTGCCTCCTCGCGGGGCTTGTTGCGGCTGCGTCCCCCGCGGGAGCGTCCGCCCTTGCTGTCGCCGCTGCGGCTGCTACTGCCGCGGCGTCCGCCACGACCCCGACGACCGCCAGTGTCTTCCGGCAGGTTTTCGAGTTCGTCGGCCAGACCTTCGGGCATCAGTTCCTCGACATCGGTCTGGATCATCTTCATCACGCCCGCCCAGGACTTTTCGTCGTCGGGGCCGACAATGGTGACGCTTTCACCCTTGCGGCCGGCCCGGCCGGTACGCCCGATGCGGTGGACATAGTCCTCGTCCTTGGGCGGGGGGGCATAGTTGAAGACGTGGCTCACATCCGGCACGTCGAGACCGCGCGCGGCGACGTCTGAGGCGACCAGCAGTTTCAGGTCGCCCTCGCGGAAGCGGTCGAGCGTCTGCGTACGGTAGGCTTGCGGCAGGTCGCCATGGATGGCGGCGGCATCGAAGCCATGTTTGTTCAGCGACTTGGTGACGATATCGACTTCGCGCTTGCGGTTGCAGAAGACGATGCCGTTCTTGACGTCGCGCGTTTCGATTGCGCGCCGCAGCGCCGTGCGTTTGGCCTTGTCGTCGTCGCGGCCGATCTTGATTACGAACTGCTTGATCGTTTCAGCGGTCTGGGCCTGGCGGGCAACCTCGATCTTTTTCGGATCCTTCTGGAAGCGCTGGGCGAGCTTGTTGATCTCCGGCGGCATGGTCGCCGAGAAGAGCAGCGTCTGACGGCGCGGCGGCAGCAGGGCGCAAATCTTTTCGATGTCCGGGATGAAGCCCATGTCGAGCATCCGGTCGGCCTCGTCGATGACGAGAATCTCGACGCCGGTCAGCAGGATCTTGCCGCGCTCGAACTGGTCGATCAGGCGGCCCGGCGTGGCGATGAGGACATCGACGCCGCGCATCAGCTTCTGTTCCTGCTCCTTGAAGGAGACCCCGCCGATGAGGAGCGCCATTTCGAGCTTCAGGTTCTTGCCATACTTCTCGAAGTTTTCGGCGACCTGGGCGGCGAGTTCGCGCGTCGGGGCGAGGATCAGGGTGCGTGGCATGCGGGCACGCGCGCGGCCCTGTTCGAGGCGGTGGATCATCGGCAGCACGAAGGCGGCCGTCTTGCCGGTGCCGGTCTGGGCAATGCCGGTTACGTCGCCGCCGAGCAGGACATGCGGAATCGCCTGGGCCTGGATCGGGGTGGGCGAATCGTAGCCCGCCTCTTCGATGGCCTCGAGGATTTTCGGTCCGAGCCCCAGCGCAGCAAACGTGGTTTTCGGCAGATCGTCTTGTTTTTCAGTCAAAAAATTTCTCTTTCGGGTGGTGGAATTATATCGCTCGGATAACTGCCCGGATGGCAGCAGGCCCGGGCGCTTCCATGCCCGGAAGAACATATTGGCGCTGCCATACTCTATTTTTTGCAGGTGCGAAAGGGGGCTGGACAGTGTGGTGACGGGCGCCCCGGCCCCGAAAACGAAAAAGGCCCGCTTCTCGGAAGAAGCGGGCCCGGCCTGATTTTGAATATTCTCAGGCGTTCTTTTGACTAGCTTGCATCAGCCAGGTTCTGGTTCACGAAGTCCCAATTGATCAGATTGTCGATGAAGGCGTCCATATAGCCGGGACGCGAATTCTGATAATCGAGATAGTAGGCGTGTTCCCACACATCCATGGTGAGCAGCGGGGTGGCGCCATCTTCGGTCACCGGGGTTTCAGCGTTCGGCGTCTTGCGGATTTCCAGCTTGCCGCCCTTGAGGACGAGCCAAGCCCAGCCGGACCCGAACTGGCCACCGCCTGCCGCCTTGAACTGCTTGGCGAACTCGTCATACGAGCCGAAATCGGCATCGATCTTGTCGGCAATCGCGCCGGTCGGCTTGCCGCCGCCACCGGGCTTCATCGAGTGCCAGTAGAAGGTATGGTTCCAGACTTGGGCGGAGTTGTTGAAGAGCCCGGCCTTGGAGGAATCCTTGGCGGCGTCCTTGATGATCTGCTCAAGCGGGGCGTTTTCGTGATCGGTGCCTTCAATCAGTTTGTTGAGGTTGTTCACATACGCCTGATGGTGTTTTCCGTAGTGGTAATTGAGCGTCTCTTCTGAGATGTGTGGTGCCAGCGCATCTCGGGAGTAGGGCAGGGGTGGAAGTTCAAATGCCATAAGGGTCGCTCCTTTTGTGTTGAGTATATTTAGTTTTGTAGCGCGTCGCGGTTCATATGGGTTCCATGCCAGCTTCTGCCACCCTTACAAGCCCTGAAATTTGGGCAAATATTGATGAGCGCATGCGAAACGGCGATGAGGATCGCTGGCTTTCGTCCCGCTATGCCCCCAAACCGGAGCGCCGGGCCCTTATAGCACTCTATGCCTTTGCCTGGGAGCTTGCCCGCGTCCGTCTGGTCGTGACCGAACCGGGGCTGGGGGCGATCCGTTTTCAGTGGTGGCGCGATACCCTGGAAGCGTTCGAGAAGGGCGAGAAACCGCGTGAGCATGAGGTTGTCGGTGCCCTGGCCGACATGCTGGCGGAAGATCGCTACCGCCTCGACGCGCTCAAACGTCTCGTCGACCATTATGAGGATGCCTTCGAAGATGCCGATCGGGCTCAACAACCCGAAGCCTTGCTGACGGCCACAGCTGCCCAGGTGTTGGCGGATGCGCATGGATGGGGCCGGCACATCGCCTCGCTTGCCCCGCATGTGGCGGCCCTGAGGCGCGGCGAGAAGGTTGGCTATGGTCCGGTTGTCCCGCAGGCGCCGGTTTCGATACGCCCGGCCATCGCGCATCTGCGCCTTCGCCGGATCTACGGAAAAACGAATGAGCCTGGCAATCTCTCCAAGCGCCTCTGTGTCATGCGCGGCGCGATGAGCGGTAAGGTCTGAAGCCCCCTAGGCGGCCAGGTCCCAATATTTCGTCCAGCGCGCCGCGAAGGCGTCCGGCGTCTCGGCGAACATCTTGCCGCCGCGCCTGAAGCATCGCTCGGCCAGTGTTTCCTGGCGCGCGGCACACAGGGCCCCGACGAGTTCAAGCGTGTCGGTCTTGTCCGGGATCAGGTCTTCGGCGGCCTCGACAAGCACGGCAAGATCATGGTGATCGCCCAGATCGTCTGAGAGTTTGTCGGCTTCCGAGGCCCAGCCTTCGAGCACGGGCGGCCAGACCTTGCGGATGAGCCGTGCATGATACCAGTGATATTTCACGCGCTTGCGCCATTCGTGAAAATCCTCAGTTTTCCCGCTCTTGCGCGCCTTTTCCATCGCCTTGCGCGCCCGGCTATATGTCTTGGCGACGCTGGCGGAGAAGGCGTCGGCGCCAGTTTCGTCCAGGGACCAGTCTTCGGCGCGCTCCAGGGCTTCGCGGAAAATGAGCCGCATATCGGCCAGCTTCTCCTCGACTTCGCTTTCGTCGACAGCCTCCCGGCGGCTTTCGAGCGGTTTGCGCATCGGGTCGAGGGCGGCCTTCTTCAGCTCCGTGCCAAAATGATGTTCGAGATCGTTCAGGGATTCCAGGACAGCCTTGCTGTCGCGCACGCCTGAGAGTGTGCGGGCGGCATCGCGGAGGGTCTTGTTCTCCTCGGAATAGTCCTCGAAGGCGGTGCGCACAAAGCGGAGCAGGCCGCGCATCTTCTTGCAGCGCTTGCGGATCTGGTGGACCTTTTCCGGCCGCGAGAGCGTATCGCCACGCAATTCTTCCAAGCCGCTTTCAAGCTGGCTTTTTGCGATGCGGCGAAAACCGGCTTCAACGCTCTCGTCGGCGTGTTTGAAAGAATAGGCCATGATGCCTCCTGAGGTGAGTTTAGCCCGATCATGCGATGATGGAACCCGGTGCGGCGCTGTCACGCATTGAGCGGGCGGATCGCACGGGGCAAAGAACTCCCTTTCGCGAAAAACCGTTCCGGGACCTCATGCACGTAAAATCTCTTGAAGAGCCGGAGTTGGCGACCGTCCTCTGGCGCGGCGTGCAGCTGCGTTGCCCGCGATGCGGGGTGGGCCGGCTTCTCTCCGGCTATCTGAGGCAGGCGCCGGCCTGCAGCGGGTGTGGCCTGGAAACCGGTGACATCCGCGCCGATGACGGCCCGCCCTGGCTGACCCTGCTGGTGACGGGCCATCTGCTGGCACCGTTCATGATCATTGCCTTCATGACGAACGTCATGCCGATGTGGCTGGTGACCCTGTTGATGGCCGGGCTGGCTGTCGGCCTCTGTCTTGCCATCCTGCCACGGGCCAAGGGGGTCTTCATTGCTGCGATCTGGAAGCTCGGCGCGCAGACGTCCGCCGACCTCACCGACGAGTCCTAGTCCTCGAAGCCGAGAAACGTTGCCGCTTCGTCGACGGATTTGCGCTTCGAGACGACGGCATTGGCCGGGAAGTTGTCATCCGGCCAGCCCATCGCGACACAGGTCTGGATCACCTGGTTGTCGGGGATCTGGGCATGCTCGCGCACGACCGGGCTCTGCATGATGCCCTGGGAGTTGATCACGCAGCCGAGGCCGCGATTCCAGGCGGTGTTCACGATACAGTTCACCACGCCGCCACAGTCGAACGGCGCAATGTCGCTGCCCTGAATCGACTTGTCATAGGTCACCACGATAGAGACCGGCGCATCGAATTGGCGGAAGCCGCGCAGCACCCAGTCCATGCGCGCCTCCTTGTCATGGCGCTCGATGCCCATGACGGCGAAGAGCTGCTTGGCGATCTCGATCTGGCGCTCGCGGTGGACGCCTTCATAGCCCGGCCCCATGCGGAACTCGCGGCTATCGGGCACGCCTGCGACATTGCGTTCGACATTGCCTTCGCGGATCCGGTCGAGCACGGCGCCGGAGACGACATAGAAGTTCCAGGGCTGGGTGTTCAGCGAGGTCGGGGCGCGCATGGCGGTTTCGAGGATTTCCCGGATCAGCGCCTTCGGCACCGGCTTGTCCAGATAGCCGCGAATGCTGCGGCGCGTGCGGACAACCTCTTCATACTCCATGGCCCTTGTCTCCTCCCGGTGATTGCTTGTCCGCGAAGCTAGAGCGCTGCCGCAAGGGCAGCCAAGCCCGCTCTTGCGGAACCGTGCCCTGCGCTATGGATTTCTACCGAGCACAAAAGAGAAGAGGGGCATTTCATGGCCGATGTCATCGCCGTTTTCGCAGCGCCGGAGGCCTGGGCGGCGCTGGCGACACTGATCGTGCTCGAGATCGTGCTCGGCATCGACAATCTCGTCTTCATCTCTATCCTCACCAACAAGTTGCCCGAAGATCAGCGCCCGGCCGCGAGGCGGATCGGCATCGGCCTCGCCCTGATTCTGCGGCTTGTCCTGTTGGCAGGGATCGCCTGGCTTGTCGGGCTGACCGCTACGGTGATCGATCTCGGCATCTCCGGCCCGCCCGGTGCGCATGGCGAGGTCACCTTCGAGACGGCCTTTTCCTGGCGGGACATCATCCTCATCGCCGGCGGCCTCTTCCTCGTCTGGAAGGCGACGACCGAGATCCACCACAATATCGACCCGGAGCCGAGCCAGACCGTCTTCGCTGGCGGCAAGGCCGGGATCGGCTTTGCGAGCGCGATCGTGCAGATCATCCTGCTCGACATGGTGTTTTCGATCGATTCCATCCTGACGGCGGTCGGCATGACCGATCACCTGCCGATCATGGTCGTGGCCGTCATTGTCGCCGTCCTGACCATGCTGGCAGCCGCCGGGCCGCTGGCACGCTTCATCAACCGCAATCCGACCGTGGTGATGCTGGCGCTCGCCTTCCTCCTGATGATTGGCATGGTGTTGATCGCCGACGGATTCGGCGTGCATGTGCCCAAGGGCTACATCTATGCGGCCATGGCCTTCTCGGTCTTTGTCGAGGTGCTGAACCTGATCGCGCGGAAGAAAACGATCATGGGGCCTGACGCTGACATCACACCGGGGGCGCCGCGCGCCTGATGCGCGCCCCCGCCGCACTTCCATAACGCAGGAATTGGGGCCATCTATGGGACATGTTCGATCATCCCGTCCAGTCCGGCCTGAGGCTCAGATGCCCGCGTTGCGAGAAGGGCAAGCTCTTCCGCGCCTATCTCAAATTCAATGACGAGTGCCCCGTTTGCGGCCAGGATTTCCGCATGGCCGACACCGCCGACGGCCCGGCCTTCTTTGTCGGCTTTCTGGTGATGGTGCTGTTTGCGCCCTTCTACTTCATCCTGCCGGTCGTTCCGGTTGGGTTGTGGCTGAAGATCGGGCTGTGGATCATGCTGCTGTCGATGATGATCGGGCTCGCGCTTTTCCTGCTGCCGCCGTTCAAGGGCGTCCTGTTCAACCTGCAGATCCGCAACAAGGCCGAAGAGGCCCAGTGGTCGAAGACCGGCGCGCATGGCCAGCCGCCAAAAGGCTGGAAGCATTAAGGCAGGGCTAGCGCCGGCGCCCGCCCAGCATATCCCGAAACGCTTCGAACGTGCCGCGCGCGACTTGCGTCGCGGTCGGCTTGCGCCCCTGGGCATGGCGGACGAAGTGCACGCAGTTCGAGCCGGTAAGATGATAGTCGTGGCCGAGACGCCGGGTTGCCCGTGAGGGGCCGAGATAGTCATGGCCGGCCTCTGGTCCGTGATTGGTGATCTCGCGGCCACGGGCAAAGTCGCTCAGCGATTGCGAGACGACCCCGCCATAGCGCCCATTGTTCGAAATCACACGCCCACCCCAGCTGACGATGCCATAATGGCGAAGCACGCCGCCAAAGCGCACGGAGACACGGTCGCCGGGCCGGTAATCATATCGAGAGTTCATCGAAAAACGATATGTCGCTAAGAGCCAGGCGTCAAGCACCTGCCGGATAGAAGCGGAAACGCCGTTCCAGCTCGAAGCGGCCGATGATGCGCTCCTCACGCGCGCCGAGGCCGATATTGTGGATCACCAGCGGGTCGCCCCACGGGGACTGTCGGTCGGAGATGATGGCGATGTGAGGCAGGCTCTCATCGACAAGGCAGGTGAGGAGGTCGCCCGGTTCCCAGTCATTGGTCGGCAGTTCGGTGGCATTGCGGGTGAGCCAGGTTTCCAGATTGGGCACGCGGCGATGGTCGATATTCGTGTCGGGGCGGCGCAAGCCCCAGGTTTTCGGATAGGCACCGAAATTGGTGCGCATGTCCTCATGGATGGCTTTCTGGAAGTCGAAACCGAAGGCGTCGCGATAGGCGCGGATCACGACATCGATGCACACGCCCGTCTCGCGCGGGACGTCGCCGCCGGGATAGGCGAGCGAGACATAGGCCGGATCATAATCGACCGTGACGCCAATCTGGCGCCGGGCTGCGGCGATGAGGCGGGTCGCCTCGGGAAAGACAGGCCAGCCGGTCTCGGCCGTCGCCAGGGGGAAAAGCGCCATGCCGGTCATCATCACTCTCCTCGTCGGGTTTTGCGGCGGTTTGCTCATCATGGAGCAGAACGCTGCGCCGGGTCTGAGGCGTGATTGTGGCCGCTCCGGGGCTTTTGAAAGCCGTTCAACCGGGTAAGAGCAGGGCAATTCGGGCCATGCGACAGAAGGCCTGCTGCCAACATGGCGCGACTGCGCTATGAGGCCGGCCATGCGCACGCCGAAGATTCTGACGACGATCCGAGAGTATGACCGCGCCCAGTTCCTGGCCGACCTCATGGCCGGGATCACGGTTGCCATGGTGGCAATGCCGCTCAGCCTGGCCATCGCGATTGCCTCCGGCGCCGACCCTGCCCAGGGCATTGTCACCGCGATTGTCGGCGGCTTCTTCATCTCGCTGCTTGGCGGCTCGCGCGTACAGATTGGCGGGCCGACCGGGGCGTTCATTGTCGTTGTCTTCTCGGTGATCGCCGAGCATGGTTATGACGGGCTGGTGCTCGCAACCCTGATGGCCGGCCTTATCCTTCTGGTGGCGGGCTATTTCAGGGCAGGGCGCCTGATCGCCTTCATTCCGGAGGCGGTCGTCAACGGCTTCACGATCGGCATCGCAATCATCATTGCGACGAGCCAGCTTAGCGACTTCTTCGGCTTGTCGCCGGGCGAGGTCCCGGCCGACTTTGTTGAAAAGCTGCCTGTGCTCTGGGGCGCGCGCGAGACATTCAGCCCGCATGCGCTCGGGATTGCGCTGATAACGCTCATCCTCATCATCGTCCTGCGCCGCGCGGCGCCGAAATATCCCGGTCTCATCGTGGCGGTCGGGATCGGATCGGCGGCGGTTGCCCTGCTGCACTGGCCGGTCGAGACGCTTTACTCGCGCTTCGGGGCGCTGCCGAACCACCTGCCGGTGCCGCACCTGCCGGAGATCAGCTGGGACCGGATTGTCGAACTCATCCCGTCCGCCATCACCATCGCCTTCCTGGCTGGTGTCGAATCATTGCTTTCGGCCATGGTCGCCGACCGGATGATCGGCGGGCATCACCGCCCGAATGCGGAGCTGACCGCCCAGGGCGCGGCGAATATCGCGTCTTCGCTGTTCGGCGGCTTGCCGGCAACCGGTGCGATTGCGCGTACGGCGACCAATGTCCGTGCCGGCGGGAAGACACCGGTGGCGGGCCTCGTGCATGCGCTGGTCATACTCCTGATCATGCTGGTTGCTGCGCCACTGGCAGGTTATCTCGCCATGCCGGCGCTCGCGGCGCTGCTGATCATGACCGCCTGGAATATGAGCGAGCCGCACAAGTGGAAGGAATATGCCAGAGGCCGGGCGAGCGACATCGTCCTGCTCCTGCTGACGCTCGTTCTGACGGTACTGGTTGACCTGACCGTGGCCATCGGGGTGGGCGTGACCGTCGGCCTGGCCCTGCGGCTCAGCCGGCGTGACGCCGGCAGCGACTGGAAAACGCCGAAGCGCTAGGCGGCAACCGCCCAAAAAGAAAGGCGCCCGGGAAGGGCGCCTTTCCTGAAGTCCGAAGCCCCGTGAGCCTCTTAGCTTGCATCATCGGTGTCTTCCCAGATGCGCAGGGCGCTCACATTCAGCTCCGCATTGAGCCCGTCAGCTTCCAGCACATAGACGAGCGGGTCACCCGTGCTTGCCATGGCGTCGGCATTCTCATCGACCAGCGTGACGCCAGCGGCCGCGCCGGCTTCCCACTTCTGGCCGTTACGAAGTTCGTCGAGCGACTCCTCGTCGCGGAAGATATAAACCATCGCGGACTCGTCGATCCCGGCCTGCAGGCCGACCGAGGCCTTGCCGATATCGTAATAACCTTCGATCTTGTCGTCCACGAACAGAACGCCATCACCGCCGGCACCGCCGACGATCAGGTCTGCTTTCCAGACTTCCGGAAAGACAAGAACGCCCGCGGCGTCGTCAACGTGCTTGGAGCAGGACTCGGCGATCTGGCGGCACTGCTGCAGGGTTTGCATGGCCTCATGCTTCAGCGGCGTCGCGTCTTCCTGCATGTCCTTGCCTTCGGCGTTTGCCGAGAGACCGGCAAAGGAAAGCGCCGCTGTGGCGGCTGCGGCAACAGTGGTCTGGCGAATGAGGGATTTGGAAAGGGTCATAAAATATCCTCCTGAAAATCAGATGTCTTCAGCATCGAAAGGCAATCTGCGTCCCGCGATGCTTGATGCAGGAATCAATTGCTCCCTTCCGGTATCGTTCCAAGATCCGGTGGAGGAATGTCAGGGGGATAGGCTGGGAAGAGCCTGTGGCGGGCCTGAGCTGAGCGCCGCAGCCCGCACAAGCTGGACTACAGCGAAAAGCTCGTCCCGCAGCCGCAGGCCGCCGTGGCGTTCGGATTGTTGATCGTGAAGGCTGCGCCGATCAGCTCGGTCGAGAAATCGATTTCCGAGCCGCGCATGAATTCCAGGCTCATCTCGTCGATCAGGACCTGCGCGCCGTCGCGCTCGACCACAATGTCGTCGTCATTCTTCGTATCTTCGAGATCGAACTTGTAGGAAAAGCCCGAACAGCCACCACCTTCAACAGAGACGCGAAGGAAGTCTTTGTCGGACTGTTTCGCCAGAATCGCCTTAATGCGCTTGGCAGCCGAAGGAGAAAGGGTCACGTCGCTCATGGCTTACAAGATAGGAAAGCCTGTGCTTCCAGAAAAGAGATCAGTGTTTGCGACGCTGTGGGAAAATTCCCGCGGGCGCTTTCACGATGAGCCGGATTCTGCGACCCGTACGCCGTTTCAGCGGGATCGCGACCGGATCATCCACTCCTCTGGCTTCCGGCGTCTGAAGCAGAAGACGCAGGTTTTTGTCGCCCATGAGGGCGATCATTACCGCACGCGGCTGACGCATTCGCTGGAAGTCTCCCAGATTGCCCGCTCGGTCGCCCGCCGTCTCGGCGTGGACGAGGATCTCGCCGAAGCCATGGCACTGGCCCACGATCTCGGTCATCCGCCCTTCGGCCATGCCGGCGAGGACCAGCTGGATGCCTGCATGGAAGGCTATGAGGGGTTCGACCACAATGCGCAGACCCTGCGCGTTGTGACCCGGCTCGAGCAGCGCTACCCGACCTTTGACGGGCTGAACCTGACCTGGGAGATGCTCGAGGGGCTGGTGAAGCATAATGGCCCGCTGGTGACGAAGGACACACCTGTCGCCGCGCTGCCGGCCGCCTTCCGGGACTTTCCGCCGCTTGAAAAGCTGGAGCTCGACCAGTTCGCCGGGCCGGAAGCCCAGATCGCCGCACTGGCGGACGATATTGCCTATAACAATCACGACATCGATGACGGGATCGCCGCCGGCCTGTTCACGATTGATGACATGCTGGACATTCCGCTGGTCGGCGATGTGTTCCGCGCAGTGCGCGAGGAGTATCCCGTCCTCGACACCCAGCGCACCGTTTATGAGGCGGTCCGGCGCCTTATCGGTTTCTGGATCGACGATCTCTGCAATGAGACGCTGAGGCGGGTGGAAAAGCATAATCCGGGTTCGGCGGCTGAAGTGCGAGCCCTGCCGGAGCCGCTCGTCGCCTTCTCCGATGAGTTCGACCGTCAGCAGCGTGCGCTGAGGGCCTTCCTCTTCGAGCGCATGTATAAGCACTACAAGGTCAACCGCATGCGCAGCCAGGCCAAGCGCGTGCTGAAGGAGCTGTTCGACCTGTTCCTCGAAGAGCCGGACATCCTGCCGCCGCCGCTGCGTCAGGACGCGGAGCAGGCCCCGCAGGACCGTCGGGCCCGGCTTGTCTGCGACTACATTGCGGGAATGACAGACAATTATGCTATCGACCTGCATCGCAAGGTCTTCAATCTGGAAAGCATGATCTGATCTCAGCGCGGTCTGTCGCCAGACCGATTCAGCCAGCGTTAACGAAGCGCCCCTTAATCTTAACCAAAACGACCATCATCAGGGGCAGATGACCAGAATGAGCAATCGTAACCGTGAATATGAAGTCGGGCCTTATGAGGAAGAATACCGGGGCTTCGAGATCCGTGATGACGAGACCGCGCGCGGCCCATTGATCCTCGCGCTGGCGATTGGAGTGCTAATCGTCTTTGCCGGTGTTGTCTGGAACACCTACCGGCAGGGGATACGTCCGCAGGACGGCGCACTGCCCATGGTGACCGCCGAGGCGCAGCCTTATAAGCGCGTGCCGGATGACCGCGGCGGCGTCGAGATCGACGATCTCGACCGTCGGCTCTACGACGTGATCGACGGTACCAGCCGAGGGCCTGAGCCCACAAAGGTCTCGGATGCAAGCCAGGGCTTTCTGCAGGGCGGCCCGCCGCAGGATTTGCGCCCGGGAACGTCTGGCGACAAGGCCGCCGCCAGTGAGACGGCGCCGGATGTGCCGCCAGCCCCGCCTGTGGGCGAATCGGCAGCACAAGACACCAGCAAGCCGGCTTCCCCGGTCACGCGCACCGATCTGGCCGAACAAACCGAAGCGCCGGCCGAGCCCGTTCAGACAGCTTCCGTGAGTGAAGCTCCAGCGCAGGAACCGGCCGCTCAACCGGAACCAGCCTCCCGCTTTGCGTTTGCGCCGGGTGGCCAGTATGTTGTGCAGATATCAGCGCTTCGCAGTGAAGCGGCCGCCGCCGATGCCTGGAAGACGGCGCGGCGGAAGAATCCGGATATCTTCAGAGGAGCGAGCATGTCCATCGAACGGGCCGATCTGGGCGCCAAGGGCGTCTTCTACCGCCTGCGGGCCGGGGCCTTCGGTTCGCGCGACACCGCCTCGACCTTCTGCGATGCCTACAAGGCTGAAGGCGGCGACTGCATCGTGGTGCGCGATACCGCATGACGAACAAGGCCTGTATCCTTAGCGTTTCCGGAGCGGAGCTGCTTCGTGAGGAGGCGGCCCTTCTGGCCGATCACAAGCCATGGGGCATGATCCTGATGGGGCGCTCCTGTGTCTCGAAGCAGCAGGTCGCACAGCTCGTTGAGGATATCTGGGACGCGGTCGGCCGCGAAATTCTTGTCTTCATCGACCAGGAAGGCGGGCGGGTCGCGCGCCTGAAGGCGCCGGAATGGCCGCTCTTTCCGGCTGGCCGTGTCTATGGAGACCTTTACGACGCCGATCCGGAAAAGGGGCTGCAGGCCGTCTGGCTCGGCCACCGGCTGATGGCGCATGAGCTGGCGGCCATGGGGCTTCATGCCGATTGCGCGCCGGTATGCGACCTGCCGCAGCCAGGGGCCCATGATGTCATCGGCGACCGGGCTTTCGGCGTCGATCCCGACAAGGTGGGCGCGCTGGCAAAGGCCGCCCTCAAGGGGCTGGAGGATGGCGGTGTCGCCGGTGTGATCAAGCACATCCCCGGTCATGGCCGCTCCATGGCCGACAGCCATATGGAGCTGCCGCGGGTAACGGCGGACGAGAGTGAACTCGCCTCGGACTTTGCCGCCTTTGCCCATGTGGCCGATGCGCCGATGGCGATGACGGCCCATATTGCCTATGACCATTTCGACGCCGGCAAGGCGGCCACAGTTTCCCACAAGATGATTCAGGAAGTCATTCGATGCCGAATCGGGTTTGATGGTCTTCTGATGACGGATGATCTCGGCATGAAGGCCCTGGGGGGCTCTCTGACAGACCGTGCCCACGCCTCGATCGCGGCGGGCTGCGATGTGCTGCTGCATTGCTCCGGTTTCCTGACCGAGCCCGATGCCATTTTGGCCGAAATGACGGAAGTGGCCGAAGCCGCGCCAATGCTCGACGACAAGGCGCTTGAGCGTGCGGAAGCGGCCGAAGAGGCCTCCAAACGCGCAATCGCCTTTGATGCCGAGGCCGGTTGGGTAGAGTTCAGGGCGCTGATCCCTGATGTGGGGGCCACTCACGCATGAGCCTTGAACTTGTCTCCAACGACCTCATCGAACGCGACGAGGACATCGACACCGAGGACATGTTCTCGGTCGATGTGGATGGCTATGAAGGCCCGCTCCATCTGCTGCTCGATCTGGCCCGCAAGCAGAAGGTCGACCTGCTCAAGGTCTCCATGCTGGAACTGGCAAACCAGTATCTGGGCTTCATCGAGGATGCGCGCCAGAAGCGCATAGACCTTGCGGCCGACTATCTGCTGATGGCCGCCTGGCTGGCATTCATGAAGTCGCGCCTGCTGTTGCCGAAGCCGGAGAAGGCGGAGGCCGATGAGGTCGATGGCGAGCAGATGGCGGCGCGTCTGGCCTTCCGCCTGAAACGGCTCGACGCGATGCGTGAGGCTGGCGACCAGCTCATGGATCTGGCCCAGCTCGGCCAGGATGTGTTTGTCCGGGGCGATCCGGAAAAGCCGCGGGTCGTCAAGCAGACTGAATACGACACAACCCTCTGGCACCTGATGCAGGCCTTTGGCGGCATCCGCCAGCGCCGGGAAGAGGCCGCACCACACAGGATCGAGCATCAGTACGTTCTGCCGCTCGAACATGCCCGCGACTCGCTCAAATCGCTGTCGAAGATGATCGATGACTGGGCAAGCCTCGATGTCATTGGTGAAAAGATGCGCGATATTGCCGGCGATGTGCCGCCGCGCTCGGTCACGGCCAGTGTGTTTTCAGCTGCGCTCGAACTTGCCCGCGACGGTGACGTTGAGCTGCGTCAGGACCAGCATTTTTCGCCGCTCTATCTGCGCGGCAGTCGGGAAGACAGGGGAGGGCTCCACGCATGAACGCAATACCCCAGATGAAGAACGACGAAGAAGACGACGCGCCCGACGATATCCGCAAGGCCGTGCGCCAGCTCTCCTTTGCCTATCGCCGCTCCGCCGAGACGCTTTCGGAAACCGCCGATGGCGATGTCGATGCCAGTGCCGAGGCACTGCGCCGGGCCGAAGCCATCCTGTTTGCGGCCGGCGAGCCGCTGTCGGCCGATCAGATTGCCGAAGCCCTGCCGCAGGAGGCCGATGCCGCTCAGGTCCTCATGTCGCTCAAGGCGGCTTATTCCCATCGCGGCGTGAACCTCGTCGAGGTCGCCGGCAAGTGGCGCTTCCAGACAGCCGAAGACCTCTCCTATCTCTTCGTCGAGGAACGTCACGAGCAGAAGAAACTTTCCCAGGCCGCGCTCGAGACGCTCGCCATCATTGCCTATGGCCAGCCTGTGACGCGTGCCGAGATCGAGGCCGTGCGCGGTGTCGCCGTCTCCAAGGGGACGATCGACCAGCTGATGGAAGCCGAATGGGTGCGCATCAAGGGCCGGCGCAAGACGCCGGGCCGGCCGGTCACCTATGGCACGACCGACACCTTCCTTGAGCATTTCGGGCTGGAGAGCCTTGAGCTTCTGCCGGGCCGGGCCGAGCTCGAAGCCGGCGGCCTGCTGTCGGATGTTGTGCCGGATGACTTCGATCCGAGCGAAATGGAATTGCCGCTGCGTGATCTAGACGCGCCTACAAGTCATGCAGATGAGGACGAAAACGCCGCATTCATGACAGATTTCATGGACAGCGAGGATGAGGCGGACTAGGCGATCTACAGGCGCTCCCATTGAGCCGGGCGCCTCACGGCGCTATTTTAGCCTAGTCTGACCGGAGTATACTCATGGCCCCCAGCTGGATGCAGCTTCTCATCGTCCTTGTCGTGGCACTGCTATTGTTTGGCGGCCGTGGCCGGATCTCCTCGATCATGGGCGACATGGCAAAAGGGGTCCGCTCCTTCCGCCAGGGTCTCAATGATGATGACGAGGAAGAGGGCAAGGACAAAGACAAGACCCAGTCCTCGAACAAACAGCTCGACGACGACAAGATGGTCAACGTCACCCCTGAAAAGGACAAGACGAAATCGTCGAGCTAGGCCCCGAGGAAGGCGGCTGATCCATGCTTCCTCAATTCGGATTCACGGAATTCCTGGTTGTCGCAATTATTGCGCTGATCGTGGTCGGTCCGAAGGACCTGCCCATGATGATGCGCAAGCTTGGGCAGTTCGTGTCACGCGGCAAGGCGATGGCGCGCGAGTTCCAGTCGGCTTTCGACGACATTGCCCGTCAGGCGGAGCTGGATGAGCTGCGCAAGGAAATCGAGGATTTGCGCCGCGACAATGCGCTGAGCCAAGCCGTCGATGACCTCAAGAAGACTGAATCCGACATCAACCGCAAGGTCATGATGGAAAATCCGATGCCGGAGACGGGGCCGCAGGGCGGGCCCGGAGCGGTGCCGGATCATGAGACACCTTCGGAAAACACGGACACGCCGCCGCCCGCTGAAAAGCCGGCCGCTTCCGGGGATGCGCCGGAGACCGAAAGCGGCTCTGACACGACGCCCGAGAAGAAGGCGCAG
Organism: Henriciella aquimarina; assembly: GCF_002088975.1. Lineage (GTDB taxonomy): Bacteria > Pseudomonadota > Alphaproteobacteria > Caulobacterales > Hyphomonadaceae > Henriciella > Henriciella aquimarina. The sequence continues at coordinate 34,240 of NZ_NCST01000019.1, forward strand.
TCTTCATGAGCAAGGATATGCGCGCCGATGAGCGCCCGGACATCACCGACGATGCGGAGATGGAAGCCTCGCGTGCGCCGTTGCTCGACCATCTGATCGAGCTGCGCTCGCGGCTCATCTGGTCGATTCTCGCGCTGGCCCTTGCGAGCATTGGCTGCTTCTTCATTGCCCGCCCGCTCTACAATGTCCTGCTCGGGCCGCTTGTCGCCGTGGCTGAGCTGGAGCGTCAGGATGCGACCTTCGAGCTGATCTATACCGCGCCGCTGGAAGTCTTCTTCGTGCAGCTGAAGCTCGCGCTGTTTGCCGGGATCTTCGTCGCGTTTCCGATCATTGGCTGGCAGCTCTATTCCTTCATTGCGCCTGGCCTCTACAAGCGCGAGCGGGGCGCGGCATTGCCCTTCCTGATCGCGGCACCCGTCCTGTTCGTGATCGGGGCGGTGTTCGTCTATTTCGTTATGCTGCCGCTGATCTCGCGCTTTGCGCTGTCGTTTGAGCAGATGGGCGGTGACGGCATTGCCGCGATCACGCCGCAGATCAAGGTGTCGGAGTATCTCTCCCTGGTCATGGCGCTGATGCTGGCGTTCGGGCTGTCCTTCCAGCTGCCGGTCGTGCTCAGCCTGATGGGCAGGGCCGGGATCATCGGCGCGGATACGCTGCGCACGGGTCGGAAATACGCCATTGTGGCGATCCTCGTCTCGTCCGCCTTCTTCACCCCGCCGGACATGATCTCTCAGATCATGCTCGCCGTGCCGGTCTATGGCCTCTACGAGATCAGCATTGCCTGTGTCGCGATGATGGAGAAGAAGGCCGCCGAGGAAGAAGCCGAGCGTGAGGCTGAGGACTAGAATAGCCTCATCTCACCGGTTCCGCTCCTGCGCCAATTGCTCTAGAGGGGCTTGCAGCTTCGAGTTTCGATAGGGTCAGACAAGCATGTTCGATATTCGCGCGATCCGCGACAATCCTGAGGAGTTCCGTGCCGCCTGGAACAGGCGGGCGGCCGGGCTGGGCGACAAGGTGGACGATATCCTCGCCCATGATGCGGCGCTGAGAAAGGCCGTCACCGACAAGCAGGAAGCCGAGAGCGCGCGCAATTCGAACTCCAAGCTGATCGGCCAGGCCAAGGCAAAGGGCGACGAGGCGGAATTCGAACGCCTGCGCGCAGTCGTGGCTGAAGCGAAGGAGACGATCGAGGCGGCCGGCGAGCAGGAAGCGGCGGCCCGCGCGGCCCTGGACGAGATCCTGCTCGGCCTGCCGAACCTGCCCATGGCCGACGTGCCGGAAGGTGAGGATGAAGAGGGCAATGTCGAGCAGAAGACGGAGGGCACGCCCACCGCGCTCGGTTTCGCGGCGAAGGATCATGCCGATCTTGGTGAGGCGCTTGGGCTTATGGACTTCGAGACGGCGGCCAAGATGTCCGGCTCGCGCTTCGTCCTGCTGCGGGGACAACTGTCCCGGCTGGAACGGGCGCTCGCGAGCTACATGCTGGACGTGCAGACCGGTGAGCATGGCTACGAAGAGACGAGCCCGCCACTTCTGGTGCGTGATGAAGCGCTGGTTGGCACGGGGCAGCTGCCGAAGTTTGAGGAAGATTTGTTTAAAGTGCCCGCCACTGAAGGGTCACTCGCTGAGTTCTTCCGCGATGTTCAGGGCGGGATGAACCTTTTCTTGGCCGCGCTCAATGGCAAATTTGATCATCCTGCTACCCGACAGTTAAAGGGGATGGTCGAAGGACTCACTGCAGACCGGAAAAATGAGCTGGTTGGCGAAATTGAGCAAATGATGAAAATGGAAGCGCTCGGTATCGCGGATTGGGTAGTTTCAAAGCTTACAAGTCACTGGCTTATCCCCACCGCCGAAGTTCCGCTGACAAACAGTGTCCGCGAGAGCATCCTCGAAGCCGACACCCTGCCGCGCCGGATGACCGCACACACGCCGTGCTTCCGCTCCGAAGCCGGCAGTGCGGGCCGCGACACGAAGGGCATGATCCGGCTGCACCAGTTCAACAAGGTCGAGCTCGTCTCCATCGTCCGCGACGAGGCCGAGGGGCTGGACGAGCTGGAGCGCATGACGCGCTGTGCGGAGACAATCCTCGAGCGCCTCGAGCTGCCATACCGGCGCATGCTGCTCTGTACCGGCGACATGGGCTTCGGCGCGCGCAAGACCTATGACCTCGAAGTCTGGCTGCCGAGCCAGGACACCTATCGCGAGATCAGTTCGTGCTCCTATTGCGGCGACTTCCAGGCCCGGCGCATGAATGCGCGCTGGCGCCCGGCGCCAAGCGAAGACAATCCGAAGCCGCGGCCTGAATTCGTCCACACGCTGAATGGCTCCGGCCTCGCGGTCGGGCGCACGCTGGTCGCCGTGCTGGAGAACTACCAGCAGGAAGACGGCACCATCGCCGTGCCGAAAGTGCTGCAACCCTATATGGGCGGCCTGGAGGTGATCGGATGAAGATTCTCCTGACCAATGATGACGGCATTCATGCGCCGGGGCTGTCCGTCCTCGAAACCATCGCGCGCGAGCTTTCCGACGATATCTGGATCGCGGCGCCGGAGGTCGAACAATCCGGCCAGTCCCGCTCCATCACGCTGACCCAGCCGGTGCGCACCCGCAAGGTGCGCGAGCAGTGCTGGGCCGTCATGGGCACGCCGTCGGATTGCGTGCTGCTCGCCCTGCAGGACCTGATGGATGCCAAGCCGGATTTGATCCTGTCAGGCGTCAATCGCGGCCAGAACATCGCCGAGGATACAAGCTTCTCCGGCACGGTGGCGGCCGCCATGTTCGGCATGCAGCAGGGCATTCCCTCCATCGCGCTCAGCCAGGCGCAGAGCTTTCGCGAGCGCGGATCGCTGCCCTGGGAGACCTCGAAGCAGTGGGGCGCGAAGGTCATTCGCCCGCTGATCGAGCGCGGCTGGCCGAACGATGTCGTCATGAACATCAACTTTCCGGACCGTGAGCCGGATGAGGTCGACGGGATCGAGATCACCCGCCAGGGCTTTCGCGACGAATCCATCATCCATACCGAGCGGCGCGAGGACCTGCGCGGCAATGACTATTTCTGGATTGGGTTTACCGGCCGGCTGTCGAAACCCGACGAGGGCACGGATCTCCGCGCCATCTATGAGGGGCGCATTTCGGTGACGCCGCTGCATATCGACCTGACCCACAACCGCTTTTTCGAGGAGCTGAAGGCCTCATGGCGGACCTGATCGCCGATCCTTTCCGGGCCGCCCGGCTCATTCTGCTGCTGCGGCGGCAGGGGATACGTGACGATGCCGTCCTGTCGGCGATGGAGACGATCGACCGGGCGGTTTTTGTCGATCCGGGCCTCAGCGAACTTGCCTATGAAGACACGGTCCTGCCGATCCCATGCGGGCAGATCCTCCCCAAGCCGGTCGTGGTCGCGCAGCTACTCGGCGCGCTGCAGATGTCCCCGGGCAAGGAGGACCGCGTTCTGCTGATTGGTTCGGGCAGCGGCTATATGGCGGTGCTGCTCGCGCAGATCGGGCGGCATGTGTGGGCGATTGACCGCTATCAGAAGCTCGTCACGGAAGCGCGCGCCCGGATGCTCGAACTCAAGGTCGAGAATGTGACGCTGAAGCATGCTGACGGGCTGAATGGCTGGCCTGAGCACAAGCCCTTCGACCGTATTCTGCTGACCGGAGCGGTCTCCGGCATCCCGGAGAAACTTCTGGAGCAGCTCACCAAGGATGGGGTCCTGGTCACGCCGTTCAACCGGACGGGCCAGGACCAGGTGATCCGCCGCGTCACGGCAAACGGCCGTGAGGTGGATTTCCAGATCCTCGAACCCTTGCCGCTGTTGCGGTCAGGGAAGTCGGACGCGCTTTAGGGGTGGCTCTGGCGAAAAGGCCCTGGACGTCTACTCGACGTCCTGGCCGCCACATTCTCCGGTCGCTGCGACGCTGACGCCAGCTGCGGCAGCCTCGCACTCATTGCCATAGGTCTGGCCGTCACAGCCGCAGACCGGGGCATATTCCTGCGTGCAGATTTCCGGAACGGGCTCACAGGTGCCGGTGCCATCAGCCATTTCGAGGCACTGACCCTCGGGCTGCTTGCAATAGAGACCGGCCGGGCAGGTAATGCCGGCAATGCCGCCGCAGGTTGCGCCTTCGGCGTCGGGCGCCGGAGCGGGTTTTTCGGTTGGGGCCGGCGTTTCAGTCGCCGTGCTGTCTTCAGCCGGCGCTTCGGACGCCGATTCCGGCCCGGTTTCATCGCCGGGCTGGCAAGCCGCCAGCATGCCAAGGACCAAGGACAAGATAAGAAGACGCATGACAGACCCCCGCCTGTTTGATTCCTGCACATTACGCCCATGAACGGCCGGTCTTTTCAAGGTCTTCCAGAAAGAACCGGCCGTTTTCGGGGTGCCGGCCGGCTATCAGGCCGGCTTGCCTTCGGCGAGGCGGGCAAAGATGTTCTGGCCGTGCTCGCCGCCCATGTTGAAATGGGTCTGCACGGACTTGTCGGTGATCTTGTCCCAGGCGGCTTCGACAGCTTCCGCCGTCAGCTCGTCGCCCTGGCCAACATAGGCGCCATTGGTTTCGACGATTTCAGCCATGGAGAAGGCACCGGCCCCCGCCGACAGGACCATGCCGGTCGGGGCATCCTGCTTGACGAGGTTCATCACGCCCGGCGTGACATATTCCGGCTTGAGCTGTTCCAGCACTTCCGGTGACATCAGGCCTTCGGTCATGCGGGTCGCGGCGACCGGGCAGACGGCGTTGATCTTGATGTTGTTCTTGGCGCCCTCGATCTTCAGCGTGTTCATCAGGCCGACGAGGCCGAGCTTGGCGGCGCCATAGTTTGCCTGGCCGAAATTGCCGTAGAGACCGGTGGAAGAGGTCGTCACGACGATGCGGCCGTAATTCTGCTCCTTCATGATGTCCCAGACCTGCTTGATCGGCTTGAACGAGCCCATCAGGTGGACGTCGACGACAAGCTCGATGTCTTCCATCGTCATCTTGCCGAAGGACTTGTCGCGCAGGATGCCGGCATTGGCGATCAGGATGTCGATACGGCCCCACTTGTTCATGGCGTCGTCGATCATCTTCTTCACGCCGGCATCGTCGGTGACCGACGACCCGTTGGCGATGGCTTCGCCGCCGAGCGCTTCGATTTCCTTGACGACATTGTTGGCCGCTTCCGAGCTGCCGCCCGATCCGTCCATGGACGCGCCGAGGTCGTTGACGACGACCTTTGCGCCACGGCGGGCGAGTTCAAGCGCGTGGCAACGGCCGAGCCCGCCGCCGGCACCGGTGACAATGGCGACCTGACCATCAAAACGGATATCGGACATGGATGTATTCTCCTCGCAAAAAACAATGGATTCAGCTGGTGAGCCTTGCAGCATCCGCTCACGTGAACGTCAAGCATTAGCGCAAGGTCAGCGCTTGCCGGACGTCACAGGCCGTGCTGCATGGCAGGTGAGGCAAAAGGAGGAAACCGATCATGCTGGCTTATCTGACCCTGGGAACAAATGACACACAAAAGGCGCTCGCCTTCTATGATGAAGTGATGGGCGAACTCGGCGCGAAACGCGTCTTCGACAATGACCGTCTGTATTTCTACTCCGCCGGGCCGAACCAGCCCATGCTGGCGATTGGTGGGACATATGACGGGGAACCTGCCACGGCAGGCAATGGCGTCATGCCGGCCCTGGCATGCCCGGACACCGAGACCGTGGACCGCGTTTACAAGAAGGCGCTGTCGCTTGGCGCAAAGGATGAAGGCGAGCCGGGCAATCGTATGCCGACCTTCTATGGCGCCTATTTCCGTGACCCGGATGGCAACAAGATCTGTGTCTGCAAGCTGGGTTAGGACGGATCGTCACAGGACATAAAAAGCCGCCGGAAAGCTCCGGCGGCTTTTCTTTTTCAAACGGCTTGGACGATCAGGCCGCTTCAACCTTCTGCAGATCACCTTGGCGCAGAAGACGGATCATGCCGTCGTCGATATAGCGCAGCAGCGGGCGTCCGTCGGTTTCCTTCTGGCGGTTGGCCCATTCAGCATGTTGCTGGCGAAGGTCGCGCAGCTTTGCCATGCGAACGTCCAGTGCTTCAGAGGAATTCTGGACCGCGTCGACCTGGTCGGTCGTGACCGGGCGCAGCTCCATGACAACCGTCTGTTCTCTTAGCGGGACAAAGGACTTCTGTTTCATGTTGTCGCTCCTTTCAGACATGGTTCACTCAACCAACGGATAGCACCCCACTGCGTTCCATGGCGCAGTGGCCCATGAAGTTCGGGGTAGAGCCATGCAGGATCGCAGGCTAAGGCTGATACATCCGTGATATGAGGAGATGGGCATGGAATGGGGCTGGGACAATGCGCGCGCACTGATCGGCATCGCGCTGATTTTCGGCATTGGCTGGATCCTGTCCGAGCGCAAGCAGAGTTTCCCTTGGCGGATCGTTCTGGGCGCTGTGGCCATCCAGTTCGGGTTTGCGCTTCTGCTGTTTGGCATCCCGCCGGTGCGCAACATGCTGTTCAAGGCGAACGTCATCGTCGATGGCCTGCAGGAAGCCACCCGGAACGGCACCAGCTTCGTCTTCGGCTATGTCGGGGACAATCAGGCCGCCAGCGAGATTATGACGGGCGAGGCCCCGCCGCTCTTCTTCTTCCAGATCCTGCCGGTCGTGATTGTTGTCGCCGCGCTTTCGGCCATTCTCTGGCACTGGCACATCCTGCGCTGGGTGACCAAGGGGTTCGCTTTCGTCTTCCGCAAGGCCATGGGGCTGGGCGGGGCGACGTCGCTGGCCGTCTCGGCCAATGTCTTCATGGGCATGACCGAGGCGCCGGTTCTGATCAAGCCGTACATCCGGGGCATGACGCGCTCTGAAATCTTCATCCTGATGACGGCAGGCTTTGCCACCATCGCGGGCTCGGTGCTGGTGATCTACACGACCTTCCTCGAGGGCGTGATGGCCAACCCGCTGGCCCAGCTTCTGACGGCCTCGATCATCGCCGCGCCGGCCGCCGTGGCCATGGCGTTGACCATGATCCCGGAAACGGTGGACGAGAGAGAACGCGCGCACGAGCCTGATTTCGAATACAATTCCACCATGGATGCCTTCGCGACGGGGGCCGCCGACGGGCTCCAGATCGTGCTCAATATCGCGACCATGCTGATCGCGGCGCTGGCGCTGCTCTGGCTCGCCAATGCCGGGCTCGGGGCCTTTCCGGATGTCGCGGGCGAGCCGCTCTCCATCCAGCGCATCCTCGGCTGGATCTTCGCGCCGCTGATGTACATGATCGGCGTGCCCTGGCAGGAGGCGTCGCTGTCGGGCTCGCTCATGGGTATCAAGACGGTTCTCACCGAATTCGTCGCCTTCATCGAGCTTGGCGACGTCCCGCCCGAAGCGATGGATCCGCGCACGCGCATTATCACCGCTCACGCCATCTGCGGCTTTGCGAATTTCGGCTCCATCGGCATCCTGATCGGCGGGCTGAACATCATTTCCCCCGAGAGGCGAGAAACCTTTCTGGAACTCGCCTGGAAAACGCTGATCGCCGGGACGCTCGCGACCTGCCTGTCCGGCGCGGTCGTGGGGGCTTTACCGGTCCAGCTCTTCCTGGGCGCTACAGGCTGACGCAGAGAGGGGACTCGTCAGGCCACGGCGAAACCCCTAGAAAACCGGGGATTCCTCTCCTCTGTTTTCTGGATATTGCCATGCCGCTCCGCACTCTGCTTGCGACAACAGCCAGCCTTGCCAGTCTTGTCGCTGGCGCCGCCACCGCGCAAAGCCCCGATGGGGTAGAACGTCTGTTGCCCGTCACGGTCTATGGCGACCGGACCAATGAACAGCCAGGCAGTGTCGCGACGCTGGGCGCGGACACGATCGACGAGATCGATGCCGACCATCCGGCGCAGATCCTGAATGAGCTGCCGGGCGTGAACATCCAGATGAATTCCGGTCAGGAGCACCTGATCGCGCTGCGCTCGCCGGTCCTCACAGGCGGGGCCGGGCAGGGGAGCTTCCTGATTCTCGAGAACGGCGTGCCGACCCGGTCCCCGGCGTTTGGCAATGTGAACTCGCTCTTCGAGATCCATCACGAAGTGGCCGACGCGATCGAGGTCGTCCGCGGACCGGGCTCGGCCAAATACGGCTCGAACGCGGTACATGGCCTGATCAATGTCATCCTCGGGGAGCCGACACCGGACGACTATCTTGATACGCGAATTTCCGGTTCGACACTCAACCGCTACAAGGCCGACCTCACCGGCAATCTCGATGATACGGCGCGGCTCTCTCTCTCGCTGCAGGATGATGCCGGCTGGCGCGACAATACCGGAGTGGAGCAACAGAAAATCTCCGGCCAGTACGCCTTCGAAGCCGCCGGCTGGGAGGGGCTTGCCTGGATCACCTTCTCGAACCTCAACCAGGAGACGGCTGGCTTCATCGAGGGCTATAACGCCTATCGTGATGACGACACCGCCAAGAGCAATCCGAACCCGGAAGCCTATCGTGATGCACAATGGGCCATGGGCGCGGTTCGCCTCTCACGCGAATTGGGGCCCGGCGAACTCACCCTGACACCCTATTATCGCTGGCAGGAGATGGCGTTCGCGCAGCACTTCCTACCGAATGGCGGGGTGGAAGAAAACGGCCATGACGCGGTCGGCTTCCAGTCGAAATACGAAGTCGAAGCCTCTGATCGCCTGACCTGGCGCATCGGCGCCGATGTCGATCTCGCCTCTGGCTGGCTCAAGGAAACTCAGCTTGAGCCTTTTGGCTTCTTCCCGGGGGATGACCGTTTCCCCGTCGGCGTCCATTACGACTATGACGTCGACACCACCATGCTCGGTCTCTGGACCGAAGCGGAATGGGCGGTGTCCGAGACGGTGATGGTCCTGGCCGGCCTGCGCGGCGAGACACACGATTATGACTATGAGACCGATGTGCCGGCTGGCGTGAATGGACGCTTCAAGGTGCCGGACGATCGCGAAGACAGCTTCGACCTGCTGACGCCAAAGCTCGGCGCGATCTGGACGCCGCAGGGAAGCTCGGTCAGCTATTATGTGAACTATGCCCGCGGTGAACGCGCCCCGCAGGCGTCCGATCTCTATCGGCTACAATCCCAGCAAGGCATTGCCGAGGCAGACGTCGAGACGATGGACAGCATTGAGGCGGGGGCTCGCGGATCGGGGCTTGATGGCCGGCTCGTTTTCGATGTGGCCGCCTATTATGCCGAGAAGGAGAATTTCTTCTTCCGCGATTCCGACGGCCTGAACGTCACGGACGGCTCGACAAAGCATCAGGGCATCGAGGCGAATGCCGCATGGGATCTGCTCGGCGACGGGCTCTTCACGCTGTCCGGTACGGCGAGCTATGCCGAGCACACCTATACGTTCGACCGGGTCGTCGCGTCCGGGTCCGAGGTCATCCGCTCAGGCAATGAAGTCGACACCGCGCCGAACTGGCTTGGTGATCTCCGTCTGACATGGCGCCCGACGGAAGCCTTCGAGGCGAGCCTGTCGGCGGAATATATCGGCGAATACTACACCGATCCCGGCAATACGCAGACCTATCCGGGGCATACCTCCACGCAGGCCCGCGCCTCCTATGCGTTCAGCGAAGACCTCGAAGCTTTCGTGATCGTGCGCAACCTGTTCGATCTCAACTATGCCGACCGCGCCGACCTTGCCTTCGGGGCCAACCGCTATTTCCCGGGCGAACCGCTGAACGCGACCTTCGGGATCAGAAAACGGTTCAACTGATTGGGGCTCATATTGGCCGTCTGGTTCGTCGGAACGGGCGACGCAACGTCAGGCTTCGCCTGATGCGGCGTCTGCGTTAGACACGCTGGCAAACAGGAGGTCCCCATGAAGCTCTATCACAGCCCGCAGGCGCCCAACCCGGAGCGCGTGACCAATTTCCTCAAGGCGAAAGGCAAGCTCGAAGCCGTCGAGATCGAGGAACTCTCGATCATGAAGCAGGAGCACAAGACACCCGACTATCGCGCGGTCTCGCCGTTTCAGCAGGTCCCCGCCTTGGTGCTCGATGACGGAACGACGATCACAGAGAGCCGTGCCATCTGCACCTATTTCGAAGGCATCTTCCCGGAGCCCAACCTGATGGGGGCCGACCCGAAGGAGAAGGCGCTGATCGAGATGTGGGACCGGCGTGTGGAGCTTATGCTCTTCCTTCAATTCGCGACCTGGTTCCGCAACACCCATCCGGCCATGGCGCCGCTGGAAGTGCCGCAACTGCCTGAGGTGGGCGAGAAAGCCGAGAAGAGTGCCCGGGCCATGGCGAAGAAGATCGACACGCATCTCGCAGACAATGATTTTCTCGCTGCCGGGCGCTTCTCCATCGCCGACATCACGCTCTACTGTTTCACCGGCTTTGCTGGCGTCATGAAGTGGAAGCCGCATGAGGAGTTCGCCAATATCGGCCAATGGCTCGCCCGGACGAAAGAGAAGCTCGGATAAACCTCAAATGCAGGATGAAAAGATGAAGGCGCTTCTAGACAGGGAGGCGATCCGCGACTGCCTTTACCGCTATTGCCGGGGCATCGACCGGGCCGATGAGGAGATGCTCCGCTCGGCCTACTGGCCGGACGGGACCGACAATCATGGTCCGTATCAGGGTAGCGCGGCGGGCTTCGTCGACTGGGCGATGAAGACGCTTCCCTATATCGAGCGTGGCATTCACCAGATCCACAATGTGTTGATCGAGTTTCGCGCCGGCGGGGCGGTTGTGGAGAGCTATTTCTCCGCCTTCCAGCGCCAGATGGGGCCAGAGCGAAAACTCCAGAAGCTCGACATGAAAGGCCGTTATCTTGACTGGTTCACGGAGCGCGACGGCGAATGGCGGATACAGGACAGGCTTGTCGTCTTTGACTGGGTGGAAGAGATGGACGTGCCGCCGGGCACGGAGGAAGAGCGCTTCGGCCCGATGAAACCGATTGGCGGTCGCGCGCCTGATGACCCGATCTATACCTTGCTAAAGAACAAGCCGGCCTAGCTACTCCGCCGCGACAGTCTCTGCCTGCCCGGCGAGCCAGGCATCGATATCGACGAGTGCCCGCGCGGCCTGAACACCCTTCTTGGCGCGGCCCTTGGCCTTGCCGCGAATGCGTTTGCCTTCCTCGTCCTTGGTCGGAACCGTGCCGGGTTCAGGGTCGGGGAAGAGGCCGAAATTGATGTTCATCGGCTGGAAGCTCTGCTTGCCTTCCAGATGCCCGCCCGTGATGTGGCCGATCAGGGCCCCGAGCGCGGTGGTCGCCGGCGGCGCGGTGAGCGTCTGGCCGAGGCGTTCGGCGGCGGCGAACCGGCCTGCCAAGAGCCCCATCGCCGCGCTTTCGATATAGCCTTCAACGCCCGTCACCTGTCCGGCAAAGCGCAGGCGCGGCATGGATTTCATGCGCAGCTGATTATCGAGCAGCTTGGGCGAATTGAGGAAGGTGTTCCTGTGAATCCCGCCAAGCCGGGCGAACTGCGCGTTCTCCAGCCCCGGGATCATCCGGAAGATGTCAGCCTGCGCACCATATTTCAGCTTGGTCTGGAAGCCGACCATGTTCCACAGCGTGCCAAGCGCATTGTCCTGGCGCAGCTGTACAATGGCATGAGCCTTCACATCGGGATTGTGCGGATTGGTCAGGCCAACCGGCTTCATCGGCCCGAAGCGCAGCGTCTCGCGCCCGCGTTCGGCCATGACTTCGATGGGCAGGCAGCCCTCGAAATAAGGCGTGTCCTTTTCCCAGTCCTTGAACTCGGTCTTCTCGCCGGCAATCAGCGCATCGATGAAGGCGTTGTACTGGTCTTCATCCAGGGCGCAGTTGATATAGGCGGCTTTCTCGCCATGCGGACCAGGCTTGTCATAGCGGCTCTGACGCCAGGCCTTTTCCATGTTGATGGAGTCGAAATAGACGATCGGCGCAATGGCATCGAAAAAGGCGAGATCCTCTTCGCCCGTGTGCGCACGGATGGCGTCGGCGAGCTTCATCGAGGTGAGTGGGCCAGTGGCGATGATAACGCTGTCCCACTCTTCGGGCGGAATGCCATCGATCTCTTCGCGCACGATGGTCACGTTCGGATGGGCTTCCAGCGTCGCCGTCACATCTTCCGAAAAGCCTTCGCGATCCACCGCGAGTGCGCTGCCGGCCGGTACCTGGTGCTTGCCGCCCTTGGTGATGATCAGCCCGTTCGCGCGGCGCATTTCCTCATGCAGGACGCCGACGGCGTTGGAGGTGTGATCGTCGGACCGGAAGGAGTTCGAGCAGACGAGCTCGGCCAGCTTGTCGGTCTGGTGGGCTTCGGTGCCGCGCACGCCACGCATCTCGTGAAGGATGACGGGCACGCCCATTTCAGCCGCCTGCCAGGCGGCTTCGGAGCCTGCCATGCCGCCGCCAATGATGTGGATCGGTTTGATGCTCATGAGCCGCGATGTGCGCGCCTCCTGCCTGCCGGTCAAGAGTGGGGCTCAGGCCGTCGGCTGCATCTTGACGCAAAGGCGGCGGTTTTCCTTTCGATGAAAGCGAGGCAAGAGGGGCGTCATGACAGAGAAGACCGCGCCAGAGACCCGCTCGCCCACGACGCTCGACCCGCAGGATTGGTCGGCCTTCCGCACGCGTGCCCATGCGATGCTGGAGCGGGCGCTGGACAAGATGGAAGACGCTACGGACGGCCGGGTCTGGACGCCCGTGCCGGAAGCATTGCACCGGACACTTGAAACCGGCCTTTCGCAGGAGGGCACGGGGCCAGAAGCGATGGATGCCCTGATAGCCTCCCTCTTGCCGCACGGGGTGGGCAATACGCATCCGCGCTTCTTCGGCTGGGTGCATGGGGCCGGCACGCCGAGCGGCCTGATGCCGGCTATCGCCGAAGCCGCGATGAATGCCAATTGCGGCGGGCGCAACCATGCCGGGATCCATGTGGAACGCCAACTCACCCGGTGGCTTTGCAACCTGTTCGGCTTTCCCGATACGGCGAGCGGCTTGGCGGTGTCCGGCACATCCATGGCCACCATCATCGCCCTGAAGACCGCCCGCGACAGGGCGACGGCGTTTGCGAGCCGCGCGGACGGTATGGCCGGGCACAGTTTCACTGCTTACACATCCGCCGAAGCGCATGCCTGCATCGCGCGGGCCTTTGATATTCTGGGGCTTGGCTCTGAGGCTCTGCGCAAGATCCCGGTCGACGACCATTTCCGCATGCAGCTGCCGGCTCTCAGGGCCGCAGTTGCCGAAGACCGGGCATCAGGCAAGACGCCGCTCGCCATCATCGGCACGGCTGGAACGGTGAATACCGGGGCCATCGATCCGCTTGTCGATCTCGCCGATATCGCGGCGGAGGAGGGGCTCTGGTTCCATGTTGATGGGGCCTTCGGCGCCTGCGGGATCATGAGCGAGCGGCTTGCCCCGCGCCTGGCCGGGATAGACCGCGCCGATTCCATTGCCTTCGACTTCCATAAATGGCTGCACGTGACCTATGACGCCGGCTTCGTTCTGGTTCGCGACGGGGAGGCTCACCGCAAGAGCTTCTCCAACCGGCCCGATTATCTGAGCGGTGTCGAGCGCGGCCTGGCGGCGGCCAATCCCTGGCCGGTTGAGTATGGCCCGGAACTCTCGCGCGGTTTCCGGGCCCTGAAGATCTGGGCGCAGTTGCTTGAATTCGGGCCCGCGCGGCTGGGCGCGGCTATTACCGCGAATTGTGAGCAGGTGGACTATCTGGCCAGCCTCGTGGACCGTGAATCCGACCTGGAACGCCTGGCGCCGACCGAAACCAGCATCTGCTGTTTCCGCTACAAGGCAGAGGGTATGAGCGAGGAAGACCTCGATGCGCTCAATCAGGAGATCGTCATCCGTTTGCAGGAGAGCGGTGCGGCCGCGCCTTCGACGACGCGTATCCGGGGGGCGCTCGCCATTCGGGTGAACATCACCAACCACCGCACACGGTTCGCAGACCTGGATTACCTGATCGAGGAGACGCTGAACGTGGGCAAAGCAATCGCCTCTGGAAAATAGTCTTCCCGGACAAGGCCCTGTCACGAAACCCGTCTGAATCATCAATTTGAACGATTGCCGGATCACATCGGCCAGCTAAATTGGGCCTTGGGACGCAATCAGAGGCTGGCTTGCAAGGCTTGTCAAAGACCGTGGCGGGGGCTCGTTTTGAGCGGCTGTCCCGTTTGGCTGAAAGGCTGACGGGGCAACACTTGGACTCGCGCAAAACCTTCCTTGCGGAAGTTCGCCTGAAGCCGGCCATGGCAATGCTGGGCTCGGAGACGGTCGATGATTTGCTGGAGCGGCTCGAGCAAGGTGTTTCGTCCAATCTGGTCAGTTATGTCGCCGATGCTCTGACCAATGGCGAGACCTGGTTTTTCCGTGAGCGCCAGGCCCTCCAGACCGTTATCGATCACGCTCTGAAGACAGAGGCTGGTCATACACCGCGTATCTGGTGCACGGGGGCGGCCAGTGGGCAGGAATCCTATTCGCTGGCCATCCTGTCCGAAGAGATGAGGGGGGAAGCTGGCGGGATAGAGATTCTGGCCACGGATATCGGGCACCGTGCGACCCGCCGGGCGGAAGCCGGCATCTATACGCATTTCGAGATCCAGAAAGGCCTGTCGGCGGCGCGCATGCTGGCGCATTTCGAGCGTGTTGGGGACCGAAACTGGCAAGCCTGTGAGCGATTGCGAGATCGGCTTGCCGTGCGCCAGCACAACCTGCTCGACGGGCCTGTTCGGAAAGAGGCCTTCGATATCGTTCTGGCCCGACACGTTCTCAGCGACATGTCGGATCGCTGCCGCGTAACCGCGCTTCAGTCGCTTGTCCGGGGACTACGCCCGGGCGGCTGGCTTCTCACCGGCGCCGGGGAGGCGATACCGGGCGGGCATGGCCTGATAAGAGATGGCGGGCTTGGACCGGGTTTCTATCGCAAGCAGGCCTAGTCCGCGTGCCGCTTTGTCAAAGCACACCTTTTCCCGTTGCCCCGCGGCAGGCCAGGGGCTACCTGCAAGGGCATGAACAGTAAATTCACGACGCCGCCCGCCGATATTCTCGAAAAACTGATCGACCGCTGCCTGAAGGAAGGCGCGACCGCTGCCGACTGCAGCCTCGGGGCCTCCGAAGGGGTCAGCGTCGATGTGCGCGACGGCAAGCTCGAAGATGTCGAGCGCTCCGAATCGCAGGCCATTCAGCTGCGGGTCCTGTTCGGGCAGCGCCAGGCCCATGTCTCCGGATCGGACCTTTCCGATGAGGCGGTTTCGGCGCTGGCCGAGCGCTGTGTTGCCATGGCGAAGGCTGTGCCGGAAGACAAATATGCCGGCCTTGCTTCACCGGAACTGCTCGCCAAGGATCCCCCGGTGCTCGACCTTGAAGGCGATGGCGAGATTCCGCTGGAGAAGCTGGAAGCCGATGCGATTGCCGCGGAAGCCGCTGCGCTTGGCGTCGAGGGCGTGAAGACGGTGGCCGGTTGCGGCAATGGCTGGAGCCGGACCGAGCGCTGGGTCGCCGCCAGCAACGGCTTTGCCTCTTATCTTTCCGGTGGCTCCACGGGGCTGGGGCTCGCGGCTGTGGCCGAACGCGACGGCGCGATGGAGCGTGATTATGACAGCTGGAGCGTGCGCAAGATGGCCGATCGGCCATCGCCGGAAGAGATCGGCCGCACCGCCGGTGAGCGGGCCGTCGCACGGCTGGGGCCGCGCAAGGTGAAGACGCAGAAGGCCGCTGTCCTTTATGACAAGCGGGTGGCCTCAAGCCTGATCGGGACGTTCCTCTCGGCCATTTCTGGCCCATCAGTGGCCCGTGGCGTGAGCTTCCTGAAGGACCGGCTCGGCGAAAAGGTGTTCGCTGACGGCATCAACATCATCGATGATCCTTTCCTCGCAAAGGCGCTCGGCTGCCGCAATCACGATGGCGAGGGCCTGCCTGTCGAGCGCAAGCATCTCATCGAGGATGGCGTGCTGATCGACTGGCTGCTCAACCTCTCCTCCGCCAAGCAGCTCGGCCGTCAGCCGAACGGGTTTGCCAGCGGTGGTTTTGGTAATCCGCCTGGCGTCGGCACCTCGAACACGCATGTCGAGGCTGGCGAAAAGGCGCCGGAAACGCTCATGAAGGAGGCAGGCAAGGGCCTGCTTGTCACCGATATGTTCGGCCCGTCGATCAATCCCAATACGGGCGACTATTCGGTTGGCGTTGCCGGTTTCTGGTTCGAGGATGGCGCCGTGCAATATCCGGTCTCGGAGGTGACGATTGCCGGGGACCTGCCATCCATGTTCGCCCGGCTCATCCCAGCCTCCGATCTCGAATTCCGGGGCCGGCTGAATGCGCCGAGCCTGCTCATCGAGGACATGTCGATTGCCGGAAACTGAGCCGCGCTTTTCCGAGGACCTGGATCTTCTGCGGGAGGTCGCGGTAGAGGCAGGCTCGCTTGCGCTGGCTTATTTCGAACAGGGCTCGACGCCCTCATGGGAGAAGTATCCCGGCCACCCGGTCACCGAGGCGGACCTTGCTGTTAACAGGCTGGTGCGCGACCGCCTGATGACCGCGCAGCCGTCCTATGGCTGGCTGTCAGAAGAAACCGCCCTGTCACGCCAGACCCAGTTTCATGACACGGTCTGGTGTGTCGATCCGATCGACGGGACGCGCGCTTTCATGGGCAACCAGCCTTACTGGTGCGTCGGGCTCGCGCTCATCCAGTATGGCCAGCCGGTGGCCGGCGTGGTGCACGCTCCTGCCCTGGGGGAGACCTATGTCGCCGAGCGGGGAAAAGGCGCCTGGCTGAATGGCGAGCGCATTCACGCGAGTGCCTGCGACAAGGAAGAGGGCTGTCGGATGATCGCGTCGGAATCGATGCTGAGCCATCCGGCCTGGAAGGTGCCATGGCCGGATATGGAGCTCGCCCGGCCCAAGCCGAATGCCACGCTTCTGCGGATGTGCTGGGTCGCGAGCGGTGCATGGGACGCCACGCTCGCGCTCTGGCGCAAATCCGACTGGGACCTTGCCGCCGGGACCATTATCGTCAACGAGGCCGGCGGTGCGGCCTCGACGCATCTTGGTGAACCCTTTATTTTCAATCGCAGCGAACCTGCACAGAGAAGCCTCATTGCCGCTGGAAAGGCTCTGCAACCTCTGTTAGTGGAGCGCGTCAACGGGGTCCGGTTGCCCGATCCGAACTGGACGGTTCGGCCCTATGACAAGACAGAGACTACGGAGCAAAAGCCCATGGCGGACATGCCGGAAGCAAAACAACTTCTTCATCTCGTCATCGGGGGTGAGCTGAAAGATGTTCGCGGTGTCGAATTCGAGGACCTCTCGAAGATCGACTTCGTCGGCGCCTTCCCGAACTACAAGGCGGCTTATGACGCCTGGAAGTCGGCTGCTCAACAGACCGTCGACAATGCCGAGATGCGCTACTTCATCCTGCATGCGCACCGGCTGCTCGACCCGGAAACGGGGTCCCACCATCACGTCTAGCGAACACGACGCGCCGAAAGGCGCGCGCAGCCTCTGGCGGCTGATCCGGGAGCGGTACCTGCCGCACTGGAAGTGGTTTGCTCTTGGAACCGCCTGCGCGGCCATCACGTCGGTGGCCGCCGCCTCGTATGGCTATCTGCTGAAGCTCGTGGTTGAGGGGCTGGAAACCCTTGCCGACCCGTCGGCCACGACCGTGCCGCCATATCTCTGGTGGCTGATCGGCATCATTGGTGCGGCGGCCGCCATCCGTTCGCTCTCGCTCTATGGCATGACGCTCGCCAACAATACCGGTGTGCAGCGTGCCATTGTCGACATCCAGGCTGATCAGTTCGACGCGCTGACCGAGGGCGATTTCGCGCGTCTGTCGGGGGACCGCTCGGGTGGGTTCGTCTCGCGCTTCATCAATGATGTGAACGCGCTCCGCGAAGCGGGGCTGAGGCTTGCCAACAACCTCACCAAGGGCGTGCTGACCGTCATCGGTGTCTTCTTCACCATGCTCATCATGGACTGGAAGCTGACGCTGGTGCTGCTGGTTATCTATCCGATCGCGTTTGGCCCGGTGATCGGGCTCGGCAACCGTGTGCGCAAGCGGTCCAAAAAAGCCCAGAAACAGGTTGGCGAAGTGGCGTCACTTCTCTCGGAAAGCTTTCAGTCGGCGCGTGTGGTCAAGGCTTATGGGCTCGAAGACTATCAGAAGGCGCGCGCCAAGAAGGGGTTTGTCGAACGCTCGCGCCTTTTCCTGAAGGTGCTGACAGACAAGGCCGCGGTCGACCCGATCCTGGAAATTACCGGCGGGATCGCACTTGTCGGGATCCTGGCGCTGACGGCCTGGCGGATCAGCCAGGGCGACACCTCGCTCGGCAATTTCGTCGGCGTGATCGGGGCCGTCGCGGTCGCCGCGCCTGAGCTGCGCGCGCTCGGCACGCTGAACGCGGTTGCCCAGGAAGGCGGCGCGGCCGCGGACCGCGTCTTCGAGATCATCGATGCCAAGCCCGTTGTGACCGACCGGCCGGATGCGACCGTGCTCAACGATGTCGAGGGCCGGGTGGCCTTCGAGGACGTGCATTTCATCTATCCCGATGGCTCGCCGGCACTGAAGGGCATGAGCTTTACCGCCCAGCCGGGGGAGACCGTGGCGCTCGTCGGCCCCTCGGGGGCTGGAAAATCCACCATCTTCAACCTGCTGCTGCGGCTTTATGATCCCGTCTCCGGAACGGTGGCAGTCGACGGCAGCGATATTCGCACCGTGACCGGGGCGAGCCTCCGTCAGGCCACTGCGCTCGTCGCGCAGGAGGCGCTGCTGTTCGACGACACCATTGCCGCCAATATCGCGCTTGGGCGTATGGGCGCGACGCGCGAGGAAATCCGGCAGGCGGCTGAAGCTGCCAATGCGCATGACTTCATCCAGGCACTCCCCGGCGGCTATGACGCCCCGGCTGGCGAGATGGGGCGCAATCTCTCCGGCGGTCAGCGCCAGCGTATCGCGCTCGCCCGCGCCATCTTGCGTGAGGCGCCGATCCTCTTGCTGGACGAGGCCACGTCCGCGCTCGATGCCGAAAGCGAGGCCAAGGTGCAGGCGGCGCTGTCGGCTTTTTCAGCTGATCGCACCACGCTCATCATCGCCCACCGCCTCTCCACGGTGCGCGCTGCCGACCGCATCATCGTCATGGAAGACGGCCAGGCCGTCGAAGAGGGCAGCCATGACGCGCTCATGGAAAAGGGTGGTGCCTACCGAAAACTGGTCGACCTGCAGCTGAGTTAGCCGTAGCTGCGTTCCTGTGGCATCTGCTGCGCGGAGGCCTTGATGAACTTGGCGAGCTTTTCGGACGATTCCGCGCCCTGAACGGCGATCTTGCGCATGGCGATATAGGTCGGCACGCCGCTGATCCCCATCTGGCGGAAGGTTTCTTCCTCGCGCTTGGTCTCCTCGATGTCGGCGTCGGAGGCGAGCAGCTTTTCGACGATGTCACGCTCGAGACCGATCTCCTCGCCAATATCGGCCAGAACTTCGTGATCGCCGATGTCGCGGGCATGTTCGAAATAGGCAGAGAAGAGGGCTTCCTTGGCGTCGGCGCCTTTGCCCTGGCCCTGGGCCCAGCGCACGAGCCGGTGGGCGTCGAAACTGTTCGGACGGTGGCGCATCTCGTTGAAATGATAAGGGATGCCTTCTTCTTCGCCGAACTGTTCAAGTGCCTCGCGCATGGCCGCCCAGCGGCCTTCCTCGGTTTCGGGGCCGAACTTCTTGGCCATATAGTCGCGGTAATTCACCCCGCCTTCCGGAATGGTCGGGTCGAGTTCGAAGGGGCGGAAAAGAAGCTCCACCTCGACTTCGGGCACCAGCGCAATCGCATTCTGGATGCGCCTCAGCCCCAGCCAGCACCACGGGCAGACAAGGTCGGACACCATTTCGAGGGTAAGCTTGGTCATGAGGGCTGGCTCCTTGCTGGTGCGCCAGCCTGGACAGCTGGCAATCTCAGGCCGCGGCCTTTTCGGGCTTGGAGGAGGCCTCCTTGAGGACGCCCCAATAACCGCGTTTCACTTCCATCTGGGCCGTAATGCCCTTCTGCGCAAGCCGCTTGTGAGCCTCCGGCAGCCGGTAGCAAGGCAGGTGCATGAACATGTGATGTTCGCAGTGATAGTTCACCCAGTAAGGCGCGATCAGGGCCCGTTCCCACCAGCTTGCCAGCGTCGTGCGGGCATGGCGCATGGGATCGTTATGGTCCGGCACGACCGCATGTTCGGCGATATTGCGCAGTCGGGTCACCATCTGGTTCCAGGTGGCCAGTGGCAGCAGCCAGAGTACGAAATAGGCCCACCAGTGGCCGGTCAGCGTCAGTCCGGCCAGCAGGAGGAGGTTGGTTGCAACGAAAGGAATGACGGCTTCGCGCGCACTCTGGGCACGGTTCACATTGCCCTTGGTCTTGCGGATGCCGAGGCCCAGCGCATTGGCGAACTGGTTCCGGCGCTGCTTGAGGAAGGTCTGGCCGGTCAGGTCGCGGATGATCTTCCGTCTGAGCGATGTCCGCGTCACCGGGAAGGGCGCCGAGAGGGCGAGGTCCGGGTCTTCGGGCTGCTGGGCATATTTGTGATGGGTCAGATGATAGCCGCGATAATTGCGCAAATGCGCGCCGACCGGCGCGGCACAGAGCCACTGGCCGAGAAAATCGTTTATCTTGCGGTTTTCGTGTAGCCCGCCATGCGCGGCTTCATGCATCAGGATGGCGAGGCCGAGCTGGCGCGCGCCGATCACCGGGATTGCAAGAATGGCCAGCCAAGGCTGCCAGATCGCCGCGGCCATGGCGAGCGCGATGACGGCCCAGGCATGGATGACCGTTCCCGTCCCGAGCAGGCTGGAGCGGCGGCTGACATGCTCCCACTCCTCACGGGTGAAGAGGTCGAGCGGACGTATGCGCTTTGCGGCAGGCATAGTGTCATATTACCGGATTGGCGTAACGTTAGCCAAGAGGCTTCGGCAGGCCCTCAGATGAGGGCCGCCAGTGTAAAGCCGACCAGCAGGATGAGCGCTGCCCAGGCATTCGAGCGGAAGACCATCAGCGCTGTATTGCGGTCCCGGTTCAGGGTGTGGACCTGCCAGATCGTGTGAACAAGGAAAGCGATGACAGCGAGCGCCCCGATCCGGGTGGCGCCTGTCACAGCCGTGGCGGCGGCGAAAAAGGCGCCGGCGATGACATAGAAGGAGAAGGCCCCGACAATCACGCGGTCCCCCATCAGGCGCGCCGTCGATTTGACGCCGATAAGGGCATCATCCTCTTCATCCTGCATGGCGTAGATCGTGTCATAGGCGACCGTCCAGGCGGCAAAGCCAAAGAAGAGGAAGAGCGTCGCGAACGAGACGTGCAGGGCCGTGGCGGCGGCAACGAGCACCCCCCAGTTGATCGTGAAGCCGAGCCAGGCCTGCGGCCACCAGGTGATCCGCTTCATGAAGGGGTAGGCCGCGATCAGCGGAATGGCGAGCAGGGCCACGACCTTGGCATCGAGCGGCAGGCACAGCCAGGCTATGAAACCGATCAGCAGCAGGATCGCCAAAAAGATATAGGCATTGCGCACCGACACCTCGCCAGAGGGCAGCGGCCGTTTCGCCGTGCGCTCGACCTGGGCATCGTATTCCCGGTCGGTAATGTCATTCCATGTACAGGCCGCCCCGCGCATGACCACGGCACCAATTGCGAAAAGCACCTGCCACCAGATGTCGATCCAGTAGAAGCCTGTCGGGATCCGCGTATAGGCAAGCGCCACCAGGGTCGGGATCAGGACGAGCCATGTTCCGATTGGCCGGTCGAGCCGGGCCAATGCCGCATAGGGGCGCAGCTGGTCGGGCAGCGACACAAGCCAGTCCGGCAGGGCGCTGTCAGCGGGGGCACTGCGCTCTTCTTGCGGTTTCTCTTCGAACTCCGCATCGATCGGCTCGACGCTTTCAGAATCGTCATTCGGTCCAGTCATGCCCGACCGTATAGCGAATTTTACCCGTCAGGCGATAGAGACTGTCTTTCTGTTCACGAATGCGCGGATGCCGTCACCGGCCAGTTCGCGGCCATAACCGGACTGTTTGATCCCGCCAAAGGGCAGGCGCGGGTCGCTGGCAACCTTGCTATTGATGAAGGTCGAGCCGGCCTCGAGATCGCGGATGGCCTGCTCCATGTCGGCTTCGTCCTGTGTGAAGACCGCCGAGCCCAGCCCGAAGTCGCTGGCATTCGCCCGTTCGATGGCATGGGTCAGGGTGGGGACTTTCCAGAGCGCCGCGACCGGGCCGAACATCTCCTCATGGAAGGCCGGGGCTGCTTCGGGCGCATCCTCGAGGATTTGCGGGGCGGCCCACCAGCCCTTTTCGGGCAGGGCGGGCGTTTCAAGAAGCGGCTTCGCGCCGGCGGATATGGATTTCTCTACCTGCTGGCTGAGGTCGTCGCGGATCGATTTCATGGCCAGCGGGCCGAGTTTCGTCTCCTCCGACAGTGGGTCGCCGGGCGTTATGGCCTTCATGCCATCGATGAAGCGGGTGCGGAAATCCTCATAAATATCTTCGTGAACGAAGAAGCGTTTGGCAGCGATGCAGGACTGGCCGGTATTCTGGGTGCGTCCGTCAATGGCTGTGGCCACGGCGGCCTCCAGATCGGCCGAGGGCATCACGATAAAGGCGTCGGTGCCGCCCAGCTCCAGCACGCTCGGCTTGATGTGCTCGCTCGATTTCGAAGCAACCGCACTGCCGGCGGGGCCGGAGCCTGTGAGCGTCGTCGCCCGTACACGGCGGTCAGAAATGACACCCGCCACCTTGTCGGAGCCGATCAGCAGGGTCTGGAAGCAGCCTTCGGGAAAGCCGGCCTCGCGAAAAACCTCTTCAATATCAAGCGCGCAGCGCCAGACATTCGACGCGTGCTTCAAAAGGCCGACATTACCGGCCATCAGGGCCGGAGCGGCAAAACGGAAGACCTGCCAGAAAGGGAAGTTCCAGGGCATCACTGCCAGGACAGGGCCAAGCGGCAGGTTACGGACATAGGCGGCTTTGGCATCCGTCCTGATCGTCTCATCCTTGAGATAGGACTCGCCATGCTCGGCATAATGGCGGCAGACCCAGGCGCATTTTTTAGCTTCGCCCTCGGCCTGAGAAATCGGCTTGCCCATCTCCAGTGACATATGGCGGGCAAACATGTCGGCCTTGTTTTCGAGGACGTCGGCGGCAGCGTTGAGCAGGTCGGCCCGCTCATCGAAACTTGTGAGCCGCCAGGCGTTGAACCGCTCTTCTGCAGCGGCCAGCGCATGGTCGATATCCACGTCGCTATGAGGCTCGAAGGTTTCGATGATCTCTTCGTTTGCGGGATTGATCGACTGGACACTCATGGATTGATCTCTTTTTACAACTTAACGCTAACGACTCTGAAGCCTATATGGGGGCGATGAGTTCCGTACCGCGCATCTTTGTCGCCCATGACCTGCAGGCTGATGAGCCTGTTCCGCTTGAAGAGGGGCAGGGCAAGTATCTGACACGTGTCATGCGTCTTGAGAGTGGGGCCCTGGTGAGGGTTTTCAATGGACGCGATGGCGAATGGAAAGCGCATGTACGCCAGGAAAGCGGCAAGCGCGTTTCCGTTATCCCTGAGACCAAGACGCGCGAACAGGTCAAAACGCCAGACCTCACGCTTTTGTTTGCGCCGCTGAAAAAGACCCGCACCGATTTTGTCGTGGAAAAGGCCTGTGAACTGGGCGTGAGGCGTATCCTGCCGGTTATGACGGAGCGGACACAGTCAAACCGGGTGCGCACGGACCGCCTGCAGGCCACCGTCATTGAGGCGGCCGAGCAGACCGAGCGCATGGATATTCCCGTGGTCGAAGAGAGTGTTTCTCTCACAGAAGCGCTCTCCGCCTGGGATCCTTCCCGTCCGCTCTATTATTGCGATGAAGCCGGCGAGGCGCACCCCATGGCGACGGTGCTGGCCGAGACGGAATTTGGGCCGGCAGGCCTGCTGATCGGGCCGGAAGGCGGCTTCTCACCGACCGAGCGGCACATGCTGCGAAAGGCGCCTTTCATTGTCCCGGTAACACTGGGGCCGCGTATCCTGCGGGCTGAAACAGCAGTTGTCTCAGCCCTGACACTTTGGCAAGCGCTGGTTGGAGACTGGCGCGATCATCCCTATCTGCCAGAAACTTCTAATGGCTAGAGGGCAGCCAGACTTATGACCACACCAACCTCCGACATCGACGAATCCGCGCCGCGGATCGAATCGACGACTGAACTCGTCGAATGGGTGGAAGCCGGCTGCACGCCGAAAACCGACTGGCGGATCGGCACCGAACATGAAAAATTCGGCTTCATCCGTGAGGGGCTGAAGCCACTGCCCTATGATGGCGAGGTGTCGGTCAAGGCGATGCTGGAAGGTCTGCGTGATCGGTTTGGCTGGGAGTCCATCATCGAGGGCGGCTATCTGATCGGTCTCAAGAAGGATGGCGCCAGCGTCAGCCTGGAGCCGGGCGGCCAGTTCGAACTCTCGGGGGCTCCACTCGAGCATATTCACCAGACCTGTAACGAGGTTGGCGACCATCTGCGCGAAGTGCGCGAAATTGCCGATCCGCTGGGGATTGGTTTCCTCGGCATGGGCTCCTCGCCGCTCTGGTCGATGGACGAGACCCCGATGATGCCCAAGGGGCGCTACAAGATCATGCGGGACTATATGCTCAAGGTTGGCCGTCTCGGGCGTGAGATGATGTTCCGGACCTGCACGGTTCAGGCGAACTACGACTTTTCGTCCGAAGCCGACATGGTCAAGAAAATGCGTGTCTCGCTGGCCCTGCAGCCGCTCGGCACGGCGCTGTTTGCGAATTCGCCCTTCACCGAGGGGCGCACAAACGGCTTCCTCTCATACCGTTCGCACATCTGGACGGATACCGATCCGGATCGCTCCGGCATGCTGCCCTTCATGTTCGAAGAGGGCGCGGGTTTTGAGCGCTATGTCGACTATGCCCTTGATGTGCCGATGTATTTTGTCCGCCGCGGCGGGAAATATCTCGATGCGTCTGGCTTGAGTTTCCGGGATTTCATGAACGGCAAGCTCGAAATCCTGCCCGGCGAAAAGCCAGCACTGGATGATTTTGTCGACCACCTCTCGACCATTTTTCCGGAAGTGCGCCTGAAGCGCTTCCTTGAAATGCGTGGCTCCGATTCCGGGCCGTGGAGCCGGCTCTGCGCCTTCTCGGCTTTCTGGACTGGTATCCTTTATGATGATGCGGCACTCGATGCTGCCTGGGACCTCGTGAAGGACTGGACGGCGCCGGAACGTGAGGCGGTGCGGCTTTCCGTGCCTGTGCTTGGGCTGAAGACGCCTGTGCCGGGCGGACTCTCCTTGCGCGACGTGGCGAAGGAAGCGCTCATGATCAGCCGGGACGGCCTGAAGGCCCGGGCCAAGCTAAATACGGCCGGAGACAATGAGTCCGGCTTCCTGTCGGAGCTGGACGAGATCGTCCAGAGCGGCCTGACACCCGCCGACCGGCTGCTGGAACTCTACTACAATGAATGGGGCCAGCGGGTTGAACCAGCCTTCGAAACGCTAGCCTACTAGGCATCAGATTGCGCCCTGAAGCCCGGAAATGGCACATCATTGCTTGAGCAGAGTGCTGCTGCATGCTCAAAGTGTCGCCCAATAAGGGCAAACAGATGAGTCACCATCGCAGGAGATTCAGGGAGAGATCATGAGTGATGCGACTGTAGGCGGCGCAACAGCAGCAGACGAAGGCAAAACATTTCTGGGTCACCCCCGCGGGCTTTTTGTCCTGTTCTTCACCGAGATGTGGGAGCGCTTTTCCTATTACGGTATGCGCGCGCTCCTGGTGCTCTATCTCACCAAGCACTTCCTGTTCGAACGCGAAGCCGCCTATGGGCTTTATGGCGCTTACACGACGCTCGTCTTCATCGGTCCGGTGATCGGGGGCGTTCTTGCCGACCGCTATCTCGGCCAGCGCAAGGCCGTGCTTCTGGGGGCGATTCTGCTGGTCCTTGGCCACCTCGGCATGGCGATCGAGGGCGATCCAGTCCAGGCGGGCGAGACCGCGTCCGCCGGCATCATGAACATCTTCTATTTCAGTCTGGCGCTGATCATTGTTGGCGTCGGCTTCCTGAAAGCGAATATCTCCACCATTGTCGGGGAACTTTATCCCAAGACGGACCGGCGCCGCGATGCGGCTTTCACCATCTTCTATGTCGGTATCAATCTGGGCGCGTTCCTCGGCGCGCTGATTTCCGGCTACCTCGGTGAAACCTTTGGCTGGGCCTATGGTTTCGGGGCCGCCGGTCTCGGCATGCTGGCGGGCCTTATCGTCTTCATGTGGGGCAAGCCGGCGCTTCGCGGGGCCGGTGAGCCGCGCGACCCGGCCCTGTTGAAGGCAAAGCTCTTTGGGCCGCTGACCCGCGAGCACATGATCTGGATCGGGACGATCGTCGCGACGCTGGTTGTCTGGCAGCTCGTGCGCAGTCAGGGCACGGTCAATATTGTGCTCTTGTGCGCGATGATCGTGACCTATCTCTATATCGTCTACCGCGCCGTCGCGAACCTGAGCCCGCATCAGCGTAACCGCATCATTGTGGCGCTGATCCTGATCACGACGAACGTACTCTTCTGGGGGCTGTTCGAACAGGCCGGCTCCTCGCTCAACATCTTTACCGACGAGAACGTCAACCGGAACCTGCTCGGCTGGGAAGTGCCGGCCTCGATGTTCCAGTCGATCAATGCTTTCTACATCATGGCGCTCGGCCCGGTCTTCGCGGGTGTCTGGGTCTGGCTGGGCAAGAAGGGCTGGGAGCCGAGTGCACCGCTCAAATTCGCACTGGGCCTGATGCAGCTTGGTCTCGGTTTCCTCGTGCTGGTCTGGGGCTCGTCGCCCGGTGACCTGACGCCGGTCATCTTTATCTTCCTGATCTATCTCCTGCACACGACGGGGGAACTCTGCCTCTCGCCGGTTGGCCTGTCGGCCATGACGCGTCTGTCGGTGACGAGCATGGTCGGTCTGATGATGGGGGCTTGGTTCCTCGCATCGGGCGCGGGCAACGCCGTTGCAGCCCTGATCGCGCAGGCGACCGCTGCAGGCGGCGAGGGCGCAGAAGGCGCGAATATCGAGCAGGTCCTGTCGGTCTATACCAAGGTCGGCTGGTTCGCGATCGGCGTCGGCGTCTTCTTCGCCGTGATCTCGCCTTTCCTGACGAAGATGATGCATCTCGACACGCTGCGTGATGATGATGCCCCGCAGGACCAGCCGACGCTCGACACGTTTGGCTCGGTGACCGATCCGGGCGATCGCGACAAGACGATCGGATAAGCGGAAAAGAGAGTGCCGGTCAGTTGCTATAAGGCCTGACCGGCAGATCCGCATCGATCCAGCCATTCGGGCCGGTCACACCACCGTTGATGCTCGTCACATTCGTGAAGCCGGCGGCCATCAGCGTGTCGCGGGCTTCCGCCGAGCGGTTGTCGCTTCGGCAGATCAGCGCGATGCGCCGGCTCTTGTCGCCGCCTGTCAGCTCCCCAACCTTCTGCACGAATTGAGGATCTTCGGCGGATACTGTGTGCGCGGTCACGGGCACGCCGGTCTGACGCCACTCGTCCGGTGTGCGCACATCGATCAGCAGCCCGCCAGCCTTGCGGACCATGAGATCACCTTTCGTGACCGGCATTTCCGGAGGAAGACCCTGGGCAAGGGCGGTTCCTGTGAAGGATAGGACAACAAGGCATGTCGCTCCGGCGAGTAGAGATCGTACCTTCATGAATCCAGACTATCATATTTTTGGGCTGGCAGAGGGCAGCCTTTTCGCCTAAGCCGCAAAACAATCTTGAGTGATGCCGGATCACTTATGATTGCGATACTTTTTGCGAGGGAAAAGCGTGAAGCTGTATGTGACTGCTCTGTCATCGGTGCTGATTGTCACCGCGGCCTGGGGAGACCCGGCCGGTCTCAAAGATGTGCAACCAATCAACCCACCCGTGCCGTCCTATCCACCGATAGCAGCGCGAATGGGGATCGAGGGGAGGTGCAATAGCTTATTTTCTGTCGACAGATATGGATACACGTTCGGGATACAGGTTTCCTGTTCCCATCCCGTTTTCTGCGATGAGGTCAAACGCGCCATCAGCCAGGTCGAATTCGAGCCGCTGATCAAGGATGGTCGCCCAGAGACTCGCTCGGGGGTGACATATCCAATCGAATTCACGCTGTCTCAACCGGGTGATAATCCTGAGTGGCAGAGGCAATTCCCGCCGCTTGAGGCCTGCGATCAGGTCGCCGTTTCCTAGCCGGCTCCGCCCACAGTCAGCGAATCGACTTTCAGCGTCGGCTGGCCGACTCCGACCGGCACCGACTGGCCGGCCTTGCCGCAAGTGCCGATGCCGTCATCCATGGCGAAATCATTGCCGATCATCGACACCTTGTTGAGCGCCGTTGGTCCATGACCGATCAGCGTCGCATTCTTCACCGGCGCGACGACCTTGCCGTTCTCGACGAGATAGGCCTCGGTGCACTGGAAGACGAAATTGCCGGAGGTGATATCGACCTGGCCGCCGCCGAAATCGACCGCCCAGATGCCGCGCTTGATGGATTTCACGATCTCGTCCGGGTCGTCCTTGCCGCCGAGCATGACCGTATTCGTCATCCGCGGCATGACATTGGCGTCATAGGATTCGCGCCGGCCATTGCCGGTCGGGGCCATGCCCATGAGGCGGGCGTTCTGGCGGTCCTGCATATAGCCTTTCAGGATGCCATCCTCGATCAGCACATTGCGCTGGGTCGGCGTGCCTTCATCGTCGAAGGAGAGAGAGCCCCGGCGCGCGTCGATGGTGCCGTCATCGATGACGGTCACGCCTTTCGCGGCGACCTGCTCGCCGATGCGGCCAGCATAGACGCTGGTCTGTTTGCGGTTGAAGTCGCCCTCAAGGCCATGGCCGACAGCCTCGTGCAGCAGCACGGCCGGCCAGCCCGGCCCGAGCACGACCTCCATCTCGCCGGCGGGCGCCGGGATGGATTCGAGATTGATCTCGGCCTTGCGGATAGCGCGTTCGACAAGCCCTTTCCAGCGGGACGGCTCAATCCATTCATCATAGGCTGCGCGGCCACCCGCGCCGGCACTGGCCGATTCGCGACGGCCATCCTTCTCCAGCGTCACGGAGACGTTGAGCCTCACCAGCGGGCGGACATCGTGGAAGGCATCGCCGGCCGGGCGCAGCACATCGATCTCGTCATGGCTACCGGCCAGAGAGACCGAGACCTGCACGACGCGCGGATCTTTCGCGCGGACCCAGGCGTCAATTTCCGAAAGCAACTCCGTCTTCACGCCGAAACCGGGCGCTTCCGTCGGATCGATCGGCGCATAGAGGCGCCGGTTCACCGGCTGCGGGCTGACATCGAGCTTGCCATGATAGCCGTGCTTGGCCGCAGACGCGGTTTCGGCCGCGCGGCGGATAGCATCGATGGTGAGCTCTCCGGCATGGGCATGACCGCTCGCCTCACCGGCAATGACACGCAGGCCGAAGCCCTGGCTGGTGTCGAAGGCGGCCGATTTCAGCCGGCCATCGTCGAACAGGAACTGTTCCGAACGGGAGCGCTGGACATAGATGTCGCCGTCATCGGCACCATCACAGGCCTCCGCCAGGATGGAGGAAGCTTCGCTGCGGTCAAAGGGGAGGTCGGTTTCAAACATGAATCGAGAATGGGGCCTCCCGCGAAGGCTTGCAAGGCGCCACTGCTATTGTGACTTCACCGTAAAGCGGGCCAGCTGCTTTTCGGCCAGCGCCCAGTCCGGTTTCAATTCCAGCGCTTTCTGGAAGTCATAATAGGCCCCCGGAACATCGCCCGTATTCTCGCGCGCGATCGCGCGATTGTAATAAGCCGCGTGAAGCTGAACCGATTGGAGTTCGATCGCTCTGTTGAGCGGGGCGAGGGCCGAATCGAATTCCTTCATGTAGATATGAGCCGCCCCCTTGTTGAGATAGGCTGCACCAAGTTCCGGCTGGGTCTCGATGGCCTTGTCATAGTCCTCCAGGGCAGGGGCGTAGTTGCCCTCTCGCATGCGGATAACGCCCCGGTTCACATAGGTGGCGGCGCGATTCTTCCGGTCCATGGTCTCTTCGCGGATTGCGCGCGTGCAGGTCTGTTCGGCCGTTCTGGCCTGGTAGTTGCCGGTCTTGGCAAGCTCGTAGCATTCCTTGGCCAGGCCGCCGCCAACGACGAAGACCTGGGCAGCGGCAGATGCGGCTGTAATGGCAGCGACAGCGCCGGTCACGAGGGGTCGATACATAGGGGTTCTCCACTTTGTGGTATGATCGTGATGATAGTCGGTTTAATTGTTCATGCGAACAAGCTGCGACAAATTTGATAACACTGAGCGCTTGGGTGGACGGGGGGTGAGAGTGTAGTTATGGCAAGGCTCAAATCATTACCAAGGAGTCGGGCTGTGCGTTTTTTGATCGCTCTTCTTTCGATTTTGCCATTTGGCGCCCTCGCAGAGGCAGCGCAGCCTGAGGCTGGCGGGCTTGGCCTGCAGCCGGCGGCGACGCGGATCATGGAGCGTCTGCACGGCTTCCATGCTTACCTTCTCGTGATCATCACGGTCATCACGCTGTTCGTGCTGGCGCTCATCATCTGGGTGTGCGTGCGTTACAACAAGCGCTCCAACCCGGTTCCCCGCAAGTTCAGCCACAACACGCTGATCGAGATTGTCTGGACCGTCGTGCCGGTGCTGATCCTGGTGGCGATTGCCGGTCCGTCTTTCTCGAACCTCTTCTATCAGGAAAACGAGCCGGATCTCGAAGTGATCTCTTCGGGCAATGGTGACGATCCGAACATCTACCCGGCCGCTGCTGAAAAGGGCTGGGTAACGTTCAAGGCGCAAGGCAATCAGTGGAACTGGACCTATTCCTTCCCGGACCAGCTGGACGGATCGGGCTATCCGGTCGAATTCGTTTCCAACGGTCTTCAGCATGGTCTCGCCAAGGATGTGACCGACCTGTCGACCGGGCCGCGTAACCTGGCCGTCGATTATCCGCTGGTGCTGCCGGTCAACCGTTATGTGCGCTATCAGACAGCGGCCTCAGACGTCATTCACTCGTTTGCGATGCCGGCCTTCGGTATCAAGACCGACGCTGTGCCGGGCCGTCTCAATGAGGGCTGGTTCCTGGTCGAGGAAGAGGGCACCTATTACGGGCAGTGCTCGGAGCTTTGCGGCAAGGACCATGCCTATATGCCGATCGAGGTCCGGGTGGTGAGCCAGGAGGTTTTCGACACCTGGATCGAGCGCCTGAAAGCCGGTGAGTTCGAGGCGGCCTTTGACGGTCTCGACGACACCGCAACCGCAACAACGGCAGAGCCGATGGACGCTCCCACGCGCCTCGCCCAGGCCCAATAAAGATTTTCAGAGGAATTTCTGACATGGCAATGGATCAAGTCTCAGTCGCCCATGACGATCACGAACACGATCACAAGCCGGGCTTCTTCACACGCTGGTTCCTCTCCACGAACCACAAGGACATCG
Source organism: Henriciella aquimarina (assembly GCF_002088975.1). Taxonomy (GTDB): domain Bacteria; phylum Pseudomonadota; class Alphaproteobacteria; order Caulobacterales; family Hyphomonadaceae; genus Henriciella; species Henriciella aquimarina. The sequence goes on from NZ_NCST01000019.1 coordinate 65,693, forward strand.
GGACGCTGTACCTGATCTTCGCACTCTGTGCGGGTATCGTCGGGTACACGCTCTCCGGTCTGATCCGCTGGGAGCTCGCGGAGCCGGGGATTGGCCCGCTGACCGGGCTGATGGAGTATTTCGGCTATTCCGGCGACCAGGCCGTCGAGCACGCCAAGCACTTCTACAATGTCGTGATTACCTATCACGGCCTGATCATGATCTTCTTCATGGTGATGCCGGCGCTGATCGGTGGTTTCGGCAACTGGTTTGTGCCGCTGATGATCGGCGCGCCGGACATGGCGTTCCCGCGGATGAACAACATCTCCTTCTGGCTGACGGCGGCCGCCTTTGTCATGGCCTGCATCTCGATGCTGCTGCCGGGCACGGGTGACTTCCTTGGCTTCGGCGGGGGCTGGGTGCTGTATCCGCCGCTGTCGAGCGCGACGGGCCACCCCGGGCCGTCCATGGATCTCCTGATCCTGTCGCTTCACACGGCCGGTATTGCTTCGATCCTCGGTGCCATCAACTTCATCGTGACGATCCTGAATATGCGCGCCCCGGGCATGACGCTGCACAAGATGCCGCTCTTTGCCTGGTCCGTTCTGGTGACGGCTGTTCTGCTCCTGCTGGCCCTTCCGGTGCTCGCTGGCGCGCTGACCATGCTGCTGACCGACCGGAACTTTGGCTCGCAATTCTTCGATCCGTCCGGCGGTGGTGACCCGATCATGTTCCAGCACCTGTTCTGGTTCTTCGGCCACCCCGAAGTCTACATCATGATCCTGCCGGCCTTCGGCATCATCTCGCACATCGTGTCGACCTTCTCGAAGAAGCCGGTCTTCGGCTATCTCGGGATGGCCTACGCCATGGTTTCCATCGGTGCGATCGGCTTCATCGTGTGGGCGCACCACATGTACACGGTCGGCATGCCATCCGACATGAAGGCCTACTTCGTGGCGGCCACTATGGTCATCGCCGTTCCGACGGGCATCAAGATCTTCTCGTGGATCGCGACCATGTGGGGTGGCTCGATTGATTTCGAGGTGCCCATGGTCTGGGCCATCGGCTTCATCTTCCTGTTCACCGTTGGCGGTGTGACGGGTGTGGTGCTTGCCAATGCCGGGATCGACCACGTTCTTCACGACACCTACTACGTCGTCGCGCACTTCCACTACGTGCTGTCGCTCGGCGCGGTCTTCGGCCTGTTTGCCGCCTGGTATTACTGGTTCGAGAAGATGTTCGGCATCAAATACAACAAGACCATCGGCTACGCCCACTTCTGGACGATGTTCATCGGTTCGAACCTGCTCTTCTTCCCGCAGCACTTCCTGGGGCTGAACGGCATGCCGCGCCGCTATATCGACTATGCCGACGGTTTCGCCACCTGGCACTTCTGGTCGTCCATGGGCTATGCGGTGACGCTGGTTGCCACGACGATCTTCTTCGTCGGCGTGATTGAAGCCCTGGTTCGCCGCCGCAAGGGTGTGGCCAATCCGTGGGGCGAGGGCGCGACCACGCTGGAGTGGACGCTCTCCTCACCGCCGCCGTTCCACCAGTTCAACGAGCTGCCCGAGGTGAAGCCCGAGAGCCATCACTAAGGGACGCTGAACCGGGAAATTTCAGGGGGCGGCCCTTTGCGTGACTGACGCAGAGGGCCGTTTCCGCTCCAAACCGCAGGATTGAGCATGTCTTCGACAGACGCCTTCGACTTCAACCAGATGGAAACGCGGCCTGCCACGGCCGGGGATTATGTGCAGCTGATGAAGCCGCGCATCATGATGCTGGTTGTGTTCACGGCGCTGGCAGGGCTCGTCGCCGCCCAAAGCGTCTCTGATGTGGCGATCAATCCGGTGATGGCCGCGATTGCGACGCTCGCCGTCGCGCTGGGCTCCGGCGCGGCCGGGGCCATTAATATGTGGTACGATGCCGACATCGATGCCGTGATGAAGCGCACATCGACCCGGCCGATCCCGTCCGGCGCTGTCCCGCGTGACGAAGCCCTCGCCATGGGGCTGATCATGTCCGGGGTTTCGGTGCTGCTGATGTGGCTGGCCTCGAACGCGCTGGCCGCAGGCCTGCTTGCCTTGTCGATCGCCTATTATGGCTGGTTCTACACCATGCTGCTCAAGCGCCGCACGCCGCAGAACATTGTGGTTGGCGGCGCAGCCGGGGCGTTCCCGCCAGTTATCGGCTGGGCCGCCGTGACAGGCAGCGCGCCGCTGGACGCATGGCTGCTCTTTGCCATCATCTTCTTCTGGACCCCGCCGCACTTCTGGGCGCTCTCGCTGCTCGCCCACAAGGAATACGCAAAGGCAAAGGTCCCGATGCTGCCGGTCACGCATGGCGCGGCCGCAACCCGGAACCAGATTTTCGCCTATACGATCTTCCTCGCGCCGCTGGGCGTTCTGCCGGCGCTGACCGGGCTTGGCGGCCTTGTCTATGCGATTGTCTCTGCCGCGCTTGGTGCCGCTTTCCTGATGCTCGCTTGGCGGGTGTGGAAGAGCGATGCCGGTGATGCGGGGGCTGAGCCTGAAAGCCTGAAACGCGCCAAGGTGATGTTCGGCTTTTCGATCTTCTATCTGTTCGCGCTCTTCGCGGCGCTCATCGTCGAACATGGCTTCGGCGCCTATCTCGCAATTCCGGGGGTGGCATGACCGAGGACGAGCGTCCGACGCCGGTGAAACTCGATGCGCAAGCCCGCAAGGCGCAGAAGCGGCGCAATCTGTGGCTGGCGCTCGCCCTTTTCGCTTTTGTCTTCCTGGTCGGGATAACCACTGCTATACGCCTTGGCGATGCCGACCTCGGCTCTGATGGCGGGCTCTACTGGCGCAACGATCCGCAGAGCGACAGCCAGCCCATGCCTGAGCTACCCTCGGATCAGGAAAGTCCGGAAGGAGAGGCGTCATGAACAACCGCACGCTTGCCCTCGGCTTTGGTGCTGTCTGCCTTGGCATGCTTGGTCTCGCCTTTGCCTCCAAGCCGCTCTACGACACCTTTTGCCGGGTGACAGGCTTTGGTGGCACGACGCAAATTGCCGAAGCCGCCCCGCAAGACATCATCGACCGGAAGATCAATGTCCGGTTCGATTCGAACGTCATTGATGCGCCGGTGAAGTTCCGCCCGCTGCAGAGATCGCTGGACTTGAGCCTCGGCGAGCATGGCCTGGCCTTCTATGAGGTGACGAATACGTCCGACAGGGACATCAGCCTCATGGCCTCCTACAATGTCACGCCGCACAAGGCCGGGCTCTATTTCAACAAGCTTGAGTGCTTCTGCTTCACCGAACGGGTCGTGAAGGCGGGGACAACCAAGAAGCTTCCGGTCGTGTTTTTCATCGGTCCGGAAATGGATCAGGAGCGCAATATGGCGGATGTCCGGACCATCACGCTCTCCTATACTTTCTACCAAACGGACAGTTTCGAGGGTGCGGCGAATTCAGCCGCGCTCAATTGAACGGTTGCGACTCTTATAGCGCGCAGGCTACAAGGCGCCGAAACTGGGAACATTCGAGGGATTCAGGGCTATGGCTCATGATGAAGTAAAACACGATTATCACCTTGTGAATCCGTCGCCATGGCCGCTGCTCGGGTCGATGGGGATGATCGTCCTGGCGCTCGGCGCCGTTACCTTTATGAAAGGCCTCTTCGGCATGCCGGCCGGCACGTGGTGGCTGCTGGCGCTTGGTCTGGCCAGCATCATCTACGTCATGTTCGGTTGGTGGCGCGAAGTCATCAAGGAAGGCGGCGCGGGCGATCATACGCCGGTCGTCGAGATCGGCCTGCGTTACGGCATGATCCTGTTCATCGCCTCGGAAGTCATGTTCTTCGTGGCATGGTTCTGGAGCTTCTTCGAATTCGCAATCTTCCATGGCGCGCGCGTCGGCGAGTCCTTTGATGTGGCGAGCCCGCTTTACAGCGAAGCGCTTCAGGCCGTTGGCGGGCAGTGGCCGCCGGAAGGCGTAACGGTCTTCGATCCGTTCCACCTGCCGCTCATGAACACGCTGATCCTGCTGCTTTCGGGCACGACGATCACCGCATCGCACCATGCCCTGCAGCACGATAATCGCCGCACCGCCATCAGCATGCTGGCCATCACGATTGTCCTGGGTCTTTGCTTCACCGGCCTTCAGGCTGTCGAATACATGGAAGCCGGCTTCAGCTATAGCGGCACGATCTACGGTTCGGCCTTCTTCATGGCGACCGGGTTCCACGGCGCACACGTTGTCATCGGGACGATCTTCCTGACGGTCTGCCTTGTCCGCCTGCTCAGCGGCGGCATGTCTGCCAAGAAGCATCTCGGCTTCGAATTTGCGGCCTGGTACTGGCACTTCGTGGACATTGTCTGGCTGTTCCTGTTCGCCTTCGTCTACGTGATCCCGTACCTCGTCCTCGGACACTAAAGGGCTGACGTGACGCGGACTGTCTCTCCCATCAAGGCCGGGCTCGGTTGCAAGTGCCCGGCATGCGGGGAGGGGCCTGTCTTCAAATCCTATCTTGGTCTGGCGCCGCGCTGCACAGCGTGCGGCGCCGACTTCTCCCAGGCCGATGCCGGCGACGGCCCGGCCTTTTTTGTCATGTTCATTCTCGGCATCCTGATCATGCCGCCGGTCCTCCTGGTGCAGGCGCTCTTCGCGCCGCCTTTCTGGGTTCATCTCATTCTCTGGACGCCGGTCATCATCGTTCTGGCGATGATGCTCCTGCGCCCCTTCAAGTCGCTCATGTTCGCGCTTCAATGGAAGAACAGGGCGGAAGAGGCCAAATGGGCCGGGGATGATGGAGACGGACAATGAGCTTTCGGCCGCTGCCAGTGCTCACCGTGCTGGCCCTTGTGAGCCTGGCGATCCTGATTTGGCTCGGAAACTGGCAGTATGGCCGCTACGAGGACAAGCTCACCCGTGAGCCGGCCGAGGCAGCAGCTTTCGAGACCGTGCGGATCGATGTCGACGAAGACAATCCCGGCATGGCCCAGCAGGTCTATGGCATCATCGACGGCGAGGCGATCTGGCGGCGTTATGTCCCCGGGCGTATCGATGGAGAAGGGCCGGTCGTGCTGGCCCTCTGGGATGCCGTTGCGGGCACCGAGCCCGAACCGCTCGCCATCTCACAGACATCCGACTTCGAGCCGACCGCGAATGTGTTCGAGCGTCCGGCCAGCCACAGCAGCTTTGCGGGCAAGGACCACCCGGAAGAGGATAAGTGGTACGAATTCAATCCGCAGGCGATGCTGGCCAATCTCGGCTATGACGATGCCGGCATGACGGTGGTCGAGCCGGACACGATAACCATCCGGCTCGGCAGTGATCTCTCGCGCGCCCGGCAGGCCGAAAACCCCTATGCCAGCCCGAAACTTCGCGACCCTTTGCCGCCCGCGCGTCATTTGGGCTACGCATTGACCTGGTGGGGCTTGGCAGCGGCCCTGATTGGCGTGTACCTCGCCTATCATCATTCAAAAGGCCGGTTGCGGTTCAGGGAATAGGTGCATGAAATTCATTTCGACGCGTGGACAGGCTGAGCCTGTAGGGTTTGTTGATGCCTGTCTTTCGGGCCTGGCGCCTGATGGCGGGCTCTATGTGCCGGAAGCGTGGCCACGCATTGAACCGGCCCAGGCCAATGAATCCTATGTCGATATCGCGACCCGGGTCGTCGCCGCGTTCGCAGGCGACGAACTTGAGGAAGAGACGATTCGCGGCATCTGCACGCGGGCCTATTCCAACTTTGCGCACCAGTCCGTGACGCCTCTGCTGCAGACCGGGCCGAACGCTTTCATGATGGAGCTTCATCACGGCCCGACGCTGGCCTTCAAGGATGTCGCGATGCAGTTCATCGCACAATTCTTCGATCATGCCCTGGCTGAGCGTGGCCAGCGGATGAGCGTCACCTGTGCCACCTCGGGCGACACGGGCGGGGCGGCAGCGGCCGCCTTTGCCGGGGCCGAGCATGTCGACCTCTTCATTCTCCATCCGTTCGAACGGGTCTCACCGGTCCAACGCCTGTTCATGACCACAACCGGCGCGGCGAATGTCCACAACATTGCGCTCGATGACGATTTCGACGCCTGCCAGTCCATCGTGAAGGAATTGTTCGCCGACCGGGACTTTGTGGCGGCCACGAGCCTGTCGGGTGTGAATTCGATCAACTGGGCGCGGATTGCCGCGCAGGCGGTCTATTATGCCAGCGCCCAGGCGGCGCTCGGCGCCGGCCGGCCACTGCGATTCGTTGTGCCGAGCGGCAATATGGGCGATGCGCTGGCCGGCTATGTCGCCGCGCGCTGCGGCCTGCTGGCCGGGTTTGAAAGTGTTTGTGCCGTCAATGAAAACGACACGCTGCGGGTGCTCTTCGAAGAAGGGCGGATGGTGCGGGCCAGTGCCGTCGCCACGCCGAGCCCGGCCATGGATATTTCCGTGCCGAGCAATTTCGAGCGGCTGGCCTTTGAAGTCTCCGGGCGCGACCCGGATCTCGTGCGTCAGCTCTATCAGCAATTTGCGCAGAGCGGCGACGTCACCCTGCCGGAACGGATGGCTGGTCCGCTGGGCTGTAGCGGCCTGTCGGCCCGGTCGGTCTCCAGTGCCGAAACCCATCGCGAGATGGCCCGCATGCTGGAAGAGACCGGATGGCTTGTCTGCCCGCACACTGCGGTCGGCACGCGGGTCGCGCGCGATCTCGAGCCGAGCGAGGCCGTGACCGTGACGCTGGCGACCGCGCATGCCGCGAAGTTCCCCGAGACGGTTCTGGAAGCCACGGGGCGCGAGGCGCCGCTGCCTGTGCGGGTTGAGAACATTGCATCGAAGACGGAAGTGTTCGAACGATTGTCTCCTGACGCAGCCACCGTGCGGGACTATATTCTGCAGCATCAACGCGCCTGATCTTCTCGCCAGAAGGGCCGGGACGCGGTAGAGGTCGTCTGATGCAGCACGAGAGAGGATCCGAAGTCGGGCAATGGTGGTGGGATCCGGACTCACGGCGTCTCAGGATCGAACCCGACCGGCAGGCATCCCTGGATGAAATTGGTGGGGTCTGGACGCTCGACTCACTGGGCGTGGTGCTCGATGGGCTGAGCCGGAGCCGTTTGGCCCGCATGTTCGACATGGCTCACGCGCCGAACCAGGAGGTGGCTTGTGCCCTGGGCCTGTCCACGGGCAGGGCCGTACGCCTGGTTGGCGCTTTCGGGCAGAACGGCAGAGCGTCCGGACGCCTGTTCCGGGCACCGGGACCAGAGTTGTCGCAACAGGCCGGTCCGGGACCGGATCTGGACGCGGTCTTCCAGCCGATCGTATCGCTCGTGACCGGACATGTGGCCGGCTTCGAGGCGCTTGCCCGCTGGGACGGGGAATCCCCGGAAGACCACTCCGGCGACCCGTCCATGGATGAAGGCGCGCTGGCTCAGAACATGCTGATCCGGGCGAGCGAAGCGCTCGCGACCTGGTGCCGGGCGCGGCCAGAGCGCTCCATTTTCGTCAATGTCAATCTGACGGGCCGCGACCTTGCGAGCGATGACTTGCCCAATCTCGTCGAGGCGCTGATCTCCAGCCATGGCTTCGAGCCGGGCCAGCTGCGCATCGAACTCACTGAACAGGCCGCCCTGCGCGATGCCGGCGAGGCTATCCGGGTCGCCCGCGCGCTGAAAGAGGTCGGGGCAGGCGTTGTGCTCGACGATTTCGGCTCCGGCCACTCTTCCTTTTCCTGGCTCGCCGCGCTTCCGGCTGACGGGTTGAAGATCGACCCGGAGCTTACGCGTCAGATCGAGGAGCGGAAGGTGAGAGTGATCCTCGAGACTGTAACGCTGCTCGCCTCACGGCTTGGCATGTCGGCCACCGCTGAGGGAATTGAGGACCTCAAGCAGATCAGCCTGTTGCGGAGTCTCGGCTTTCATTATGCGCAGGGCTTTGCGTTCTCGCACCCGGTCAGCGCGGCCCAGGCGCTCAATCTGCTCGATCCTTAGGAGCCGGTCAGGCGTTGCCGCCGCCGGAATGAAGCCTCGCGGCATCGATGCCGAGCAGGTCCAGCGCGCGCGACCACTTGCTGTCATGTTCGCCGCCATAGACCAAGTCCGGGATCGCTTCGCCCACCAGCCAGGTGTTTTCCGCGATTTCGGTCTCGAGCTGTCCGGCGCCCCACCCGGAATAGCCGAGCGCCATGATTGATTCGCGCGGCGCTTCGCCGGAGGCGATGGCCTGCAGGATGTCGCGTGTGGCCGTCAGGCAGCAGTCATGGCTGACATCCATTGTCGCGCCGTCGGAATGAAAGTCGCCTGTGTGAACGACGAAACCGCGGTCAGTGCCCACCGGCCCGCCGCTCAGGACGGCATTGTCGGGAACGCGGATATCCTGCTCGATTCCGAGCTGCGTCAACAGTTGCGGCAGGGTGAGATCCTCGATCGGCTTGTTGAGCGCGATCCCCATCGCATAGTCCGGCTCATGCGCACAGATCAGGACGAGGGACCGCGCAAAACGCGAGTCCCCGATGCCTGGCATGGCGATCAAGAGTTTTCCGGTCAGATCCTCAAGCATGGGGCCGATGCCTTTCTTTCCACGTTAGGCTGACTCACGCGCTTGAGGTTGGCAAGCGCTGATTGATCATTGCCCGGGGCATCCCTAAGTAGCTGTGACGCTCAAGGGAGAATTCAATGACAATCGAAGTTGGAAACAAGCTGCCGGACGCTGTCTTCATGGAAATGACCGACAACGGGCCCGAGCCGCGCAAGACCGATGATATCTTTGCCGGCAAGACGGTGGCCCTGTTTGCCGTGCCGGGCGCGTTCACGCCGACCTGTTCGGCCAAGCACCTGCCGGGTTTTGTCGAAAAAGCCGACGCCCTGCATGACAAGGGCGTCGACGATATTGTCTGCACCTCGGTGAATGACGTCTTTGTGATGAATGCCTGGGGCGAGTCCAGCCATGCCGATGGCAAGGTCCGCATGCTGGCTGACGGCAATGGCGCGTTTGCCAAGGCTTGCGGGCTTGAAATGGATGCCAGCGGTTTCGGCATGGGTGAGCGGTCGAAGCGCTATTCCATGCTGGTGAAGGATGGTGTCGTCGAAAAGCTCAATGTCGAGGACGGCGGCGAGTACAAGGTTTCCAGCGCAGATTATCTTCTCGGCGAGATTTAAAGCTCCCGGAATCAATCGAACCGCTCTAGAACGGCGTATACCGACATTGGTATACGCCGTTTTTGTATCGCGTTTTTATTGAAAAACGGAAAATTCGTACCGATGTAGCTTACAGGTCATCAGGAGGGAACCTGTATGGAGCCATCATTTGTCGTCGCCATTATCGTGGCGGTTGCGGGACTTGTTCTCATCACGTCCGCCGTAAAGGTCGTCCCACAGGGCTACAATTTCACGGTCGAGAATTTCGGCCGATATACCAAGACCTTGTCGCCCGGACTTCACTTTATCGTGCCATTCTATCAGCGCATCGGGCGCAAGATGAACATGATGGAGAGCGTGCTCGACATCCCGACCCAGGAGGTCATCACCAAGGACAATGCCATGGTGTCCTGCGACGCAGTCGTGTTCATCCAGGTGATCGATCCGGTCTCGGCGGCCTATGAGGTCAACAATCTCCAGAACGCAATCCAGAACCTGTCGCTGACCAATATCCGGACCGTGGTCGGCTCGATGGATCTCGACGAGGTCCTCTCCAATCGCGATGAGATCAATGCGCGGCTTCTCTCGGTCGTCGATGCCGCGACCAATCCATGGGGCGTGAAGGTCACCCGCATCGAGATCGCAGACCTCACACCGCCGGCAGACATTACAGAAGCCATGGCCCGGCAGATGAAGGCCGAGCGGCTGAAACGGGCCGAAATCCTGACGGCCGAAGGCGACAAGCAGTCGGCCATCCTCAAGGCGGAAGGCCAGAAACAGTCGCAGATCCTTGAAGCCGAAGGCCGCCGCGAAGCCGCCTTCCGCGACGCCGAAGCGCGCGAACGCGAGGCCGAGGCCGAAGCCAAGGCGACGGCCATGGTGTCGGAAGCCATCGCCAAGGGTGACGTCAACGCGATCAATTATTTCCTTGGCCAGCAATATGTTATGGCGTTTGAGAAATTGGCGACCGCGCAGAACCAGAAGACCGTCATCATTCCGGCCGAGTTCAGCTCCATTCTCGGGACCATCGAGGGCATCCGTGGTCTGGCCGAGACCGCCGCCGGCAACCGTTCGGCAGGCGGCGCCGTGCCGCCGACCCGCCGCAGGGAGGACTAGCCATGGAAGGCATAAGCGCACTGGTCTGGCCGCTCACCGCCTGGCACTGGCTGGCGCTTGGGTTGATCCTCTTGTCCATCGAAATGGCGGTCGGCACGTTTGACTTGCTCTGGATCGCCATTGCCGCCGGCATTACAGCAATTTTCGCGGCCATCGCGCCGGCCGGGCTTAGCGATTGGCAAGGCCAGCTCATCTTCTTCGCTGTCGCAGCAGTCGGCCTGTTTGTGCTTGGGCGGACCGTCTTTGCGGGCATGCGCCAGATGGTGGGCGATCATCCGACCCTCAACCGGCGCATGGACCGCACCATTGGCCAGCGTGGGGTCACGGTCGGCGCCTTTGCGAGCGGCATGGGCCGGGTGAAGCTTGGCGATACGGAGTGGTCGGCCGAGACGGTCGACGGCTCGAACCCACGGGACGGCACCGCCATCATTGTGGCGGAAACGGCTGGAAACGTCCTGAGGATAAAGCCGGCCTAGAGGGTGCACTCCACGGTACACCTGGAGAGTGCAGTAGAGGGTACACCAATCGGTGCACCTCAACTCAGAAAAGTGAGCCTTGCCCTTTCGGCGGATCGGCCGGTTTGGGAGCGGGCTTGGCCGGTTTCGGTTTCTGACTGGCGCCTGGCGTAGAGGACGGCTTGTCCTTTCCCGTCACCTCGGCACCGAGCGTACCATCGGCGAGCGAGATCGAAACCGTGTCACCCGCTTCGGCCTTCGAGGCGCTTTTCAGCACATTGCCGGCCTCGTCCTTCACAATGGCAAAGCCACGGTCGAGAGTCGCCTGATAGGAGAGGGTATCGAGGAGCTTCGCCTGTGCCGCGAGCGCCGTGCGCCGGTCGGCGATGATGCGCCTGAGGGCCGGTTTGGCGCGCACGGCGGTTTCGCCAAGGCGCTGGCGCCAGCGTCTGGCATCCATTTGCAGTGGTTCGGGCCGAAGCCGCGCCTCGGTTCGTGTAAGCTCGATCCGCTTGGACTTGATGGCGCTTGAGAGGCCCGAGCGCAGATGCGCCTCGAGATAATCGACCGTTTGCCGCTTCTGCGCGATCAGGGTTTCGAGCTTGGGAAGCCGCGCCGCGCGCAGCCGGTCGCGGTCATGGCGCACCATGCGCGAGAGGCCATGTGTGAGGCTTTGCCCCAGTTCGCCCAGCGCGATCATTAGGTCCTGACGGACCGGCACGGCAATCTCGGCGGCCCCGGTCGGCGTTGGGGCGCGGGCGTCAGAGACATAGTCGATCAGCGTCGTATCGGTTTCGTGCCCGACCGCCGAGATAAGCGGGATCTCGCTCTCGAAGGCGGCGCGGACCACGTTCTCTTCATTGAAGGGCCAGAGATCCTCAATGGAGCCGCCGCCGCGACCGACAATCAGGACGTCCGGGCGATCCTCACCGGTCATGGCGTTGAAGCCGCGAATGCCGGCTTCGATCTGGGCGGCCGCGGTATCGCCCTGGACAAGCGCCGGCCAGAGGATGACGCGGACCGGGAAGCGCTCCCGGATGCGGTGAAGGATGTCGCGGATGACAGCCCCAGTCGGGCTGGTGACGACGCCGACCGTGTGTGGCAGGTAGGGCAGGGTCTTCTTGTGGGCCTCGTCGAACAGGCCTTCGGCGGCGAACTTCTTCTTGCGCTCTTCAAGCAGTGCCATCAGCGCGCCGGCGCCCGCCGGGCGCATGAAGTCCGCGATCAGCTGATAGTTCGAGCGGCCGGGGTAGATGGAGAGCTTGCCTTCTGCGACCACTTCGAGGCCTTCTTCCGGCTTGAAGGGCAGGCGGTTCACCGAGCCTTTCCACATCACCGTATTCAGAACGGCCTTTTCGTCCTTGATGTCGGCATACATGTGCCCGGACCGCGCAATCGTGACACGGCCGAGTTCACCGCGCACGCGGACATGGTCATAGGCGGTCTCGACCGTGCGCTTCAGGTTCGAGGCAAGCTCGGAAACCGTGAATTCGGTGACGTTTGAAGGCGCTTCTTCCGACAAGGCTTATCCCTCGTCTCCGCTGTCATCGGCAGCATCCTGAGAGGCTTCTGCCGCGACGCGGGCTTTGAGGTCGCCGGAGATGCGCGTCATCATGAAGGTGCCGGTCCAGTCGGACGGGTCGTCGAAGAACCAGACACCGCTGACCAGACAGCAATCGGCATCGGTGTCGCCATGATAGCGCAGGAGCAGCGTGTCCCCGCTGTCTTCATCGAGCGCGATCTTGGTGAAGCGCACATCCAGCCCATGGCGGAAGCCGTGAATGTCGGCTTCATATTCGGAGTCCAGCATCTCGCCGCTGAGATCCTCTTCCAGGATCGAGCCGCGGATTTCACCATCCTCTTCCCTGATCCAGGCGGTGAACATGACCGCCTCGTCTGTCAGGTCATAGGCATAATAGCCGGTCCACAATCCACTCAGGTCCGAGAAGGTGTGGCGTCTGTCATTTCTGTTCGCCATGAACATACCTTGCCTCTCTGATGACGGTATCTTCAAGGGGTTTTGCAGGGCCTGTCCACCGCCGCCCACAGGACATCGTCTTAAATTGATGTCATCGGGGCGGCGTGACGTTCATTTCGGGGCTTGATTGGCGGCGTGGCCAAGTCCATCACCCGCAACATGAAAATTCTCATCCTTGGCTCAGGCGGGCGCGAACACGCCCTGGCCTGGAAGATTGCGCAGTCACCGCTGGTCGACGAGGTCTATTCCGCGCCGGGCAATCCCGGCATGGACAAGCTCGGCCCCTGCTTCGACCTCGACATCACGGACCTGAAAGCGGTTCAGGAGCTGGCGCTGCAGCTGCATCCGGACCTGATCATCATTGGGCCGGAAGCGCCGCTTGCAGCAGGCGCGTCCGATGCGTTGCGTGCGCGCGGGTTCGACGTCTTCGGGCCGAGCCAGCAGGCGGCCCAGCTCGAAAGCTCCAAGGGCTTCGCCAAGGACCTGATGCAGAAATATGGCGTGCCGACAGCCGCTTATGGCCGCTTCAGCGACCTCACCGAAGCGCTGGACTTCCTGGAGACGATGGAGGCGCCCTATGTGATCAAGGCCGACGGGCTGGCTGCCGGCAAGGGGGTCGTCATCGCCGAGACGCTGGAAGACGCCGAGAATACGGTCGAGGAAATGATGACCGGCAAGTTCGGGGACGCGTCTGCCGAAATCGTCATTGAGGAGTTCATGGAAGGCGAAGAGGCCTCCATCTTCGTCATGACCGATGGCGAGGGCGCGATCTATCTGCCCGTCGCGCAGGACCACAAGCGGGTCGGCGATGGCGATACCGGCCCGAATACGGGCGGCATGGGCGCCTATGCGCCGGCCTCGGTGGTCAATGCGCGCACCCTGGAACTGGTCCAGACGACGATTGTCGAGCCGATGCTGTCGGGCATGGCCGAGGACGAGATGCCGTATCAGGGCGTGCTCTATGTCGGCATCATGGTGACCGAGGCTGGGCCGAAAGTGGTCGAGTTCAATGCGCGGTTCGGGGACCCGGAATGCCAGGTGCTGATGGCGGGGCTGCCCGGCGATATCGTCCCGGCGCTGCTGGTCTGTGCGACAGGCGGGCTGACGACGGCGCATTCGGAGCTGTGCGACATGATGGGGCTCAGCGACTTCCGGCCAAGCGCGGTCGTCGTGATGGCGGCCAATGGCTATCCGGGGACTGCCGAGAAGGGCACCGTCATCAGAGGGCTCGAGATTGCCGAAGCGATCGAGGGCGTGATGGTCTTCCAGGCCGGGACCGATGTGAACGAGAAGAACGAGCTGATCGCCGCCGGCGGACGTGTCCTCGGGGTCACCGCGACCGGTAACGATCTCAAGGCCGCCATCGCCAATGCCTATAAAGGCGTCGCTGCGATCGATTGGCCCGGCGGGTTCTACCGCAAGGATATCGGCCACCGTATTCTTAAATAACCGTCAGAATAGCGCTTCCCGGCAACAATTGGGGCGCGAGCATTGTTGTTCTCCATGCGATTGGCGCAATGGAGACAAGAAATGTCAAATCCCAATGCCGACGTCCTCAATGACGTCACCAAGACCCTGATCGATAGCCAGAAAGGCTATCAGAAGGTCTGCGATCTTTCCGATGAAAGCTATGCGCTTCGCGGGAAGTTTCAGTCGCTCGCCGCCGAACGGGAAGAGCTTATACATGCCTTTCAAGCTCGTATACGCGATTATGGCGAAGAGCCTGTTAGCTCGGGCGGTGCCGGCGGAGCCCTCCACCGGGCCTGGACCGACTTCACTTCGCTCTTCGAAAGCGACGAGAAGGCAGCGCTTGATGCGGTTGATGATGGCGAAGATTATCTCGCCAACAAGATCGAGGCGAAGCTCAAGGAAGAGGGGCTCGACGCCGCCACGCGCGATCTCCTCCAGCGGGCCAGGGCCTCGGCGCGGTATGGCGAGAAATTCGCCGACGAACTTACCGACCACTAGAGACTGACTTTAAACCCGTTCCGGTGACGATGGGGCAGGCCGCAAGGCCTGCTCCATTCATTTTGGCCCAGCCATCTTTATGATCGCACTTTGACCCTGCGATATGCTTTGTCACCAAGACCGATGACGCTAGGGTGCCGGCCAAGAGACAACAGGGAGTAGAGCCATGGCAGAAGCCGACGCACAGGAGCTGTATACCGGCACAAAAGAAGTTGCCGAAAGCCATCAGTTCAATGAGCAGAATCTGGCGGACTGGATGGAAAAGCATGTCGAGGGCTATGAAGGCCCGCTGACGGTCAAGCAGTTCAAGGGTGGCCAGTCGAATCCGACCTACAAGCTTTTCACACCGAACAAGACTTATGTCATGCGCCGCAAGCCGCCGGGCAAGCTGCTGCCGTCGGCACACGCCGTCGACCGCGAATTCCGTGTTATCAATGCGCTCTACCCGACCGGCTTTCCCGTGCCGCGGCCCTATGGCCTGTGCGAGGACGAGGATGTCACCGGCACGATGTTCTACGTCATGGACTGCGTCGAGGGCCGTATCCTGTGGGACCAGACGCTGCCGGACTCCGAGCCGGCCGAACGCCGCGCGATCTATGAGGCCCAGGTGAAGACCTTTGCCGACCTCCACAATACCGATTTCCGCAAGGTCGGCCTGGAAGGGTTTGGCAAGGAGGGCGATTATGTCGCCCGCCAGATCCACCGCTGGACGAAGCAGTACAAGGCGTCGGAGACCGAGCATATCGAGGATATGGAGAAGCTGATCGACTGGCTTCCCAAGAACCTGCCGGAGAATGAGGACGTCACCATCGTCCATGGTGACTACCGCCTCGACAACATGATCCTGCATCCGACGGAGCCGAAGGTGATTGCCGTTCTGGACTGGGAGCTCTCGACGCTCGGCGATCCGGTGGCCGACTTCTCCTATCACCTGATGAACTGGGTGATGCCGGGCAATGACGAAGCGCGCGGATCGATCGCCAATATCAAGGACCTGAAGGCCTGGGGCATCCCGACGCTGGAGGAATATGTCGATCTCTATTGCGAGTATACCGGCCGCGATAAAGGCATTCCGGACCTGAACTATTATTTCGCCTACAATGCTTTCCGGCTGGCCGGCATCCTTCAGGGGATTGTCGGGCGTGTGCGCGACGGAACGGCCTCGAACGCCAATGCGGCGGCCAATGCCGAACGGGTAAAGCCTCTGGCCGCCTTTGCCGCTGAACGCGCCCGCATGGCCGGGATGGAAGGCTAGGGCGATGGCAACGATCACTGAAGGCCCGCTTCGCAAGCCGGCCCAGATGCTGGCCGATCAGTCCTATGACGGCCACAGCTCCCTGCATGATGATGAGCAGGCCGAAAAGCTCGGCATCAAGGCCGGGCCGATCGAGGGACCGACGCATTTCAGCCAGTTCTCACCCTATCTGGTCGATCTCTTCGACCAGGCCTGGTTCGAGCGCGGATGCTTTTCCGCGCATTTCCAGACCATGGTGTTCGAGGGCGAGGCGGTGCGTGTCTTCGTGGAGCCGACCTCGGAGACCTCGGCCTATTGCCGCGCCGAGAAGGAAGACGGCACGCCGGTCCTGGAGGCGAGCGCCACGCTCGGCCCCGGTCATGGCGAACCATTGCTCGAGGCCCGCATGGCGAAGCTGCGCCCGGCCGGCGAGCTGGTCATCCTGGCGGACCTTTCGGTCGGCATGACCGGCAAGCAGGACGAGATTGTCCGGATGGACCCGGACCAGCATATGGGCAATCTTTATCCCTTCTCGCTGAACGAGAAGCTCGCAAAAATCACCGAACCGATGGACTGGTATAGCGATGCCAGCGCGTCGCCCTGGTGCAGGGCGATCATCCCGACTGAGATGGTCTCGGTGCTCGGCAATTATACAGGCGGCATGGCCGGCTGGCCCATCAAGCGCCCCTCCATCGGCCTGTTTGCGGACCTGCAGATCAAGATGGTGGACGGCCCGCTTTTCGTGGGAGAGCCATACCGGCTCACGCGCGAGATCGTGGCCCTGTCACAGTCGCGCCGGGTGGAGAATTACTGGGTGCTGACGCGCTTCTTTGACGAGGCGGGCGATACGCTGAAGGCCGAAATGCTGCTCAATCACGGTGTGATGAAAGCGAGCTATCCGGACTATCCGGAGCATCTTCTGCCGCAATAGCCGTTCCGTCACAGCCGGCCGCCTTGTAGTCGCGGTCGAAAATATAGGTCATCGACGCGATGGGCAGGGTGACATCCTTGTAGATGGTATTGTCCGGCGCGTCCCAGGACTGGTTGAAGTGTTCCATGCGGCGGATATGGTCGCCGAGATAGCGGCGCAGATGGTCTGCGTCGATCATGCCCCAATAGTCCTTGGGCGGGACACGGCACGGCCAGGCGCGGGCATCGTCCAGCATCCGCGTGCTGATATCGTCGATATAGCCGCGCTCGACATGCTGGCCCTCGAGATGGCCAATCATGTGGTCCTTGCCGGTCTTATGCAGGGCATAGCCGAAGTCATAGCCGAGGCTAGCCTTCATCAGGTCGGCGGTTGAGGGGGTGGCGCCATCCGTCCGCCAGCCGAACCATGTCGTGTAATCCATCATGGTAATGCCATGGACCGCGATATGGGCGCTATGGTGGATGATGAGGTCGTCGGCGCCTGGGATCAGCACCATGGCGCAGGCCGACATGCACTGGCCGGCAATGACAACCGGCTCGTTGCGTTCATCGAGAATGCGGCTCATCATCCGGGCCGTGGCGACATTGCCGCCGGGACTTGTAATGATGATCCGGTCGGCGGGGGCCATGTCGGCAAGCTGCAGGAACTGGCCAGGAAAGATGGCCGCATTGTAGCAGATCGTGTTTGTGTCAGGCAGGACGTGGACGTCTTCTGTCGCCAGACAGGTCTCGACCAGCGCATCCAGCGCCGGGTCCGGGGCGTCGAAGGTTTCATTGGCCGGTTCGGCCATGGCCATGGTTCCGGCAAGAATTGCCGCGAGCAAGGCGGCATGAGACTTGAATGGAAAACGCCTGAAATGCCTGTCGCGCATGGGTCTTTCTGGATTGTCGGGTCCGGGAAATGTAGGTTTGCCGAAGCAGGCAGTAAGAACAAGTGTGGATGACCGGAGAACGCAATGGCGATCAGTAACAGGTTCCAGCTCCCGATGGTGGTCATGGCGGCGCTCGCCGGGCTTAGTGCGTGCGGGGCCAGTGAGGAGAGCGGCCTCCAGATGACAGGCGATTCCTGTGTCGAGATTCCTGATGGATACTATCTGTTTGCGGACGGAAAGTTTTCGCCGACATCGAGCGAGATCGTCCTGGAGCCGCTGCCAGAGGTCAATCAGCAAACCGTTGCGGCCGGCGACCATATCAGCCATGAGCTGCAAGAGGCCGGCTATGACTGGCTGTCGGTCGATCTGAAGGGGCCGGTCGCTGTTCTCGGCGGGAAGGCGCCGGATGCTGAGGCCGAGCAGGCCGCGCGCACGGCGGCCGAGTCGATCATTGAGACCGAAGGCAATACCAGTGAGGGGCAGCGGATGATCATCGATGCCATCATCCTGGAGGACGAAGCACCGGCGCCCGGTGAGGCGCTCGCTTCGCTTAATCCGCAACCCACACCGGAATCCTGCCAGCTTGTCCTTGACCGGATCATGGATGGCCGCAGCATCGAATTCGTCTCCGAGGATGCCGAGATCGCGCCCGCCAGCCAGCCGGCGCTCGAGGCCGTGGCCGGTGCGGTGCGTCTGTGCAAGGACTATACCATCGAGGTGGCAAGCCACACCGATGCGCGCGGCGCTGAATCCTACAATATGACCCTGTCGCAGAAGCGCGCCGATACGGTACGCGATTATCTGACCGCGCTGGGCGTGGATGCCGGGACGGTCAGAGCTGTCGGCTATGGCGAGTCTCGCCCGCTCAATCCGGGCCAGACGGCTGAGGCCTATGCCATCAACCGCCGCACGGAGTTTGTGGTCCGGACCAAATAAGCGCGCTTTGCCTAGAACTTGTAGCGCACGGGGATCGACTTCGGCCCGCCAACGAAATTGGCGCGGATGAAGGTCGGGTCTCCGGCAAGCTCGATCGATTTCAGCCGCGAGAACAGCTCCTGGTAGATGGCATTCATCTCCAGCCGGGCGAGGTGCATGCCGAGGCACATATGCCCGCCATGCCCGAACGAGATCAGCTTGTTGGGGCTGCGGTCGACGCGAAATTCGAAGGGATCGTCGAAGATTTCCTCGTCCCGGTTGCCGGACGGATAGCAGAGCAGCAGGCTCTCACCCTTCAGGATCTTGCGTCCACGCAGCTCGTAATCGTCCTGGGCGGTCCGCATGAAATGCTTCACGGGCGTCGTCCAGCGGATCGCCTCGTCAACGGCTGTCCGCGAAACGGTCTGCGGATCGTCCATCATCTTCTTCAGCTGTTCGGGATTGTTCAGCATGCCGAGCACCCCGCCGCCGGTCGACGCGCTGGTCGTGTCGTGGCCGGCGGCTGCAACGATGATGTAATAGCTCATCGCTTCCAGCTGGCCGATCGGCTCATCATCGACCATGCCGTTGGCGATCACGGTCGAGACATCATCCTTGGGATGCTCGCGGCGGTCCTTGGTGATGTTGGTGAAGTACATGAAGAACTGGGCGAGCGTTTCCTGGATCGAGGCGAGGCCCTTTTCGGAATCGCCGCCCTGGGCCAGCTCCTTGTCGCGCATCAGGTCTGGGTCCTGCGCGCCGAAGATTTCCTGGGTGAGCTTCAGCATCATCGGCTCGTCTTCTTCCGGCACGCCGAGAATCTGCATGATGACGCGGAGCGGATAATAGAGGGCGATGTCCTGCTGGAAGTCGCATTCCCCGCCCATGTCTTCCATCCGGTCGACGAATTCCTTCGCAATCTTGCGAACCGCCTCTTCGCGCGTCTTCACCTTGTGCGGCATGAACCAGTCCTGGGTGAGGTGGCGCAGCTTGTAGTGCAGCGGATCGTCGAGCTGGACGAGCGTCTTCAGTAGGTGAGGGCCGCCGGTCTGGGCATAGACACGCTCCTCGGCTTCCCTGTAGCTGAGCATCTCGCGCTCGCCATTGGTGAAGAGCTTGTTCTGCCGGCTCACTTCCATGATGTCGGCATGCTTGGTGACGGCCCAGAAGGGACGGAAGGCTTCCGGTTCGCACCAGGCGACCGGGTCCTCGGCGCGCAAACGGGCAAAGGCTGCATCGAGCGCTCGCGGGTTGGCATAGACGTCAGGGCTGACGATCTGGTCGGCCGTGGCTGCGGCCGCCGCGCTCATTTCGCGCGATGGATCTTTCTTTGTCTCTGGTGGGGCTGCGACTGCTGTGTCTGCCATGAGGTCCTCCCGAAAAATGACGTTTGTCTCATTTTTTCGGGATGGTACGACTCCGGCCCATTTTGTGAAGCCCTCTCTTGGCGTCAGTCTGGCGGGGCTTGCGCTTGCGGGCGCCTTTCCAGGGCGCGTCATCCGGCGCCGACTGCGATGTCTTCAGCAGGTTTCCGAGTTCGGCCCTCAGCTCGCTCGGCAGGACTTCCTCAACCGCGCCAGGGGCGAGATCACCAAGGGTGAACGGCCCATAGGCGACACGGATCAGGCGGTTGACCTCCAGCCCGACGGCTTCAAGCGCGCGGCGGACCTCGCGTTTCTTGCCTTCGGTCAGGGTGACCTTGATCCAGTTATTGGTGCCGGTCTCGCGCTCCAGCTCGGCGACGATGGGAGCGTAGACCGTGCCCTCGACCGTGATGCCCTCGCGCAGGGCTTCCAGCTTCTCGGGCGTCACCTTGCCATGGGCGCGGGCGCGATAAGTCCGCTGGAACTCGTTTGACGGCAGCTCGAGGCTGCGGGCCAGTTCGCCGTCATTGGTCAGCAGGAGCAGCCCTTCGGTCGTGAGGTCGAGCCGGCCGACCGTGACCACGCGGGGCAGGTGTTTCGGCATCTCCTCGAAAATGGTGCGCCGGCCGGCCGGGTCGACCGTCGTCGTGATCAGGCCGGAGGGCTTGTGATAGCGCCAGAGGCGGGTGGCTTCGGGCGGCCGGATGCGCTTGCCCTTGACCGTAATGGTCTCGCGGCCGGTGACCTTGAAGGCCGGGGAGGTGAGCTTGCGCCCGTTCACGGCGACCTGGCCGTCTTCGATCAGACTCTCGCAGGCGCGCCGGGACGCGACGCCGGCACGCGCCAGCCATTTGGCGATGCGCTCGCCATCGTCCCAGTCCTTTGGGCCTGCCTGGTCTTTCTGAGCGGGTTTGGTCCGTCTGCCGGGCCGGGGCGTCTCTCGACGATCCGTCATATGTCTGTCCTTGTCAGATTCAGCCTATCTGAAGAACCGGGGCGGCAATTGCAAGGCCGAGGGCAAGTTCGACAGGGATCCAGACAGGGATCAGGCCCGGCTCGCGATTGGCTCTCGTGTCGAACAGATAGGAGAGAATGCGCCCGAATCCGGCGCCGAACCAGCCGGCTGCCACCGGCATGATGGCGAAGAGGGCCGGGACGCCGCCAATCCTGACAAGCACGACCAGGGCCGTGATATGCAGAAAGAAGAGAAGCCCGCCATAAGTGGCGCGGAATTCCGAAAAGCCGCCGGGCTTGTCCGGATCGGGCACCAGCCGCACGACGCCTTGCGCCCATTTCGGAGCAAAGAGCGCGCCGAGCCCGATCAGGGCACAAAAGGTCAGGGCGAGGGCGGAGATGAGGGTGTAGAGAGTCATGGGATGCGCTCCTGGGCTTTGATGTCAGGACATGCGCCGTCTGTCCCGGTTGTCCAGCCCGCATGTGGCGCGTGCGTCAGACTCCGGCGTCTCTCCAGGCAGATTTCGGCCAGCGGCGGTGCTGCCAGAACCACTGGCCCGGATTGGCGCGCACTTCGGCTTCGATGAAGGCGGTGATCCGCTCCACCATGTCTTTCGTGGCGGCGTCGTCATCGAGGCCAGGCGTACGCATCATCGGCTCATGGATCGTCACCCGGAAGCGGGCGGGCCCTGTGCGTACCGTCGAGACAGGGATGACCGGCACATCATATTTGACGGCCAGCCGGGAGGGTCCGGGGGCCGTCATGGCGTCATGCCCGAAGAAGGGAACCGCCAGGCCCTGGTTGAACTTCTGGTCGTTCATCAGCGCGACCGCCCGGCCCGCCGAGAGCGCGCGCATCAGCTCACGCGTGCCAAGGCCCTTCGGCGCGAGTACGCCAATGCCATAGTCATGGCGCACCTTGTTGATGCGCTTGTCGATATGCGGGTTGTTCAGGGCCCGATAGGTGACGAGGCAGTCGACCGGCCGGCGGCAGATGACGGCGGCCATCACTTCCCAGTTTGCGAAATGGCCCGAGATGAAAACCGCGCCCTTGTCGGCGGCTTCAACGGCGTCGAGGCGATCTGCATTGACCACCTCGACCCGGTCGCCGGCATAAGGGTGGATTTTCGGCAGGTGTGGCAGCTCGCCGGCCGTCTGTCCGACACTGGTCCAGGCGGCTTTGGCGGTCGCCTCGATCTTGTCTTCACTCCAGTCCGGGAAAGCGAGGCGCAGATTGCGCTTTACCGTCCTGTTCTGGCTGAACAGGGGTGCAATCGAGCGCACGATCCAGCCAGCCGTCTTCGATGCGCGGTCCGGTCCAAGCAGCTTCATCGGCCCCCAGTAGAGAACGTCCCAGGCAATCGCCTCCAGCCGCCAGCCGATGCGCTGGCCGAGGGTCGAGCGCTCATCGATATCCTTGGGACGGACATATTGCCGGGATGCGGGTTTGGTCATGACGACAAGCGTTCTGCCACAGGGGCGAGGATTTGATCCAGCATCTGCGGCGCGTCGAACTGCGCCTTGACCGGCAGGGTCAGGATGCCCTTGCGCTGCTCCTGATCGAGACGAACGAAGTCCTTTTCCGTGGTGATGAGCGTGGCGCCGTTTTTTCTGGCCAGATCATGCAGGTAGGCGAGATCGCGCCGGGTATAGGCGTGGTGGTCCGGGAAGGGGACGGCATCGACGGGCTTGTTGCCAAGCGCGCCCAGCGTGTCGAAGAATTTTTCGGGCCGACCGATACCCGCAAAGGCGACCAGCGCCTGCATCATCACAGGTCCTTCGCTATTGATCAGGCAGCGGAGTATCGGCTCACGGAATGAGTTCAGTTCTTCTGGGGCTGAGGTCCGGCCTGTGACGATCACGGCGTCTGCGCGCTCAAGGCCCCGGTCGATCGGTTCGCGCAAGGGGCCTCTCGGGATAACGTGGCCGTTGCCGAAGCCGTATTCGCTGTCGACCACGACGAGCGAAAGGTCTTTCTTCAGGGTCGGATTCTGGTGGCCGTCATCCATGATGATGAGGTCGACCCCGTCAGCGGCCATGGCCTTGCCGGCTTCGCCCCGGTCGGCGCCGATCCAGGCTTCTCCATGGGCGGCAAACATCAGGGCTTCGTCGCCGACATCCGCAGCGGTGTGTGTGTCGAAGTCGACACGCAGCGGCCCTTTGAGCCGGCCCTTATAACCACGCGAGAGAGTTGCGATCCGTTTGCCGGGAAAGCGTTCGCTGAACCAGTCGCGGAGCCCCGCCGCAACGGGGCTCTTGCCCGAGCCACCGGCCGTGAGATTGCCGACGCAGATGACGGGGATGGGCAGCTGGGCCGGATCGGCCTGCCTGATTTTTCGCGCCGTCACGCCAGCATAAAGCGCCGCCAGAGGCGTCAGGAGCACCCGCGTCAGCGGGGCCGCTTCGCGTGAGCGCGGATCGATATCGCCATTCCAGAAGCGTGGCGGTCTCATTGTTCGGCCTCCTGAGGCAGGAGCGGGCGCAGGCCCTGAAGGGTCGCATCCATGGGGGCCTGGGCCATGCCTTCGATCTCGCGAATAAGGTCATCCGTAGGCGGATCGAAAGGGAAGCCGAAAGCGAGTGCGCTGGCGTTATCGACGAAATAAAAGCCTCGTTTGCCTTCGAGCAGCGCTTTTGTGTCGGAGAAGTTGAACATGTCCGGACCGCTCGCGACGGCTTTTCCGAGGCGGGTGATCTCGAGCGGGTTGTGCCCGCCAATGCCGGGCGCATGCCCGCCACCGAGATAGACTGTATCGGCAAGCGAGGCGAAGAGCCCAACCTCACCCAATGTGTCAGCAAGCAGAACATCCGTATCCGGTGTGGGGGGCGTTTGTTTTGACCGGACAGCGCAGCTGAGTTTGCAGGCTTTCAGAAGGGCCTCAATCTCGGCGCCACGGTCCGGGTGGCGGGGAACGATGATGCAGGCCGGGCGAGGCGTGATCATGTCCAGGGCATCCAGCACAAGCGCTTCTTCGCCCGGATGGGTGGAGACAGCGGTGAGGCAGGCACGGCCATTGAGGAAGTTCGCCCGAAGGCTTTTAGCTTCCTGCGGGTCATGGCGCGGCGGCGGCAAGGAGGCCTTGAGGTTGCCGGGGCTCTCGACCGTCCGCCCGGCAAGGCGGGTGAGCCCTTCGGCGGTCTGCTTGTCGCCTGCCAACATCAGATCAAATCCGCCGAACAGGGCCCGGCTCAGCTTCGGCCATTTGGCCCAGTTCTTCACGCTGGCCTGCGTCATGCGGGCATTGATAAGGGCTGTCGGAATGGCGCGCCGGCGGGCCTCGCGCAGCAGGTTCGGCCAGATCTCGCCTTCGGCGAGGATCCATAGGCTGGGCTGCCAGTGGTCGAGAAAGCGCTTCGCGATGGCGGTGGTGTCGATCGGCGCGAACTGGTGGCGGGCGGCACCTGTGAGACGCGGATCGGTCTCGATGTCGGCGTCGATAAGCTGAGCAGCCGTCACCGTCTGGCTGGTAAAGAGGATGGA
This sequence comes from Henriciella aquimarina, assembly GCF_002088975.1. GTDB lineage: Bacteria > Pseudomonadota > Alphaproteobacteria > Caulobacterales > Hyphomonadaceae > Henriciella > Henriciella aquimarina. Next base: position 90,023 of record NZ_NCST01000019.1, read on the forward strand.
GAGGTCAGGCCGTTCGTCACGCAGGTGTTTGGCGAGTTCGAGCAAGAGGCGTGTTTCGCCAATGCTGGCGCCATGCATCCAGACAAGCGGCTGTGGGAGTGCCGGGGCCTGGCTGCGGCCGAAACGTTCAGGCACGCGGCCTTCCACCTCTTTTCCCGCTTTCAGGCGGCGGCGCATGACAAGGCCGAGCAGTGGCTCGGCCGTGGTCGTTGCGACCCTGTATAGCGCCTGTGCGAAACTCATACCCGCTTTCCTAATGGCTCCAGGCAATCATGCCACAGCCTCGTCTTATCCGGACTGTCCGGCAAGGGCCGAAGCGCGCTGGTGAACCGCCTGCATCCTGTCGTCGAGGGCCTGACGGGCCTGTTCTGTGTCGTCGGTCTTCTCGACGAAGAAGGGCTCGCCGATGACCATGGCACCTTTGGTGAAGGGCAGGGGGATCATGAAGCGGTCCCAGGTGTCGAGGCGCCAGACGGGCTTGCAGTGAAGGGCATACGGGACGATGGCGGCGCCGGTCCGCTGGGCGAGGATGACCGGGCCCTGCTGGACCTGTTCGGCCGGGCCGCGCGGCCCGTCGGGCGTGATGCAGACCACGCTGCCGGCCCGCAGGCGGCGGCTTGTTTCGGCGATGGCGGCGGTGCCGCCCTTGTCCTTGCGCTTGCGTTTGTGGGTGGAGGAGCCGCGCACGGAGTCGAGGCCGAGATGCGTGATCGCGCGGGCAACCGCCTCGCCATCGCGCGAGAGCGAGATCAACATGGCGGTGGGGTGCGGCTTTTCCGGCAGCTTGCGGGCAATGCGGCTCCATATGGTGGGCAGCAGCAGGACGCGGGAATGCCAGGCGGCGACGATGAGGCCATAATCGCGTTTCCAGGCCTCCCGGAAGGCGTCGTCGCCTTCGACGGTCCAGCGGATCGTGCGGGCACAAAGGACCATATAGGCCCAGATCAGGGCGCCAAGAATGGACACCACAACAGGGTTGCGCAGGAGTGATTTCATTTGAGCGCGGGTGTAGAGCGGGTCGTGGCGAATCGCAAAGGCATAAAACAATGCCGTTGCAGCTCGGCCGGGAAGGGTTGTCGATCCGGGAAATCTTGCAAATGGTGGGCGATACTGGGATCGAACCAGTGACCCCTGCCGTGTGAAGGCAGTGCTCTACCGCTGAGCTAATCGCCCCCGATTCGGGAGCCGCAGGTGATAAGTCGCCTTGTAGGGGGCGTCAATTGATCTCTGCACACGTATTTCTGGTGGTATTAACTGCTTTTGAATTTGCATGCCTCCCATGCGTTACGGCATGGGATTTTTGGCCCGTTCACGGCGTGATGAGATTTTGCGGCATTGTGTCGCCTGTTCGCGGGACACGTCCTGAATATCGCCACAATTGGATAATTATATATGAAACCAATAGCCTAGCTGGAAACAAGCAATGATAGGGAAATTCTGGTTCTCAAAGGGTGTTGAATATGAACAGATATTCAGAATGAACAGCTGTTCATATTCGGGCCTTACTCGATTTTCATCTAGAAAAAGCCTTGAGCTTTGGGACCGAAACCGTCATCTAGGCGTCACGAATGACGCGGCGCCAAACCGCTCCGCATCATTGTGCAAAACAATAGCAAACAGAAGGACAGGCAAGTGGGAGGATCCCCTCCTGCATAACTAGTTAGCCTGGAGAGATTGAAATGAAAGACTGGTGTAACAACGAAGGTGCAAAACGCCTCCGCGAGAAGATTCGCGAATATTGGGCCGAGCGTGGCTATGAAGTCGATGTCGACCTCGTCGATGCAGGCTTCGTCCCTGCCATGCGGAGTGCACGGACCGACCTGCGCAGCAATATGGTGAACGGCATGCCGCGCCGCCGTATCGCGAAAACGCAGGAAGATGTGCGCACACCTTACCGTCCTGCCGAAGCCACGATCGAAGCCGCTTAAGCTGTCACAGACAGTATGACCGCCGAAAGATCAGAATAGGTCTCGGCAACAAGCAGCGTTTCCAGTGGCGTTTCGGGCTCCGGCCCGTAACCGAACGGGACAAAGATAAAGGGCAGTCCGGCATTCCGGGCTGCCCTTTCGTCTGTCAGGCTGTCGCCAACCATGATGGCGCGCTCAGGCGTGCCGCCAGCCTCTGCAATAGTTTGCAAGATATGGCCGCCATGCGGCTTCTTTTCAGGCACGCTGTCGGCGCCCACGACCGCGTCGAAATAGCGTGTCAGCTCCAGGCCGTTCAGCACCTCTTCGGCAAGCTGCTGGGTCTTGTTCGTACAGACCGCACAGCGTGCGCCCTGGCCGATGAGCCGGGAGAGGGTGTCGAGCGCATCCGGAAAGGGCCGGCTCAACCGGCAGATATTGGCGCGGTAGTGCTCGAGAAAACCCGTCCATAGCGGCTCGACGACAGGGTCTTCGGGGGCGACACCGTCGGCTTCCAGCCCCTTGCGGATCATCGCTTTCGCCCCGTCTCCGATCATGCCGCGAATCGCCTCGAAGGGGACCGTGTTGTAGCCGGCCGCCGCCAAGCAGTGATTGAGCGCGGCATGCAGGTCGGGCGCGGTATCGACCAGCGTCCCGTCGAGATCGAAAACAATCGTCCAGCCCTTGAGATTGGCGTCTGTCATGGGCGCTCCTTAAATCACTCGCATCGACTCGTCAGATGGTTTAGGCGAGTTGTCAAAGCAGTACGAGACCGGACGACATGGCTGAACGCGCCGCAATCATTCTTGCCGCGGGGCAGGGAACCCGCATGAAATCGTCGCTCCCGAAAGTTCTTCACAAGGTCGGCGGGCGAGCCATGCTGGACTGGTCGATCGACCTTGCCCGGCGGGTTGGCTGTGAGCAGATCGTGACCGTGATCAGTCCGAATGCGCCGGAGCTTCATAGCCATGTCGCAGGGGCGCTGGGTGAGGATGCGATTGCCGTGCAGGAGCGCCCGCTCGGAACCGGCCATGCGGTGCAGTCCGCCGAGCGTGCCCTGGCGGGCTTTCGCGGCGACGTCATCGTCCTTTACGGCGACACCCCGCTTATCCCGTCGAGCGCGGTCGAATCCCTGTTCGAGGCGCTCGAGGCTGGGGCCGGCGTTGGCGTGCTGGGCTTCCGGGCCGAAGAGCCGGGCGCCTATGGGCGGCTGGTCACGTCTTATGACGGCGACCTGGAGGCGATTGTCGAAGCCAAGGATGCCAGTCCCGAGCAGCTGAAGATCGATCTCTGCAATTCAGGCGTCATGGCCGTTCGGGCGGAGCGCTTGTTCCGCCTTCTCTCGCAGGTCACGAATGAGAATCAGAAGGGTGAGTACTACCTCACCGACATCGCGGCACTGGCCCGGGACGAGGGCGCTGCCTGCAAGGTCGTCACCTGCCATGAGCGCGATGTGCTCGGCGTCAATTCCCGCCGGGAGCTGGCTACGGCGGAAGCGGCGTTCCAGGAGCGGCGGCGCGGAGAGCTGCTTGATGCCGGTGTGACGCTGACGGCGCCGGAGACGGTCTATTTTTCCTATGACACGATAGTCGAGCCGGACTGCACGATCGAACCGAATGTCATCTTTGCACCGGGCGTGCATGTTCGCCGCGGTAGCATGATCCGGGCTTTCTCCCATCTTGAAGGCGCAAATGTCGAGGAAGGCGCCGAGATCGGTCCTTATGCCCGTTTGCGTCCGGGCGCGATTATTGGCGAAGGCGCGAAGATCGGCAATTTTGTCGAGGTGAAGAAGACGCGTGTGGGCGCTGGCGCCAAGGCCAATCATCTGGCCTATCTCGGCGACGGCGATATTGGCGCGAATGCGAATATCGGGGCCGGAACGATCTTCTGTAACTATGACGGCTTCCTGAAGTATCAGACGAAGATCGGCGCCAATGCGTTCATCGGGTCAAACAGCGCGCTTGTCGCGCCTGTGAAGATCGGTAATGGGGCCATTGTCGGCTCGGGCTCGGTCATCACGGAAAATGTTTCCGACAATGCCCTGGCTGTGGCGCGTGGACGCCAGGTCGAAAAGGCCGAGTGGGCGTCGGAGTTCAGACAGAAGAAAGCGGCAGAGAAGAAGGCCCGTAGCTAGAAGAGGTTCGCCATGGCGTATGAACGTGAGAAGGAAAACGCAGCGGCTGCCGCGATCGAGTTTGTCGAGGACGGCATGACACTTGGCCTGGGCACTGGCTCGACGGCGAAATTCTTTGTCGAGCTGCTCGCCGAGGAAATCGCCGATGGGCTGATGGTGAAGGGCGTGCCGACCAGTGAGGATACGCGCCGGCTGGCCGAATCGCTCGGCGTGCCGCTGCTGCCGATCGAACATGTGGACCGCATTCAGCTGACCGTCGACGGCGCCGATGAGGTCGACGAGAAGGCGCAGCTGATCAAGGGCGGCGGCGCCGCCCTTCTGCGCGAGAAGATCATCGCGAATGCCAGTGACCTGATGATGGTCATTGCCGACCCGTCCAAGCAGGTCGAGGTGCTGGGCGCCTTTCCCCTGCCAGTGGAGGTGACGCCCTTCGGTTACACGATCACGGCCAAGAAGGTTTATGACGCGCTGCGGGCGTCAGGCGTCTCCAAGCCGCGCATCGAGGTGCGCAATGGCAGCGGGAGCAAGCCGCTCGTCACCGATGGCGGCAATTACATCCTGGACTGTCATTGCTCGATCATTCCCGATGCGCCTGAAGCGGCGCGTCTTTTGTCCGCTGTTCCGGGCGTCGTGGAGCATGGTCTTTTCATCGGCATGGCCCGCACGGTGATCATCGGACAGGATGTCGGCGCAGCCGTCATTGAATACTAGGCCCGATCACGCCATATCGCGCACCTTTGGACCGGAAACCCGAAAGGACACTTCATGGCTGAGCTGGGCTACGACTACGATCTCTTTGTTATCGGATCGGGATCGGGAGGGGTCAGGGCGGCCAGGATCGCGGCACAGGCCGGTGCGAAGGTCGCCATCGCCGAAGAGTACCGCGTCGGCGGCACGTGCGTGATCCGGGGCTGTGTGCCCAAGAAGTTCATGGTCTATGCCAGCGACTATGGCCGCAAGCTCAAGGAAGCGCAGGACTATGGCTGGCAGGTCGAGTCGTCCGGCTTCGACTTTCCGAAATTCATGTCGAACATGCATGCCGAGGTCGACCGGCTGTCGGGCATCTATCTGCGCAACCTCGCCAATGCCGGTGTCGACGTGTTCGAGGAACGCGCCGAAATGCAGGACGCGCATACCATCGTCCTCAAAGACAGCGGCAAGACGTTTTCCGTCGACAAGATCCTGATCGCGACCGGCGGTACGCCCTGGCGGCCCACCCCGGAAGACCTGCCGGGGGTCGAGCACACGATTACCTCGAATGAGGTCTTCCACATCGAGGAGCTGCCAAAGCACATCGTGATTGCGGGCGGGGGCTATATCGCCTGTGAGTTCGCGCACATTTTTGCCGGGCTCGGCGTCGACACCTGTCTTGTCTATCGCGGCGACACGGTGCTCAACGGCTTCGACTGGGACGTCCGGACCTCCGTTCACGAAGGGCTGAAAGAGGCCGGTGTCCGTGTCATCACCTCTGCTGTTCTGGACGAGGTCACCACGCTGGAGGGCGAGGACCATCCCTATTGCGTGCATCTCAGCAACGACACGAAGATCAAGTCGGATGTCGTGCTCATGGCGGTTGGCCGCCGGCCGGCGACGGCCGGGCTTGGCTGCGACAAGGCCGGCGTGGAGCTGGATGAAAAAGGCGCGGTCATCGTCGATGACATGTCCCGCACCAATGTGCCGAATGTCTTTGCTGTGGGCGACGTCACCGACCGGATCCAGCTGACGCCCGTTGCGATCCGGGAAGGCCATGCCTTTGCCGATACCGTCTTCGGCGGCGAGGAGCACTCATTCGATCACGACAATGTCGCCTCTGCCGTTTTTACCCAGCCTGAAGTCGGCACGGTGGGCATGACGGAAGCCGAAGCCCGCAAGGCGTTCGGCGAGGTCGATATCTACAAGACACGTTTCCGGCCGATGCAGACCGCGCTGCTCGAGCATGGTGAGCGGGTGATGATCAAGCTCGTCGTGAAGGCCGATGACGAGCGGGTTGTCGGGGTCCACATCGTCAGCCCGGATGCGGCTGAAATGATCCAGATGCTGGGCATCGCGGTGAAGATGGGCGTGACCAAGAGCCAGTTCGATGCGACCTGCGCGGTTCACCCGACCATTGCCGAGGAAATCGTCACCCTGCGCCACAAATGGGTGCCCGAGACTGAACCGGCCTGATCAGGACGGTTCTTCGGCCGAGGTCTTGTCGCGGATCTCGGCCGCCGAGGCTTTCAGGGACTCGCGGATGGATTTCAGGCCGCCGCCACGGCCCTTGTGGACGATAAGCGACTTCCACGGCTCCTGATCGGGCTCCGGCGAACGCACCTGCAAGTGGCCGCTCTTCGGGACCGGATGCTGCAGCAGCGCCTCCGACAGCTTGAAGCCGGCGCGCTGGTCATGGGCCCCGTTGCGAGCGTCGGCCTCGAAGGCCGATTGCTCGTTGCGGCTGACCCGGTTGAACAGGATCGACAGTTTCGGCCGGACATCCTCTGCGATCTGCTCGTTCAGGACCTGGTTCAGAAGCTTCACGCCGCGCAGCGAGTACATGTCGGGATGCATCGGCGCGATCACGCGGTCGGAGGCTTCCAGCGCGCATTTCGTCAGGAAGGTCGCGTTCGGATTGGTATCGAAGACGATCAGGTCGTAACTGCCGCGCAGATGGTCGACCATATGCAGGAAATTGAGGCGGATCGCGTCCAGGGCGGCCTTGTCGGTCGCAAAGGCGTATTTCGAGATTTCGAACTGGCCGGAGATAAGGTCGAGCACGCCGCCAGGTCCGTTCTCGCCAAGCAGGGGATGGACGAGGTCGGCGATGGCCGGGGTCGGGAAGGGCTCGGTCGACAACCGGCTCCAGGACTCCGCCGGGGAGGGGACGTCCGGTGCATGCAGCCGGCTCTTCTCGAAGAGGGAGATAACGGAGCGGTCGCGCGCGGCGCTCTGGTCGGCGGCCTCCATGTCGAAAAAGGTCTGGGTGAGATTGTATTGCGGGTCGAGGTCGACCAGCAGGATACGCCCGCCAAGAGCGGCCTGCCAGGCGCCGAAGATCTGAGAGGTGATGGTGGTCTTGCCGACGCCCCCCTTGAGATTCATCACCGCGATGACGGGGCATTTATGGCGGTAACGTGCGCGCACCTCTGCGACGAGCTTCTCGAGCCCGCCTTCATCCATGATGGCGTGGCGCAGACTGCCGGCGAGCTCCTTCTTGAAGACGCCGGACAGGCGCGCATTGTCCACGCGGAAGGGGACGATGGTCAGGCCGCGGGCGATGCCGCGCTCGATCTGGGCCTGCGCCTCGCGCGAGCGGATGCTGCTTGCCGAGACGAGCACCACCATGGCAAAGGCCTTGTCGATGGCTTCGGCGACGGAGTGGCGGCTTTCCGGGCTGTCGGCGCCCGGCGGCTCGTACCAGTCGGGAATACCGGCCCGCCGCAGGGCCTCGTGTACCTGAAGCAGGCTGTCGACGTCTTTCGGGCCATGAACGATGAAAGCATGCGACATGGGGAGAGGGCTCCGAAATCCTGAGGTTTTCCCTGCTGCGTAAGGCAAGCTCGGTGATTCCGCCACACAACACAGTCAGAAATGTGGTAAAACTTGTGCCCCGTCGCCCTTTGTGATTGATACGCCCGCTGGAAGGAAAGAAGCGATGACCTGGACACCGAACAGCTGGAGAACGAAACCGGCCATGCACATTCCGGAAGACTATCCGGACAATGCTGCGCTGGCTGATGCAGAGACGCGTCTGAAGAGTTATCCGCCGCTCGTTTTTGCCGGTGAAGTGCGCCGTCTGAAGCAGAACCTGGCCAAGGTGTCTGCCGGCGAAGCCTTCCTGCTGCAGGGCGGCGATTGTGCCGAAAGCTTCAAGGAATTCAGTGCGGACAATATCCGCGACACGCTGCGCGTCATGCTGCAGATGGCCGTCGTTCTGACCTTCGCCGCTTCCAAGCCGGTCGTGAAGGTTGGCCGCCTGGCTGGCCAGTTCGGCAAGCCGCGCTCGTCTGCGACCGAAACCATCGACGGTGTCACGCTGCCATCCTACCGGGGCGACAACATCAATGCGATGGACTTCACCGAGGAAAGCCGCACGCCCAACCCGGAACGCCTGATCCAGGGCTATTCGCAGGCCGCCTCGACGCTGAACCTGGTGCGCGCCTTCTCGCAGGGTGGCTATGCCGATCTGGCGAACGTCCACCAGTGGATGCTCGGCTTCGTCGACCGCTCGCCGCAGGGCAAGCGCTATGAGGCGCTGGCCGACCGGATCACTGATGCCCTGTCCTTCATGGATGCCTGCGGGGTGAACTCCAAGAGCGTGCCGCAAATGGCGCAGGTCGATGTCTACACCTCGCACGAGGCGTTGCTGCTCGGCTTCGAGGAAGCGATGACGCGCGTCGATTCCACGTCGGGCGACTGGTACGACACCTCCGCCCACATGCTCTGGATCGGCCACCGTACGCGTCAGCTGGACCATGCCCATGTCGAATTCTGCAAAGGCGTGCGCAATCCGCTCGGCGTGAAGTGTGGCCCGGGCATGGAAACCGATGAGCTTCTGCGCCTGATCGAGACGCTGAACCCCAATGACGAGCCGGGCCGCATCACGCTGATCTCGCGCTTCGGCTCTGACGGCGTCAAGGAAGGCCTGCCGCCGCTCGTGCGCGCGGTGAAGAAGAGCGGCCGGAACGTCGTCTGGTCCTGCGATCCGATGCACGGCAACACGCTAAAGACGGAAAGCGGCTTCAAGACGCGGCCGGTGGACCGTATCCTTTCGGAAGTCAGCCAGTTCATCGACATCGTGTCGTCGGAAGGCTGCTATCCGGGCGGGGTCCATTTCGAGATGACCGGGCAGAACGTGACCGAGTGTATCGGTGGTGCCCAGGCCATTTCCGAGGCCGACCTGTCGTCGCGATACCACACGCATTGCGATCCACGCCTGAATGGCGAACAGGCCCTTGAGCTGGCCTTCCTGATCGCAGAGAAGCTCCAGCTCATGAAGGAAGCCGTCAACGCGGAAACGCGCGCAGCGAGCTAAGAGGGAGACAGCGCCATGTATCGCAGGCGGGTCTGGCCCGCCTGGGCGCGGCCATCCGACATTGCAGATCTCTTGCGGCTGTCAGGGCCGATTGCCGTCTCGCGCGCCGCGATGATGCTGATGGGCCTGACGGATGTGATCGTGCTTGGCCAGAACGCGCCGAGCGAGCTGCCCTATGTCCTGAACTCCTGGCTGCCCATCGGCGTGTCGCTGGGCCTCACAATGGGGCTTCTGCTCGGCGTGTCGGTGCTGACCGCCGAGCTGGCCGGGATCGGGCAAGCCCACGAGAGCGGGCGGATCTTCCGGCGGGGCATCCGGTTCTCGCTCTGGTTCGGGGCGCTGCTGACCCTGCTTATCCTCTTGTGCGTGGAGCCGATGTTCCGCGGGCTCGGCTTTGGCGAGACGGTGGCGGCCGGGACAGCGTCGGTCTCGCGAATCCTGGCCCTCGGCCTGATCGGACACATGCTAACCCATGTTGCGGGCTCCTATCTTGAAGCCCTGCGCCGGCCGCTGGTCGTGACCGCGATCATGTATGCGGGCGTTCTCATCAACCTGGTGATCGACCTGGCCGTCGTCGCCGGCTGGTGGGGCATGCCGAAAATGGGCGCGGACGGCGTCGCTATCGCCACGACGGGGACGCGCTGGCTGCTGGTGGTGTTCTTCCTCGCCGCCGTGTGGCGCTTTACGCCGGCCTTCAAGCCCTCTCCGCCGGGACCGGAAGACGAGCCGGTCCGTCAGATCTCGGTCGGCTATGGCATGGCTGTATCCAATGTCGCCGAGTGGGGTGGGTTCAATTTCACCTTCGTCATCGCGACCTGGATCAGCACGGCCGCCACGACGATCTATGGCATGGCCGTGCACGTCATCGGCTTCTGCTTCATGGCCTTCCTGGGCCTTGGCACAGCCACGGGCGTGCGCGTGGCCGAAGCCTATGGCCGGCGCAACAAGGACCAGGTGCAGGACGCCTCACGGCTCGGCATCGTGGCCGGGACGCTGATCGGCCTCGTCATGGGCGCGCTTGTCTGGATCTTCCAGGCGCAGCTGGCGGCGCTTCTCGTGAAGTCTGAGGCTGAAGTGGCCGGTGTCCTGATCCGTCCGGAGCTCGTCGGCATTGTCGGCTTCACGGCTTTTGTCATCGTGTTCGACGGGCTTCAGAACATCGCCTCAATGGCGCTCAGGGCCCAGAATGTCATCTGGCCACCCACCTATATCCATCTCGGCTCATACTTCCTGATCATGATCCCGGCGGCGTGGTTCTTCGGCCTTTATCTCGGCCGGGGCGCGCAGGGCATGATGGAGGGCGTGCTGATCGCGTCGGTCTTTGCCGGCGTGCTGCAGACGGCTCTGCTGGAATCAAAAGCGGCGCGCCGGTTGAGACCAGCGCGCCGCCCCGTGAGCTAAGATCCCCCCTGGGGAGCCTTAGATATCCTTCAGAGCCGAAGCCGGCTTGAAGGCACCCGAGGTCTTCTCAGGGATCTGGATGGTGTCACCCGTTGCCGGGTTACGGCCTTCGCGAGCGCCACGCGTTTTGGCGTGGAACGTGCCGAAGCCAGCGATAGCCACCTGCTTGCGGCTTTTGACCGCGCCGGAGATGGTGTCGAAAACTGCGTCTACCGCCTTGCCGGCGTCTGCTTGAGACATGCCAGCCGATTCTGCGACGGCCTTTGTAAGTTCACCCTTGTTCATTGGGCTCTCCTTTTAGCTTACGGCGATATCTTGCCGCGCATGCTTTCTACACGATTCGGAGGGGGTAAATAGCCCGAAAACCCAATAACGACGGGCTATTTCAGCAGAATCCACCCTTCTTCGCCGACAATTTTGGGGATATCCGTGCTTTCAAGGCCCTCCGGCGGCCCGAACAGGGCCCCGAGTTTTCCCGCTTCGTCCAAACCGTAATAGTGACGGGCGAGGGCACGAACCTGGGCCTGGTCGGCCACTTCACCGGTTTCGGGCCTGGCCGAAACGAGCGAGGGATAGACCTCGGCAAAGACGATATTGGTCTCTTCAAGGGCGTCCGCCTCGAGCGGTTCGAAGCCGGTCTCGAACGGCCAGATCTTCGAGTTCGGCAAGCGCTGGCGCAGGGCCTGCATCGACGGGATGCCGAGCAGGGACTGGCTGCCGACGGAGCCGGCACCGTAAAGTTGCCACATGGATTTGGGTTTCGATTTGTGAGTTTTCCTAACCCATTGCTCGCAGAGCCGGAACTCCTCGACCGGGGAGTCCGAGAAGTCTCCCTTCTGGCCGGTCAGCGTGGTGATCTGGTCGCGCGCCGGTGCGCCCCAGAAGGGGAGCGGGCCTTTCGTCATCGCATAGTTCAGCCCGGCCGCGATCGCGAAGCGAGTGTTGGAATTATCCGGGCGTTCCCTGACCTTGGACGAGAGATGGTCGTGCATGGCCTGCCAGGCCGGCTTGGCCGCCGTGTCGAGGCCGATGGCCTCGGCGGTCCCGGCCGGATAGCCAAGGCCGAAATCGAAACCGATCAGCACCTTGTCGCCGCGCGCGGTAAAGCGTTCGGCCAGTCCGGCAACGATCTCGCGCGCCTGCAGGCGTGTCGAGGGGTTGGCCGACTGGAAATGGAATTTCAGTCGGGCGTCCCGGGCAAGGGCACCGATCCAGACGGAATTGGCCCCTTGCGCCGGTTTGCCGGCGGCGCTCCAGTCCACTATGATATAGGCGTCGAACAGACGCGCCATGTGTGTCTCCGTCGTTTGTCGGGGGTCAGGAGAGCTTGACGAGCATCTTGCCCTTGTTGCGCCCCTCGAAGAGACCGAGGAAGGCTTCCGGGGCATGCTCGATGCCTTCCATGACCGTTTCCTCGAACTTCATCTTGCCCGCTTTGATCCAGCCGGCCATGTCCTGAAGGAACTGCGGTTGCAGATCAACATGCGATCCCACGATGAAGCCGCGCAGGGTGAGCTGTTTCCCGACGAGCTGGATGATGTTGTAGGGGCCGGGCTGTGGCTCGGTCACATTATACTGGCTGATCATGCCGCAAAGCGCGAAACGGCCCATCGGGCGGGCACATTCGATGGCGGCCTGCAAATGGTCACCGCCGACATTGTCGAAATAGACATCGATGCCTTTCGGGGCCGCGGCCGTTAGGGCGCCCAGCAGCGACTCATAACTATCGTGCTGCTTGTAATCGATCACATGATCGGCGCCGAGTTCCTTGACGAGCTTGCACTTTTCCTCGCCGCCGGCCGAGCCGATGACCGTGCAGTTCTTGATCTTCGCGATCTGGACCACAGTCGAGCCGACCGCCCCGGCCGCGCCGGAGACGAAGACGGTGTCGCCTTCCTTGAGCTCGGCTACGCGCAGGATACCGGCATAGGCGGTCAGGCCCGGCATGCCGGCCACGCCAAGCAGGGCGGATTCGGGCAGGCCGGTCTGCGGGATCTTTGTGGCCATCGCGGCTTTCGGCTCGTCGGTCCACGCTTCGCGCCAGCCGGCCATGGAGGTGACGAGATCACCCTCGGCATAGTCGGGATGTTTCGAGGCGACGACTGTACCGACAGCGTGACCCTGCAGCACTTCGCCGATCTGGAAGGGCGGGATATAGCTTTCGCGGTCATACATCCGTCCGCGCATATAGGGGTCGACGGACATCCAGGAATTGCGGACCTGGATCTCGCCGTCCCTGGGCTCGGCGGCTTCGCCTTTCTCCATGGCGAAGTCTGACAGTTTCGGCATACCCACCGGGCGGCTTGCGAGGGTCCAGTCTTTTGTCGGGATTGTCGGCATTATCGTTATCCTCCATTTGTGTTTGAGCCCACAGATGGAGCGGAAAGCGTCTGGTGTGAAGGATTGGCGGTAAGAATTCGCAAGACTCTTTGATCCCGTCGGCTGCCGGCTTAGCTTGCAGCCTGGCGCGAACCGGTGCGAAGGGGGCGCGCAAAGCGGAGTGTTGAATGTCTTCTCTGAAAGTCGGTCTGATCGGTGCCGGGGTCTTTGGCGGCTATCATGCCGGAAAGATCGCAGACTCGAAGCGGGCCCAGCTTGCCGGGGTGTTCGATCCGGACCAATCGCGCGCAGAAGTGCTGGCCGAAAAGCATGAGACCCGGGTCTTCGAAAGCGAAGCGGCGCTGCATGAGGCTTGTGATGGCGTCATTGTCGCCTGTCCGGCCATTTACCATGACGCGGTTGTGGAGCGGGCGCTCGTCGCCGGGCTGCATGTCCTTGTCGAGAAGCCGCTGGCGCTTTCCGGGGCACGGGCACGCGAGTTGGCCGCGCTGGCCGATGAGAAGGGGCTGACGCTGCAGGTGGGCCATCAGGAGCGGTTTGTCCTCGCCGCCATGGGCTTTTTCGATATTGCGGAAGTCCCTGTCTCGATCGAGGCGGTCCGTGAGAGCCCACCTTCGCCGGAAGGCCGGGCGGGCGATGTTTCGGTTATCTGGGACCTGATGATCCACGATCTCGACATGGCCGCCAAGCTGATCGGCGTGGGCGCCAGCGTCAGTGGTGAAGGCAGCCGTCAGCACACCGACCATATCGACGAAGCGGTGGCACGGCTCGACTTTCCGTCGGACGCGAAAGCCGTCATCAGGGCCAGCCGGGTGGCTCCGGAGCGCCGCCGGGCCATGACGGTGATCTACCCTTCCGGCACGATCAGCATCGATTTCCTGACCCGCAAGGTGGAGAACACGACGCCGCATGCGATCAAGGCGGATGTCTCTGCCGATCTGCCCGATCCGCTCGGGGCGGCGGACGAAGCGTTCTTCGCCGCGTGCCTGGGCGAGCGCGAGACCCCCATTCCCGGCCGGGAAGCTGCCGAAGCGGTGCGGCTTGCCGAGCTTGTCGAACAGACCGCTCTTCAGAAGATTGGAGCCTGACCATGGCCGCTGCCGAGAAGATGATCGATCTGCCCGCCGAAGCGCCGATCCAGTTCTTTGACCTGAAAGCCCAGCAGGCCGAAATTCGTCCCGCTCTCGAACAGCGCTGGATGACCATCCTCGATCATGGCCGCTATATCGGCGGTCCTGAAGTCGACGAGTGTGAGCAGAAGCTGTGCGAGTTTACCGGCGCGGCCGATGCGGTCGCCGTCGGCTCAGGCACGCAGGCTTTGGTGATGCCGCTGATCGCGCTCGGCTACGGCCATGGCGACGCGGTCTTCATTCCTGGCTTCACGTATAATGCCACCGCCAACGCCGTCCTGCTCGCCGGCGCAACGCCGGTTCTGGTCGACATTGATCCGCTGACTTTCAACATGGATGCAGAAGACCTGGAGCGGAAAATCCAGAGGGTGAAAGGCACGCGCAACCTGCGCGCCCGGGCCGTGATACCGGTCGATCTCTATGGTCTGCCGGCCAACTACAAGGCGATCCAGTCTGTTGCCGATGCGCATGGGTTGCGCATGGTTGCCGATGCCGCGCAGTCTTTCGGCTGCAAGCAGGATGGCGCGTGGGCAGGCATGCTCGCGGAAATCACGGCGACGAGCTTCTATCCGACCAAGACGCTTGGCGGCTATGGCGATGGCGGGGCGATCCTGGTGCGCGAGAAGGAGATGGGTGATCTGTTGCGCTCCATCCGCTGGCACGGCACGGGCGACAACCGCAAGGAGTCGATCCGGGTGGGCATCAATGGCCGCTGCGATTCCATCCAGTGTGCCGTGGTGGCCGAGAAGCTCGGTATCTTCGAGGCCGAGCGCCAGCGCCGTATCCAGGCGGCCGAAATCTATGACCGCCGCCTGCTCGGCAAGGTCGAGCGCCAGCAGCCTGGCCCGGGCGATGAGCCGGCCTATGGCCTCTATACGGTGCGCGTGCCCGACCGGGACGCTGTTAGAGCAAAGATGCAGGAAGCCGGCATTCCGACGGCCATTTATTACGACACGCCGATCCATCAGATGCCGGCCTTTGAACAGTTCGCGCCGGCCCGTGGCCTGCCGGAATGTGAGCGGGCTGCGGGCGAGGTGTTGAGCCTGCCGATGCATGCCTATCTTTCGGAAGATCAGGTGCATCGCGTCTGCGACGCGCTTCTGGGGGCTTTGCAGCGCTGACAACGCCCATTAAGTGGGCGCAATGACCGATACGCTGAAGATCCTCGCCGCGCAGCTCGACCCGATTGTCGGAGACATTAACGGCAATCTCGAGCTGGCCCGCCAGACGCTGAAAGAGGGTGCCGAGAAAGGCGCCGATCTTGTCGTCTTCAGTGAGATGTTCATTCTCGGCTATCCGCCGGAAGATCTTGTCCTGAAGCCGAGCGCGGTCGAGGACTGCATGGCCGCCGTCATACAACTCGCCGGTGAGAGCGCCGACCTGCCAGCCTTCATCATCGGTTCGCCCTGGCAGGATGGAGAACTTTTCAATTCCATAGCCTTCTGTGCGGGGGGCGAGATCGCCGCGCGCTATGACAAGCAGGAGCTGCCGAATTACGGCGTGTTCGACGAGCAGCGCCTGTTCGCAAAGGGACGCTCGCCGGCCTGCATTGTCGAGCTGAAGGGGGTGAAGATCGGCCTCGCCATCTGCGAGGATGTCTGGTTCGAGCGCGTGCCGATGGCGGCCCACGCCGCCGGCGCCGAGCTGCTGGTCATCCCGAACGGCTCGCCGTGGCGCCGCAGCATCCATACCGAACGTGCCGAGGCGTTCGACCGCTGGAGCGTGCTGGGCCTGCCCTACATCTTCGTCAACCAGGTCGGCGGCCAGGATGAGCTTGTCTTCGATGGGGGCTCCTATGCGACCAACTCGACCCATGCCGAACGGTGCGGGCTCGTCGGCCAGTTCGAGACCGGGACCGAACTGGTCGCCTTCGATCTGGAGACCCGCAAGCTCGTCCTGAAGGACAAGGGCTGCCGGCTCGATCATGATGGCTGGCACATGGAGTATCGCGCCACGACGCTGGCTCTGGGCGACTATGTCAACAAGAACCGCTTTCCGGGCGTGGTCATCGGCCTCTCCGGCGGGATCGACAGTGCGCTGAGCGCGGCGATTGCCGTCGATGCGCTCGGGCCGGAGCGCGTCTGGTGCGTGATGATGCCGTCGAAATACACCTCGTCGGAAAGCCTTGAGGATGCGAAGAAATGCGCCGAGGCGCTCGGTGTGCGCTATGACATCATCAATATCGCCCCCGGTGTGTCCGCGATGGATGAGATGCTGGCCGCCCCCTTCGAGGGCACCGAGCCGGGGATCACGGAGGAGAACATCCAGTCACGCCTGCGCGGGGTGACGTTGATGGCGTTGTCGAACAAGTTCGGCCACATGGTCGTCACCACGGGCAACAAGTCCGAAATGGCGGTCGGGTATGCGACGCTCTATGGCGACATGTGCGGTGGTTACAATGCGCTGAAGGACTTCTACAAGACCGAAGTCTTCGAGTTGTCGCGCTGGCGCAATGAACATCACCCGCGCGGCGCGCTGGGGCCTGAAGGCGAAGTCATTCCGGAGCGGATCATCACCAAGCCGCCCTCTGCCGAACTGCGCGAGGACCAGAAGGATGAGGATTCGCTGCCATCCTATGACAAGCTCGACGATATTCTTCGTGGTCTGGTCGACCGCGAAGAAGATATCCGGGACATCATGGCCCGCGGCCATGACGAGGCGACTGTAAAGCGGATCGAGCATCTCTTGTATCTTGCCGAATACAAGCGTAGGCAGGCGCCGCCCGGCGCGAAGGTCGGCGGCAAGAATTTCGGCCGCGACAGGCGCTATCCGATCACGAACCGTTTCAGGGACGATTGATGACTTCACCCATAGTCCGTTTCGCGCCGTCACCGACCGGCAAGCTGCATGTCGGCAATGTCCGCACCGCGCTGATCAACTGGCTGTTCGCCAAGGGGCAGGGCGGCACGTTCGTCCTGCGCGTCGACGACACCGACACCGAGCGTTCGACACAGGCCTATGAAGACCAGATCAAGGCCGACCTCACGTGGCTGGGCCTTGTCTGGGACGACACGTTCAACCAGTCCAAGCGCTTCGATCAGTATGATGCCGCAGCGGCCAAGCTGCGCGAGATGGGCCTGCTTTATGCCTGCTACGAGACCGCTGACGAGCTCGATCGCAAGCGCAAGATTGCGCTGTCGCGCGGGCGCCCGCCGGTCTATGACCGCTCCGCCCTGACCCTCACCGATGAGGACAAGGCCAAGCTGGAAGCCGAAGGCCGCAAGCCTCACTGGCGCTTCAAGCTGTCGGGCGAGCGCGTGGAGTGGACCGACCTGGTCCGCGGGCCGCAAAGCGTCGACACGGCCAGCGTGTCAGACCCGGTCCTGATCCGCGAAGACGGCTCCTATCTCTATACGCTGCCCTCCGTGGTCGACGATATCGACGCGAAGATCACGCATGTCGTGCGCGGCGAAGACCATGTGACCAATTCCGGCGCGCAGATCGAGATATTCAAGGCGCTCGGCGGTTCGGCGCCGGAGATGGCGCACACGCCGTTGCTTGTCGATGCAGAGGGCGGGGCGTTTTCCAAGCGGCTCGGTTCGCTCAGCATGGATACGCTGGAGGCGCGCGGCATCTTCCCGATGGCGATCCTGTCGCTGCTCGCCAAGCTCGGTACGAGCGACAATATCGAGGCGCGCGAGAGTCTGGAGGCGCTGGCCGGGGAGTTCAGCTTCGACAAGATCGGCCGGGCGCCGGCCAAGTTCGATGAGCGCGACCTGCTGGCGCTGAATGCCACGCTCATTCACACGACCCCGTACGAGGCCGTGAAAGACCAGCTCGCCAAGATTGCGCCGGATGCCGCTAATGAGCCGTTCTGGCTGGCGGTACGCGAGAACTGCCAGACGGTGCATGACGCCAAGGATTTCGCCGACATCGCCTATGGACAGATCGAACCGGTCGTCGATGAAGATGATGAAGCCTTCATCGCTGAAGCACGCGACCTGCTGCCGGAAGGTGAGGTGACAGGCGAGACCTGGAAGACCTGGACGAGCGCGCTGAAGGAGAAGACGGGCCGCAAGGGCCGGGGGCTCTTCATGCCGCTTCGCAAGGCGCTGACCGGCCAGGAGCACGGGCCCGACATGGGCACGATCCTGCCGCTGATTGGACGTGAGGCTGTGGTCCGCCGGCTCTCGAAGGCCTAGCTGTCCATCACGACGACACGGTCCTGCAGGGCCGCGATGGCCGCTTCAGGCGTATTTTCGTGAACAAGGCAGGCGCGGAACTCTTCCGGCGTGAATTTGCCTTCGATGATGTGTTCCATCAGCTCGAAGAAGGGCGACCAGAAGCCGTCCTCGTCGAGGAAGGCCATCGGTTTTGCATGCAGGCCGAGACGCGCCCAGCTCAGCATCTCGACGGCTTCTTCCAGCGTGCCGATGCCGCCGGGCAGGACGATGAAGGCATCCGATTCGTCGAACATCATCTGCTTGCGGGTGTGCATGTCATCGACGATGCGATGCTCGACATCCTCGAAGATGCGTTCTTTCTGCAGCAGGAATTTCGGCATGACACCGAGGACGTCGCCGCCGGCCTCGTGGACGGCTTTCGCGCACGCGCCCATCAGGCCGACACCGCCGCCGCCATAGACAAGGCGCAGATTCTGCTGTGCAAGGCTGCGTCCGAGATCGCGCGCGAGCCGGATATAGGCGGGCTTCACCTGATTGGACGAGCCGCAATAGACGCAGATGGATTTCAGCTTCGGCATTCGGATTTCTTTCCTGAATTCGGCCCCGCATTTAAGCCCATGAAGGGATTCGTACCAGCCATGGCCTGTTCGCAGGCTGCATTTGGGGCCATATGGCGGGCATGAGAAGTATGAGTGCGAGGGACGATACCGACCAGATCGAAAGCGCCGACGGCGGGCTGGGTGGTTCGATCGTCCGGATCCTGAAGCTGTTATGGCGCCCTGAACTCGCCAAATGGCGCCCGGTCATGGGCATAGCGATCGTTCTGACGCTGGGGGCGGCAGTTCTTGAAGTGGTTTCCCCGATCATTCTGGGGGACGCCATCAACAAGGTGGCGGGCGAGGATGACGGGGCGACACCGCTTGCCATTGCGATTGCCTGGATCGGGTTTGCAATTGGCCTGAGGTTCCTCGCCGCCGCCTTGCCGCAGGTGCGCGACTTCCTGTTCAGCCCGGTCAGCCAGGATGCCCAGCGGGTCGCCTGTGTGGACGCATTCGGGCATGCGCAGTCGCTGTCGCTCGGTTTTCACCAGACGCGGCGCTCAGGCGCGCTGAACCGGGTGATCGAGCGGGGCGCGAGCGCCATCGATTATCTCATCCGGTTTCTGGCCTTCAATATCGGGCCGACCTTTGTCCGGCTTGTGCTCGCCTCCATCGCGCTTGGGGCCGCCTATGATTACAGGCTGTCGCTGATCGCCATCGGCACCATCATCATCTATGTCATCGCCACCGTCGTCATCACGGAGTGGCGCGTTCGCCAGCGCCGCCGGATGAACAAGGCCGATACCGAGCTGAGGGCGGTTTCCATCGACACGATGACAAACTTCGAGACGGTGAAGGCCTTTGCCGCCGAAGAGCGCGAGACCGGACGCTATGACAGCGCGATGCGCCATTATAACAAGCGCTTCGTCGAGGCGGTGCGCAGCATGTACCTGCTGAATGGCATACAGGCCTTCATCATGAATGCCGGCCTGCTCGCCGTGCTGGCGCTCTCAGCCTGGAATTACAGCCAGGGCACCATGAAGGTCGGCGACCTGACCGCCGTGATGATGGTGCTGCTCAGCCTGTATGCCCCGCTCAACATCCTTGGTTTTGCCTGGCGCGAGATCAAGCAGGGCGCGGTCGACCTGGAAAAGCTGCACGGGTTGCTCGGCATGAAAGCCGAAGTGGCTGACAAGCCGGATGCGCGCGTGCTTGAGCATCCGGATGGCAAGGTCGAATTCCGCGATGTGGCCTTTACCCATGATGCACGCACGGTCGGCGTGCAGGATGTCTCGTTTACCGTCGAGCCGGGCCGCAAGATCGCCTTTGTCGGCACGTCGGGGGCGGGCAAGTCGACGCTGCTGAAACTGCTCTTCCGGTTCTATGATGTCGATGATGGGGCCGTTCTGGTCGATGGGCATGATGTCCGCGATCTCACCCAGACATCGCTTCGCCGCAGCCTGGGCCTCGTTCCGCAGGACGTCGTCCTGTTCAATGACACGATCCGCTGGAACATCGCCTATGCGCGTCCGGACGCCAGCATGGAAGAGGTGCGCGATGCCGCCCGCCGGGCCCAGCTCCTGCCTTTCATTGAGGCCCTGCCGGATGGCTGGGAGACCCGCGTCGGCGAACGTGGGCTGAAGCTGTCGGGCGGCGAGAAGCAGCGGGTCGGCATTGCGCGGGTGATTCTCGCAAATCCGGCCATCCTGGTCCTCGACGAAGCGACCTCCGCACTCGACAGCGCGACCGAGGCCGCTGTTCAGGATGCGCTCGATGAGGCTGCACGCGGGCGCACCACGCTGATGGTGGCTCACCGCCTGTCCACCGTACAGAACGCAGACGAAATTATCGTTCTGGAAGAGGGGCGTATTGTCGAGCGCGGCACGCATGCTACGCTTCTTGCCAAGGATGGCGCTTACGCACACATGTGGGCGCGGCAGGTCGCCAGAGACCAGCTCGTTGCAGTTGCCGAATAGGACGAGACTTGATGGAAAATCGCGGTAAACCCGTCGCAGACCGGACCTTCGCGTGGTGGCAGAATAGTTTCGAACTCGAAGGGATTGTCGGCTTTCTCGCCGGCTGGCTTCTGGGCATCCTGCTCGGCATGATCTGGGGGCCGCTCTTCTGGCTGGGATTCCTGCCGGGCATCGTTGTCCTGTTTGCGACGCGCAGCGCCCGGCGCGTGACGCCCTCGACCCCCTCCATGGTGATCGCGCCCTGTGACGGCGTCGTGGTGAGCGTCGAGGATGGCGTGCCACCGGAGGAGTTGCGGCTGTCGGGGGACTACAAGCGCATCCGCATCTCGTCCTCGCCTTTTGCGACCAACAATATCCACGCCCCGATCGCCGGCAGCATCGATCACCTTATCCGTGAGGACGGCGCGCCGGAAACCGTCGCGGCGATGCGGCCCGATTCCTCGGGGCTGGCGCAGATGTTCATGACCGTGGTCGGCGAAGCTGATTCTGTTGGCCTGCGCATCGCGACCGGGGGACTGGGGCCACGCCTCGAGCCGCGCACCGATGCCGGCGATCGGGCTGCAGCGGGCAAGACAATCGCCACGCGACGCCTTGGCGGCTGGTGCGATGTCTATGTCCCCACGGCCGGCCAGGCCCTAGTCGAGCCGGGCCGCACGCTGATCGGCGGCGAGTCCGGGCTGTGGGTGCTCGGCGAGAAAGATGGGCCGCGGGCTGTACCGGATGAGGTGGAGACGGAAACCGTCGCGGATGCACCGCCCAATCCCGAGACGGTTCCGCCCGAGGTGGCCGAGGAGGCTGAGGAAGAAGCCGATACGCGCAGCAATGATCCGGCTGAGATGTTCGCTCGGCTCAGGCGCGAAGCCCGCAAGATGTCGGACGACCCGGACCCCGACGAGTCGGATTCAGACGATCCCGGCAAGGCCTGATCGGCTCAGGCGCGGTTCATCCATTTCAGGATGGGCCGGAGCGGAAAGACCCAGGCAATCCCGGCGACTACATAGAAGACGAGCTGCAGCCAGCCGGGCAGGCCGGTCATGTGCGTGCCGATCGTGCCGGCCAGAAAAATCCAGAAGGCGATGAAGGCGAGAATGGCGAGGCCGGTAATGATCTTGCGCACGTGCAGTGTCCTCGCTTTGCATGGTCTTCATGCGACGCCTTGGCCGCTTGCGGTCTGTGCCGTGACGTGCAGATAGGGCGACATGAGACAAATGGCAAAGAGCGAGACTGCCACACGCTGGATCCGGCGCTGGCTGATCCTGATCGCGCTGATGGTGTACGCAATCATCCTGGTCGGCGGCATGACGCGCCTGACCGATTCCGGCCTGTCCATCACCGAATGGGACCCGATCAGCGGGGCGCTGCCGCCACTCGGCGCCGACGCTTGGGCGCAGGAATTTGCGAAGTATCGCCAGACGGCTGAGTTCCAGCAGCAGAACTACAATATGACGCTCTCGGAATTCCAGTACATCTACTGGTGGGAGTGGGGCCATCGGCTGTTTGGCCGGCTGATCGGGCTCGTCGCGGTTGGCGGGCTGGTCTGGTTCTGGATGAAGGGCTGGCTCAACCGGTCGCTGGCGAGCCGGTTCGTCGTGCTGATTCTGCTTGGCGGCCTGCAGGGCGCCATTGGCTGGTGGATGGTCTCAAGCGGTATTGGCGAGACAGACCGCCTGGATGTCGCGCCTTACCGTCTGGCCACTCACTTCTCCCTCGCGCTTGTCATTATCGGCTATACAGTGTGGCTGTGGCTCGACCTTGGTGAGCGTGGGCGCATGCAGTTGGAGGGCTGGCGCGGCCGGCTGCCATGGATCCTGCTCGCGCTCATTTTTACGCAGATGGTGACAGGTGCGCTTGTCGCGGGGCTTGATGCGGGGCGGACCTATACCGACTGGCCACTCATGATGGGGCAGGTCGTGCCGCCGAATTACCTCGAACCGGACCTGGGCGTGCGCAGCCTGTTTGAAGGCCGTGCGGCGACGCAATTCAATCACCGCTATCTGGCCTATGCGATCTGGTTTGTGTCGCTTGCCGCCGTGGCCGTGTCATGGGGGCGGACCGGCTGGCGCGAAATGTCGACGCTTGCCACTCTCGTGACGGTGCAGGCGGCATGGGGCATTTTCACCCTGATCCATGCCGCCCCGCTCGAAATGGCGATCCTGCACCAGGCGCTGGGTGTGGTTGTCTTTATAACGGCGCTCAGACTGGCCTGGCTCACTCTCCCATCGGCGGCACAGAGATCGGTGTCAGGGTAATCTTGCTCGGATCGACCATGACCACGCGGTGATCGTTCGGGGCAATGTCGCCGCCGAGAACAATGACACCGCCCGGATAGCCGCCACCACGGGCATCGCCTGTAGCCGCCACCGCCGTCGGCGCTTCCGGTGCGATCACGGTGATCCCGTCGAGAATATCATAGCGGCGCCGGTCACCCTTATCGAACATGATGTCGACATCGCCGGCCGAGGTCAGTGTGACGAGCGTCTGGCGGCCAAGGCGCTTGAGGCGGGCGGCCCCGGCAATCGGGTCGTAATAGATCTGCGGGCCGTCATCGGTGAAGGTGCAGGCGGTAATCGGCTCATCGACGGAGATGTCCTCGGCCGCCACCCATTCCAGCTCACCGCTGCGCTCGACGAGATTGCCGACCTGCAGCACGGTCGAGGCCGCGTCCGTCCAGTAAGCGAGGCGGTGCAGCGTGCCGTTATCACTCGCGGGCGGGGCCGCGCAGAGCCCCTGGACGGTGCCGTCCTGAATGCCTTTGAGATCATACTGAATGGCTTCGGCAAGGCCGCCGCCATAGATCCAGGTCTTGATGTCGCCGGACGTGTCGATGCCGGGGAAGATCGTCACCGGCGTGCCCGACAGCATGACATAGCGCCCCTCGGCGAGCGCCTCGATATCGTGATCGGAAATTTGGGTGATGCGCTCGGCATTGAAGTCGAAGATCTGCAGGCCCCCGCCTTCATAGGCGACCGCGAATGTGGAGCCTGCGCCGCCGGCCATGCCGATGCTGCGGACAGGGTGGTCGAGTTCGCGCGTCATCCAGACCGCCGGAAGGGAATTCGGCGGAATAACCTCTTCAGCGGGTTGCTCGGCGACACTATCCTCAGCAGGCTCCGGGGGAGATTCCGCCGGCTCTTGCGGACCGGAACAGGACGCGGCATATAAAAGCAGGAAACCGGCGATCCCTGCGTTGACAGGGAAGGTCTGCGCGCTTAAACGCGGGCGCTTGAACATATCCAAAACTCCGAATGAGAGGCTCCTGAGGAGCAATGAAGACTTATAACGCACCAGCTGACGTGGAGAACAAGTGGATCGTCATCGATGCGACGGATGTCGTTGTCGGTCGTCTCGCTTCATATGTCGCCAAACGCCTGCGGGGCAAGCATCGTGCTGATTTTACGCCGCATATCGACACAGGCGACCATGTCGTCGTGATCAATGCGGAAAAGGCACGATTCACTGGCAACAAACTCCGCGACAAGACCTATTACCGCCACACCGGCCACCCGGGTGGGATCAAGGAAACCACGGCCGAGAAGATTCTCTCGGGCCGGTTCCCGGAGCGGGCCATCGAGCTCGCCATCAAGCGGATGATGCCGGGCGAAAGCCCGCTGGCTCGTCAGCAGCTTGCCAAGCTGCGCGTCTATGCCGGCAGCGAGCATCCGCATGAAGCCCAGAAACCGGAAACTGTCGACTTCGCGTCGATGAACGTGAAGAACCAGAGAGACGACTGATCATCATGTCCGATACCGCCAATTCCCTTGAAGACCTGAAATCCGTAACCGACGGCAGCGCCGAGGCGCCGGAAGCGGTCGCTGCGGAGCCGAAGATTGACGAGCATGGCCGCGCCTATGGCACTGGCCGGCGCAAGGAAGCCACGGCTCGCGTCTGGATCAAGCCGGGCACTGGCAAGATCACCGTCAATGGCAAGGACCAGGAGCAGTATTTCGCTCGCCCTGTTCTGCGCATGGTGATCGAGCAGCCGCTCGTCGAGGCAGACCGCCGCACGGAGTTCGACGTGATCTGCACTGTTCGCGGTTCGGGCCTGTCCGGTCAGGCCGGCGCTGTGCGTCACGGCATTGCCCGCGCACTGGTCAACTATGAGCCGGGCCTGCGCTCGGTGCTGAAGCCGTTCGGCTTCCTGACGCGCGACCCGCGGACTGTGGAGCGCAAGAAGTATGGCCGTGCGAAAGCACGCCGCAGCTTCCAGTTCTCGAAGCGCTAAGCCTCGATCAAACCTTGTTCGAAAAGGGCGCTTCTTTACCGGAGCGCCCTTTTTCTTTGCCCGCAGCCATGACATGGGGAAGCCATGACAGAGACCAAGCTCAAAGCCGCCGTTCTCGGCGCATCCGGATATACAGGCGCGGAAACCGTGCGCCTGCTGCAGAATCACCCGCATGTCGAGGCGGTTGCCGCGACGGGCAATACACTGGCCGGCAAGCGCCTGTCTGAGATTTTTCCTCATATTTCCAAGGCGAATGACCTGGATGTCGTGAAGGCGGAAGATGTCCGCTGGGATGAAATCGACGTCGCGTTCGGCTGCCTGCCGCACGGCACCAGCCAGGACCTGATCGAGACGTTTCCGTCGAATGTCAAAGTGGTCGACCTTTCGGCAGACTACCGGTTCCGCAAGGCGGCCGACTATTCAGCCGCCTATGGCCGCGAGCATCTCGCCCCGGAGCGCACAGCGTCTGCCGTCTACGGCCTGAGTGAAATCTATGGCGACAGGATCAAGGGTGCCGACCTTGTGGCCTGTCCGGGCTGCTATCCGACGGCAGCCCTGATGGTGCTGCTGCCCTTGATGAAGCCGGCGGTCGTGGACCTCGACGCGATCATCATTGACGCCAAGTCCGGTGCGTCGGGCGCGGGCCGGGGGCTCAAGGAGAGCAATCTGTTCTGTGAAGTCGGCGAGGGCGTTCATGCTTATGGCGTCGGCACCCACCGCCATGCCCCGGAAATCGAACAGGAACTTCGTCTGGGCTCGGAGGATCCGTCTGTGGAGGTGACTTTCACCCCGCACCTGTTGCCCATGACACGTGGCGAGCTTGTGACCTGCCATCTTCGCGGGGATGTCGACCAGGTGCATACGGCGCTGGAAAAAGCCTATGCCGACCAGCCCTTTGTGACGGTGCTGCCGCTTGGTTCCTCGCCGCCGGACACACGGCATGTGCGCGGCACCAATAATTGCCGCATCGGTGTTTTCCCGGACCGGGCCTCAGGCCGCGTCATCGTGCTGGCCGTGATCGACAATCTGGTCAAGGGCTCGAGCGGGCAGGCGATCCAGAACCTGAATCTGATGATGGGCTGGGATCAGGCCTTGGGGCTTGATGTGCTCGTCCCGCTCTTCCCCTGAGACTTCGCGCCAGACTTGCTCTTCGGCTTGGAAGGCGTCTTCCTGGCCGAGGCGGCTTTCGTTGTTTTCTTCGCGCTGCTGGCAGCTGTCTTGGTCGTCTTGGCTTTTGATGCGCTGGTGCTTTTCGAGGCCGGCTTTGCGCCCTTGGCTGAAGCCGGCTTGCTCCGTGAGGCCGCAGCGGCGGATTTCGGTTTTGCCGCTGTCTTGGTCGGGGCCTTTTTCGCTGTCGTCTTTCCGGCCGGCGCCTTTGCCGCAGGTTGCTTTGTTGGCGCCGTCTTTTTCTTTGCGACAGACGGGGTGGAGTAGACCGAAGAGGGTTTCTCCCCGTCGGCAATCGCGTTGAGACGCATCTTCACATAGGTGCCCGGCGCCTCGCCAAGCTTCCTGTCCGGCACCGGCGCGGCGGCCTTGAGGGGCCCTGATTTCGGTTTCAGCCAGGTCCACCAGGTGGGCCACCATGAGCCCTTGGTTTCCTCGGCCCCGGCAAGCCAGGCTTCCGGGGTTTCCGGCAGGTCGTCATTCGTCCAGTGCTGGTATTTCTCGGCGCTCGGGTGATTTACCACGCCGGCGATATGGCCGGATCCGGCGAGCACGAAATTGACGTCGCCGCCATATTTGCGCGCGCCGCGATAGATCGAGTGCCAGGGGCAGATATGGTCTTCGCGGCTGGCCTGGACGGTCACGGGGATTTTGATGTCCG
Organism: Henriciella aquimarina; assembly: GCF_002088975.1. Lineage (GTDB taxonomy): Bacteria > Pseudomonadota > Alphaproteobacteria > Caulobacterales > Hyphomonadaceae > Henriciella > Henriciella aquimarina. The sequence continues at coordinate 116,632 of NZ_NCST01000019.1, forward strand.
CCATGCTGACCGGTTCGCCGAAGACCTGGAAGCCGCCTTCACTCAGCTGGTTCTGGCCATACAGCTCGTTCAGATAGGTCCGGTGAGTGGCCGCGGGAATATTGGTCTGGTCGGCATTCCAGAAAAGAAGGTCGAAGGGGCGCGGTTTCTTGCCCAGCATGTAATTGTCGATCACATAGCGCCAGACGAGGTCGACCGGCCTCAGCCAGTTGAAGGTTTCGCCCATCAGTTCGCCCGGCATGATGCCGTTATTGGCATCGATCACCTTGTCGATGCTGACGCGCGAGCTTTCATCGGTGAAGACCATGAGGTCGCCTGCGTCGCTGAAGTCCGACTGCGAGGCAAAGAAGGTGGCGGAATTGATCCGTTTGTCGTCCTTCCTGGCCATATAGGCGAGGGCGCTGGTCAGCAGGGTGCCGCCGATGCAGTAGCCGACCGTGTTGATGTCGTCTGCGCCGGTTTGCGCGATCACTTCGTTGACGGCTGCCATGATGCCCTGATCGATATAATCGTCCCAGGTGTAGTCACGCGTCACCTCGTCGGCCGAACGCCAGGAGACGACGAAGACGGTCAGCCCCTGGCTGACGAGCCAGCGGATCATGGAGTTCTGTTCACGCAGATCCAGGATGTAGTATTTGTTGATCCAGGGCGGGAAGATCAGCAGCGGCCGCTCATGGACCTTTTCGGTCGTCGGCTCGAACTGCAGCAGTTCGATCAGCTTGTTGCGGAAGACGACCTTGCCGGGCGCCGTGGCGACATTCTCGCCGACTTCGAAGGGCGCTTCATCGGTCTGGCTGATGGAGAGGCGCCCGCGCCCTTTCTGGATGTCCGCGCGGGCATTTTTCAGCCCGTCGACAAGGCTCTGGCCGCCGGTTTCCAGCATCGCTCTCAAGGCTGCCGGATTTGTCGCAAAGAAATTGGTTGGCGACAGGGCGTCGATCGTCTGGCGGGTATAGAACTCGGCCTTGCGTTTGTCCGCAGCCGGAAGATCGTCGGCCGAGTTGAGGATGGACATCATCCATGAGGCATTCAGCTCATACGCCTTGCGCATGAATTCGAAGGCCGGATTGGCAGACCATTCAGGATCGGAGAAGCGTTTGTCGCTCGACTCCGAGAGCTGGCCCGTGGTGAAGTCCTTCCAGAGGTTCACCCATCCCATCCAGAGATCGAGATTGGCGTTGAGCAGAGCGGTCGGATCGGTGGCCAGCGAGTGCCCAACCTTGCTGTAGGCATTCATCATCCCGAACGGGTCCGGCCGTTTGGGCGTCTCGATCCCTGCGGGATGAGCGTTCGACATGACCTCTGTCAGCAGTGCTTGCGATTCTGCAGCAGCTTCGGCAAGAGCTATGCCGATCGCCTGCAGTTTCTCGGGCGTCTGCTCGGACAGGATCGCGTTGAGGGTGCGTTTGTTCCTGTCTTCCATGGTTTTTGAACTTCCCATCACCATATTCTCGCCATTCTACACGAACACCTATAGTGAGAAAACGTTTCGAGAATCATGATGCTGACCAAAAATTCTGACGTATGCGGCTAATTCTGATCATTTTTTGCCTTCTCGCATCCGCATGTGCCGGATCGATGGACCAAATCTCCGACCTGCGCGAAACCGCGCCGGAGTGGTATGAAGCGCGCAAGCAGGAATTGTCGGGGCGTGATTATCCGAAACTTGCAAATGTGCCGGTCAGTCAAACCTACCAGGCGGACCGCTCGGGGCTCGTCAAATCGGCGGCCGAACGTGAGGCCATTCGTGAAGCTTTCTTCAGCCATCCGCGATCAGAGCCTACCTATCTGACGCCAGAGCAGATAAGGGATTGGGGCTTGAAGATCAGCCAGCGTCTGGAGGCCATGAATGAGCCGGTCGATTATCTCAGCGATGCTGACGTAAAAAGTTTGCGCGCACGCTTTGAACGCCCTCGTGCGCGCCGCTAAGCTATCGGGCGTAGACTATTTATTTGCAAAGAGCAGGAGAAAGCCCATGCCGGGCGAGTTTTACAAGATCAGGCGTCTGCCACCCTATGTGTTCGAACAGGTCAATCGCCGTAAGGCGGCCCTGCGAGCGCAAGGCGCGGATATTATTGATCTCGGCATGGGCAATCCCGACCTCCCGACGCCGTCGCACATCGTCGACAAGTTGTGCGAGACGGCCCGCAAGCCGGATGTGAGCGGGTATTCTGCTTCGCGCGGCATTGCCGGGCTGCGCCGTGCGCTGGCGAGCTATTACAAGCGCCGCTTTGATGTCGAGGTCGACAAGGACCGGGAAGTCATTGTGACCCTTGGCTCGAAGGAAGGGTTTGCGAACCTCGCCCAGGCCATTTCGGCGCCGGGCGATGTCATCCTGACGCCGGACCCGTCCTATCCGCTGCACTCGTTCGGTTTCATCATTGCCGGCGCGTCCATCCGCGGGGTACCGGCCCAGACGCCGGAACAGTATCTGGCGAATATCGAGCATGCGATCCGCTACAGCGTGCCGCCGCCGACGGCGATGGTGCTTTGCTATCCGTCCAATCCGACGGCAGCCGTAGCCGATCTCGACTTCTACAAGGAAGCGGTGAGGATCGCGAAGAAGCACGATATCTGGATCCTATCCGACCTCGCCTATAACGAGATCTATTTCGACGATCCGCCGCCTTCCATCCTGCAGGTGGACGGCGCGAAGGATATCGCTGTCGAGACGACGACGATGTCGAAAACCTATTCCATGGCCGGTTGGCGGATCGGCTTCGCTGCCGGTAATGAGCGGCTTATTGCCGCCCTTGCGCGGGTGAAGTCCTACCTCGATTATGGCGCCTACACGCCGATCCAGGTCGCCGCCTGTGCCGCCCTTGATGGCCCACAGGACTGTGTGGAGGAAGCGCGCCAGATTTATCGCGCACGCCGCGATACACTAATCGAGAGCTTTGGCCGCGCCGGTTGGGATATTCCCGTGCCGTCGGCCTCGATGTTCTGCTGGGCGCCTGTGCCGGACTCCTGCCGCCATCTGGGCAGCGTCGAGTTTTCGCTGAAGCTGATCAATGAAGCCGGCGTGGCCGTCGCGCCGGGGGCAGGCTTCGGGGAACGTGGTGACGGCTTTGTCAGGATTGCCCTGGTGGAGAACGAACAGCGCATTCGTCAGGCTGCCCGTAACATCAAGCGGTTCCTTCAGGCGCAGGAAGCTGATAGCAGGGGCGCCGTTCATGAGTTGCGTGCCGGAGGGCAAGGGGTTTGAAGACATTGAAACTTGGTGTTGCCGGGCTTGGCCATGTCGGGTGCGGCCTGGTCGATCTCGTTCAGAAACAGGAAAAGCTGCGTCTGCCTGGCAAGGTGGAAGTGGCGGGCGTCACGGCCAGAAACCGTAGCCGGAACCGGCCGGTCTCGATTGAGAGCTATGCCTGGTATGATGATGCATCGAAGCTGGCGGCCAGCGACGATATCGACGTTTTTGTCGAACTGATCGGCGGCTCCGACGGGCCGGCCAAGGTGGCTGTCGAGACGGCCATCAAGTCCGGCAAGTCGGTCATTACCGCCAACAAGGCGCTGATCGCGATGCACGGTCAGGAGCTGGCCGAGCTGGCCCGAGAGCATGGCGTCGATCTTCTGTTCGAAGCAGCAGTTGCCGGCGGCGTGCCGATTGTCCGTGTGCTGAGGGATTCGCTGGCTGGCGTCGATATCCAGCGCGTGACCGGTATCCTGAACGGGACCTGCAATTTCCTCCTGAGTGAAATGCTCTCGACGCGCCGGCCTTATGACGTGGTTCTCGCCGAGGCGCAGCGGCTGGGCTATGCCGAAGCCGACCCGACGCTTGACGTGTCCGGCATGGATGCCGCGCACAAGGCTGCGATTCTGGCGGCCATCGCCTTCTCCGCAGACCTCGACTTCTCACAGGTTTCGGTTCGCGGCGTTGATGAAATCGAACTGCTGGATCTCGACCTGGCCGACCGGCTGGGGCTGCGGATCAAGCTGATCGCGGAAGGCAAGGTTACGCCCGATGGGGTTGTGTGCCGTGTTGAACCGCTTGCCATGCCCATTGGCCATCCGCTGGCGCGGATCAGTGGCAGCCTCAACACGATCCGTGTCGAGGGCGACCCGCTCGGGGCCGTGACGCTGACCGGTCCGGGTGCCGGGCCGGGGCCGACGGCCAGTGCCGTGATGGGCGATGTCGCCAAGCTCTTCAATCCGATTGCCCGGCCAGCCTTCGGGCGGGCCGAGCACCATGGCGTGCGCAAATTCGTGCGCGCCGAACCGAACGAACGCTCGGCATTCTTCTTGCGTGTCCGCCTCGACGACCGGGCCGGTGCTCTTGCCGAACTCACGGAGGCGCTTGCCGAGAGCGGTGTTTCGGTCGACAAGCTGCTCCAGGACTCGGCGGACGAGAACGGGGCCGCACCGATCGCTATCGTGACGCATATCTGCTCGCGCAGCGACATCAATGAAGCGAGCGACCGGGTGCGGTCGCTGGAGACAAATGTGGGTCATCCTCAGATCGTGGCGATCGAGGAAGCAACGGATTAAGGGAGCCAGCCGGAAGGACGGCTGGTCAGGAAACGACATGGCAGACAGTATTCTTGTCCCGCATCTTGCGGATGCAATGGTGAGAGTGACGGAAGCAGCGGCCATTGCCGCCTCCAAACTGGCCGGGATGGGCGACGAAAAGGCTGCCGACCAGGCCGCTGTCGATGCCATGCGGACCGCGTTCAATGCGGTGGATTTCCAGGGCCGCATCGTTATCGGCGAAGGCGAGCGCGATGAAGCGCCCATGCTTTTCATCGGCGAAGAGGTCGGCACGGGTAAAGGCCCGGCGATCGATATTGCACTCGACCCGCTGGAAGGCACGACACTGACGGCCAAGGCGATGGCGAATGCGCTGGCCGTGCTCGCCATTGCACCGCGCGGGGGCCTTCTGCATGCGCCCGATACCTATATGGACAAGATTGCCATCGGGCCGGGCTATCCGGACGGTGTGATCGATCTCGATGCCTCGCCGGCCGAGAATATCAAGGAAATGGCCAAGGTCGCCGGGCGCCCGGTCGAAGCGATGACGGCATGTGTGCTCGACCGTCCGCGTCATGCCGAGATCATCGATAGCCTGCGCAGTGTTGGTGCGCGAATCTGCCTGATTTCGGATGGCGACGTGGCCGGGGTGATCAACACGACCAATCCCGACACCGGCGTCGATCTCTATATCGGGCAGGGCGGGGCACCGGAAGGTGTGCTCGCGGCAGCCGCGCTCAAATGTGTCGGCGGCCAGATGCAGGGCCGCCTCGTTTTCCGAAACGATGATGAACGCGCCCGGGCCCGCCGGGTGGGCGTGACCGACCTGGACCGCAAATACCAGCTGGATGAGATGGCCAGTAGTGAAACCGTTTTCTGCGCGACCGGCGTGACCAAGGGCGGCCTGGTCGATGGTGTCGTCACGAAACCGGGCGTTACCATCACCGATACGCTCGTCATGAGCTCGGCTGACGGTATGGTCAGGAAGATCCTGTCGCGCCATCGCACCTGATCGCGATGCGTGGCGAGGCCTGCCTGTTCGACGTTGACCAGTCGCTCTCCGGCCGGTTCTGGTCGATGGTCTCGGCCGATGAAGCCGCCATCCGGACATTTTCGCAGAAGACAGGCCTGCCCGACCTCGTTGCGCGGCTGCTGCTTTCGCGTGGCATAACGCATGAAGAGGCGGGCGCCTTTCTGGAGCCGAAGCTGCGGGATACCTTTCCGGACCCGTCAAGCTTTCAGGATATGGAAAAGGCCGCAGGCCTGCTGCTCGATGCCATTGCCGGCGGGCAGTCGGTCGTCGTTTTCGCCGATTACGATGTCGACGGCGGCACCTCCTCAGCGCTTCTGACGCGTTATTTCCGTCACTGGGGCCAGGAGCTTGGGCTTTATGTGCCTGACCGGCTGACAGAGGGCTATGGCCCGTCGCCGGAGGCGTTCCGGCATCTGAAAGAACAGGGCGCCGATCTTGTCGTGACCGTGGATTGCGGGGCGGCTGCGACAGCGGCCCTGGATGAAGCCAGGGCGATCGGCCTGCCGGTAATTGTGGTGGACCACCATTTGATGGGCCGGGACATCCCGCCGACAGCGGCCCTGGTCAATCCGAATCGGGCCGACGATACGTCGGGCTATGGCCACCTTGCCGCGGCCGGTGTCGTGTTCGTTCTGCTGGCGGCGATGAACAAGCTGGCCCGTGAGCGCAATATCGCGCCCTCAGGTGGTTTGCCCGATATCCTGCAATGGCTGGATCTGTGCGCGCTCGGCACGCTTTGCGACATGTCCCCGCTGCAGGATGCCAATCGGGCCTTTGTTCGCCAGGGGCTGAAGATCATGGCGCGTGGCCAGAATCAGGGCTTGCGCGCGCTGGCCGACATTGCAGGCATTGGCGAGATCGAAAGCGTCTATCATGCGACCTTCATGCTGGGGCCGCGCCTCAATGCCGGGGGGCGAATCGGTGACCCCTGGCTGGCGGCCAAACTGCTGGCGACCGAAGACCGGGCCGAGGCCATTGCGCTGGCTGAGCGCCTGCATGGCCTGAATGATGAGCGCAAGGCGGTCGAGACTGCGATTCTCGAAGACGCTCAGATCCAGGCCGAACGATTGCTGGAGGCCGACCCGGACCGTAGCGTTCTGATCGCATCCGGCGAAGGCTGGCATCCAGGCGTGATCGGGATCGTGGCCGGGCGCCTGAAGGACCGGTTTCACCTGCCGAGCATCGTGATTGGCTGGGGCGAGGGGCTTGGGCCCGTCGGCAAGGGATCCGCACGCTCGGTCAAGGGCGTGAATATCGGGCATGCAATCACGCAGGCAGCCAAGGAAGGCATCCTCATCTCCGGGGGCGGCCATGCCATGGCAGGCGGGCTCGCGATTGAGCCGGACCGCATTGGTGACCTCGACAGCTGGATGTGTGCGCATATGAGCGCCTTCAAGGATGAGAGGGCCGAGGCCCGGCGCCTGGAAATCGACGGCGTTCTCGCGCCCGGGGGGATCAGCCCCGAGCTGTGCGACCAGATCGAGGCGCTCGGGCCGTTCGGGCAGGGCGCACCCCAGCCCGTTTTTGCGATTCGTCATGTGCAGCCGGCTTCGGCACGGCGAATCGGCCAGAATCACGTGAAGTTTTTTGCCGATGACGGGACGGCGCGTCTGGAATGCATTTCCTGGCGCACCGCCGACACGGAAATCGGCCAGGCGGTGTTTTCCGGCCAGCCCCTTCACATTGCCGGGCGGTTGAAGCAGGATGAATGGAACGGTCGTCGCCGGGTACAGTTTGAGGTGATTGATGCGGCTATAGCGAGGTGAACTGACAAAAGTTCAGCTGTGACCTGAAAGGCGACTTGAACAGCCGGAAAAGCCTCGCTATACGCACGACCTCGAAACGAGTGCTCCCTTCGTCTATCGGTTAGGACGCCAGGTTTTCAACCTGGAAAGAGGGGTTCGATTCCCCTAGGGAGTGCCACTTTCGACACAGCTTTCTCCTAAATGATGAAAAGTCATCCCGATGAGGGATGACTCATGGAGATAAGCTTCCTACTATTAGGTTTGGGACTGATGGTAGATGGACACTTTGACCTCAAAGAAGGATGATTCCGGCCTTTCCTCCGCGGTGAAGGTGATTGGGCACATCAAATGGTTTGATGTGGCCAAGGGCTATGGCTTTATCATCCCGGAGTCTGTGGCCGACGCCGACATAAACGGCGATGTCATGCTGCATATATCGTGTCTGCGCGACTATGGTGAGGCCTATGCCGATGAGGGGGCACGCATCATCTGCAATGCGGTCAGGGGGCAGCGCGGCTGGCAGGTCGAGAATATCCTCGAGATGGACCGGCCCAAGGCCGTCGTCGCGCGTGAGAAGGGCGAGGAGCCGGCGCCTGAAACCGTCATCGTGAAATGGTTCAACGCCAGCAAGGGCTTCGGTTTCGTGAACCGCCCGAATAGCGATGTCGACATCTTCGTCCACATTTCGGTTTTGCGGCGTGGCGGCATTTCGGTCGTCGATTCCGGAACCATGCTCGAGGCCACCGTCGAGTCGGGTCCGAAAGGCGATCACGTCTCATCGGCAAGTCCCAAATAGACAGCGGCTTTGAGGCAGTTGCGGGCGCCCGCCGATAAGGCTACACGGGCTGCATGACGCATCGTTTCACCCATGCCCTGAGCGGGCTTCTCTTTTCGCTGATTCTGGCCGTGCCGGCCTTTGCGCAGGCCGCTGAGACCGAACCGCTTTCCATTGAGACGGATGACGGGGTTCAGGAATTTTCAGTCGAGATTGCCGACGAGCCTGAAGAGATCAGCTTCGGCCTGATGGAACGCGAGAGCTTGGGCGAGAATGCCGGCATGCTGTTCGACTTCGGCAATCCGCGTGAGCCGGCCATGTGGATGAAGAACACGCTGATTCCTCTCGACATGCTGTTCATCACCAGCGACGGCACGATCCAGATGATCGCACGCAACACAGTGCCCGGATCGCTGCGGACCATTTCTCCCGGCATGCCGGTGAAGGCGGTGCTGGAAATCAATGGCGGGCGCGCGGCAGAGCTTGGCATCGAGCCGGGCGACAAGATCGAACACCGGATTTTCCAGAACGCTGATGGCTGAGACCGAAGAGGGCCGGGTACCGCCTGAGGGATTTGAAGTCTCGCGCTCGCGCGGGCCTTTCACGACCCGGAACGGACCGGTTTTCCGGGCTATCGACAAGGATGATCCGAGAAGCGGTATCTGGGTACTTGATCGCCACTGCAACAGTATGGGCTTCATGCATGGCGGGATGGTCAGTTCATTTGCCGACGGGGCGCTTGCCTGGGCTGTCTGGCACGCCACCCGGAAGATGTCGGTCACGCTGAAGCTCAGCACCAGTTTCTTCGGGACGATTCGGCCCGATGACTGGCTGGAAGCCCACCCCGAAGTGTTGTCGGTCCATGACGGGATCGTGCAGGTCCATGCCCGTCTTCTGGTCGGTGGTGACAAACTGGCGGCCCGTGCCGATGGTACGTTCCGGGCGCTGCGGCGGACCGCCAAATAGGGCTTGCCCGCGTCCGCGCACATGCATAGAAGGGGCTCCGATGTCGGAGCGTGGCGCAGCCTGGTAGCGCATCTGGTTTGGGACCAGAGGGTCGGAGGTTCGAATCCTCTCGCTCCGACCATTGGACAACGGCTCAGCCGGAGACGAAAATGGACGCACGCATCTACAAGCCCAGAAAAACGGCCATGCAATCGGGCCGGGGGAAGACCCTGGACTGGGTTCTGGAGTTTCGCTCCGGCGCCGAGCGGCGTCCCGATCCGGTGATGGGCTGGACCAGCATCAATGATACGACCGGTCAGGTCCGCCTCCATTTCGAAACGCGCGAACAGGCGATCGAATACGCAAAGCGCGAAGAGCTTGCCTTCACGGTGGATGAGCCGAGGGAACCCAAGCGCCTGGTAAAGTCCTATGCCGAGAATTTTTCGGCCTACCGGAAACAACCCTGGACGCACTGAGCGCTCAGGCCGGCCCCTTAGCTCAACCGGATAGAGCACCGACCTTCTAAGTCGATGGTTGCAGGTTCGAGTCCTGCAGGGGTCGCCATCGCGTCAGACCGCGACCCCGCACAATGCTTATCGCTGAACAAGCGACCCGTCATCGTCATAGAGCGGGTAGCTGCCCTGTTCGTCATGGTCCTCCGGACCGACGAGGGAAGGGGAGAAAACACAGAGCACAGTCATGCCCTTCTCGCTGCTGAGAATATGCTTCTGGTGTTTGTCGAGAGCGTAAAGGACGCCGGGCTTGAGCGTGTGGGTGTCGCCCTCGGTCAGATCCTCGATCTGGCCCTCGCCATCGGTGCAGATCACGGTTTCCTTGTGATTGCGGTACCACATGTGAAGCGACTGGCCGGGTTTGATGTAGGTCTCGTGGACGGAATGGCCCATGCCGTCGGCACGCAGGGTGTAGCGTCGGCTGATGAACTTCTCCTCATCGACGGCATTGGCTTCGGCATCCTTGTGGGTGCGAACGATCATGAACGGTCTCCTGTAATCTAGGCCTGGCTTGCAGGGTTTGGGACAGTGGGGAAGCGCGGCGGGTGCGCCTCCATGTAGGCATGGGCGGCCCGCAGGACGCGCGTGTCGTCATACTTGCCCCCGGCAAGCTGGAAGCCGATCGGCAGGCCGTCCTCGGTGAAGCCGCAGGGGATGGAGGCTGCGGGCTGCTGCGAGAGATTGAAGGGATAGGAGAAGGGCGCCCACTCTTCCCAGTCCCGCATGTCGCTGCCCGGGGGCACTTCGTGATTGATCTCGAAGGGCGGCACGGCCACCGACGGTGTCATGAGCAGGTGATAATCCTGATTGAACTTCTCCAGCGTGTGGGTCAGCGCGGCCCGTTTCGACAGGGCGCGGAAATAGTCCACGGCATGCAGGTCTTCCGCCTGGCGCGCATTGTCGAGCAGGCCGGGATCGAGAAGCTTGCGCTCCTTGTCCGAGAGGCCGGACCAGAGGTCGTAGGAGGCGGTAAACCAGAGCTCGCGATAGGCTTCGAGCGGGGAGTCCATGTCCGGTTCGATGGGCACGACTTCCGCGCCGAGCTCTTCCATCTTTCTGGCGGCGGCATTGACGTGGTCCAGGATCTCGGCGTTGACCTCGGCAAATCCGAGGTCGGTCGAATAGGCGATCCGGAGGCCCTTGAGGCCAAGACCGAGGTCGACGCCCCAGTCCTCGGGCTGGCCGCGCGTGGCATAAGGGTCGCGATGATCGTAACGCCCGATGATGTTCAGCATCATGACGGCGTCGGGAACCGTGCGGGCGATGGGGCCAATGTGCGAAAGCGTGGGGGCTTTGGCGGGTGGCCATTGCGGTGTCCAGCCGAAGGTCGGCTTGAACCCGAAAGTCCCGGTAAAAGCTGCCGGAATGCGGATAGAGCCACCGGAATCCCCGCCCTGGTGAAGCACGCCCATGTTCAATGCAGCCGCCGCGGCCGCACCGCCGGACGAGCCACCTGGGGTCAGATTGGTGTTCCAGGGATTGGATGTTGCGCCGAAGACGCGATTATCGGTGACGGCCTTCCAGCCATATTCGGGGGTATTGGTCTTGCCAAGGAACACTGCGCCGGCTTCGCGCAACATCCGGGCGGGCGGCGCATCGTGTTCGCAGGCGGCGTCTGATGTCAGAAGGGAGCCTTCGCGGGCCGGCATGCCGGCGACTTCAGTCAGGTCTTTCAGCGATACCGGCAGCCCGTCGACAGGGCTGAGCGGCTGGCCCTGGCCCCATCTGCGCGCTGAAGCCCGTGCGGCTTCTTCGGCGCCCTCCCGGTCGACATACACATAGGCGTTAACCTCGTCATTGAAGCGGTCAATCCGGTTCAGCGCGGCGCGCGTGGCGTCCAGGGGCGAAGCCTTGCCGTCGGCATAGAGTTTGGAGAGGGTTGCTGCGTCCTTCAGTTCGAGTTCGTCGCTCATATTCTTGTTGTTCCAGTCCTTTCGGGGTGATCGGGTCGAATTCTCCGCCCAACACGTCGCGCCGTGAGGCGTTCCGCCGGAGGGCGCAGCGGATGCATCTCTCCGTCATGAACTTTATCTCGATTAAGAAGGGCGCACGCCGAAGGGACGACTCGTGGGGGTCGCCATCGTGTCTGTCTTCGTTATTCTGCCGGAAGGGAGGACAAGATGATGCAGATGCCTGAAAAGGGACAGGATTGGCCGGCCATCCGGAAGCGGCTGTCCGAGCGCGGCGCCGAGGATGCGAAGTGGCGTGACGGCAAGACGGCGGTCTACGTCTTCAACGCCGGCGAAGATGTCGAGCATGTCCAGCAGGCGGCTTATACTGCCTTCATGTCCGAGAACGGGCTTGGCCCGCTGGCCTTTCCATCGCTCGCGCAGATGGAGAAGGAGGTCATCGCCATGGCGCTCGGCCTGTTGCATGGGCCGGACGGAGCCACCGGGGCTATGACCTCGGGCGGGACCGATTCGATCACCATGGCCATGAAGACGGCGCGTGATTTCGCCCGCAGCAAAGGACGGGTGAAAGAGACGGCAAATATCGTCCTGCCGCAATCGGCGCACCTGGCCTTCGACAAGGCGGCGCATCTCATGGATATCGAGGTTCGCCGCGTACCGTTGAAGGACGATGGCTCTTTCGAAGCCGACCCGGCGGCCATGGGCAAGGCGCTCGATGCCGATACGGTGATGATGGTCGGCTCGGCCCCCAATTTCCCTCATGGTATTATCGATCCGATCGAGGCGCTGGCAGAAGTTGCGCGCAAGGAAGACATCTGGCTGCATGTCGATGCCTGCGTCGGCGGCTATTTCGCTCCCTTTGCGCGTATGAATGGCGAACCGGTGCCGCCCTTCGACTTCGATGTGCCCGGGGTGCAGTCCATGAGCGCGGACCTTCACAAGTATGGCTATGCGGCGAAGGGCGCCTCGACCGTGCTGTTCCGCTCCGAAGAGCTCTACAGCTTCATGCCGTTTGATTTCGCCGGCTGGTCTGGGGCGCCGATGAAGACGCCGACCCTGGCAGGCACCCGGCCGGGTGGGGCCATCTCCTCGGCCTGGGCGGTGATGAACTATCTCGGCGTGGAGGGCTATCGCGGCCTGCAGGGGCGTGTCTGTGAAACGCGCAGGCGGGTGGAAGAGGGGGTAAAGGCGCTCGGCTTCGAGATTGTCGGGACGCCGATGCTTGGCCTGGTGGCGTTTCGCCACCCGGAGCTGCATGCGTTCGCGCTCTACGGAGAGATCTACCGGCGGGGCTGGTTCACCTCCGTGACGAAGGAGCCGCCGAGTCTGCATCTCATGCTGTCGCCGAAACATGCCGATGTGATCGAGGACTATCTGTCCGATCTGGAGGCTGCTTGTGCAGCTGTGCGCAGCGGTGAGGCAGGCAAGAAGAAGGCTGTTGAAGCGCGTTACAGCTAGACAAGCGCACCCGGGCTGCAAAAACTTCCGAAAGGGGATTGGACAAGCCCCGCCTCCGGAGCTATGACGCGCGTTCCCCAAGTGGCCCGCCCGGGTAGCTCAGGGGTAGAGCAGCGGATTGAAAATCCGCGTGTCGGTGGTTCAAATCCGCCCCCGGGCACCATTTCCCAGCTGAAATCTTCCCTTAGACTTTTCCGGCAGGCCGATTATGTCAGCCGTGTCACCTGGCCGCATGCTGCAAGGGCGAAATCTTCAGCCCAAACCGCTATGAATGGTGAGGAGGCATGTTGCCAACGCCGTGAAAGCGTCCTAACCCGGCGCTCTCGACGGCAAGCGATCAGGAGTCGCCCTCATGACAGAGATCGAACAGTTTGCACTCGACTACCTCCCGGTCATTCTGTTTCTCGGGCTGGGCGTAGTGATTTCACTGCTCTTCATCATCGGGTCGGCGATCCTGGCCCCGTCCGATCCGGACCCCGACAAGAACTCTGCCTATGAGTGCGGGTTCAACGCTTTTGACGATGCGCGGATGAAGTTTGACGTCCGCTTCTATCTCGTCTCGATCCTTTTCATCATCTTCGACCTCGAAGTCGCCTTCCTGTTCCCGTGGGCTGTCAGCCTGGGCACGATCGGCGTCTTCGGGTTCTGGTCCATGGTCGTGTTCCTTGGCGTGCTGACCGTGGGCTTCATTTACGAATGGCGCCGTGGCGCGCTGGAGTGGGAATAATGGCCGACGACTACAAGCCGTATGCACTCGGAGCCAGCCGGGCCGGTATCGAAGGCGGGCACGATGTCCGCCCCGACGATCCGTTCTTTGCCGGGCTGTCTGACCATCTCGCAGACAAGGGCTTTTTCACCGCCCGGGCAGATGACCTGATTGCCTGGGCGCGGACCGGCTCGCTGATGTGGATGACGTTCGGGCTGGCCTGTTGTGCCGTCGAAATGATGCAGGCGGGCAATCCGCGCTATGACCTCGAACGGTTTGGCATGGCGCCGCGCGGGTCACCACGCCAGTCCGACGTGATGATCGTGGCGGGTACGCTGACCAATAAGATGGCGCCGGCCCTGCGTCGGGTCTACGACCAGATGCCGGAACCGCGTTACGTCGTTTCCATGGGCTCGTGCGCCAATGGCGGCGGGTATTATCACTATTCATATTCGGTCGTTCGCGGCTGTGACCGCATCGTCCCGGTGGACATTTATGTCCCTGGCTGCCCGCCGACGGCGGAAGCGCTGGTCTACGGGATGCTGCAGCTGCAGAAGAAGATCCGCCGCGAAGGCTCGATTGAGCGCTAGAATATCGGGAAGAGCGCAATGGCAGACGCTTTGAAAGAACTTGGCGAGCACATCAGCGAAGAGTGCGCCGACGTCGTGAAAGGGTTTCACGTCCGTTTCGGCGAGCTGACCATACTGGCCGAGCGGGATTCGATCCTGAAGCTTGCGAAATTTCTCAAGGACGACAATCAGTGCGTCTTCGAAACGCTGATCGATATCTGTGGTGTCGACTGGCCGGAGCGGGTCGAGCGGTTCGACGTCGTCTACCACTTCCTGTCCATGCGTCTGAACCAGCGCATCCGCGTGAAGGTATCGACCGACGAATCGACGGCTGTGCCGAGCCTTATCGACCTGCATCCGAGTGCTGACTGGTTCGAGCGCGAGGCGTTCGACATGTACGGTATCCGCTTTGCCGGCCACCCGGACCTGCGCCGCATCCTCACCGACTACGGGTTTGAGGGCTATCCGCTGCGCAAGGACTTCCCGCTGACCGGCTTTACCGAGGTGCGCTACGACGATCTTGAGAAACGCGTGATCAACGAGCCGGTCGAGCTGGTTCAGGAGTATCGCAATTTTGATTTCCTTTCGCCCTGGGAAGGTATGACCCAGGAGCTGCCGGGCGACGAGAAGGTCGAGAAGGAGCCGGAAAATGGCTGATTCCGCTTATGTTTCGGCAAGTCCCGACGAGCGCAAGTTCACGCTCAATTTCGGTCCGCAACACCCGGCCGCGCACGGTGTGCTGCGCATGGTGATGGACCTGGATGGCGAGGTTGTCGAACGCATCGATAGCCATATCGGGCTTCTGCACCGGGGCACCGAGAAGCTGCTCGAGTACAAGACCTATCTCCAGGGACTGCCTTATTTCGACCGGCTCGACTATGTCGCGCCGATGAATCAGGAGCACGCCTGGTGTCTGGCCATTGAGCGCCTGCTTGGTATCGAAGTGCCGCGCCGGGCCAAGTTCATCCGGGTGCTTTACTCGGAGATGGGGCGCATCCTGTCGCACATGCTCAACATTACGACCCAGGCCATGGACGTCGGCGCGCTGACGCCGATCACCTGGGGCTTCGAAGAACGTGAGAAGCTGATGGGCTTCTATGAGCGGGCCTCCGGCTCGCGCATGCACTCGGCCTATTTCCGTCCGGGCGGGGTTCACCAGGACCTGCCGCAGGACCTGATCGACGACATCATGGTCTTCTGCGAAGAGTTCCCGAAGGCGATGGAGCAGATCGAAGGTCTCCTGTCGGAGAACCGGATCTTCAAGCAGCGCAATGTCGACATCGGCATGGTCGATGAAAAGACGATGCTGGAATGGGGCTTTTCCGGCGTGATGGTTCGCGGCTCCGGCTTCGCATGGGATCTGCGCCGCTCCCAGCCTTATGAGATCTATGACGAAATCCCGGATGAGGTTTTCCAGGTCGTGATCGGCAACAATGGCGACAATTACGACCGCTATGTCGTCCGCATGGAAGAAATGCTGATCTCCAATGACATCATGAAGTGGTGCATCGAGAACATGCCGGCCGGCGAGGTTCTGATGGCGGGCACCAAGGTGGCGCCGCCGCGCCGGGGCGACATGAAGCGCTCCATGGAAGCGCTCATCCATCACTTCAAGCTTTATACCGAGGGCTTCCACGTGCCGGAAGGCGAAGTCTATGCCGCTGTGGAAGCGCCCAAGGGCGAGTTCGGGGTCTATCTCGTCTCGGACGGGTCGAACCGGCCGTATCGCGCCAAGATCCGGGCGCCGGGCTATCCGCACCTCGCGGCGATGGATCATCTCTGCAAGGGCCACATGCTGGCCGACGTGTCGGCCATTCTCGGGACGCTGGATATCGTGTTCGGGGAGATCGACCGGTGAAGCAGGGCGCGTTTGAAACACTTTTCGGAGGGACCGCATAATGCTTCGTCGTTTCGATCTTGAAGCTGGCGGTGACAGCTTTTCGTTCAAGCCGGAAACGGAACCGACCATTGATTTCTGGCTGGCCAAGTATCCTGCGGACAAGCAGAGATCGGCGGTGATTCCGCTGCTCTGGCTGGCGCAGAAGGACAATGATGGCTGGCTGTCCGAGCCGGCCATGCGCACGGTCGCCGACCGGCTGGATATGCCGTATATCCGCGTCTACGAGGTCGCGACCTTCTACACCATGTTCAAGCTGGCGCCGGTCGGGAAGAGCCACATCCAGCTCTGTGGCACGACGCCGTGCATGCTGCGTGGTGCGAACGATCTGAAAAAGGTCTGCGAAAAGAAGATCGGCAAGAAGATGGCCGTTACCGATGACGGGCGGCTGTCCTGGGAAGAGGTCGAGTGTCTCGGCGCGTGCGTAAATGCGCCCATGGTCCAGATAAACGACTACTATTACGAGGACCTGACACCCGAGAGCCTCGAGGAAATCCTCGACAAGCTGGCCAATGGCGTCGATGTGCCGCCCGGCAATTTCGTTGATCGTCAGACAAGCGCGCCGGAGGGTGGGGCCACCACGCTCAAGGAAGACGCGCTCTATGATGGCAGCCGGAATTCGGTGACGGGGCTTCCAAACCTGCCGGAATCCAATGCGGAGGAAGATCCGCAATCGGAGGCGAAGGGGAAGCCGGACAGCAATCCGCCAACCAATGTGGACCGGGAAGAGCCCAATAAGGAAAAGCTGGAGGCCGCCGAGGAGGGGGCTGAAGCAACCGAGGATGCTGAAAAGCAGATTGAGGGGGCTCGCCCCGAAGCGCTCGAAATCGACGGGAAAGAGGCTGATGATCTGAAGAGGATCAGCGGAGTCGGCCCCAAGAACGAGGAACAGCTGAATTCGCTCGGTATCTATAAATTCTCGCAGATTGCTGCGTGGACGCCGGACAATGTGCAGTGGGTCGAAGGCTACCTGTCCTTCCGCGGCCGGATCGAACGCGAGGACTGGGTCGGTCAGGCGAAGACGCTGGCGTCCGGCGGCGAGACCGAATTTTCCAAACGCATGGATGGCGACGACGCGGAAGCGAGCCGCGAGGAAGGTGAAGACTGATGCTTCAGGATAAGGACCGCATCTTTACCAATCTCTATGGCATGCATTCGCCGGGGCTCGATGAGGCCAAGAAGCGGGGTGCCTGGCACCTCACGCGCGAAATGCTGCAGCAGACGCCGGAATGGATCTGTGACCAGATCAAGGCATCCGGCCTGCGGGGCCGGGGCGGGGCGGGCTTCCCGACCGGCCTGAAGTGGACCTTCATGCCGAAAGAGGTCCGTGATCGCCCGCACTATCTCGTCGTCAACGCAGACGAATCCGAGCCGGGCACCTGCAAGGATCGGGAAATCATGCGCCACGACCCGCACCTCTTCATCGAGGGCTGCATGGTGGCGTCCTACGCAATGCGCGCGCATGCCTGCTACATCTATATTCGCGGCGAATACATCGCTGAGCGCGAAGCCATGGAAGTGGCGATCAAGGAGGCCTATGAGGCCAGGCTGATCGGCAAGGACAACGTCAATGGCTGGGACTTTGACGTCTATGTCCACCATGGCGCCGGGGCGTATATCTGTGGCGAGGAAACCGCGCTTCTGGAGAGCCTTGAAGGCAAGAAGGGCCAGCCGCGTCTGAAGCCGCCTTTTCCGGCCAATGCCGGTCTCTATGGCTGCCCGACAACCGTCAACAATGTCGAATCCATTGCCGTCGCGCCGACCATCCTGCGCCGTGGCGCTGACTGGTTCGCCGGCTTTGGCCGCCCCAACAATACCGGCACGAAGCTCTTCTGCGTCTCAGGGCATGTGAACAAGCCGTGCAATGTCGAAGAAGAAATGTCGATCACCTTCAAGGATCTGATCGAGACCCATTGTGGCGGCATCAAGGGCGGCTGGGACAATCTGAAAGCCGTCATACCGGGTGGCTCGTCGGTGCCGCTGGTGCCGGCCGAACAGATCATGGATGCCTATATGGATTTCGACACGCTGCGGGATCTGAAGTCCGGGCTTGGGACGGCCGCGGTCATCGTGATGGACCAGTCGACCGACCTGATCCAGGCGATCTCGCGAATCTCGTACTTCTACAAGCACGAAAGCTGCGGCCAGTGTACGCCCTGCCGTGAAGGCACCGGCTGGATGTGGCGGGTGCTCGAGCGGATGGCCAAGGGCGAGGCCGATCACAAGGAAATCGACATGTTGCTGGATGTCTCGCAACAGATCGAAGGCCACACGATCTGCGCGCTCGGCGATGCGGCCGCCTGGCCGGTCCAGGGCCTGATCCGGCATTTCCGTCATGAGATCGAGGACCGTATCACCCAGTATCGGGCGCCCCGCGCGCTTGTGTCCGGTTCCACGGTCGCGGCCGAGTAAGGATAGAGAGGGGCATGAACCTGCTGCGCAACATCCTGACCGCCATCTGGTGTGCGATCATTATCGGGACGAACGTCTTCGGCCTGATCATGTTTGCGCGCCTGTTTGGCGTGGAAGGGCTTCAGGAGCCTGTGATGCTGCTTGCCGCATCTAAAATGGCCCTGTTGAGCGCGTTCGGCCTTATCGCCCTGATCTCGACCAAATATCTCTGGGCCATGCTTGCTGTGGCCGTGACGGCCACGCTGCTCGGTCTCGCCCACGACCTGCTCGTTGCCCGTAATGGCGAAGGGCCGGGGCTGTTCAGCAGCCTCTTCGTCATCATTCCGACCTATCTGCTCGCGCGCTGGAATACGGCAGCGCGGAAAACCGATTTCAATCCCGTGAAAGAGTTCTGATTCATGGCCGATGATCTTTTCAAGCTGAACATCGATGGCAAGGACATCGAGGTGCCGAAATCCTACACGCTGATGCAGGCGTGTGAGGAGGCGGGTGCCGAGATTCCGCGCTTCTGTTATCACGAGCGCCTCTCGGTCGCCGGCAATTGCCGCATGTGCCTGGTTCAGTGGAAAGGCGCGCCGAAGCCGATTGCCAGCTGTGCGCAGACGGTCGGCGAGATGCGGATGAACCCGGATGGCACGCCGCCAAACGTCCTCACCAAAGGCGATTATGTCGAGAAGGCCCGCAACGGTGTGATGGAGTTTCTGCTCATCAATCACCCGCTGGATTGCCCGATCTGCGACCAGGGCGGTGAGTGCGACCTGCAGGACCAGGCCATGGCCTATGGCCGCTCGGGCTCGCGCTATTCGCTGAACAAGCGCGCTGTCGAGAACAAGAATATGGGCCCGCTGGTCAAGACGATCATGACGCGCTGCATCCAGTGCACGCGCTGCGTCCGCTTCGCGGCTGAAGTCGCCGGCGTCGAGGAAATCGGTATGATCTCGCGCGGCGAGGATGCCGAGATCACGACCTATCTGGAAGAATCGCTGAAGTCGGAACTCTCCGGCAATGTCATCGATCTCTGCCCGGTCGGCGCACTGACATCGAAGCCTTATGCCTACAATGCGCGTCCCTGGGAGCTGCGCAAGACCGAGTCGATCGATGTTATGGACGCGATGGGCGCGGCCATTCGTGTCGATGCCAAAGGCGATGCGGTGATGCGCATCATGCCGGTCGTCAATGAAGAGGTGAATGAGGAGTGGATCTCCGACAAGTCGCGCTTCATCTGGGATGGTCTGGCACGTCAGCGTCTCGACCGGCCTTATGTCCGCGAGAATGGCAAGCTGCGCCCGGCCAGCTGGAAGGACGCCCTGGCGCGCACGGCTGAGCTGCTGGGCGGCCCGGCCGAGAAGATCGGTTTTGTCGCCGGCGATCTCGTCGAGGTCGAGCAGGCCAAGGCGGTGAAGGATCTGGCTGGCCAGCTTGGTGTGAAGTCCCTGGATTGCCGTCCGGCGGGTGCGGGCTATGGCGCCGATGGCGTTCGCGAAAAATATATTCTAAATCCGACACTTATGGGCGTCGAGGAAGCCGATGCTCTGCTCCTGATCGGGGCCAATCCGCGCCTTGAGGCTGCTGTCTGGAACGCCCGCATTCGCAAGGCCTGGCTCTGGAATGACCTGCAGGTCGGTGTCGTCGGTGAGCCGGTCGATCTCACCTATGACTATGAGCATCTTGGCACGGCTCCGGGCGATCTCGAGGGCCTGCTGAATGGCGACAGCGATTTCGTGAAAGCCTTCAAGGCCGCCAAGAAGCCGATGGTCATTGTCGGTGAGCAGGCGCTGGTTGGAGAGAACAGCGTCGATGTGCTGAATGCAGCCCATCAGATCGCGCTGGATGCTGGCGCGATTGCAGAGGACTGGGTCGGCTTTGGCGTGCTGCACAACGCAGCCGGCCGTGTCGGTGCGCTCGATGTCGGCTTTGTGCCGGAAGAGGGCGGGAGCGATACCGCGGCCATGCTGTCGGGCGGTGTCGATACGCTGGTTCTGCTGGGCGCCGATGAGCGCGACCTCAGCCAGCTTGGCGATACGAAGATCATCTATGTCGGCCATCATGGCGATGCCGGCGCGTCGAAAGCCGATGTGGTGCTGCCCTGTGCGGCCTACACGGAAATGGACGCGACCTATGTGAATACGGAAGGCCGGGTCCAGATGGCGCGCAAGGCCGTGCAGCCCAAGGGCGAGGCCAAGGAAGGCTGGGCCATCTTCCGGGCGCTCTCCGATCTTGTCGGCAAGACTTTGCCTTACGATTCGGCCGATGAGCTGCGGGAAGTGATACGGGAAGAAAATCCGGTCTTCGCCGGTCTTGGATTCGCGCCGGGAACGGCCGGTCACAAGGTTCTCCTCGAAGCCCCGGCCAAACCGCAAGGTCTTGATAAGGCGCGGCCTTTTGGCGCGGTTATCAGCGATTTCTACATGACGAACCCGATTGCCCGGGCCTCGGAAACGATGGCGGAGTGCTCGCTCATGAAGCGTGGCCTTGAAACGCCTGTAGCAGCGGAGTAGGCGAGCGCCATGAGTGCATTCATCCAGGAACATGGACTGTTGTTCGGCTGGCTGACCGTGATTGGTCAGATCCTGCTGTTCACCATTGTCCTGCTGCTGTCGCTGGCCTTCCTGCTCCTGATGGACCGGAAGGTCTGGGCGGCGGTCATGATGCGCAAGGGCCCCAATGTGGTTGGCCCGTTCGGTCTGCTCCAGAGCTTCGCCGACTTCGGCAAGTTCCTGGTGAAAGAGATCATCATACCGGCAGGCGCCAACAAGACGGTCTTCCTGCTGGCGCCGATCATGTCGCTGACGCTGGCGTTCGCTGCATGGGCGGTGATTCCTGTCGCACCGGGCTGGGTTGTTTCCGACCTTAATGTCGGGGTGCTTTACCTGTTCGCGGTGTCCTCGCTTGGTGTGTACGGCATCATCATGGGCGGCTGGGCGTCGAACTCGAAATACCCGTTCCTCGGCTCGCTGCGCTCGGCCGCGCAAATGGTGTCCTATGAAGTCTCGATCGGCCTGATCATTGTCACGGTGATCCTGCTGGCGGGGTCGATGAATCTGAGCGAGATCGTGGCCAATCAGGCAGGCGGGTTCTGGACCTGGCACGTCTTCAGCTTCAACCACATCCTTCTGTTCCCCGTCATGCTGGCCATGTTCGTGATGTTCTTCGTTTCGGCCCTGGCCGAGACAAACCGGCCGCCTTTCGACCTGCCGGAAGCGGAATCGGAACTCGTGGCCGGTTATCAGGTCGAATATTCCTCGACCCCGTACCTGCTGTTCATGATCGGTGAGTATCTCAACATCGTCCTGATGTGCGCGATGATGGCGATCCTCTTCCTCGGCGGCTGGCATGGGCCGATCCCGCTGGGTGAGGACTTCGTGGCAAACTTCCCGGTCTGGCTGGTCAATCTGGGCAATCTTGCCTGGTTCATGGGGAAGGTTGTTTTCTTCTTCTTCCTCTTCGCCCTCGTTAAGGCGGTCGTGCCGCGCTACCGGTATGACCAGCTCATGCGGCTCGGCTGGAAAATCTTCCTGCCGACCTCGCTGGGTGCGGTGCTGATCGTCTCGGGCTACGTCGTTTATATGGGAGTGCAGGCATGAGCCTCGTTCAGACCATACGTGGTGCGCTGCTCACCGATTTCCTGAGTGCCTTCGGCATCGGGCTGCGGGAGATGTTCCAGCGCAAGGCCACCATCAACTATCCTTTCGAGAAGAACCCGCTGAGCCCGCGCTTCCGCGGCGAGCACGCCCTGCGCCGTTATCCGAACGGCGAGGAACGCTGCATTGCCTGCAAGCTCTGCGAGGCGATCTGTCCGGCCCAGGCCATTACGATTGATGCCGAACCGCGCGAGGATGGCTCCCGGCGCACGACGCGCTACGACATCGACATGGTGAAGTGCATCTATTGCGGTTTCTGCCAGGAGGCCTGCCCGGTCGATGCGATCGTGGAAGGGCCGAACTTCGAATTCGCGACGGAGACGCGCGAAGAACTGTTTTACGACAAGGAAAGACTGCTTGCGAATGGCGACCGCTGGGAACGGCTGATCGCCCGCAATCTCGAACTCGACGCGCCCTACCGCTAGGCGGCGCACTTTGGTTTTCACGAGGCGGGCAACCGCCTCTCAATTTTTGGGGCTGAACCGGTGGAACTGATCGCCTTCTACATCATGGCCGCGATTGTCACCATATCGGGGATATCGGTGATTGCCGCTAAGAACCCGGTGCATTCGGTTCTGTGGCTGATACTGGCTTTCTTTACATCAGCGGGCCTGATGGTGCTGATCGGGGCCGAATTCCTCGCCATGTTGCTGGTGGTGGTCTATGTCGGCGCTGTCGCGGTGCTCTTCCTGTTTGTCGTGATGATGCTGGACGTCGATTTCGTCGAGTTGAAACAGGGCTTCTTGAGCTATTTGCCTTTCGGCGTCCTGGTTGGGGTGGCCTTTATTGCCGAGATCGCGCTGGCAACCTTTGCGCGCGGGGCGTCGGCGGATGACTTCAACCCGTATCCGGGCGCTGAAAACAATGTCGAGGCGATCGGGCAGGTGATGTACACCGACTATCTTCTGCTGTTCCAGCTGTCGGGGCTGATCCTTCTGGTCGCGATGATCGGTGCGATCGTGCTGACGCTGCGCCATCGCCCGCACGTTAAACGCCAGAGCGTTGCTCACCAGACGGCAAGGCGGCGCAAGGACGCCATCCGCCGGGTCGATGTCAAATCGGGCGAGGGGCTTTAAGTCATGGATATTACGATCAATCACTTCCTCGCCGTTTCGGCGGTGCTGTTCACGACGGGGGTCGTCGGCATCTTCGTGAACCGCAAGAACATCATCGTCATCCTGATGGCGCTGGAGCTCATCCTGCTCTCGGTGAACATCAACCTGGTGGCTTTCTCGGTCTTCTCCGGAACGATTACCGGGCAGATCTTCGCCATGCTTGTCCTGACTGTCGCCGCGGCTGAAGCGGCTGTCGGGCTTGCCATCCTCGTCGTCTATTTCCGCAACCGCGGCGACATCTCTGTTGAGAGTGTCGACCTGATGAGGGGGTAGGGAGCATGCTGCCGGATTACGCGCTTCTTTTCATTGTTCTGGCCCCGGGGCTCGCCGCGCTGATCGCGGGCCTCTTCCAGAAACAGATCACTGACCGCGGGGCGATGGTCCTGACGACGGGCACGGTCGGTCTTGCTGGCATCCTGTCGATCATTCAGCTCTTTGCCTTCGCCTTCGGGGGACATGGCGGAGAGACCCATGGTGAGCATGGCGAGGCCGCCAGTCATGGCCTGCATCATGTCATCACGCTGCTGCAGTGGATCGATGTTGGCCAGTTCCAGGCCGACTGGGCGATCCGCGTGGATGCACTCTCCATTGTCATGATGGCGGTGATCACCGGGGTTTCCGGCCTCGTTCACCTCTATTCCTGGGGCTATATGGATGAAGATCCGCACAAGGCGCGCTTCTTCTCCTACCTGTCGCTCTTCACCTTCATGATGCTGATGCTGGTGACGGCCGACAATTTCATCCAGCTCTTTTTCGGCTGGGAAGGCGTGGGGCTCGCCTCCTATCTTCTGATCGGCTTCTGGTATCACAACAAGGCGCCGAACGATGCGGCCATCAAGGCTTTCGTGACCAACCGGGTCGGCGACTTCGGTCTGGCGCTCGGCATCATGGCTGTCTTCGTGGTCTTCGGTTCGGTCGAGTTCGAGCCGGTCATGACGGCGCTGAAGGAAAATGCCACGGTCACTCCGCTGGCGCTCGCCGAGGCGGCTCCGGTGCGTGAGCTCGTGCTGCCGTTCCTGGCCTGGAACATCCCGGCGCTAGAGCTGATCGGCGTGCTGCTCTTCATCGGCGCGATGGGCAAGTCGGCCCAGTTCTTCCTGCATGTCTGGCTGCCGGATGCCATGGAAGGCCCGACCCCGGTGTCGGCTCTTATCCACGCCGCCACCATGGTGACCGCGGGTGTCTATCTCGTCTGCCTGCTGTCGCCGCTTTACGAGTATGCGCCCTGGGCGGCCGGCATGGTGACCGTGATCGGCGCCGTGACCGCGCTCTATGCCGCGACGGTCGGTATGGCGCAGAATGATATCAAGCGCGTCATCGCCTATTCGACCTGTTCGCAGCTCGGCTACATGTTCTTCGCCGCCGGCGTCGGGGCCTATGAGGCGGCGATGTTCCACCTCTTCACGCACGCCTTCTTCAAGGCACTGCTCTTCCTGGGCGCAGGCTCCGTCATCCACGGCATGCACCACGAGCAGGACATGCGGAACATGGGTGGGGTCGCGCGCTTCATGCCGTTCACCTATGCGGCCATGATGATCGGCACGATCGCGATTATCGGGCTTGGTATTCCGCACACCTCGATCGGCTTTGCCGGCTTCTTCTCCAAGGATGCGATCATCGAGAGTGCCTACTCGGCCGGTCTTCTCGGCGTCAGCTTTGCCCAGATGGCCTTCTGGTTCGGGATTATCGCTGCGCTGCTGACCAGCTTCTATTCCTGGCGTCTCATCTACATGACGTTCCATGGGCCGCGAGCCGAAGGGCATCATCATGAGGACCCGGCCGACAGTCATGCCGACGACCATCTCGATCCGGCCCATGGCCATGACCACACGCCGCACGAGTCGCCGGTGGTCATGCTGATCCCGCTGGGGCTCCTGTCGCTCGGTGCGATCTTTGCCGGTCTGCTTTTCTATGGGCCGATGTTCCACCATGGCGCGGCTTTCTGGGGCGATGCGATCTATCGCGCCGCAGACAATGACGTCATTCATAATGTCGAAGTCCTGAAAGAGGCCGATCCGAACCCGCACTGGTGGGTGTTCTGGGCGCCGCTGGCGGTGACCCTGACCGGCTTCCTGATCGCGACCTTCACCTATCTCTTCAATCGTGGCTTTGGCCGCAAGATTGCGGAGTCGGGCGGGCCGCTGCACAGCCTGTTCGCGAACAAGTGGTATTTCGACGAGATCTACAATGCCACCTTCGTTCGTGGGACAAGCTGGCTGGGCGGCTTCTTCTGGAAGACAGGGGACAAGAAGATCATTGACGGGCTTGGGCCGGATGGCATCACTTCGCTCGTTCGCTGGGGCTCCAGACGCCTGTCTGCGATGCACACCGGCTATCTGTATCACTACGCATTCGTGATCATCGGCGCGGCGCTCCTGTTCGGCGCGGTGATCTTCTGGCGCGTCGGAGGCGCGGGCTGATGGGCAATTTCCCGATTCTCACAGCGGTTACCTTCCTGCCGCTTGCTGGTGCTGTGCTGATCATGGTGGTTCGCGCCATGACGGGCAGCCAGGAAAGCGACGTCGCGAGCGGTAACAAGGCGCTTGTCGCGGGGCTGATCTTTTCGGTGGCGACCTTTCTGGCCTCGCTTGTCATGCTGGCCAGTTTCAATGTCGGCGAGCCCGGCTATCAGCTGGTCGAAGAGACGAGCTGGTTCGCCAATGTCCACTACAAGCTCGGCATCGATGGCATGTCGCTGCTCCTGATCCTGCTGACGACGCTGCTGACGCCGCTTAGCCTTGTGGCCTCTTACGGCTCGGTGAAGGAACGGCTGACCGAATACACGATTGCCTTCCTCGTGCTCGAGACCTTCATGATCGGCGTCTTCTGTGCGCTCGATCTCGTGCTCTTCTACGTCTTCTTCGAGGCGGGCCTCATCCCGATGTTCATCATCATCGGTGTGTGGGGCGGGGCTGACCGGATCTACGCCTCCTTCAAGTTCTTCCTGTACACGCTGCTCGGCTCGCTCTTCATGCTGGCGGCCGTCGTCTTCATGTACCTGCAGGCCGGCACGTCCGACATCGCTGAGCTGGAGACTTTCGCTTTCGCCCCGGAGGTGCAGACCTGGCTATGGTTGGCGTTCTTTGCCTCCTTTGCCGTCAAGCTGCCGATGTGGCCGGTCCACACCTGGTTGCCTGACGCGCACGTCCAGGCGCCAACGGCTGGCTCGGTCATCCTGGCGGGTATTCTCCTGAAGATGGGCGGTTATGGCTTCCTGCGCTTCTCGCTGCCGATGTTCCCGGATGCGAGCCAGATGTTCCAGCCCATGATGTTCGCCCTGTCGGTGATCGCGATTGTTTATGCCTCGCTGGTCGCCTTTCGCCAGACCGACATGAAGAAACTGATCGCCTATTCGTCGGTTGCGCACATGGGCTTCGTGACGCTCGGCATCTTCTCCTTCACCGAAGTGGGCGTGCAGGGGGCGATCTTCCAGATGATCTCGCACGGTCTCATCTCTGGCGCGCTCTTCCTGATCGTTGGTGTCGTGTATGACCGTATGCACACCCGCGAGATTGCCGCCTATGGCGGTCTCGTCCACAAGATGCCGGTTTATGCCACCATCTTCATGCTGTTCTCGATGGCCAATGTCGGCCTGCCGGGCACGAGTGGCTTTGTCGGTGAAATCCTGACCATGACGGGTGGCTTCCAGGCCTCCACCTGGGCCGCGGCTGGCGCAGCCCTCGGTGTTATTTTCTCGGCCGTCTACATGCTGACCCTTTATCGTCGCACCGTTTTCGGCCAGATCACCAATCCGGCGCTGGAGTCGATCAAGGATGTGAACATCAAAGAGCTCATCACGCTCGTGCCGCTGATTATCGGCACCATCCTGCTCGGTATCGCCCCCAATCTTATTTTCAACGTCACGCGCGAATCCAGCCTGCGCGCGCTTCAGATGATCACCGGAGGATAATCTCCCATGCTTGACTTCGAAGCGATCATTGCCGCGGTCGGCCCGGAACTTCTCCTGGCGGTGGCTGGGCTTGTGGGCGTGTTGCTCGGCGCCATCATGCGCGACCAGTTCAATGCGATCTCCTTCAAGTTCGGGGCTGTCGCCCTGGCGGCGGCCGCAGCGGTTGTGCTGCTGAACTGGTCTGGCGGAGAGGCCTTCAACGGGCTGGTCTCGACATCCCCCTTTGTGAACTTCGCCAAGGTTGTAAGCTTTGGCGCAGGCGCCCTGACGCTGCTCATGGGGGAGAACTTCCTCAAGCGTCACGAGACCATGCGTTATGAATATTCCTTGCTCGTGATCTTCGCCTCCATGGGCATTGGCGTGATCCTGTCGGCCTCGAACCTCATGACGCTTTACATGGGCATCGAGACGCTCAGCCTCTCGTCCTATGTCCTGGCATCCTTCCACCGCGACTCCATGCGTTCGGCCGAAGCCGGCCTGAAGTATTTCGTGCTCGGCTCGCTGGCCTCAGGCCTGCTCCTGTACGGCATCTCGCTGGTATACGGGTTTACCGGCTCGACGGCCTATGCCGACATTGCCAGCGCCGAGCCGGGCATCGGCTATCTCTTCGGTATGGTGCTGATGATTTCCGGCATGGCCTTCAAGGTCTCTGCCGCGCCGATGCACGTCTGGACGCCGGACGTCTATGAAGGGGCGCCGAGCCCTGTTGTGGCCTTCTTCGCGACCGCGCCGAAAATGGCCAGCATGGTGGTCTTCGCCAACCTGATGTTCACCGCCTTCCCGGGCGCTTTCGAGGACTGGCAGCTCATCATCGCGATTATCGCCGTTGCTTCCATGGTGATCGGGGCCTTCGGGGCGCTTATTCAGAACAATCTCAAGCGTCTTCTGGGCTATTCCTCCATCGCCAATATGGGCTATGCGCTGATCGCTGTCGCGGCCGGCGCGGAGTATGGCGCGGCGGCGCTTCTGGTCTTCATGACCTCTTATGTCATCGCATCCATCGGCCTTTTTGGCGGTGTCCTGGCCATGCGCCGTGAAGGTGGCATGGTCGAGAATATCGATGAGCTCTCCGGGCTTGTGCGCCGCCGGACCGGTCTGGCCATTGCGCTGACCATTCTGGTAATCTCGATTGCCGGTTTCCCGCTCGCCGTTGGTTTCCTCGGCAAGCTGGTTGTCTTCGAGGCTGGCTGGAATGCCGGACTGCTGCCGCTCCTGATCGTGCTGGTGCTCAGCTCGGTGATCGCTTTCGGGTATTATCTCCGGATCATCCTCGTCATGTGGGTGCGTGAGCCGGCTGAACGCTTCCAGCCCGTGGATACGGTCGTGTCCGCTGCGATCTATCTCGCCGCAATTGCCTGTATCCTGCTGTTTGTGTTCATCGGGCCGTTTACGGACTGGGCGACGAGTGCCGCCTCAGGGTTCTATCGGTGACACCTGAAGCGCCGGTTCAGTGGCACGAGACAATCGACAGCACGAATGAGGCGGCAAAGCTGCTTGCCCAGGCTGGGCAGTATGGTCCGCTCTGGATTGCCTCACGCGAGCAGACACTGGGACGAGGCCGGCTTGGGCGGCAATGGGCTTCTCCGGTCGGCAATCTCTACTGCACGGCGCTCTTTCACGAGCCGGCTGGCGTTCAGGTCGCGACCCGGTTTCCGTTCGCGGCTGGCCTTGCGATTGCCGATCTGTGTACTAGCCTCGTGCCAGAGGCGCCGATCCGGCTGAAATGGCCGAATGATGTGCGCTGCGAAGGTGCAAAGCTTTGCGGCATTCTGGTCGAAGCAGGCCAGGGGCCGGACCAGGGTGTCTGGGTCGGTGCCGGTATGGGACTGAATGTCATCTCCGCGCCGGAAGGGACGGGGCAGGAGACGACCTCCCTGGCCGCGCTTGGCGCCAGCGCCGGGATTACGGCAGAGCTTGCGCTGGATGCGCTTCGTCCTCTCTTCGCGCGGCGCGTCGCTCAGGCCCGCGAAGACTTTCCGTCCCTCCTGAGAGACTGGGAGCGTGTTGCCGAAGGGCTCGGGCAGATCGTGACGGTCGGCAAGGATGAGAAGGCGCTGCGCGGGGTTTTCAAAGGGCTGGCGCCCGATGGCGGCCTGCAACTGCAATTGCCCGACGGGACTGAACAGACGATAAGGGCCGGAGACGTGGAGCTTATAAAGGAGGTCGGGCGTGCTACTCGCGATTGATGTCGGCAATACGAATACGGTTTTCGCGCTGCACGACGGCGAGGACTGGGTCGCCATGTGGCGCAGCGCCACCGATCCGCGGCGCACGGCCGACGACTATGTCGTCTGGCTTGGTCCGCTCATGGATATGCGCAAGGTCTCGATCTACGACATCGACGCCTGCGTCATTTCCTGCGTTGTGCCGCAAGCCCTGTTCAACTTCCGAAACCTTTCGCGGCGCTATTTCGGTGTGGAACCGCTGGTCGTCGGGGAGGGGAGTGTCGAGCTCGGGATCCCGATCCGGATTCCGCGGCCCGAACAGGTCGGGGCAGACCGCCTGGTGGCGGCCATCGGGGCGCATATCGCTTACCCGGGCCCGCTAATCGTCATCGATAGCGGCACGGCCACGACGCTGGACATTGTCGGCGCCGATGGCGGCTTCGAAGGCGGCATCATCAGCCCTGGCATCAATCTCTCGATGCGGGCGCTGCACGATGCAGCTGCGCAGCTGCCGCGTATTGCCATCCAGCGCCCAGAGAAGATTATTGGCGACTCCACGGTCGCGGCCATGCAGACTGGTGTCTTCTGGGGGTATATCGACCTCATCGACGGGCTGGTGCGCCGCGTGAAGGCTGAATACGGCCAGCCGATGACCGTTATCGCTACAGGAGGTGTTGCTTCTCTCTTTGAAGGCGCTAGCGCGACCATAGATCATTATGACCAGACCCTGATGGAATCAGGACTGCTCGAAATCTACAGACGCAACAGCAAAGGCTGATAT
Source organism: Henriciella aquimarina (assembly GCF_002088975.1). Taxonomy (GTDB): domain Bacteria; phylum Pseudomonadota; class Alphaproteobacteria; order Caulobacterales; family Hyphomonadaceae; genus Henriciella; species Henriciella aquimarina. The sequence continues at coordinate 146,673 of NZ_NCST01000019.1, forward strand.
GCCCAATCTGGACACCCCCGAACTCGTCTTCCTGCCGCTCGGCGGATGTGGCGAGATCGGCATGAACCTGAACGCCTATGGCTATGGTCCGCCGGATGACCGGCGCTGGATCCTGGTTGATCTGGGCGTGACCTTCGGAGACGACTCCACACCGGGCGTCGACCTTATCTGCGCGGACCCGGAATTCATTGCCGATCATGCCGACCGGATCGAGGCGATCTTCCTGACGCATGCCCATGAAGATCATATTGGCGCGGTCGGCCTGCTCTGGCCGAGGCTGCGCGCCCCACTTTATGCGACGCCGTTTACCGCGCACCTCATTGCCGGCAAGCTCGCCGAACGGGGCTTGAGCCATGTCGATGTGAATGTCGTGCCGCTGGAAGGCTCCGTCGAGGCCGGACCGTTTACGGTGACCTATGTCACGCTGACCCATTCAATCCCGGAGCCGAACGCGCTCGCCATCCAGACCCCGGCGGGCATGGTCCTGCATACGGGCGACTGGAAGATCGATCCTGATCCGCTGATCGGGGAAGGGGTCGATGTCGACGGGCTGAAGCGGCTTGGCGATGACGGCGTCCTCGCCATGGTATGCGATAGCACCAATGTCTTCGTCGATGGCGAAAGCGGCTCGGAAGCCACCGTCCGGCGCAACCTGATCGAACTGATCGGGACACTGACCGGTCGCGTGGCCGTGGCGACCTTCGCGTCGAATGTCGCCCGTGTGGCAACGGTCATCGAAGCGGCCAAACAGGCCGGCCGCAGTGTCTGCCTTGCCGGGCGCAGCATGCACAAGATTGTCGATGCCGCTGTGCAGACGGGCGTTCTGCAAGACCTGCCGGACCTGGTGGACGAATCCGATGCCGGCTCGTTTCCAGCCGACAAAATTCTCTATCTGTGTACCGGCAGCCAGGGCGAAGACCGCGCGGCGCTTGGGCGGATCGCGAATGGGACGCACCGCAATCTCACGCTCGGTGATGGCGATACGGTGATCTTTTCCTCGCGCGTCATACCGGGCAACGAAAAGGGCATTTTCGAGATGCAGAACGCGCTGGCCGAGAAGGGCGTGCGCATCATCACCGACCGCATGTCGCCGAAGCCGATCCATGTATCCGGCCATCCCGCCCGCGATGAGCTGGAGCGGATGTATCAATGGGTCCGCCCGGAGATTTCCGTGCCCGTCCATGGCGAGCGCCGTCACATCATGGAGCATGCCGCCTTTGCCCGGAGCATGCAGGTGCCGCAGGCGGTCACCCCGCGCAATGGTGACATGATACGCCTCTCACCCGGCAAGGCGGAGCGGATCGATGTCGTGCCGAACGGACGGCTGCATCTGGATGGCTCGCGGCTCGTTCCGGCGGGCTCGGAGGGGCTGCGGGAACGCATCGCCATTTCCAAGTTTGGCTATGTCACGGCCAGTGTCACCTTTGACGAGGATGGCAGTATTGCCGATGGTCCATATGTGAGTGCACGCGGCCTGTCCGAAGAGGATGGCAGCGTTGCCGAGGAGTCGCTGGACGGGCTGGAAGAGGCGCTCGATGAAGCGCTTGACGGAATGTCACGCCGGAAACGCCTTGACGATGATACGGTCGAGACGGTTCTGGTAAGAACGATAAGACGCACAAGCGAAAAGATCTTTGGCCGTAAGCCGATCGTCGATGTGACGATCATGAGAGTGTGAGGAAACAAAATGTCGAAGGAATTCCAACTGGGCCCGCTCAATCATGTCGGCGTGGCTGTACCCTCCCTGCCGGAGGCGATCGAAACCTATCGCACGCTTTACGGGGCGACCGATATTACCGAGCCTTTCGACATGCCGGCCCAGGGCGTGAAAGTCTGCTTCGTCAATCTGCCCAATGCCCAGATCGAGCTGATCGAGCCGCTGAACGAAGAGAGCCCCATCCACAACTTCATCGAAAAGAACCCGAAGGGCGGTCAGCATCACGTCTGCTTTGAGGTCGACGATATTAATGAGGCCGTCAGCGTCATGAAGGAACGGGGCGCGACCGTGCTTGGCGAGCCGCGCATCGGCGCCCACGGCACGCCGATCATCTTTGTTCATCCGAAAAACACGAATGGTGTTCTCGTCGAGCTGATGGAGAGCCCGAAAGGCGATCACTGATGAACTGGGTCGGCGGTGTCGTTGTCTTCCTGATTTCCTGGTGGGTCTGCCTGTTTGTGGTCCTGCCCATCGGCGTGCGCGGGCAGTTCGAGGAAGGCGATGTCACCGAAGGCACGGAAGAGGGCGCGCCAGCCAGGCATATGATGCCGAAAAAGCTGCTCTGGGCGACGATTGGCGCAGCCGTCTGCACGGTTCTTGCCGGGCTCGTCGTCATCCCGCTGCTTCAGTATTATGGCGGCTGAGCCGGTCACCGGCGAAGGAAGCGTCTCGGCATTGCATGCGCGCACTAGCCAATCGCCGAAACTCCCAATAACACGAGCCAAGTTCAGATAACCGGTTTCGAGCAGTCATACCCATGCGACTTTCGCGCTATTTTCTCCCCGTTTCCAAGGATGTCCCGGCCGATGCGGCCATCATTTCCCACCAGCTGATGCTGCGCACCGGCATGGTCCGGCAGAACGGGGCCGGGATTTATACCTGGCTGCCGCTTGGCTTCCGCGTGCTGCAGAAGATCGAACAGATCGTGCGCGAGGAGATGGATCGGGCGGGGGCGATCGAGATGCTCATGCCGACCATCCAGCAGGCCGAGCTTTGGCAGGAGAGCGGTCGCTATGACGATTACGGCAAGGAGATGCTGCGCATCACTGACCGTCATGAGCGCGAGATGCTGTTTGGCCCCACCAATGAAGAGCTGATCACCGACGTCTTCCGCTCCTATGTGAAGAGCTACAAGGCGCTGCCGCTCAATCTCTATCACACACAATGGAAATTCCGCGACGAGATCCGCCCGCGCTTCGGCGTGATGCGGGGCCGCGAGTTCCTGATGAAGGATGCCTATTCCTTCGACCTTACCGAAGAGGCCGCGCGGGCCAGCTACAACAAGATGTTCTGCGCCTATCTCAACACCTTCGACCGGCTTGGCCTGACCGCGATTCCGATGCAGGCCGATACCGGCCCCATCGGCGGCGATCTCAGCCATGAATTTATCATCCTGGCCGAAACGGGCGAGAGCGCTGTCTTCTGTGATAAGGCGCTGCTGGACCTGCCGGCGCCCGGGCTCGATCTCGACTTCGAGGCCGATCTGTCCGGCGAAGTCGAGAAGCGCACCGGCTATTACGCGGCGACCGAAGAAATGCATGACGAAGCCGCCTTTGCGGATGTGCCCGCCGACCGGCAAGTGTCTGCCCGCGGGATCGAGGTCGGTCATATTTTCTTCTTCGGCACGAAGTATTCCAAGGCCATGAACGCAACGGTCCAGACCGCCGACGGGGACACTGTGCCCGTCCAGATGGGTAGCTACGGTATCGGCGTGTCCCGGCTTGTCGGCGGCATCATCGAGGCTTGTCATGACGAGAGCGGCATTGTCTGGCCGCAATCGATTGCGCCCTTCGAGGTTGGTCTGATCTCGATGCGTCCCAAGGATGAAACCGTCGCGAAAGTCGCCGACGAGGCCTATGAGGCGCTCAAGGCCGCCGGGGTGGACGTGCTCTATGACGAGACGGATGAGCGGCCGGGGCCGAAGTTCAATCGCATGGATCTGATCGGTCTGCCCTGGCAGATCGTGATCGGCCCGCGCGGCATCGAGAATGGCGTTGTCGAACTCAAGAACCGCAAGAGCGGCGAGAAGAGCGAAGTGACGCTGGAGACAGCCATCGAAACCGTAAAGGCCGGATAATGGCGAAGTCGGCGCCCTTCGGAGGGGTCGAGCGTGCGCTCGCCTGGCGCTATCTGAGAGCTCGCCGCCAGCATGGCGGGGTCTCTCTCATTTCGATCATCTCCTTCTTCGGCATCATGCTGGCGGTCATGGCGCTGATCGTGATCATGTCGGTCATGGCGGGCTTCCGCTCGACGTTGCTCAATGCGCTGCTTGGCGGGCAGGGGCATGTCTTCGTACAGGTTCAGGGCTATCCCGAGAACGACATGGATGATCTCACCAGCCGGATCATCGAGCTGCCGGGCATCAAGAGTGCCTCACCCATCATCGAGCAGCAGGTGCTCGCGACATCGGACTATGCGCGGACCGGCGCGGTTGTCCGTGGTGTCCGGGATGAGGATCTCGATACGCTGCCCTATCTTGAGGGCGGGCGCTCGCAAGCCGATGCGGCGGGGTTCGCGCAAGGCAAGAATGGCGGCGATGTCGTCCTGATCGGGGCGTTCCTGGCGTCGGACTTGCGCATTCGGCCCGGCGACGAGATCAGGCTGATCGCGCCGGAGGGCGTTTCGGGGCCATTTGGCGTCACCCCTCGCAGCAAGACCTACACGGTTGGCGACACCTTTACGACGGGCAGTGTCGAGTTGGACAAGCTCTACGTCCTGATGCCGATGCAGCAGGCTCAGCTTTTCTTCAACAAGAAGGGTGAGTACCAGCTGCTCGATGTGCGCCTAGACGATCCGATGAAGTCGGAGCAGGCGATGCGCCATATCTCCGAAGCCACCGGCAACCAGTATGCCCTGCAGGACTGGAAGCAGCAGCGCGCTTCCTATTTCAACGCGCTGAATGTGGAGCGCGGCATGATGCGGGTGATCATGCTGATCCTGATCACGATCACTGCGCTCAACATCATTACCGGCGTGGTCATGCTGGTGAAGAACAAGACGCGCGACATTGCCATCCTGCGGACGATTGGCGCGACGCGAGGCGCGATCATGCGCATCTTCATCATGATCGGGGCCATTCTGGGGCTCACCGGCGCGCTGATCGGCCTGACGCTGGGTGTTCTGATCGTCTTCAATATCGACGCGGTTGAGTCCTTCCTGAGCCTTGTTCTCGGACGCGAGATCTTTGCCGCGGATGTCTACGGTCTTGATGGGCTGCCCGCCGAACTGGACTGGGGCGAGGCGCTGTTCACGACGCTCTGGGCGATGAGCATGTCCATCCTGGTCACGCTCTGGCCGGCCTGGAACGCTGCCAAGCTCGACCCGGTTGAAGCCCTGAGGTTCGAGTGATGGCTGAACCTGTTCTGGAACTGCGCGGCATTGTCCGGGAATACCGGACCGGGCCGGATGTCCTGAAGGTCCTCGATGGAGCCGACCTGGTGCTCAATCGCGGGGAGCTGGTCGGCCTTGTCGGGCCGTCGGGTTCCGGCAAGTCGACCCTGCTGCACACAGCCGGCCTGCTGGAGCGGGCCGAAGGCGGAGAGGTGCTGCTGGACGGCGAACCTGTGCTGAGGCTTTCGGACGGCGCGCGCACACGTCTGCGCCGGGAAAAGCTCGGCTTCGTCTACCAGTTCCACCACCTGCTGCCGGAGTTCAACGCGCTGGACAATGTGGCCATGCCGCTCATGGTTAATGGCGAGAAGCGCAAGGCCGCGCGTGAGCGCGCGGAGGTGCTTCTTGCGGATATGGGACTTTCCGACCGTATGCATCACCAGCCCGGCCAGCTGTCGGGCGGCGAACAGCAGCGTGTGGCCATTGCCCGCGGATTGGTGAACGATCCGAAACTTGTCATTGCCGACGAACCGACCGGCAATCTCGATCCGGCGACGACGGACCGTGTCTTTGCCAGCCTGATCAAGATTGCGCGAAGCGAAGGTGCGGCGGTGCTGGTGGCCACGCACAATATGGCGCTCACCAAGCACATGGACCGGGTGCTGACGCTTGAGGACGGAAAACTCACAACCTTTGCCGGCTGACCCCTTCGACTCAGCTAGACAAAGGGGCATACTCGCTTTGTTCCCGACGGAGATGCCGCTTGCCCCAACCGCCTTTCATCCATCTTGCCGTGCGTACAAGCTTTTCCCTGCTGGAAAGCATGATCACGCCAAAGGCGCTGACGGCTTGGGCGGAGGAGAACAGGGCACCGGCGCTGGCGGTCGCGGACCGTAACAATCTTTTCGGTGCGCTGGAAATTTCCGAGGCACTTTCGGGCGCCGGCGTTCAGCCGATCATGGCGTGCTGCTTCGATGTGACGGATGGCGCTCACCAGGAATGGATCACGCAGGTTTCCCTCTATGCGCAGGATGAGACGGGCTACCGGCGGCTCATGGAGCTGTCCTCGTGGGCCTATCTCGATGCCGAGGATGGCGTGCCACGTCTCAAGCGAGATTACCTCTTCGAGAAGACGGACGGCCTGATCCTGCTGACCGGCGGCTCGAAGGGCGAGGCCGCACAATATGTCCTGAAAGGCAAGCAGGCTGAAGCCGAGCAGACCTTGCAGGCCTTTGCCGATGCCTATCCGGGCCGGTGCTATGTGCAGCTCACACGCCATGGCACGCCTGAGGAGGCCAACAGTGAGCCCGGCCTGATCGAAGCCGCCTACAAGCTCGACCTTCCGCTTGTGGCCACGCATGACTGCCGCTTCCTGAAGCCGGACGACGCCAAGGCGCACGATGCCATGATGTGCATCGCGAACGGCGAGTATCTCGGCCAGGACGACCGCCAGCGCGTGTCGCCGGAGCAGTATCTAAAATCCTCCGATGAGATGATCGCGCTCTTCGAGGATCTTCCGGAGGCTGTGGCCTCGACGGTTGAAATCGCGAAGCGCTGTGCGGTGCGCGCCCGCAAGCATGCGCCCATCCTGCCGAACTTTGGCGACGGCTCTCGTTCGGAGATCGACGAGCTGAAGATCCAGGCCCAGGACGGCCTGGCCAATCGGTTGGCCGAGGCGCCGAAACTCTATGCCGAGAGAAGCGCCTATGAGGACCGCCTGGCCTATGAGCTCGGCATCATTGAGAAGATGGGCTTTCCCGGCTACTTCCTGATCGTGTCGGACTTTATCAAATGGGCCAAGGAGCAGGACATCCCGGTTGGGCCGGGCCGTGGCTCTGGCGCTGGCTCGGTCGTAGCTTGGGCGCTGACGATCACCGACCTCGATCCGCTGCGCTTCGACCTGCTGTTCGAACGCTTCCTCAACCCTGAACGGGTGTCCATGCCGGACTTCGACGTCGACTTCTGCCAGGAACGGCGCGGTGAGGTCATCCGCTATGTCCGCGACAAGTATGGCGCGGCCAGTGTCGCTGCCATCATCACGTTCGGTACACTGCAGGCGAAGGCTGTCGTTCGCGATGTGGGCCGCGTGATGCAGATGCCTTACGGCCAGGTCGACCGGCTGGCCAAGCTGATCCCGTTCAATCCGGCCAATCCGCCCAAGCTGCAGGAAGCCATCGACGACGAACCGAAATTCCAGGACGAAATCGCCCAGGATCCACGCGTTGGCGAACTGCTGGAAACGGCGCTGGCGCTGGAAGGTCTCTACCGGAATGCGGGCACGCACGCCGCTGGCGTTGTGATCGGCGACCGCCCGCTGACCGAGCTGGTCCCGCTCTACAACGATCCGCGCTCTGACCTGCCGGCCACCCAGTTCAACATGAAGTGGGCGGAATCGGCGGGTCTCGTGAAGTTCGACTTCCTGGGTCTGAAAACGCTGACCGTCATCGACCGCGCCCTGAAATTCATCCGCCGGGACGGGCGCGATGTCGGCCCGGAATGGGCGGCGATGAACGATCCGGAAAGCTATGAGTTGATGGCCAGCGGCCAGACGCTCGGTGTCTTCCAGCTGGAAGGGCAGGGCATGCGCGACACGCTGCGCAAGGTCCGCCCACACAACATTGAAGACGTGATTGCCATCATCTCGCTCTACCGGCCGGGTCCGATGGACAACATCCCGGTCTATGTGCAGGGCAAGGAAGATCCCGCCAGCATCCGCTACCAGCACCCCGATCTCGAACCCATTCTCGAGGCGACCTATGGCGTGCCTGTCTATCAGGAGCAGGTCATGCGGATGGCGCAGGAAATTGCCGGCTATTCGCTTGGCGAGGCTGACCTTCTGCGCCGTGCCATGGGCAAGAAGAAAGTTGAGGAGATGGTCGCCCAGCGCGAGCGTTTCATCAAGGGCGCCAAGGAGCTGAAGGGTATCGACGCGCCGCTGGCCAATGAGATCTTCGATACGATGGAGAAGTTCGCCGGCTATGGCTTCAACAAGTCACACGCCGCTGCTTACGCCCTGATCGGCTATCAGACGGCCTATCTGAAGCGCCACTTCCCGGTCGAGTTCCTGGCCGCTTCGATGAGCCTCGATATCCATAATACCGACAAGCTGGCGGCCTTCGTCCAGGAAGCCAAGCGGCTTCAGCTGCCGGTCATCCAGCCGGATATCAATCGTTCGACCGCCGACTTCGATGTGCAGGACGGCGGGCTGGTCTATGCGCTCGGGGCGCTGAAGGGCGTTGGGCTCGAGGCGATGAAGCATGTTCAGGCCGAGCGCGAAGCCAATGGCCCATTCGAGTCGCTTCACGACTTTGCCGAACGGGTCGACCCGAAATCGGTGAACAAGAAATGCATCGAGCAGCTGGCGCGCGCAGGGGCCTTCGAGCCACTTGTGGAGAACCGGGCCAGTGCGCTGGCAGCCGCGCCGCTTCTGGCTGCGGCGGCCGTGTCTGCGGCGGAGGACCGTGCCGGTGGACAGGTGGGGCTTTTCGGGGACGCCGAACCGTCTGTCAGAACCGCACTGCCGGAAGTTTCTGCCTGGAACGGGCAGCAGAAGCTCGATGAGGAATTTGCTGCGACAGGCTTTTATCTCAGCGGGCACCCGCTCGACGATGTCCTGGACAGTCTGGAAGATGGCCGGATCACGCTGACCGCCGAGATCGCGGACAATGCCGAGGATGGCCGGCCGCTTGAGCTGATCGGTGTGGTGCGCCGCCGCGTCGAAAAACTTGCGCGCTCGGGCGGAAAGTTCGCCTTCCTGACCCTGTCTGACCCGACTGGCGAGGTCGAGCTGATGGTCATGCCGGAGGTGCTCGATAATTACCGTCACCTTCTGGAGGCCGGCAACAGCATCTATATCACGGTAAATGTGCGCCGGCAGGACGAGGAGATCCGGCTGTCGGCCAAGCAGGTCAAACCGATCGACAAGGCCCGCATCGGCAAGAAGGCGAAGGCGCTGGTCGTGCAGTTGTCGCGGGGCGCCAATTATGCCGAACTTGCGGCTGTGGCCGAACGGCTCACCACCGTGCCGGGCGCGGACCGGGGGAGCATCTTCCTGGAATTGCCGCTTGAAGACGGCCGGACTGTGACAATGAAACTGCCAGACACGTATGCCACGGGACTTGAAGCCCTCAGAGCCCTTAAGATGGCCTCCGGTGTCGCCCGGGTCGACACGCGTGCGGCCTGAACAAGGCCTGTTGCGTCTACGCCCAAAATTTGTATAAGCCAGCCCCATCAACCCCGATGCGCGGGCTATCCGGTGTTGGTCTCTATGGTTTGAGGCCAATAACGTCCGTGCCGGTCAACCGGAAGAGGAAAACTGATATGGCTTTGCCTGAATTCTCCATGCGCCAGCTGCTGGAAGCTGGCGTGCACTTTGGTCACCAAACCCACCGCTGGAACCCGAAGATGAAGCAATTCATCTATGGCGACCGCGCGGGTATCCACATCATGGACCTGTCGAAGACGGTTCCGCTGCTGCACCAGGCGCTTGTCCAAGTGCGCGATACCGTTGCCCAAGGGGGGCGTGTTCTGTTCGTTGGCACCAAGCGCCAGGCCGCACAGCCGGTCGCGGAAGCTGCACAGCGCTGCGCTCAGTATTACATGAACCATCGTTGGCTCGGCGGCACGCTGACCAACTGGACGACCGTTTCCAAATCGATCAAACGCCTGCGCGAACTTGACGAGATCCTGTCTGACCGGGAGGGCTCCGGCCTGACCAAGAAAGAGCTTCTGGTCGTCGAGCGCGAGCGTGACAAGCTGGACCGCGCCCTTGGTGGTATCGCCAATATGGGTGGCCTGCCGAGCCTGATGTTCGTCATCGACACGAACAAGGAGCAGATCGCGATCAAGGAAGCCAAGAAGCTGGGCATCCCGGTTGTGGCCGTGATCGATACGAACTGCGATCCGGACGATGTCGACTTCCCGTTCCCGGGCAATGACGATGCTGCGCGCTCGATTTCGCTTTACTGCAACCTCGTTGCCGATGCTGTCCTCGATGGCCTGGCGGAATCCTCTGCCGGCCTGGGCATCGATCTTGGCGAGGCGGAAGATGTCGAAGCGCTCACCGAGGCGGACGTTGCCGTAGCCGAAGAGGCCGCTGGCGACAGCCCGGAAGAGGGCAAGGAAGTCAAGGCCGAAGGCTGAATTCCAACCACACTCTAAAAGGATCTTCGAGATGGCACAGATCACCGCCGCTCTGGTCAAGGACCTGCGCGACCGCACTGGCGCGGGTATGATGGATGCAAAAAAAGCACTGGTCGAAAATGACGGCGATGTGGAAGCCGCAATCGACTGGCTGCGCGCCAAGGGCCTGTCCAAGGCTGCCAAGAAGTCCGGCCGCACGGCGGCCGACGGTCTGGTGGCGGCTGTGCTTGCCGATGACGGCAAGACCGGCGCGCTCGTCGAGCTGAACGCTGAAACCGACTTCGTTGCCCGCAACGAGAAGTTCCAGTCGGCTCTGACGCAGATCGCCAATACCGCGCTCGAAACGGACGGCTCGATCGAGGCGCTCCAGAACGCGAAGGCTCCGTCGGGTGACGGCACGGTCAATGACATGATCACCGGCCTCGTTGCGACAATTGGCGAGAACATGACCCTGCGCCGCACGGCCAAGCTGTCGGCGCCGAACGGTCAGGTTGCCGCTTATGTGCACAGCGCCGAAGCTCCGAATATGGGCAAGATCGGCGTTCTGGTCGCGCTGGAAGGTGGCGATGGCGACAAGATGGCTGACGCGGCCCGCAAGGTCGCCATGCACGTTGCGGCCACCAGCCCGGCTTCGGCGACCACCGACGATCTCGACCCGGAACTGATCGAGCGTGAGCGTCAGGTTCTCACCGATCAGGCCAAGGAAAGCGGCAAGCCGGACAATGTCATCGAAAAGATGATCGAGGGTCGCCTGAAAAAGTTCTACAAGGAAGTCGTCCTTGTCGAGCAGCCCTTCGTCATGGATCCGGACCAGACGGTCGGCCAGTACATCGACAGTGAAGGCGCCAAGCTGATTGGCTTCGTTCGCTTCACGCTGGGTGAGGGCATCGAGAAGGAAGAAGACGACTTCGCTGCAGAAGTCGCTTCCATGACCTCCGGCTCCTAGGCCACACAATCTGAACTGAAAGATCCCGGCTGCCCATGACAGGCAGCCGGGAATCCTTTACGAGCAGATGGCCTTGGGAGTTTGGAATGCCAGCAGATACAGAAAGTTCTGACGAGCCAGTTTATAAACGCGTGCTCTTGAAACTGTCCGGCGAGGCCCTGATGGGGCCGGCCGAGTTTGGCATTCACATGCCGACCTGCATCAAATTCGCAGAAGAGATGGCCTCGGCCGTCGAGGCAACGGGCGTCGAGCTTTGCGTTGTCATCGGCGGAGGGAATATCTTCCGTGGCCTGCAGGGGGCCGCCAACGGCATGGAGCGGGCCCAGGCCGACTCCATGGGTATGCTGGCGACCGTCATGAATGCCCTGGCGATGCAAAGCGCGCTGGAACAGATCGGCGTACCGACCCGGGTTCAGTCGGCCATTCCGATGAATACGGTGTGTGAGCCCTATATCCGCCGCCGGGCCATCCGCCACATGGAAAAGGGGCGGGTCGTCGTCTTCGCAGCCGGCACGGGCAATCCCTATTTCACGACAGATACCGGCGCGGCCTTGCGCGCAGCGGAAATGAACTGTGATGCCATGTTCAAAGGCACGCAGGTGGACGGGGTCTATTCGGCCGACCCGAAGAAGGATGCCAATGCCGTTCGCTACGATCAGCTTGGCTATCAGGAAGTCCTCGCGCGGGACCTCAAGGTGATGGATGCTTCCGCCGTCAGTCTGATGCGAGACACCAACATCCCGATCGTGGTATTTTCCCTGCACAAGAAAGGTGCCTTGCAGGAGGTGCTGAGCGGCAAGGGAACATCGACGACTATTTCCTAAAATGCGAGAACACTAGTCATGAGCCTAGACAAAAAAGATATCGAGCGCCGCATGGATGGCGCCATTACCTCTCTTCAGTCAGATCTTGCAGGGCTGCGGACCGGGCGCGCCTCGGTCAATCTCCTCGATTCGGTCATGGTGCCGGCCTACGGTGCCAGCATGCCCCTCAACCAGGTTGGATCCGTTTCCGTCCTCGATGCCCGCACGCTGGCGGTCAATATCTGGGACAAGTCCGTCGTCGGCGCGGCCGACAAGGCGATCCGGGAGTCTGGGCTTGGTCTCAACCCTGTCGTGGATGGCAACAATCTTCGTATTCCGATCCCGGTTCTCAATGAGGAGCGCCGCACGGAGCTGAGCAAGCTCGCCGGCAAGTATTCCGAACAGGCCCGGGTTGCGGTTCGCAATGTGCGCCGCGATGGCATGGACCAGCTGAAGAAGGCCGAGAAAGACGGCGAAATCAGTGAGGACAAGGCTCGTGGCCTTGCCGAAGAGGTTCAGAAGCTCACGGATTCGCACATCGCGCGTATCGACGAGATCCTTAAATCCAAAGAAGCGGAGATCATGCAGGTTTGACGCTTTCGCGCGCTTCATCTGACTCTGCACGCCAGGCTACGGAAGAGGGCAATGGCAAACTTCCGCGCCATGTCGGCATCATCATGGACGGCAATGGCCGTTGGGCTGCGCAGTACGGCATGCCTCGGCCTGTCGGGCATGAACGCGGCGTCGAAGCGCTCAGGCGAACGGTGAAGGCGGCCCAGAAAACCGGGCTTGAATATCTGACCGTCTATTCCTTCTCGACGGAGAATTGGCGGCGGCCTTTTTCTGAGGTCAGTGCGCTTTTCGCCTTGCTGAAAACCTTCATGAACCAGGACCTCAAACGGCTGAAAAGCGAAGGGGTCCGGATCAGTGTCTTCGGTACGCGCGAAGGATTGCCCGAGGACGTGGATGCGTTGCTCGACCGGGCGCTTGAGGAAACCAGGGACAATACGCGCTTCAATCTCGGCATTGCCTTTAATTATGGCGGGCGTGAGGAAATCACGCGCGCGGTGCGTGGCCTGGCCGAGGATGCAAGGGCCGGGCGTATCGAGCCTGAAGCGATTGATGAGGCCATGATATCGTCGCGCCTCGACACGTCGGGATTTCCGGACCCGGATCTTATCATCCGGACGGGGGAAGAGCGGCGCCTCAGCAACTTCCTTGTCTGGCAATCCGCTTACACGGAGCTTGTCTTCATGGATGTCCTCTGGCCGGAGTTCGGTGAGCACTCATTGAACGAGGCGCTCGAGACCTTTGCCTCGCGTGACCGCCGGTTTGGCGGGCTCAAATCCGGGGCGGCCTGACATGACGGCCTCCTCGCCGGCGAACGACAAGATGCGGGAGCTTCTTCTCCGGCTTCTTTCGGCTGCTGTTCTTATCCCTTTCGCGCTTTACGTCGTTTCGACGGGCGGGCCGATCCTTGCCATATCCTGTGCCGTGTTCGGCGGCATAATGGGCTTTGAGTGGGCGCGTATGACCGCTTCGCCCATCATGCCGGTGACAGCCTTTTTCTGCGCTTTGCCGTCGCTCGCCATGCCGTTCGTCGACCGGGAAGTTGCCCTTCTTGTGATGCTGGCCTGTGCCGCTCTCGTTCTTCTGCTCCATCCCTCGCGGGTTTCCGAGCGCATGGTCGGCGCGCTCGGTATCTTTTATGCGGCTGGCCTGCCGCTATCCATGTACCTGCTGCGGGACGGGGCGTGGAATGGTCAGGCCGCGGCGCTGATCGCGATGGGGACGGTCTGGGCGTCCGATTCCGGGGCATATTTTGCCGGCCGCGGTTTTGGCGGGCCGCCACTGTCGCCGAAGGATTCGCCGTCCAAAACCTGGAGCGGCGCGCTGGGTGGCCTTCTCTGTAGCGGCCTGTGCGGACTTATCGCTGCCGGGCTTATGGATGCGCCGCGTCTGCCATGGCTGTTTGCCGGGCTTCTGATGTCGTTTCTTGCCCAATGGGGCGATCTGTTCGAATCCTCGCTGAAGCGGCGTTACGGCGTAAAAGACAGCAGTGATCTCGTGCCCGGTCATGGCGGTGTCATGGACCGTGTCGACGGTCTTGGCATGGTCTGCATCATGGCGGTTGTGGTTTTCGTCCTGTTTGGCACGGTGCCGGAGATACTTGGACTGGACGCATAGCCATGACCAGAACGCTCTCCATTGCCGGTTCAACGGGGTCGGTTGGCCGTTCGGCGCTTTCGGTCGTCGAACACGCCAACGCCCTTTCCAGCGAACGCTGCTTCGAGATCCATGCTCTGACGGCGCATCGCGATGTGGAGCGGCTTGCCAAGCAGGCGATTGCCTTCGAGGCGAAGGTCGCCGTCATTGGCGATGCCACGCTGTATGAAGAGCTGAAGGAGCGGTTGAGCGGCTCTGGCGTTGAAGCCGCGGCAGGACATGATGCCATTACGGACGTTGCCAGCGCGCCTGTCGACAGGTTCGTCGCGGCGATTGTCGGTTTTGCAGGCCTGGAATCGACCCATGCGGCCCTTGCAGCCAGCAACGGTGTGGCGCTCGCCAACAAGGAGAGCATGGTCTGTGCGGGGCCGCTCCTGAAGCGCGTTGCCAAGGCGTCGGGGGCGGCCATTGTGCCGACCGATTCAGAGCATAATGCGATCTTTCAGGTGCTTGAGCGCCGGGACGACGTTGAACGTCTGCTCCTGACGGCATCAGGCGGCCCGTTCCTGAACACGCCTCTCGACAGCCTGCACACGGTAACACCGGATCAGGCGTGCGATCATCCGCGCTGGTCGATGGGGCGCAAGATCTCGGTGGACAGTGCCACCTTCGTGAACAAGGCGCTCGAGCTCATCGAGGCTTCATACCTGTTCGATGTTCCCGAAGAGCAGATCGATGTCCTGGTACATCCCCAGTCCATCGTCCATTCACTCGTCGCCTACCGGGATGGTTCGGTCCTTGCACAGCTGGGCGTGCCCGACATGAAGACACCGATCGCTCATTCCCTGTCCTGGCCCGAACGCCGGTTGCCCACGGAGGTCTCGAGGCTGGACCTTGCCGCCTTGGGGCAGCTTGACTTCCAGGCCGTCGATGACGCGCGTTTCCCGGCAATCCGGTTGGCTCGACAGGCGTTACAAGCCGGCGGTTCGGCCCCTGTTGTCATGAATGCCGCAAATGAGTGTGCTGTTGAGGCTTTCCTGTCGGGCGAATGCCGGTTTACCGATATCAGCTGGATCGTGGAAGACGCGCTCGAACAGGCGGGAGGGACCAATACCGGATCCGCCGGTATCGAGAGCCTTTCCGATGTACGCAACGTTGACGGCGAGACCCGCCGTCTTTGTGGCACGCTCATTGAGAAGGCCCGGGAACAGATGAGGAGTAATGTTCAATGATGGATGCCCTTGGTCAGGTACCCGTTTTTATTCTGAGCCTTGTCTTCCTTCTGGGCATCGTGGTCGTCATCCATGAGCTTGGCCACTATTTCGCGGGACGCTTTTTCGGTGCCGCTGTGGAGTCGTTCTCGGTCGGCTTTGGAAAGCCCATTTACGAACGCACCGACCGGCGCGGCACGCGCTGGCGCGTGAACTGGATCCCGCTCGGCGGCTTTGTGAAGTTTGTCGGGGAAAGCCAGATGCCGGGCGATGTCGGCCGCGTGGAACAAGGCCCCGTCGGCAAGCCCTATAATGAGGTTGGTGTCGGGGCGCGGACAATTGTGGCGGCTGCCGGGCCGGCGGCAAACTTTATCCTAGCCGTCCTGCTGTTCGCTTTCATGTATTTCGTCAACGGTGCCTATGAAAACCGTGTCGCGATTGCGTCGGTGGCAGAGGACGGCGCTGCGGCAGAAGCCGGCATGCAGGCCGGGGACATCCTTGTTTCCGTGGATGGCAAGGAAGTTACCAATGCGGGCCAGATCCAGACGGCTGTGGCGTATTCGACCGAGACACCGCTGGAGATGCAGGTCCTGCGCGATGACCAGACCGTGGACCTGACTGTGACGCCGCGCGCACAGATGCGTGAGAACGCTGTTGGGCAGGTGCAGCGCATGGGGACGATCGGCGTGGCCATGAGCGTTATCCCGGATTCGACCCAGCATATCCGCTACAACCCGGCTGAAGCCCTGTGGAAGGGCGGTGAGCAGACCTGGTCGACCGTGACCATGACGACCAATCTGATCGGACGCATGGTTACGGGCAAGGAAGATGTCAGTACTCTTAGTGGCCCGGTCGCAATCGGTGATGTCAGCCGGCGAATCGTCAATCGGACCATGGAAGCCGAGCATGTGCCGTTCTGGGACCGTATTCAGGCGCTTTTCTGGAACATGGTCGGCATCTGTGCCGCCGTTTCTGTCGGAATCGGATTCTTTAATTTACTTCCATTTCCTGTACTCGATGGTGGTCACATCGTTTTCAATTGCTATGAAGCTGTAGCTGGCAAACCGTTGCCGGCCCGGATTCAAGAGGGTGCATTGATGGCAGGGATGGTCTTGTTGCTGGGAATGTTCGTGTTCATCACGTGGGGCGACGTACTGGAAACAGGGCTGTTCAACGCCGCACGAGGCTGATAGCCGACCTCTACCATTTATTGAGAGAGTACACATGCGATCCGTATTCGCCGCATTTATATTGAGCTTTGCAGGACTGTTTGGTCTGACTGTCATGCCTGGTTCGGGGCTCACGGCGAATGCGCAGACCGTCAACCCGGGAGGGACGATCCGCTCGATTCGCGTTGAGGGGAATCAGCGCATCGAGGACCGGACGATCCAGTCCTACCTCCTCGTGGAACCCGGCGACCCGTTCGACCGCGAACGCATTGACCTCTCGCTCAAGACACTTTTCGCGACCGGGCTGTTTGCCGATGCTTCCTTCGAGAAGTCAGGCTCGGATCTGGTTGTGCGTGTGGTCGAGAACCCGATCATCAACCGGGTTATTTTCGAGGGCAACAGCGCGCTGGATGATGACAAGCTGCGCGAGGAAATCGAGGTGGCCCCGCGCGGCATTTTCACCGCGGCGCGTGTGCAATCCGATGTGCAGCGCATTCTTGAGCTCTATCGGCAATCGGGCCGCTTCGCCGCCAGTGTGGAGCCGCAATACAAGCCGCTCGAGCAGAACCGTGTGGATCTGGTCTTCGTGATCAATGAGGGCCCGGTCACCGGGGTCCGGTCGATCAACTTCATTGGCAACGAGTCCTATTCGGACCGTCGCCTGCGCAGCGAAATCGTGACGCGCCAGTCGCGCTGGTGGCGCTTTTTCAGTTCGAACGACAACTATGACCCCGGTCGTCTTGAATATGACCGCGAGTTGCTGCGTCAGTTCTACCAGAACAATGGCTATTATGACTTCCGGGTTGTCTCCGCTGTGGCCGACCTGACACCGGACCAGGAAGACTTCTACATCACCTATACGGTGGAAGAGGGCGACCAGTACAATTACGGCGAAGTGAAAGTCGAGACCGAGCTCGACAAGCTCAATGCCGAAGGGCTGCGCCGGGCCATCTCCATCCAGGAAGGCGACCTTTTCCGGGGGGACCAGATCGAGAATGCGATCGATACGCTGACCTATGCGGCCGGTGTCGCGGGCTACGCCTTTGTCGATATCACGCCACAGCTGGATCCGGACCCGGAGACCAACCGTGTGAACGTTACCTTCGCCCTCGACGAAGGCCCGCGCGTCTATATCGAACGCATCAATATCACCGGCAACACGGCCACGCTTGACCGTGTCATCCGTCGCGAGTTGCGGGTTGCCGAAGGCGATGCCTTCAACCGCGTCCTGCTGGACCGGTCGCGCAACCGGGTGCGCGCGCTCGGTTACTTCAAGGAAGTGGAGATCTCGGAGAGCGCTGGCTCCGCACCGGACAAGACGGTGGTGGATGTCGCCGTTCAGGAGCAGCCGACCGGCGAACTCTCCTTTGCGGCAGGTTACTCATCGGTCGACGCATTCCTGTTCGATGTCAGCGTCTCCCAGCGCAACCTTCGCGGCCGGGGGCAAACAGTGATTGCCCGGGTGTCGGCCTCGAAGCGCCAGCAATATATCGATCTGCGATTCCGCGAACCGCGTTTCCTCGACCGGAACCTGGCCGCCGGTATCGACCTGTTCTCGACGCGTTCGGACTTTGCCGACATCAGCTTTGGTGGCTTCAAGACGGATACGATCGGCGCCGGGGTCAATTTCGGGTTCCCGCTTTCGGAGAACACGAATTTCGGTGTCCGCTACCGGCTGCAATCCGACGAGCTTGATTTCACCGATCGGCCAATCGTCATCAATACGGATGGTACCCAGGCGACCGAGACCATTACGGACGATAATGGTACGCCGGATGACCCCTCTGACGACATCACGCGCGAGGTAGCCATTTCGCCGAATGAGGATCCTCTGCCGCCCAATACGTCCGTCGTCGATATCTGTGACGCGGCCTATGTGAATCGTTCGCGCAACTGCCGTAATGAGCGGGCGGAGATCTCTTCCATCGTCGGCTATACGTTCAACTGGGACCGCCGGAACGATCCGATCGAGCCGACGGGCGGTTTCGATATGTCGCTCAGCCAGGATTTCGCCGGTGTCGGTGGCGATGTGAAGTTCATCCGTACGGAAGTGTCCGGTGCGACCTATAAGGGCATCTTCAAGGGTGTCCGCGCCAGCGCCCGCGTTTCCGCCGGTTATATCGAACCGATTGGCAATAATGACGGGATCCGGATCAACAACCGTTTCTTCCGTGGCGGCTCCACTTTCCGCGGCTTTGACGTGGCCGGCCTCGGCCCGCGCCTTATCCGCCGCGAAGTGGATGACGAGGGCAATACCGTCAGGCTGCGTAAGCTGAACGCCCTCGGCGGCAAGGCGTACTATCAGGGTACACTTGAGCTGACCGTTCCCAACTTCCTCCCTGAGGAATACGGGATCGACACGGCGCTGTTCGTTGAAGCCGGGTCCGTTGGTATCCTTGATGACGTCGATGTCGACGAAGCCCGCATCGTGCCGACCACCACGCCGGGCACGACGGCTGTGGAGTTGACGAAGGATGCGATGGGGCTTCGCGCGTCGGCAGGTCTTTCTATTGGCTGGGATTCACCGTTCGGGCCGATCCGGTTCGATTTCTCGCAAATCCTTCGAAAAGAAGAGTATGACCGGACCGAAACCTTCCGGTTCAGCACATCGACTCGATTCTGATATGTTCTGAGGAGGAACTGATGAAACTGATTAAAGCTGCGCTGGCAGCCTTCGCCCTTGCCTTCACGGGCACCACTGTCGCTGCCCCAATTGCCGCGGCGCAGGGGACGAATGTCGTCGTTATCGATCAATCCCGCATCATGCAGGAAAGCGCTGGCGGCAAGGATATCATCTCGAAAGTCAACGCAATCGAGCAAACCATGCAATCGGAACTCAAGCCGACGCAGGACTCGCTGGCTACCGAAGGTCAGGCGCTTGATGCGAAGACGGCCAACATGACGATGGACGCCATCGCTGCCGACGACGCGCTGCGCACCGAGGTGGAGCAGTTCGCCCAGAAGGCTCAGGCCTTCAACCGGCGGCGCAAGATTGCCTCGGCTGAGCTGCAGGCAACGGAACGCGCCGCCTGGAACCAGTTCTTCTCGGCCATGCAGCCTGTGCTTCAGGAGGTTGTCGCCGAGAAGGGGGCCGATGTCATTCTTGATCGCTCTGACGCCATCTATGCGTCTCCTTCTGTCGATGCGACGGATCTTGTCATCAGCAAGATGGACGCAAAGCTCTCGACGGTGAACGTGGTTCGCCAGAAGATCCAGACACAACAGCCCCAGCAGTAGCCATGTCTATAGACCGCCGGTTCTACGAATTGCTGGGTCCGGTCTCGGTGAGCGACCTTGCTACGCTGACAGGCGCGGCAGTTCACGGGGACAGCACGGCACAAGTGACCGGCGTGTCCGCCGCCCACAATGCCCGGCGCGGCGAAGTCTGTTACTTCGATGGCGCCAAGCCGCCGGCTGAAGGTGATATCAGCCCGACGGCGGTGGCCTGCTTCGTCCAGGAGAAATACGTGGAGGCGCTTCCGGCGGGGGTCGTCGCGCTAAGCGTGGCGATGCCGCGCTCAGCGCATACTTTGGCGGCAGGCAGCCTCCTTCGCTTGCGCAGCTGGACGGATCAACCGCAGGCGGACGTGCAAACCAACATCCATGAAACGGCCCGGATCGCGCCCGGGGCCTATGTCGCGCCCGGCGCGGCTATCGGTGAGCAGACCGTGATCGGTCCGAATGCCGTTATCGGGCCTGGCGTCCAGATCGGCCGGGATTGCGAGATCGGGGCAAATGCCTCGGTTCAGTGTGCCCTCATCGGCAATCAGGTGAAGATCTATGCCGGCGCGCGGATCGGTGAAAGCGGCTTCGGCGTAACGGCCGGGCCAAATGGGGCCGAGGACGCCCCTCAATATGGCCGTGTGATCATCCAGGACCATGTGACGGTCGGGGCCAATACCTGCATCGACCGTGGCGCATTCGATGACACGATCATTGGCGAACATGCCAAGATCGATAATCTCTGCCAGATCGGGCACAATGTCGTTCTCGGCCGGAGCGTTCTCGTCGCCTCTTTCGGTGGCATTTCCGGCAGTGTGACCATTGGTGATGGCGCCATGCTGGGGGGACGTGTCGGGATCGCCGACCATGTTAAAATCGGGGCAGGTGCCCAGATCGCCGCATCGGCTGGGGTCTTCCGTGAAATTCCCCCGGGCGATAAATGGGGCGGTACGCCGGCGCGACCGATTCGTCAGTGGCTGAAAGAGGTCGCCTGGCTCCAGAAGCAAACAGGCGACGGAAAGCGAGCGAAGTGAGTGTAGAGATTCACCCGACCGCAATTGTCGAAGACGGGGCGCAGCTTGGCGAAGACGTCTCGGTTGGTGCGTTTGCCTTTGTCGGCGCGCAGACGACGCTTGGCGACGGATGCCGGATCCATCAGCGCGCGACCGTGACCGGGCTCACCGAGCTTGGAAGCGAGGTCGAAGTCTTCCCGGGCGCTGTGATTGGCACCGCCCCGCAGATCCTCGGCTTCAAGGATGACGGAACTTCCCGCATCACGATCGGCAAGCAGACAGTCATCCGGGAGCATGTGACCATTCATGGCGGGTCGCCCGCGCATGGGGGGCTGACTTCTGTCGGCGACAACTGCCTGATGATGGTCGGCGCTCATATCGCGCATGATTGCCATGTTGGCGACAAGTGTGTTTTTGCAAACAATGTCGCCCTTGGCGGGCATATCGTGGTTGGCGATCAGGTCTGGATGGGTGGCCTGGCCGCTGTTCACCAGTTCTGCCGGATCGGCCGGCACGCCTTTGTCGGCGGCGGGGCCATCGTGGTCGCCGACATCATCCCTTACGGCTCCGTGATCGGTAACCACGCGCATCTTGCGGGGTTGAATATCGTCGGCATGAAACGGCGGGGCTTCAGTCGTCAGACCATCCACGACCTACGGGCGGCCTACCGGATGCTGTTTGCCAAGGAAGGCACGTTCAGCGAACGCGTCGCCGACGCCGAAGAGAGCTATGGCGATTGTCCGGAACTCGTCGAAATCATTGAATTCATTCGTGCCAGCAAGAGCCGCTCTCTCTGCCTTCCGGAGTAACTGGTCCGATGGCGAAACTCGGAATTATTGCAGGGCTTGGGGGCTTGCCTGTCAGTATCGCGCAGGCGGCTGAGGCCGACGGGCGTCCGTTTCATGTCTTTCGGCTCGCCGGTTTTGAAGAGCCGCGTCTGGAAGCGTTTCCCTGCGAGACGGTCGGCATCGGACAGATCGGGAAGCTGGTCAAACGCCTGAAGGCCGAGGCCTGTGAGGATGTTGTCCTGGCCGGCATCGTCAAGCGTCCCGACTTCAAGGACATCCGGCTGGATATGCGGGGGGCACGGCTGTTGCCCCGTGTCGTCAAGGCCGCACGGAACGGGGACGATGCCCTGCTGCGCGTCATCATTAGTGAACTGGAGCAGGAAGGCTTTCACGTCATCGCAGCAGAGGACGCAGCCGGGGCCCTGAAGTCCGGCAGCGGTCATCTCAACGGGCCCGCGCCGGATGAGGGCGCGATCGCCGATTTGAAGAAGGCCGCCGGCATCGCATCGGAAATGGGGCGGCTGGACATCGGGCAGGGCTGTGTTGTCTGTGATGGTCTCGTCCTTGCCGTCGAGGCCCAGGAGGGCACGGACCGGATGCTCGAGCGGGTCGCCGCGCTCGAGCCCGAAATCAGGGGGACGTCGTCGCGCCGCCGTGGGGTACTCGTCAAACGCCCCAAGCCGATCCAGGAAAGGCGTATCGACCTGCCGACCATCGGGGCTGGCACGATCGAGAAAGCCGCGGCCTGTGGGCTGGCCGGGATAGGAGTCGAGGCCGGAGGCGCGCTTTTGCTCGACAAGGCGCGCATTGAGGCATTGTGTGATGAGCTGGGCGTTTTCCTTTATGGGTTCCCGCCCGACTGGAGCTGATGGATGGCGTCGGTATATCTCGTAGCGGCTGAACCTTCCGGCGATTTGCTGGCGGCCGAGATCGTCCAGAAGCTGCGCGCTATCTCGCCTGGGCTCGACATTAGTGGCATTGGCGGCGAGGCGCTCGCCGCGGAGGGTATCCTCTCTCCTCTTGATATCTCGGAGCTGTCGGTCCTGGGCTTTGTGGAGGGTATCAAGATCTACAAGCGCGTCGTCGCGCTCGCTGACGAGGCCGCAGACGATATCATTCAGACTAATCCAGACGTTGTGGCCCTGGTCGATTCCTGGGGATACACGCTTCGCGTTGCTCAGCGTGTGCGCAAACGTGCGCCGCATATCAAGCTGGTGAAAGTGGTCGGCCCACAGGTCTGGGCCACGCGGCCCGGCCGCGCAAAGACGCTGGCAGGGACGGTCGATCATCTCGTCTGTATCCAGGCTTTCGAGGCACCGTTCTATGAACCGTTTGGCCTGCCGGTCACGGTGATGGGCAATCCGGCGCTTTCGCGGGGCGAAATCGGCAATCGCGAGGCGGGCCGGAAGGCGCTGGACGTGCCGGCGGAAACACCGCTTCTCCTGGTCCTGCCAGGAAGCCGGCGTAGTGAAATCGACCAGGTGGCGCCGCGTCTTCTCGATGCGGCGAAACAGGTGAAAGCACGCCTGCCGGAGGCCGAAGTCGTGGTGCACCCTGCGGCAAATATACGGCCATATTTTCTGGAGTGCTTTCCGGACACGGAAAACTGGGTGCGGGTCTCGTCCCGCGAAGCCAACCGGGCGGATGTCATGGCCTGTGCCGACTATGCTCTGGCGTGTTCGGGAACCGTGACCAGTGAGCTTGCCCTGCAGGAGACGCCCTTCCTTGTCGGTTATCACACAGGCTGGATTACATGGGCGCTAGCCCGGTTTTTCCTGTTCAAGCCAACTCACATCACATTGCTGAACATTGCCGCGGACGACACAGAAGTCGTGCCGGAATTCGTGCAGACAAAATTCAGGGCTGATGACATGGCCGAGACGGCCGTGAAGAT
Organism: Henriciella aquimarina; assembly: GCF_002088975.1. GTDB lineage: Bacteria > Pseudomonadota > Alphaproteobacteria > Caulobacterales > Hyphomonadaceae > Henriciella > Henriciella aquimarina. Next base: position 170,074 of record NZ_NCST01000019.1, read on the forward strand.
GCTGAGCGACAGAGCCGCCCGTGCGGCGCAGATTGCGGCACAAAAAAATGCTCTCTCCCGAATGGGAGAGAGCAAAATGGATTCAGCGGAAATCGCTGCAAAGGTACTTCTGGACTACACCTAGCCGCGTTGATCCACCGGCACGAAGTCGCGCATGGCTTCGCCTGTGTAGATCTGGCGCGGACGGCCGATGCGTTGCGTCGGGTCCTCGATCATCTCGTTGAGCTGCGCGACCCAGCCGACGGTGCGTGCAAGCGCGAACAGCACGGTGAACATCTCGGTCGGGAAGCCCATCGCATCGAGGATGATGCCCGAATAGAAATCGACGTTCGGATAGAGCTTCTTCTCGACAAAATAGTCGTCCTCGAGCGCGATCTTCTCGAGCTCCATTGCGACTTTCAGGATCGGCGTATCCTTGAGGCCAAGCTCATCCAAGACCTCGTGGGCGGTCTGCTGCATGACCTTCGCGCGCGGGTCGTAATTCTTATAGACGCGGTGGCCGAAGCCCATCAGGCGGAATGGATCATCCTTGTCCTTGGCACGGGCGATGAATTCCGGGATGCGGTCAACGCTGCCGATCTGGTGGAGCATGTTGAGGCAGGCCTCATTGGCGCCGCCATGCGCGGGCCCCCAGAGGCTCGCCACGCCCGCGGCGATCGCTGCGTAGGGGTGAGCCCCCGACGAACCGGCCAGACGGACCGTGGAGGTCGAAGCATTCTGTTCGTGGTCGGCATGCAGAATGAAGAACCGGTCCATCGCTTTCGAAAGCGTCTGGCTGATCTTGTAGTCCTCGGCCGGAACCGAGAAGCACATGCGCAGGAAGTTCTCCGCATAGGAGAGGTCATTGCGCGGGTTCACGAAAGGTTGACCGATCGAATATTTGTGGATCCGGGCCGCCAAGGTCGGCATTTTCGCGATCAGCCGGATCGAGGCCAGCCGGCGTTCTTCCGGGTCGGCACTATCCATGGAACTTGGATAGAAGGCCGAGAGAGCACCCACAGTACCCGTGAGCATGGCCATCGGGTGGCTGTCACGGCGGAAGCCGTCAAAGAACCGGTCCATCTGCGTGTGGAGCAGGGTGTGCTGGGTCACCTGTTTCGTGAAGCCCTGGAATTCCTTCTGCGTCGGCAGCTTGCCGTTGAGCAGGAGGTAGCAGACTTCAAGATAGCCAGACTGGTTGGCCAGCTGGTCGATGGGGTAACCCCGGTGAAGCAGAATTCCTTCCTCACCATCAATAAATGTAATCTGGGATTCACAGCTTGCAGTCGATGTGAAACCGGGGTCCAATGTGAAAACACCGGCTTCGCCATAGAGTTTTTTGACATCGACGACGTTCGGTCCGTGTGTGCCACTCAGGACGGGAAATTCGTAGGATTTCCCATCAAGATCGAGCTTTGCTGTGCCAGCAGGTTTGGTCTTGTTGATCATGTCAGCCCTCTTCAACGTGTCCTTCTTGGTCGCTCCCGGCTTTCGCCCGGGCGAGGTGAAAATCAATACGCGCCAGTGTCTCGTCCCGGCCAAGCCATGCCATGACCGGCGCAAGGTCCGGTGCAGGCAGTCCGCCGGTGAGTGCCGCGCGAATAGGGGGTCCGACCTGTCCGAAGGACAAATCGCGCGCTGAGCAGAAAGACTCTAGTGCATGTTGCAATGCGGTATCGCCCCATTCCGCAACGTTGGCAATGGCTACGCGCAAATCAGCCAGCCGGTCGAGATTATCTCCGGAAAGGGCCTTGCGGGCTTTCTTGTTGAGATTGTCGGCATTGGACGTCCAGAAAAAGCGGAAGGCCGAGGCGAGTTCGTCGAGTGTGGCCCCTCGATCCTTCATGGCCGGCAGCGCGGTACGGATGCGCTCGAGCGTATCCTCGGAGAGGTCTGCCGCGGCCGCTTCATTGAGCCAGGGTTTCAGCAGATCGAACAGCCGGTCATTGTCGCATTCGCGGATAAAGTACGCGTTGACGTCATTCAGCTTGGCGAGATCGAGCCGGGCTGGCGCTTTGTTGATCGCCTCAAGCGAGAAGACCTTGGCCGCCTCATCAAGCGTGAAGATCTCCTGGTTGCCGTGGCTCCAGCCAAGGCGAAGCAGGTAGGCATTCATGGCTTCGGGCAGATAGCCCATCTCGCGATAAGCTGTGGTGCTCAGCGCGCCATGGCGTTTCGAAAGCTTTGCACCATCGTCCCCATGGATCATGGGAACATGGGCGAAGACGGGAATGTCCCATCCCATGGCCTCGAAGATCGGGACCTGCCGGAAGGTGTTGCGCAGATGGTCGTCGCCCCGGACGACATGGGTGACCCCCATATCATGGTCGTCGACCACAACGGCCAGCATGTAGGTCGGTGAACCATCGGTGCGCAGCAGGATCAGGTCATCAATTTCAGTTGCCTTGATGCGGATTTCGCCCTGTACCTTGTCATGGACGATAATATGCCCCTCGTCCGGCGCTTTCAGCCGGACTGTGTAGGGCGCATCCTCGTGGGGCGGCCCGCCGCCATCGCGATAGGGGGAACGGAAAGGCGCAAGCAGTTCTTCGGCTTTTTGACGCAGCTCCGCGCGCTCTTGCTCGCTCCGGTTCTCGTCCTTGGCAGCTGCGCGAACGGCTTCGCCTTCCTCGCGACGGGCCTGGAGCTCTTCAGGGGTGACATAGCATCGAAACGCGGCCCCGGATTCGATGAGGGCCTTCGCACACTCTGCATGGCGGTCCGCGCGAGTGCTCTGGAAGAGAGGCGCTTCATCGGCCTCCAGTCCAAGCCAGCTCATCCCGTCCAGGATGGCGTCAACGGCCTCCTGCGTTGAGCGGGCCTTGTCGGTATCCTCGATCCGAAGCAGGAACTTTCCCTGGTTGCGGCGCGCAAACAAGTAGTTGAAAAGAGCTGTTCTGGCACCGCCGATATGTAGCATTCCGGTCGGGGAGGGGGCAAAACGGGTAATCGTCGTCATAATCTGGACAGATCGTTCAATTTCATTGGCTCAACTAAGTCTGGTCGCCATGAACACGCTCGCGTGCAAACAGGCAAGAGCGCGACTGATGTGGCAAGCGAGTCAGGCGCCGACAAGCCCAATCTCCAACTCGTTTTACGCGGACCGCTTTATTTTGCCCTGGGACTGTGTGCTGGTGTCGCCATCTATTTTTCTCTCGGCTTCGAGCCGGCGCTTGCGCCTTTGCTCGTTCTCGGAGGAAGCGCCTGTGCTCTCGGCCTGTGGAGCCGGAGAACCGTTCTTCCATGGCCGTTGCGGCTCGGACTGATACTGGCGGTGGCGGCCTCAACGGGCTGTCTAGTCGCCAAAGTTCACACAGCGCTGAAGCCCGCACCGGTGATGACGCATACAATCGGACCGGTGCTGCTGGAAGGATGGGTGACGAGCATCGATCCCGGCCAAAACGGGGACAGGCTCCATCTGAACGTGCATGCTGTTGCGGGCTTCAAAAAGGCCGACATTCCCGACCATGTCCGTCTGACACACATGCTGTCGCTCAATGTCGCGCCCGGGCGTTTCGTGCGCTGCTATGCCGTGCTGCGTCCGCCACCCCAGGCGAGTTTGCCCGGAGATTATCAGTTCAATCGCCAGGCCTTTTTCGAGGGGCTTGGCGCGGTTGGGTACGTTATGGGCCGCTGCAGGGGCGGAAGTCTCGGGACGCAAAAGGGCGGGCTGGCGCGAGCTGAGTTGTGGATCGGCAGTGTCCGCCGAAGGCTGGCCGAACATGTCCATGAGGTCGTGGGCAAACAGGCAGGCGGCTTCGCTGCTGCTTTGACGTCCGGTGACCGGAGCTTCATGCCTCAGGCGGATGTTGAGGCTTTGCGCAATTCCGGTCTCGCGCACCTGTTGGCAATCTCGGGTCTGCATCTCGGCATCGTTGCCACGCTGGTATTCTTTGCGGTGAAGCGCGCCCTTTCGGCCTGGGAGTGGCTGGCCCTGCGATACCCGGTCCAGAAGCCCGCCGCAGTAGCCGCTCTCCTGGCGACTGGGGCTTATATGATCCTGTCAGGGGCGAGTATATCGACACAACGCGCCTTCATCATGGCCAGTGTCGTGTTTGTTGCGGTTCTGCTTGACCGGGCACCGCTTAGCCTCCGGAGCTTTGCCATCGCCATGATGGCCGTGATCCTGATCCAGCCTGCCAGTGTCATGACGCCTGGTTTCCAGATGTCCTTTGCCGCAACGGGCGCCCTTATCACCGCTTATGAGGTCTGGAACCGGCACGAAGCCGAACAGGGCCGGACCGGGCGGAGGGGCATCGGATTTGTCCTGAAATCGCTCGTTGTCACATCGACCGTAGGCGCGCTGGCGACGGCGCCTTTCGCACTCTACCACTTTGACCGGGTCGCGCCGCTGGGCCTTGTCGCGAATTTCCTGGCCATGCCGATCGTGACCTTCGTCAGCGCGCCAGCTGCGGGGCTTGCGCTCGTGGCGGCACCTTTCGGCTTGTCCGACATCTTCCTGAAGGTGTTCGGCTGGTCTCTGGAGCGCGTTCTCGACATCGCCTACTGGGCTGCCGGGCCCGAGGACAGGGGTTTGAGCTTTGGCGAGGCCATGCCTGCGGCGGTTCTGATCCTGTTGACTATCGGACTCAGCGCCACCTGTTTGCTGCCGTCTGTTCGTCAGAAACTGGTGGGCACATCAGCACTGCTCGGCGTGTCCATTCTGGTCTGGAAAGCGTCCCCCACGCTCTTGGTGCACTGGTCGGCCTCCGGCGACCTGTTCGTTCGCGGGCCCGAGGCCGTCATGCGGATCGAACTGGCAGAAGGCGAGGGGTTAAGCCCCTTGCGATTTTCAGAACTCGACATCGCCCGTGCATGTGAGGATGGATGCCGGATCAACAGCCTTGGAAAAGGCACGGTCGTCGCCGGGGAAGCCGACTGGGTGGAACGGGCATGCCGCGGGCGGCAGCCGGTCATTCTGGCCGCGAGCCTTACATCCACGTCCCTAAAGTGTCAGGCGGAGACCATCGACCTGGATTGGGAGACAACCCGTCAGGCAGGTGGCGTTACCATTCTCAGGCGTATCGATGGAACGCTCCTTCGGCGCGTGCCGCAATGCGGCCACCGTCCTTGGGCGCCGTGTCTCGATGGGCGCCGCCCGCCGGATCAGTCGTAGCGGCGAACCAGAGCGACGAGGCGGCCCTGTACGCGGACACGGTCGGGGCCAAAGATACGGGTCTCGAAAGCGGGGTTGGCGGCTTCAAGGGCAATCGATGCCCCTTTCTTGCGGAGCCGCTTGAGCGTGGCCTCTTCCTCGTCGATCAGCGCGACGACAATGTCGCCGGTATTGGCGTCATCGGTGCGTTTGAGGATGACGAGATCACCATCGAGAATGCCGGCATCGATCATCGAGTCGCCTTTGACCTCAAGCGCGAAGTGGTCGTCACCCTCGGGCAGATCATCCGGCGGGCGGACCCGGTGGGTCTCGTTCTGGATGGCTTCGATCGGCACGCCCGCAGCAATACGGCCAAGGACCGGGATTGTATGATCGGCCATTTTCGGGGCCGGGGTGGCGGAATTGCTAACTACGCTGGGGCGGAAAGCCTGACGGCCGCGCGGCGGTGCTGCCGGCGTGGCGGAATCGGGAAGTTTCAGGACTTCCAGAGCCCGGGCGCGATTGGCCAGGCGTTTAAGGAAGCCACGCTCTTCAAGCGCGGTGATAAGCCGGTGAATGCCGGACTTGGAGGCGAGGTTCAGCGCTTCCTTCATCTCGTCAAACGAAGGCGAAACGCCATCCTGCTTGATGCGTTCATGGATGAAGAGAAGCAGCTCTCTCTGTTTACTGGTCAGCACGTCGTGCCCTCCAAATCAACCGAATCTGTTCACGCATGTTCTACATGCGTTCTCGTTTCGGGTCAATCGGATGCTGTCTTGCGTAAAATTGCACACATGGCTGAGCGGTCACGGGCTTTCATCAGGCTCTCACCGATCAGGAAGCGCCGGGCCCCGGTCTCTCTCAGTCTCAGAATGTGCTCCGGCGCCGAAATGCCGCTCTCGGAGATGAGCGCCTTGTTGGCTGCCAGACCACTGGCAAGCCGTTCGGTAATCGAAAGATCTGTCACCATGCGCTTCAGGTCTCGGTTGTTAATGCCAACCAGGCCGGAGGGCAGGGCATTCGCGCGCTGCAACTCATCCTCGTCATGAACTTCGACAATCGCATCCATGCCAAGCTCGGAAGCTGCCGCACATAGTTCGCGTGCGAGCGCGTCATCGACAGCTGAGAGGATAACGAGAATGGCATCTGCCCCATGAGCGCGGGCTTCGACCACCTGGATCGGGTCGATCATGAAGTCCTTCCGCAGCAGCGGCAGGCTCACAGCAGCGCGAATATTGGCGAGATCGGTAAGCGAGCCACCAAAACTTGGAAAGTCGGTCAGCACCGACAGGCAGGCGGCGCCCCCACGTTCATAGTCCCGGGCAATGTCGAGCGGATTGGCACCGGGCAGAATATCCCCGGCCGAAGGGGATTTGCGCTTCAGTTCGCAGATAAGGGCATTTTCGCCGCTCTCGGCAATCTCGTCGAGCCGGGTCGCAAAGCCGCGTGGCGGGGGGGCAGCCTCGGCCTCGGCAAGAAGGTCGCCGACCGCACGCTCGGCCTTCAATGAGCGAACTTCATCGTGCTTATAGTCCAGAATGCGATCGAGAGCCGTCTTCATGAAGTCAGTCGTCTTCCCCGTGACTGATTCTGGCAAGTTCTCCGAGTGTCGCCAGGGCTTTCCCGCTGTCTATGGCCTTGGCGGCGAGCTCTGCGCCCGCTTTCAGGTCGGTTGCCAGACCGAGGATGTGCAGCCCGGCCGACGCGTTCAGCAGGACCACGTCCCGGAATGGGCCGGGCCGTCCTTCCAGGAGATCGCGGATGGCGGCTGAGTTCTGCTCAGGGCTGCCGCCTTCGAGCGCCGAGAGCGGGCTTGCATCCAGCCCGGCATCGGCTGGCGTGATGGAACGCTCGTTGATTTGCCCATCGGCCACTTCGAGCACGCGGGATTGCCCTGAAATCGACAGCTCATCGATGCCGTCCAGGCCGTGCACGACCCAGGCTTTCTCGATGCCGAGCTTGAGAAGCGTGTGGGCGACCGGCTCGAGCCATCGCGACTCGTACACCCCGAGGATCTGGTGTGTGGCGTTTGCGGGGTTCGACAGCGGCCCCAGCATGTTGAAGATGGTCCGGATACCGAGGCTGCTCCGGATCGGGGCCACGTGGCGCATCGCAGAATGGTGGCTCCTGGCATAGAGAAACCCAACGCCTGTAGCGTCCACGGAATGCCTGAAGGTCTCTGCGGAAATATCGAGGTCAACGCCCAAGGCTTCCAGTACATCCGCCGAGCCGGTCTTGGGCGGAACCGACCGGTTACCATGTTTGGCCACACGGCCCCCGGCGGCGGCGATAACGATGGCACTGGCCGTCGATGTATTGAGGGAGGACCAGGGCAGGCCGCCAGTGCCGCAGGTGTCGAGCAGCGGGCCGGGCATGGCCACTGTGCGCGCATGCTGGCGCATGGCTGTTGCGCCGGCAAAGAGTTCGTTTGCTGTCTCGCCGCGCACCGCCAGTCCCATGAGGAAAGCCCCCACCTGCTCGGGCTGGGCTTCGCCCGACAGAAGGGTGTCGAAGGCGTTGATCAGCATGTCCTCTGGGAGTTCCTGGCTGCGGGCAAGCGCCTTGATGGCATCTGAAAGGGCAGGCGTGGATGTCATGTCAGTTTCAGGAAATTCTCAATAAGTTCATGGCCATATTCGGTTTTTATCGATTCCGGGTGAAATTGCACCCCGTAAACAGGCCGCGTCTTGTGATGGACGGCCATGATCTCTCCGTCTTCCGTCCAGGCATCCGCGACGAGCGTATCCGGCAAGCGCTCGGAGGGAATGGCGAGCGAATGGTAACGGACAACCTCATAAGCGTCCGGAAGGCCCTCGAACAGGCCGGTCTGGGTATTGTGGATGCGCGAGATCTTGCCGTGCAGGATCGCCTGGGCGTGAATGACCGGTTCGCCCATGGCATCGCCGATGGATTGATGGCCGAGGCACACACCGAGAATGGGAAGGTCGTCCGGAGCGGCCTTGATAATGTCGACACAGATGCCCGCCTCGCGCGGCGTGCAGGGGCCGGGCGAGAGAACGATACCATCGGGCTTCAGCGCCAGGGCTTCCTCGACACTTTTTTCGTCATTCCGGATCACATGCGTGCGCGCGCCGGCCTGCTCGAGATAGTGGACGAGGTTCCAGGTGAAGCTGTCATAATTGTCGATGACGAGGATCATTGGTCGAACTCATATATGGCCGCCATCTCGGCTGCCCGTCTCAGCGCGCCTGCCTTGTGGACCGTTTCGTCATATTCGTATTGCGGATTGCTATCGAGCACGACACCGCCGCCGGCCTGGACGTGGATCTGGCCGTCCTTCAGAACGGCTGTCCGCAGCGCGATGCAGGTGTCCATGTCACCATTCCAGCCGAAATAGCCGACAGCGCCGCCATAGATGCCGCGTCGGGAGGTTTCGAGTTCATCGATGATCTGCATGGCGCGGATCTTCGGCGCGCCCGACACCGTTCCGGCGGGAAGACCAGCGAGCAGGGCGTCGACCGCATCGAGGCCTTCGCGCAGGTCACCTTCCACATGGCTGACAATGTGCATGACATGGCTGTAGCGTTCGACAATGAACTGTTCGCTCACCTCGACACTGCCATAGGCTGCGACACGGCCGACATCGTTACGGCCCAGATCGAGCAGCATGAGGTGCTCGGCCCGTTCCTTCTCATCGGCGAGCAGGTCGGCAGCCCGGCGCGAGTCCTCCACCGGATCGCCGGAGCGTGGCCGGGTCCCGGCAATTGGCCGGATGGCGACACGTCCGTCGCGCAGCCGCACCAGTATTTCCGGGCTTGAGCCCACCAGGCTCACATCGCCGAGGTTCATATGGAACATGAAAGCCGACGGATTCAGCCGCCGCAGGGCACGGTAAAGGCTGATGGAGTTCCGTTTGAAGGGCGCCGAGAACCGCTGGCTCGGGACAATCTGGAAGGTGTCGCCCGCGCGCGCATACTCGACGGCCGCCTCGACCATCTCGAAATAGCGTTCCTTGCTGGTGTTGGAAGTGAAGGCCAGCGTGTCGCTTTCCCGGTCACGCGGATTGGCCGGGGCCAGTCGCTCCAGGGCCTCTTCGACACGGTCGAGGCGCACTTCGGCATCGCTGCCATCAGCCTTTTGTGCCCGCCCGACAAGAAGCATCTCCTGATAGAGGTGGTCGAAAATGATCACGACGCCGGGAATGACGAGCAGAGCCTCCGGCACGTGGAGATCGTCCTGTGCCTTGATGGTGACCGGCTCGACATACTGGATCATGTCGTAGCCGATATAGCCGAAGGCGCCCGATGCCATGGGCGGCAGGTTGCTTTCATCTGTCTCTGCGCGCGCTGCGTCGACGAACTGGCGAAGGGCTTTGACAGGGTCGCCTTCGACCGGGCATGCATCCTCGAAGGCGGCGCTGCTGGCTGTTTCGGCTTTGCCGCCAGAAACCCTGAACCAGCTCAGTGGCTCCAGGCCGAGGAAGGAGAACCGGCCGAGCTTTTCGCCGCCCTGAATGGACTCGAACAGGAAGGTTCCGGGCGCTTCAGGCCCAAGCTTCATGATGGCCGAGATCGGCGTTTCGATGTCGCCGATCCGCCGCCTTACAATCAGTCTGTCGCAGGTCATGTGTCCGGGTTCACACGGGCTTTATAGGCTTCCAGGGCCGATCTGTTGACCTGAAGATCGACCGAGTTCTGGATATCGGCGGCAAACGCCTCCAGCAAATCGCTGGAGAGCTGCTGTTGCACTTGGGTGCCCGAGACCGATGCCAGCGCTTGCAGCTCGGAGGCCGTGGGCCGGTCGATGGAGCGAAGCTCGATGATCGCGACCTCATTGGGGTTTTGCGTTTGCGCGATAAACACATCCCCTTCATTCCGAAGCGAGAAAAGCCCGGAGATGAAGGCTTGCGGAATGCCTGATTCCTCAGACGCACGCCGCGTCACCGCCGTTTCGGGGGCGCCCACCGTGGCGCCGTGAGCCTCGGCGGCCTCCGAGAGTGTCAGCTCGTCAGCCTCGAGGCGGGACTTGATGGACTCTGCGGCTTCCACGAGGGCTTCGCTGCGCCGCTGCCGTTCGATCACTTTGCGCAGATCCTCCTGGAGGTCTTCGAGCGGAGGGGTGAAAGCTTCCACGACATTGTCGACGCGAAGGACATAGGCCGTCTCGTCGGCGCCGAAGCGGGCGGTGGTGCTGCCCTCGGTCAGATCGAAGGCGCGCGTCAGGATTTCCTGATTCTGACGCAGGACCGACGGCGCCTGGCCGCGGTTCGTAACACCGGAGCGGTCAACCGGCGCGAAGCTGAGGACCGGTGTGCCCATCTGACGGCCAATCTCTTCGAGGCTGGCGCCAGTGCCGATCAGATTGTCGAGCTGGGTAAGCGAGTCATAGTAGAGCCCGATGGCTTGCTCGCGGGCCAGCGCCTCGACGATCTGGTCGCGGACCTCTTCAAACGGCTCGACGTCGCCGGGCTCGATGCTGTCGAGCCGGATGACGGTGAAGAAATTCCCTGTTTCGACCGGGCCGAACAGGCTGCCGGGCGCTGCCGCCGGTCCGAAAACCTGGTCTGCGAGCGCCTGGCTCGACATGCTGGACTTCGTTCCGCTGCGTTGGGATGTGTTGGCAAGGCCGGGCAATGTTGAAGGATCTGCGCCGCCGGCCAGGCGACCGGACGCATTGCGGGCCTGTTCCTGGCTTTCGAAAACGAACTGGGTCCAGGTCCGTGTGCCGGGCCCAGAGAACTGCTCGGATTTGACGGCGTCATAATAGGCCCGCAGCTCCTCATCGGTGAACTCCGACTGGTGGAGGAAATCATCGACCTGCAGATTGACCAGGCTGATGGAGCGGCGGGGCGGATTTGTCAGTGATTGCTTCTGCTCTTCGTAAAAGGCTGCAATGTCTTCGTCGCTCACCGGTTCAGGTTCCGGGAGGCTGTCGCGAGACAGCATGAACCAGGCTGCCTTGCGCAGCTCGCCGGAATAGGCCGCCTGAAGTTCCGCGAGGCTGACCGGCGCTTCCAGCGCGGCACGCGCCGTTGAGGTCAGCCGGGAGATGGTCAGATCGCGTTCGATGAACCTTTCGAACATGGCAGGCGTGAAACCACTGGCGCTGAGAAGCTGGCGATAGCGTTGTGTATCGAATGTCCCACCAGGCCCAATGAAGGAATCATCGTTGCGGATAACCTCCAGGACAGCCTGGTCAGTCGCACTTGCGCCCAGTTCGGCGGCATAGGCCGCCAGGGCCGTCCGGAAAAGCTCGCGCTGGTAAATCTGGTCGATGAGACCTCTTTCCGCTGCCTGAGCCTTGCTGAGGGAGCGGCCGCGGTCATCGGTGGCTGTTCGCAATTCACGTTCGACTTGCTGGTCGAATTCAGCCTCTGACAGCTTGACGTCGCCGGCGCTGGCGAGATTATTCCCGAGCCCGCCTGAAAAGACGTCGGTCACGCCCCAGGCGCCCATCGCCACGATGAGTAGGACGAAGAGGATCCCAGCAAGTCTGGTGCGGAGCATGTTGCGAATGAGTGTGAGCATGTGCGGTTTGCCTCGCAGTTTGCCTTGTAACCGACCGAACTGCTTGCTAGGCGAGCGCGCTTACAGTTGCAAGATGGGGAAAGCGGCATGGTCAGGCCACTGATTGCCGGAAATTGGAAAATGAACGGCACACACCGGTCGCTCGACCTGGTGCGGGATGTTGTCTCGGGGCTCGCTTCGCTGGAGGACAAGGCCGATTGTCTTGTCTGCCCGCCGGCCACGCTGCTGGGGCAGGTGTCTCAAATCGCGGGAGAAAGCCGGCTCGTTACAGGCGGGCAGGATTGTCACGCTGAAGAATCGGGTGCCCATACGGGGGATATCGCTGCGGAGATGATCGCGGACATGGGCGCAACCTATGTGATCATCGGCCACTCGGAGCGCCGGAGTGATCATGGCGAGAGCGATGCTATCGTGGCGGCCAAGGCCGAGGCGGCGTTTCGTGCAGATCTCGTCCCGATCATTTGTGTCGGTGAGACACTCGAAGAGCGTGAGGCTGACAAGACGATCGACGTCATTTCCAGTCAGCTCAAGAACTCCATTCCGGACTCTGCTGCCAATCAGACGTTCGTCGTTGCCTATGAGCCTGTCTGGGCCATCGGCACCGGAAAGGTCGCGACGCCGGGTCAGGTCGCTGAAGTGCATGACGAGATCCGCAAGCAGCTGTCGCAGCGCTTTGGCAGTCATGGTGATGAACGTCCGCTTCTTTACGGAGGCTCGATGAAGCCCGGCAATGCCGCCGAGCTTCTCGCGCTTGAAAACGTGAATGGCGGCCTCATCGGCGGGGCCAGCTTGAAAGCCGAAGACTTCCTGGCCATTTACGCCGCTTGTGTCAGCAATTTGTGAGGAAGAGACTTGGCGCAGGGGGCTGAACGTCCTATCCGGCCCGTGTCACATCTGAAGAGACATTCATGACCGTTATTCTCGTCATCCACATTCTCGCCAGTCTCGTTCTTGTCGGCGTCGTCCTGCTGCAGCGCTCCGAAGGGGGCGCGCTTGGCATTGGCGGCGGCGGTGGCGGCGGTGGCGGCCTGATGTCGGGACGCGGTGCAGCCGGTGCCCTGGTGCGCACAACCATCATCTTTGGCGCGATCTTCTTTGTGACCAGCCTCACCCTGACGACCATGTCGACCCATATGGCGTCGGACAGCCGGACGGATATCGAACGTCAGCTCGACGAGGAATATGGCGGTGACCCGCTTGATGTCACCGATCCGTCCCAGCCTCTGCTCGACGACAGCTCGTCTGCCTTCCCGCAAGAAGGCAGTGAAACGGGCAAAGACGTGACGGCAACGCCTGAGGAAGAGTCGGCTTCGGACCCTCTGGCCGCCGAGACCGGTGGTGAGGATCCGCTCGCCGCTGACGTGCCGTCTGAAGGTGGCGACGAAGAAGCTGTGGATGAGCCGCAGCAATAAGTGATCATCCGGCGCATCCTTTGGTGGCGCCGTTCAGCGAATCGGGCAAACTGACACTCCATGATCCGCTATATTTTTATTACCGGCGGCGTGGTTTCCTCGCTTGGAAAAGGCATTGCATCGGCGGCGATGGGCTCGCTGTTGCAGGCTCGTGGGTACAAGGTCCGGCTGCGCAAGCTTGACCCGTATCTGAATGTCGACCCCGGCACGATGTCACCGCGCCAGCATGGCGAGGTTTTTGTCACTGACGATGGTGCCGAGACCGATCTCGATCTCGGCCACTATGAGCGCTTCACGGGTGTTTCCGCGCGCCAGTCCGACAATATAACGACCGGCCGTATCTATCAGTCCATTATCGAGAAGGAGCGCCGAGGCGACTTTCTCGGAGCGACCATCCAGGTCATTCCGCATGTGACCGATGCCATCAAGGAGTTCGTCCTCTCTGACCCCGGCGACGATGTTGATTTCGTGCTGTGCGAAATCGGCGGCACGGTCGGCGACATTGAAGGCCTGCCTTTCTTCGAGGCCATCCGCCAGCTTGGCCAGGAGCTCGGCCCCGAGCGGACCTGCTTCATCCATCTGACGCTTCTGCCCTACATCCCTGCGGCTGGCGAGATGAAGACCAAGCCGACACAACACTCGGTGAAGGAGCTTCGTTCGATCGGCATCCAGCCACAGATCCTGCTGTGCCGGTGCGACCGCCCGATTCCGGAGACGGAGAAAGGCAAGATTGCGAGCTTCTGTAATGTGCGCCCCTCCAGCGTGATCGAGGCGCGCGATGTCGGCCACATCTATGACGTGCCGGCGGCCTATCATGCCGAGGGGCTGGATACCGAAGTGCTCTGGCACTTTCGAATCGATGACGCGCCGAAGCCGGATCTCACGCGTTGGAACGAGATCGCGCACACCATCCATAATCCGGATGGCGAAGTCTGCGTCGGTCTCGTGGGCAAGTATACCGATGTGCCGGACGCCTACAAATCCGTCTCTGAAGCCTTGGTTCATGGCGGCCTGGCCAACAAGGTCCGGGTCAAGGTCCGCATGATCGACTCCGAGCAGTTCGATGACGAGCATCACCCGCTCGATATTCTCGAAGGCGTGCATGGCGTTATTCTGCCGGGCGGATTTGGCGAACGCGGGGCCCATGGCAAGATGCGCGCGGCCCGGTTTGCCCGGGAGCGGAAACTCCCGTGCTTTGGCATCTGCTATGGCATGCAGCTCTCGGTGATTGAGACAGCGCGCCACATGGCCGGCATCAAGGCGGCCTCGACCACGGAATTCGGCCCGACCGATGAGCCCGTTGTCGGCCTCATCGAGGAGTGGACGAAGGGCAACGAAAAGATCACGCGCGACGAGAACACCGACAAGGGCGGCACGATGCGGCTAGGCGCCTATCCGGCAATTCTCAGGCAGGGCAGCAAGGTCGCGGAAATCTATGGCACGTCCGAGATCTCCGAACGCCATCGTCACCGCTATGAAGTGAACCGTGGCTATATCGAGAAGATGGAAGCCGCCGGTGTCGTCTTCTCCGGTATGTCTCCGGATGGCATGCTGCCGGAGATTATCGAGCTGAAGGATCATCCCTGGTTTATCGGGGTGCAATTCCATCCGGAACTGAAGTCTCGGCCCTTCGATCCGCACCCGCTTTTTGCGAGTTTCATCGAAGCCGCGAAAGTGCAGTCGCGCCTCGTCTGACGGGTTGCAATTCCGCAAGCCTCTAAGTATACGCGCGGTTTGAATTCACGTGCGGGTGCTTTGCCCGCCAGAAATTGGAATGAGACCATGGCAGTCCCGAAGAGAAAAACGACGCCGTCGAAGCGCAACATGCGCCGCGCGCACGACCGCCTGAAAGGCAACACCTACATCGAAGATTCCGAATCCGGTGAGCTGCGCCGTCCGCACCATATCGATCTCAAGACCGGTATGTATCGCGGTCGCCAGGTGCTTGAGCCGAAGGAAGACTTCTAAATCAGGCCTCCAGGCCTTGCGCCTCAGGGCGACACGAATTACCGACTTATGCGCCTCCGGATGACGTTCCGGAGGCGCTTTCACATCCGCTGAAGAACAGGACACCGACATGAGCGAGATCGTCGATATTTACGCCCGCCAGATACTGGATAGCCGCGGAAACCCGACCGTTGAAGTCGATGTAACTCTCGAAAATGGTGCGACTGGCCGTGCGGCTGTGCCTTCCGGTGCCTCGACCGGTGCCTATGAGGCCCACGAACTGCGCGATGGCGATGATGCTTATGGCGGCAAGGGGGTCGCGAAGGCGGTCGATGCGGTCAATGGCGAAATCAATGATGAGCTGGTCGGCATCGACGCGACCGAGCAGCGTCTCATCGATGGCCTGATGATCGAGCTGGATGGCACCGAGAACAAGAAACGCCTGGGCGCGAACGCGCTGCTGGGGGTTTCCATGGCTGTCGCCAAGGCGGCGGCTGAAAGCTGCGGCCTGCCGCTTTATCGCTATGTCGGCGGGACGAATGCCCGGATCCTGCCCACGCCCATGATGAACATCATCAATGGCGGTGCACATGCCGACAATCCCATCGATATCCAGGAATTCATGATCATGCCGGTCGCGGCGGAGAGCATTTCCGAAGGCGTGCAGGTCGGGGCCGAGGTCTTCCACGCGCTCAAGAAGCTGCTGCATTCGGAAGGCCATAATACGGCCGTAGGCGACGAGGGCGGCTTCGCGCCGAATCTCTCCTCCACCGATGAGGCGATTGGTTTCATCATGAAGGCCATCGAAAAGGCCGGCTATGAGCCGGGTGAAGAAGTGGCTCTCGCGCTCGATGCGGCTTCGACCGAGTTCTATAAAGACGGCAAGTACCTGCTTGCCGGCGAGAACAAGACTCTCGATGCCGAAGGCATGTCGAAATACCTCGAAGACCTCGTCAATCGCTATCCGATCATCTCGATCGAGGACGGCATGGATGAGGATGACTGGGATGGCTGGCGCATCCTGACCGAAACGATCGGCGACAAGTGCCAGCTGGTGGGGGATGACCTGTTCGTGACCAATCCGGAACGGCTGGCCTTGGGGCTTGAGCGCGGTGCGGCGAACTCCATCCTGATCAAGGTCAACCAGATCGGCACGCTTTCGGAGACGCTGGATGCGGTCGAGCTGGCGCAGCGCCACGCCTACACGGCTGTTATGTCTCACCGGTCGGGCGAGACTGAAGATGCCACCATTGCCGACCTCGCCGTCGCTGTGAATTGCGGGCAGATCAAGACCGGGTCTCTTTCCCGTTCTGACCGGCTGGCCAAGTACAATCAGCTGATCCGTATCGAGGAAGAGCTTGGTGCGGCAGCGCTGTATGCAGGCAGGTCCCTGATCAATGCCTGAGGCATTAAGTATTTTTTAACCAGGATCGATTCTTCTGCTGATTCGTTTTCAGCAGGTGATCGAGAATGGCTCCGAAATACGCCGCGGCAGCAATGTGCGCGTTGACTGCATACTTTGCCTACCACGCATTTGCGGGCGAGCAGGGGCTTGGTCACTGGAGCGATATGCAGGCGACACTCGAGACCAAAGAGGCCGAGCTGTCCGAAATTCGCGATGCCAACGACCAGCTCCGCGCCGACATTGCCCGCCTCACTCCGGGTACGGTCGATCCGGACCTTGTGGAGGCGCTTGCTCGTGACGATCTCGGATTCGCATATCCCGATGAAATCATTCTCATGTCTGAGCAGGGGCAACCTGCATTTTGACATAGGTGCTAAAACTAGACGAACCCCCGTCTCAGGATACATAAGAGGGGACTCCAGATGAGGAGACTCCATGGCTAAGGCGCCGACCAAGAGCAAAAGCTCGAAATCAAATTCAAAAATGAAGCGTGACGAAGCGCTCAAATTCTATCGTGACATGTTGTTGATCCGCCGGTTCGAAGAACGGGCAGGTCAGTTGTACGGCATGGGCAAGATTGCTGGCTTCTGTCACCTCTATATCGGACAGGAAGCTGTCGTGACCGGTATGCAGGCCTGTCTGAAGGATGGCGACCAGATCGTCACCGGCTATCGCGATCACGGCCACATGCTGGCCTGTGACATGGACCCGAAAGGGGTCATGGCTGAGCTGACCGGCCGCGCGGATGGCTATTCCAAGGGCAAGGGCGGCTCCATGCACATGTTCTCGAAAGAGAAGAACTTCTATGGCGGCCACGGTATCGTCGGCGCCCAGGTTCCGATCGGGACGGGCCTCGGCTTTTCCAACCGGTACAAGGAAACAGACAATGTCTGCGTGACCTTCTTTGGCGACGGCGCTGCCAACCAGGGTCAGATCTATGAGTCCTTTAACATGGCATCCCTCTGGGACCTTCCGGTTGTCTATGTCATCGAGAATAACCAGTACGCCATGGGTACCAGCGTGGCGCGCGCCTCAGCCGAGACCGAGCTCTACAAGCGGGGGATATCCTTCGAGATCGAGGGTGAAGAGGTCGACGGCATGGACGTTTATGCCGTGAAAGAGGCTGGCGAAAAGGCCATCAAATATGCCCGCTCGGGCAAGGGGCCCTACATCCTGGAAATGAAGACCTATCGCTATCGCGGTCACTCCATGTCCGATCCGGCCAAGTACCGCAAGCGTGAAGAGGTTGACGATATCCGTACCCATCATGACCCGATTGACGGTCTCAAAGCCCGTATCATCGAGGCTGACCTGACGAGCGAGGATGATCTGAAAGACCTCGACAAGGAAATCAAAGCGCTGGTGAAGGAGGCTGCAGACTTCTCCCTCGACAGCCCCGAACCCGATCCGTCCGAGCTGTGGACCGATGTGCTGCGTGAAGTGGAGTCTGCCTGATGTCCATTGATGTCCTGATGCCGGCCCTTTCGCCCACCATGGAGGAAGGCACACTTTCCAAATGGCTGAAGAAGGAAGGCGATACGATTTCGTCCGGCGACGTCATTGCCGAAATTGAGACCGACAAGGCGACCATGGAGGTCGAGGCGGTCGATGAAGGCACGCTCGCCAAGATCATCGTGCCCGAAGGCACCGAAGGGGTGAAGGTGAACTCTGTCATCGCCCGGCTTGCCGAGGAAGGCGAAGATGTCTCTGACGTCGATGATGCGCCTGCACCGGCCGAGGGCGGAAGCGCTTCTGGCGATGCCGAGGATGCTGATGAGTCCGAATCTGAAACTGCAGCGGACACAGATGCCGGCGACGATGCGGAGGAAGCGCCGCCCGAGCCGGAAGTGTCCACGCTGAAAGATCCGCGCGTTCCGGAAGGGACGAGCTTCGTCGACACGAGCCTCCGCGATGCGCTGCGCGATGCGATGGCAGAAGAGATGCGGCGCGACGAAACCGTGTTCGTCATGGGCGAAGAGGTCGCAGAATATCAGGGTGCGTACAAAGTTACCCGGGAGCTCCTGCAGGAGTTCGGGCCGAAGCGTGTCGTAGACACTCCGATCACGGAGCATGGTTTTGCCGGGCTTGGTGTCGGTGCGGCATTCGGTGGTTTGCGCCCGGTCGTCGAGTTCATGACGTTCAATTTCGCCATGCAGGCGATTGACCAGATCATCAATTCTGCCGCCAAGACGCTTTACATGTCAGGCGGCCAGATGGGCTGCCCGATCGTGTTCCGTGGCCCGAATGGCGCCGCCGCACGGGTGGGCGCCCAGCACAGTCAGGATTATTCGTCCTGGTACGCTCATGTCCCGGGGCTCAAGGTAGTCGCGCCCTATGATGCGGCCGATGCGAAAGGCCTTCTGAAAGCAGCGATCCGCGATCCGAACCCGGTCATTTTCCTGGAGCATGAGCTGCTTTATGGGGAAAGCTTCCCTGTGCCGGATCTTGAGGACTACGTCCTACCGATCGGCAAGGCGCGAGTGCGCCGGCCGGGCAATGATGTCACCCTTGTGGCCCATTCGCGCATGGTCGGATTCGCGCTTCAGGCGGCTGAAAAGCTTGCCGAAGACGGGATCGATGCGGAGGTTGTCGACCTGCGTTCGCTGCGCCCGCTCGATACCGATACGGTCGTGGAGAGCGTGAAGAAAACCAACCGGATCGTGACCTGTGAAGAGGGTTGGCGCTTCATGGGCGTTGGCGCCGAGATCTGTGCCACCGTCATGCATGAAGCCTTCGATTACCTCGATGCCCCGCCTACGCGGGTCTACCAGAAGGATGTGCCGCTGCCTTACGCAGCCAATCTCGAGGCGCTGTCCCTGCCGGGTACGGCCGATATCATCGAGGCGGCAAAGAAGGTCTGTTATGTCTGATCAGCACAAAGCGCTCTCGAAACCTGGCAGCATCCCGGAGGATGCCCAGGCTCAGGAATATGTCCGTTTCTGGATTGCGAACAATGCCGACCATGCAAGCGTCCTGGTCGGGGCGGCCGGGGATGCGAAGAAGGAGCCCGCCATGTGGGGCTTCATCCTGGCCGATATTGCCAAACAGGTCACGAAGGTCATGCGGGAGCAGGACCCTGACGGCCCTGAGGCCCAGGCTATTCTGGAACAGATCATGGGCGGCATGATCGAACGACTCAAACATGCGCCCCATCTGGCGGGCACAACGGCGAAGGTGGATGACTGATGGCGATCAATATCACGATGCCTGCTTTGTCGCCGACCATGGAGGAAGGCACACTCGCCAAGTGGCTGGTCAAGCCGGGCGACACGATTTCTTCAGGTGACGTCATTGCCGAGATCGAGACAGACAAGGCGACGATGGAAGTCGAAGCCGTCGATGAGGGCACGATTGCAAAGATCCTCATCGATGAGGGCACCGAAGGCGTGAAGGTCAATTCCGTCATCGCGCTTCTGGCCGAAGAGGGCGAAGATCCTGACGCGGTCGAAGCGCCTGAGGATGCCGGGCCTGCTGTCGGAGAAGACAAGCCAAAGGCAGAAGACAACAAGCCTTCAGAGAAGGAAGCCGAGGCGCCCAGGGAAGACAAGGGCACGTCGAAAGCCACCCCCGAAGGCACGACCGCGCAAAAGCCGAAAGAGGCTCAGGGCAAGGACGTCTCGAAGGAGCTCGGTTCGAGCCCGATGGAACTCGCGGATGTTGGCGACGGCAAGGACCGGATAAAGGCCAGCCCGCTGGCCCGGCGTCTTGCCAAGCTGCGGGGCATTGATCTCTCGTCGCTGAAAGGCTCTGGCCCGAAGGGGCGTATCGTCAAGAAAGACGTTGAAGGGGCCCAGCCTGGACAAGCCGGTGCGCAGGCGGGGGCAGCGGCACCTGCCGCGGCGCCGGATGGCCTCATCCTGCCGCAAGTGCTGGATGACCGCGTCTATGCGCCGGACACTTATGAGCTCAAGCCGCTCGACGGTATGCGCAAGACCGTCGCCAAACGTCTGACGCAAAGCTTCATGCAGGTCCCGCACTTCCCGCTCAATGTCGACATCAAGCTCGACAAGCTGCTGGCGGCACGCAAGGGGATCAATGAAGCCGCACCGGAAGGTGTGAAGATCTCGGTCAACGACATGCTGATCAAGGCGTCGGCACAGGCGCTTATGGCCGAGCCGGAGTGTAATGCGAGCTTCACCGACAAGGGCATTGCCTATCACAAGTCGGCGCACATCTCCGTGGCTGTCGCCATCGATGGCGGGCTGATCACACCGGTCATCTTCGATGCGCAGACCAAGGGGCTTGCGACCATTGCCGATGAGATGAAGGACCTTGCGACCCGCGCCCGCGAGCGCAAGCTGAAGCCGCAGGAATATTCCGGCGGCACCTTCTCCATCTCCAATCTCGGCATGTTCGGCATCAAGTCCTTCGGCTCGATCATCAACCAGCCGGAAGGCATGATCCTGTCGGTTGGCGCCGGTGAGAAACGGCCCGTCGTCAATGAGAAGGACGAGATCGTACCGGCCACCGTGATGACCGTGACGCTGTCCTGTGACCACCGGGTCATCGGAGGCGCGGAGGGCGCCCGCTGGCTGGCCGCCTTCAAGCGCTATGTCGAAAGCCCCGAAAGCATGCTGCTTTGATATCTGGAGGCCAAAATGGCTGATTATGACCTGATCGTTATTGGCTCAGGACCCGGCGGCTATGTGGCCGCCATCCGTGCCTCGCAGCTCGGCATGAAAGTCGGGATCGTGGAGCGCGAAAGCCTGGGTGGCATATGCCTGAACTGGGGCTGCATCCCGACCAAGGCGCTCCTGCGCTCGGCCGAGGTGCTGCACCTGGCCAAGAATGCGAAGGATTTCGGTCTCAAGATCGACAAGACGGATTTTGATCTTCAGGCCGTCGTCAAGCGCTCCCGGGATGTAGCCAAACAGCTCTCCTCCGGGGTGAGCGGTCTCATGAAGAAGAACAAGATCGACGTGATCATGGGCGAAGCGAGCCTGAAGAAGGGCAAGCCGGCGCCCGTCGTCAGCGTCAAGGACAAGGACGGCAAGACAAAAGACTATCAGGCCAAGCATGTCATGCTGGCGACCGGGGCTCGGGCCCGTGCGATCCCGCAGGCCGGCCTGGAACCGGATGGCGAGCTGATCTGGACGTATCGCGAAGCAATGGTGCCGAAGAGTGTGCCGAAAAAGCTGCTGGTCATCGGATCTGGCGCCATCGGGATCGAGTTTGCCAGCTTCTATAACGAGCTTGGCAGTGACGTGACGGTGGTCGAAGCGGTTGATCGAATCCTGCCGGTTGAAGACGAGGAAATCTCGACGGCGGCTCGCAAGCAGTTTGAAAAGCAGGGCCTCAAATTCCACACGGGCGCGCAGGTGAAGTCGCTCAAGAAGGGCAAGGACAAGGTGACGGCTGAAGTCACGGTCGGCGGCAAGTCCGAGACCATCGAGGCCGACCGTGTGATCCTCGCGATCGGGATCGTCGGCAATGTCGAGAATCTCGGCCTGGAAGAGCTCGGCGCCAAGGTCGAGAAGACGCATGTTGTCGTCGATGGCTTCGGCCGCACGGGCGTGCCCGGTCTCTACGCGATTGGCGATCTGACAGGACCGCCTTGGCTGGCACACAAGGCGAGCCATGAAGGCGTGATCTGTGTGGAAGGGATTGCCGGGGCGAATGAGGCCCATCCTTTCGATGCGTCGAATGTGCCGGGCTGCACCTATTCGCACCCTCAGGTGGCCAGCGTTGGCCTGACAGAGGCGCAGGCGAAAGAGGCCGGTCACAAGGTAAAGGTCGGGAAATTCCCCTTTATCGGCAACGGCAAGGCCATCGCGCTGGGCGCGGCCGAGGGTATGGTGAAGACTGTTTTCGATGCCGAGACGGGCGAACTGCTTGGCGCGCACATGGTCGGCGCCGAGGTGACCGAGCTTATCCAGGGCTATGTCATCGCCCGTCAGGGCGAGCTGACCGAAGCCGAACTCATGGATACGATTTTTCCGCATCCGACGCTTTCGGAAATGATGCACGAATCCGTCCTGGCGGCTTACGGGCGGGTGTTGCACATCTAGCGCCAGAGCGTGCTTGACCGGCGTTGCGGCGCCGGTCAGATTTCGCCCATGTCACTCGCCCTCAAAGCCGGATCGCCGGACACGTTTCTCTGTGTCGCGGGAGAGATGTTTCTGCCCACCGGGCAGGGCGCACTCTGGTGGGAGCGGGAGCGTACGCTTGTCGTCTCCGATCTGCACCTGGAAAAGGGCTCGTCCTATGCCCGGCGCGGGCAGTTGCTTCCGCCTTATGACACCGGTGCCACGCTCAGTCTTGTCGAGCAGCTCGTGCGGCAGTTCCAGCCTGACCGGGTTATTTCGCTTGGCGACAGCTTTCATGACCGCCGGTCCGAAGCGCGGCTGAGTCCTGATGATAGAAGCCGTATCCGGACTTTGACGGCGGCCACGCAGTGGCACTGGGTGGAAGGCAATCACGATCCGGATCCACCGGCGGACCTGGGCGGGCAGGGCGCGAAAGTCTTGCATCTGGGCGCATGCGTGTTTCGTCACGAGCCCACAGGTGAGGTCGGGGAGATTGCGGGCCACCTGCACCCGGTCGCGAAGATTGCCGGGCGGGGGCGCGCCCTTCGGCGAAAGGCTTTCATCACGGACGGATCCAGCCTTGTCATGCCCTCACTCGGGACGTTCACGGGCGGACTCAATGTCCTTCACCAGGCCATGGACGAGATTTTCCATCAGGGGGCCATGGTCTTCGCAGCCAATGGAACTAGTGTCTCTCTCATTGAACGCCGCGCGCTCAGGCCAGACAAATATATCAACGCCTGAGATGCCGACCGGCGCTTAAAACGGGATTTTGATGCGCGAGTTCGCATCGTAACAAGGAAAACGAATATCATGGAAAATATGCAGGATCTCGACTTGAACGCGATCTGGGCGGAATACTGGCCGTTCATCCTGAGCGGCGCGATGAAAGTCATTGGCGCACTGCTTGTTCTTATCATCGGGCTTCGGATTGCCGGCTGGCTGTCCGGTCTGGTCAAGAAGCGCACGCTTAACCGGCCGGGCGTCGATCAGACGCTTGCCGGGTTCTTTGCTTCGCTGGTGCGCTGGTTCGTCACTGCGGCCGTTATCATTGCGACGCTGCAGGTGTTCGGGGTGCAGGCGACGAGCTTTGTGGCAGTTCTCGGTGCTCTGACCTTGGCCATCGGCCTGTCGCTTCAGGGGGCGCTCGGTAACATCGCATCGGGCGTCATGATCATGCTGTTCCGCCCTTACAAGATGGGGGATTTCGTCGAGATTTCCGGTGTCTCGGGCACGGTGAACGACATCAACCTTTTCCAGACGATCCTGTCGACCGTCGACAATGTGAAGATCATCATTCCGAATACGGAAGCCATTGATGGCGTGATCAAGAACTATTCCGGCTATGACACGCGTCGTTGCGACATCACCTTCGGCATCGATTACGATGACGACATCGACAAGGCGATCGGCATTATCCGCTCGCTGGCCGAGAGCGACGAGCGCGTTCTCAAGGAGCCGGAACCCTTTGTGAAGCTTATCAATCTCGGAGACAGTTCGGTCGATATCCAGGCGCGGCTCTGGTGCAATGCGGCCGACCTCTGGAACTTGAAATTCTACATGACCAAAGCGGTCAAGGAAGAGTTCGACAAGCAGGGTATCTCCATTCCCTTCCCGCACCGCACGCTTGTGCAGAAGGAAGCGCACTAGCGATGACGATGGTGGGCTCTTCCAACGGAGCTTGAGGCATGTCCGGCATGACGTCTCCTGAAGAGCCCATCGTTACGCCTGTCGGCGATAAACCAAGACGGCCGCGGAAGCCCGCCAGGGCCGAAAAGCGACCGGTGCTGGTCCGGCTGTTCGGGATCACCGTTTGGGGCGGTGTCAAACTTGCCGTGACCTGCATTCTTGTCGGTTTTTTTCTCCTGGCGCTGGAGTTCGATCCTGTCGCGGATGATGTCGACGTGTTTGCCGCCTTGAGCGAGCTCGTCAGAAATCTCGCCGGCGCAGCGGTATGGGCCGTGAAAAATTTCTGGCAGCCGCTTCTGGCAGGCGGCAGCATCGTGCTGCCGCTGTGGGTCCTGTGGCGGCTTGCCAGCCTGCCATTCCGTAAATAGCTCTCAATGATAACGACAGAACAGATAGTTGAGGAAACACCAGATGAATACTGAAAAGCTCATGTACAAACCAGGCCTGATGGCGGGCGAAAGAATCCTCGTGACTGGCGGCGGGACCGGGCTCGGCAAGGAGATGGCCGAAGGGTTCCTGATGCTTGGCGCGGAGGTTCATATCTGCGGCCGGCGCGGTGGAGTTTGCGAAGAGACCGCGGTTGAGCTCATGGAGAAGCATGGCGGCAAGGTGGTTCCCCATGCCTGCGATATACGTGTGGCAGACGCCATCACCGACATGAATGATGAGATCTGGTCGAAGCACGGCCCGCTTACCGGCCTGATCAACAATGCGGCCGGGAACTTCATTTCCCGCACAGAGGACCTCTCCATCCGTGGCTTCGATGCCATTTCCAACATCGTCTTCCGCGGCACCTTCTATATGACGCACGACATCGGCAAGCGCTGGATCGAGGCCGGTGACAGGGGCAGCGTATGTTCGATCCTCACGACGTGGGTCTGGAATGGCGGGCCTTTCGTTGTGCCGTCCGCCATGTCGAAGGCCGCGGTGAACACGATGACGCAATCGCTTGCGGTTGAATGGGCGCGGTATGGGCTGCGTTTCAATGCCATTGCGCCGGGGCCGTTTCCAACCGAGGGCATGTCGAAGCGCCTCGCGCCGGATTCCGAAGGGGCGAAGCGGATGGATTCGGGACAGACCAATCCGATGGGACGCGTGGGCGAGATGCACGAACTGGTCAATCTCGCCGTTTTCCTGATGGCGTCTGGCGCGGAATATGTGAATGGCCAGACAATCGCGATCGATGGCGCCATGTATAACGCGTCGGGTGGCAATTTCTCGATGCTCACCGAGTGGGGCGATGCAGAGTGGAAAGCGGCGCGCGAAGCGATCGAGGCGACCAATGCGAGCGACAAGTCGAAGCGGACCGTATAGGTCCGCCGGCTAGGCTAGCGCACCCGGGCCGACAAAGGGCTCAAGCGATTCCCCGCGCCAGTTTGCCTTGGCAATGGCAATCCGCTCATGAACATCCTCGGGGACGTCGGGCAGGTTGTGAATGGGCTCGAGCAGGGGCCACAGGCCACGCAGGTTAGCCGTCTGGATCGCAATGCCGGGGCGCGCATTGAGTTCCAGCAGGGTTGGCCCCTTGTGCTCGCAGATAACGATATCGACCCCGACATAGCCGAGACCGACATGGTGGCCGAGGCGTGAGGAGAGTTCGAGGATCTCAGGCCAGCCCGGGACCTGGAAGTCACGGACAGGCGTCTCGTAATCGGGGTGTATGTCGACAGCGTCATTGTGCTGAACGCCCCGTGTCGTGAGGCCGGTCACAAGATCGATGCCGGCGCCGACGCCCCCCTTATGGAGGTTGGCCTTGCCGTCCGACTCGGCTGTCGGCAGGCGCAGCATGGCCATGATAGGGACGCCGCGGAACACGATGACCCGGACATCCGGCACCCCGCCAAAGGCGAGCTTCGAGAAAGCCGAGTGCGGGACAAGCCGCTCCTCGATCATCACCTGGTCCGACCCATCACCCATGGAGAACATGCCCGACAGCATATTGTTGAGGTGATATTTGACGTCGCCCCAGGGCATGATCTGTCCGTTCATGCGCCGCAGGCCGCTCTTTGCGACCCCGTTGAAGACCATGATCCCGCCGCCACCGGAGCCGCGGGAAGGTTTCACCACAAAGGATTTGTGCTTTTTGGCAAGCTCTTCGATGAGGTGCGCTTCGCCCGAATAGCGGATGACGCCGAAGAGCTCCGGGACGGTGACACCTGCATCGACTGCCATTTCCTTGGTGATGATCTTGTCGTCAACCAGGGGATAAAGGCGCCGTGGATTATAGCTGGCAATGAAATCGAGGTTCCGGCTGTTGATGCCGAGGACACCTGCCTTTGCCAAACCGGTGAAGGGACCAAACTTCATCGTCTTCTAAGCCTTGTTTCCTTCTGCAAGCACACGGAAGCGGAAGAACTCCGTCAGCTTGTAGCCTGTGTAACGGCCCAGCATGAGCACAATTGCGAGGACAATAAGGAGAAGTTCGGGGAAAACGATGACGACATGCTCGATATATTCGTTCGTCAGGATGAAGTAGCCGGGCACGGCGCCCGCGAGCGAGCCGGCGGCTTTCTTTAGCGCTTCCTTCGCCCCGTCTTCCTCCCATGTCAGAGACATGCGCTCGATGGTCATGGTGATGATGACCAGCGGGAAGAGGGAGATGGAAAGACCTGTCTGGATACCGGTGGCTTCCCCGGCCAGCGCAATGAACATCATCAGGAAGGTCACGATGATCAGCACGGCGGCCAGACGTGGCACAAGTAGCAGTTGAAGCTGATTGAAGTAACTTCGCAGGAAGAGGCCGACGGAGACAATCCCCACAAAGAGAGCCATGCCGGTGACCAGCGAGGTTTCCCTGAAAGCGAGCGCGATCAGGATCGGCATGAAAGTCCCGAAGGCCGGCATGCCTATGATCTGCTTCAACAGGACGATTACAAGCGCGCCCAGCGGGATCAGCAGGAGCACGCGGAAGACGAGCTGAAGGTCGATTGGCAGGCTGAGCAGTGAGGTCGCATTGACCCAGGGCGCAAACTCCTTGCCGCGTTCCATGGCGCGCAGAAGCTGGCTCTCGAAGTTCCGGGCGACCGACCAGGAAACGTCCAGGCTGCGGAAACCGTCACCATCCACAATCGGCGCGCGATCGTAGACAATGGGCAAGGCTCGGGCGACATCCAGCGGTTCGGCAGAACGGGGACTGGCGCTGACCCATTCATCTTTGAGCCAGTATTCCACCCAGCTTTCCAGAGGTGCCTGCCGGGTGTCGGTATCGAGCAGGATCCCCTGAACCAGCCGGGCAGGGGTGCCGGCGGCGTTCAGGAGGAAGACGAGCCGGTCGGCAACATTGGTGATCTCGGGTGGGCCGCCTTCGATGATGGTCGTTATCCGGTCATCATCCTCGTCGGCGCTGATCCTGGCCAGCTGGGTGATGAAACTTCGCTCGCCCGCGGATTTCTCCAGGGCTTCGGTGAGGACCGAATCAAGGGCGACCAGAAGGGGCGTCGCATTCTCCTGAATGGCACGTCGCCGTTCGGAGCGTCGATAGTCGGAGACAGCTTCGGGCTCGGGTTTGCCTTCTTCCTGCCCGAGGCGACGGTCGACGGAGATCAGCTTGGCCCGGTAAAACAGGACGGCGCTGCCATCCTGGGCGCGGCGCTCGAAGATGGCGCGGCGCCCGCTCTCGTCGGTCGTGGTCTCGATCCCGAAGCCGGAGGCGATGAAGGATTCGTCGACAACCGAGAACTGTCCCTCCGATTCCGGCAGGGCAAGGCGCAAGGTGACGGGATCGCCGCGGCCTCGGAATGAGACTTTCGATTCGATCGTCCACGTGTCGGAATCGAGGTCCGGGATCACCGGGAAACCCAGTTGAGTGACCTTATAGAAGAAGATTCCGAGCGCAGATGCGATCAGAACGCAGACAATAATCAACAACTGTGTGCGCTTCACTGACCGTCTCCACCCACTTTATTATACGAAGCCCGCGACTATCAGGAGTCGCACTTAGCGTCTTTTGTGTAAATATCGCTAGCGTCGACAATAATGTTGGCCTTCTTCAACATGTTTCTACCGATGAGCGTTTCATAGTTGAAGTGCGACCGGTCAGCGAGAGTCACCTCGTCCTCGATCAGGAGTCCGCCAAGGCAGAGTTCCAGGTCGACAACAGGACGATAGATTACACCGCCTCTCTTTTTCTTGATCGCAGCCCAGCGGACCACATCGGTCTCGATCGTACGCTCGTCGCCTTTTTCATTGATGATCTTGAAGACGATTTCCCGGTCGGCGTCTTCATCATCAAACTTCTTGCGATCCGGCTTCGAGAGGATCTCTGCGTGGATGGACGAAGTGGTCGCGCCGGTGTCCAGTTTCGCGTCGAGCTTGATGTCGAGATCGGCAACGCGCACGAATTCCAACCAGCCAAGCATGTGCTTGTCGTCGCTGCCTTCGTCGGAGTCGGCAATGGCGGGAGCGGCACACAGGAGTGCGGCGCCAGCGGCGGCAAAAAGCTGTTTCATCATGGAATCGATTCCTTGTCCTCTTCCTAGCGGCGCACCTTCAACACGCAAATTGTGATGAAGCGATGGCAAAGCATGTGTGTCGTGCAGTTATGCGTTTGCCAGCTGCTGGACCAGTTTGTTCACCGCGCCATAGTCTATCTTCCCCGTGCCCAGTACCGGGATCTCATCGACATGATAGACTTTTCTCGGAATGGAAAGTTCCGAAACGCCATGCGATTGGGACCAGGCAAGGATGGCACTGCGGTCAGCCTTTTCCGCTGTTGTCAGAAGGATGACCTGCTCGCCCTTGCGCGGGTCGGGGATGGCGGCCGCGGCATGCATGTCATCCGGCCAGATCGCGCTGGCGCAGTTCTCGACAACAGACAGGGAGACCATTTCGCCACCGATCTTGGCGAATCGTTTGACGCGCCCGCGGATCCACAGACAGTCATCTTCATCGACGGCGACGATGTCGCCTGTATCGTGCCAGCCATTGTCTGTGGGCTCGATGACGCCGGGATTATCCGTGCGGATATAGCCCATCATGACATTCGGGCCCCGGACCCGTAGGCGGCCCCCGTCCTCGATGCCCTCAACCGGAACGAGCTCATATTCCATGTCCGCCATGAGGTGGCCGACCGTGCCGGGTTTGTTCATCTCGACGCTATTGGCGGCGACCACAGGAGAGGCTTCGGTTACGCCATAGCCTTCGACGATCTCGATATCGAACTTCCGGCGCACGAGCTGGCGGGTCTCGTCGCGCACACGCTCAGCGCCGCACACGGCAAGACGGATCGTGTCCATATCCCCTTCATCGCCGGCACGCGTGTATTGTGAGATGAACGTATCTGTCGCGAGCAGGATGGTGGAGCGCGTTTCACGGATGCGTTTCGCGATCTCGCGTGGCTGCAATGGCGTGGGATGAAAGACGGCCTTCACCCCGGCGACCATCGGCAGCAGTGCACCGACGGTCAGGCCGAAGCAGTGGAATGTGGGGAGCGGATTGAAAACCGCATCTTCCTGAGGGTTCAGGCCGATATGAGCCCTGACCTGTTCGATGTTGGCGACGATGTTCTGATGGCTGAGCGCGACACCTTTGGGTTCGCCTTCAGTACCCGATGTAAAAAGGATGACGCCCTGCTTGCGGTAGTCGGGTGAGGCGTGGAAGAGGCGCGGAAAGATGGGGCCGAGGGCGCCGGCGAGCTTGTCCGACAAGCCAAGCTTCTCCCTGACGTCTTCGAGATAGACCATGTCCGCCTGGTCGCCGAGCTCATCCATGAGTGGCTGCAGGTTGCCAAGCTCCACAAAGCGGTGCGCGGTCAGGACTTTCGATATGCTGGCTGCGCGCATGGCGGCCTTCAGATTCGCAGCGCCGGCGGTGAAGTTCAGCATAGCGGGCGTTCGCCCGGCAGCGAGCACGCTCAGAAAGGCAATGACGGCGCCGGCACCGGTCGGAAGCATGATGCCCACGACCTCATTGCGCTTCGTCATGCTCTTGAGCTTGGACCCAAGTGCAAAGGAGGCCCGTATGATCTCCTTGTAGGTGAACTCTCTCTCATCCCCATCAACAATCGCCACCTTGGAGCCGCCAAATTCCTTTTCGGCTCTCAGGATAGCGGAGAAAATGTCGATGTGAGTGCGTTTGGGTTGGTAGGTCAGGGGTGCGGGAATTGTAGACATGCCGGTCTTTATCTTTCGTTCTGATCGGTCAAGTTTGTCACAGATTGTCACACTCCGTGATCGATTCAAACGTCTTGTAACATTTGCGGAATTGCAGCCATGAGGAGTTGCAGCTTGATCGAGGCGCCACATCCGTCCATTTAGGGCGCATGGCGACGCTCATTGATGGTACACCGAAGTACAGACACCCGGAGAAGCGCAACCGGCCGGATACCCCTGTCCTGCGCAAGCCTGACTGGATCCGCGTCAAGGCGCCCACCAGTAAGGGATTTGCCGAGACCCAGGAGATTGTCCGCTCGAAAGGTCTCGTGACGGTTTGTCAGGAAGCCGGCTGCCCGAATATTGGCGAATGCTGGACGAAGAAGCACGCCACAATGATGATTCTCGGCGAGGTTTGCACGCGGGCCTGTTCGTTCTGCAACGTTTCAACCGGCAAGCCGGCGCCAGTCGATACAGATGAGCCCCGCCGGCTCGCAGAAGCCGTCTATGAGATGGGGCTTGAGCATGTCGTCATCACGTCCGTCGACCGGGACGATCTCGAAGATGGCGGTGCAATCCACTTTGTAAAGGTCATTGAGGCCATCCGCGAAGCATCGCCTGGCACGACCATCGAGATTCTGACACCTGACTTCCTTCGCAAGGATGGCTGGGAAAACAAGGTCATCGACGCGAAACCGGATGTGTTCAACCACAATCTCGAAACGGTTCCGCGGCTTTATCTGCCGATCCGGCCCGGCGCGCGCTACTATCATTCGCTGCGCCTGTTGGAGCGCGTCAAACTGCGCGATCCGAACCAGTTCACCAAATCTGGGCTCATGGTGGGCCTTGGGGAAACCAAGGAAGAAGTCATGCAGGTCATGGACGACATGCGTTCGGCCGGCATCGACTTCCTGACCATTGGCCAATATCTGCAGCCGACGCGTAAGCATGCGGCCGTGGATCGCTTCGTGCCGCCGGATGAATTCCGCTCCTATGAAGAGATTGCCCGCTCCAAAGGCTTCCTGATGGTGTCGGCCTCGCCGCTGACCCGCTCCAGCTATCATGCTGGGGAAGACTTCGCGAAACTGAAGGCCGCCCGCCTGGCCGCCAACGGATAGGCGCTGTGCCCAAACTTTCGAAAACGGTCATTATCCCGCACGAGGCGGGCAATGTGTTTGATCTGGTTGCCGACATTGGCCGCTATCCGGAGTTTATCCGCTGGATCCGGTCGATGAAGGTCATTCCGTCGGACGTGATTGGGCCTGTAAAATCCTATCGCGGGGAAGCGGATGTTGGGTTCAAGGGCTTTTCGGAGCGCTTCGGGACGGATGTCGTGGCTGATGAAAAGGAACGAACGATCCGGGTGAGCCTGGCCCATGGCCCGTTTCGCCGCTTGCGCAACACCTGGGCGATGCGCCCGGATGGAGAAGGCCGCACGATCGTCGACTTCTTCATCGATTACGAGTTTCGCAATCCGGTGCTGTCGCTGCTGGCGCGGGCCAATACCGAGCTTGCGGTGAACAAGATCATGGCAGCCTTCAAGACCGAGGCCGACCGCCGTTACGGGACGTCTTCGCGCTAGGAGATCTGCTTCCGGATCATCTCGAGGGCAGATTCGAGCGTCGCCATACGCACTTCGTGACGCCCGATGTCACCGAAATAGCATGCCTCATGCAGCACAGCCTTGTTTTCCCGTGCGCAGGCAATGTGCACGGTCCCGACGGGCTTCATCGGCGTTCCGCCGCCGGGACCCGCTATGCCCGTAATGGCGACCGTCAGATTGGCGCGGCTATTCTCCAGCGCGCCTTCGGCCATGAGCCGCGCCACGGCTTCCGAGACCGCGCCATAGTCGGCCAGGATGTCACCGGGAATGCCGAGCACTTCCTCCTTGGCTCGGTTGGAGTAGGTCACATAGCCCCGTTCAAGCACGTCAGAGGAGCCGGAAAACTCGGTAAAAAGACCGGCAAGCAGCCCGCCTGTGCAGGATTCAGCCGTCGCGATCCTGATGCGTCGTTCACGTGCTTCGTCCATGATCAGGAGACAGAGATTTCTTAGGCGGTCGGGAAACATGTCAGGCTCCGTGTGAATGGGCGGCGGGGACCAGCAGGGCTGTGGCCTGGGCGGCGATGCCTTCTCTTCGACCGGTAAAGCCGAGACCTTCGGTTGTCGTGGCCTTCAGGCTGACGCAATCAAGAGGAAGTCCGGCAAGGTCGGCCGTAGCCTGGCGCATGGCCTCGCGGTGCGGTTTGATCTTCGGGGCTTCGCAGATCACTGTGATGTCGCAATTACCGAGCTGCCAGCCCGCTTCGCTGGCAAGCGAAAGGGCGTGCTTCAGGAAAACCGCCGAGTCGGCGTCTTTCCACTTGGGATCGCTGGGCGGGAAGTGATCGCCAAGGTCGCCCAGGGCCAACGCGCCGAAAATTGCATCGGTCAGCGCATGCCAGCCAACATCAGCGTCGGAATGCCCGGCAAGGCCCTGATGAAACGGAATGCGGATGCCGCACAGCGTGATCCCGTCGCCCTCTTCAAAAGCGTGCACATCATAACCGGATCCGATCCGCACTGGCGGTGCTGCGACAGGCTTCAAGATGGCCTCCATGCGCGCAAAATCCTCCTTGAAGGTGATCTTGTCCAGCCTCTGTGAGCCCGGCACAAGCTCAACCCTAATCCCCAGCGTTTCCACTGCGGCCAGATCGTCCACGAGGCTTTCGCCCTGTTGTTCGTGGGCCTTGCTGATCAAACCGTAGCGAAACGCTTGCGGTGTCTGGATTCTGTAAAGATTGTCTCTGGAGACCGTTTCGAGCGTGTCGCCCCTGGATCTCTTAAGCGCATCGCTGACCGGCAGGGCAGGGGCGGCCGCGTCCGCCTTTTTGAGAGCTTCAACCAGTGTTTCTATCGTCGCACCGTCCAGGCCGGGCCGGGCGGCATCGTGGATCAGAACGATGTCATCCTCGCCCGCGTCGATGGCCCTGAGCCCGTTTCGAACGGATTTAGAGCGTGTCGCCCCGCCTTCAACGCGCTTGACGCGCGAGGGCGCCGTTTCGACGAGCTCAGGCTCCGACAAAACAGCCTGCGGCATGACCACCACGATGGACTCGATGTTCGCACTTGCCAGAAAAGCATCGATGGACCACTGAAACAGAGGTTTCCCTGCCAGTTTCTCGAACTGCTTGGGCTGAGCGAGCCCCGTGCGCGATCCGGTGCCGGCCGCTACGATAATCGCATGTGTTTTCATGGCCTAAGCCAATAGTCTGGCTGATGCAGGATGGCCACAGCTATTGCGTCATATCATGTCCAGCTGGTGCGCATGACTATTGTGCAATGCAAAACTATGCTTGAAAAAGAAGTATGAGTGGACTGCACAATAATGAGGCAGAGCAAGTCTGGCTCGCGCCAATGTCGGGGTCGACCGATGCTGCGTTTCGCCGCCAGGCTGTTCGCTTTGGTGCACCTGCCGTCGTCTCCGAAATGGTAGCAGGCGAAGCGCTGGCCGCAGCAAGGCCTGATGTTGTGCGACGGACCTGTCGCCATGAGGGGCGCGGGCGCTGGATCGTGCAGCTTGCTGCCAGACGCCCGGAAGACATGGAGACCGGTGCAATGCTGCTTGCCGAGGCCGGTGTCGATCAGATCGATATCAATATGGGTTGCCCTTCGCGGCAAGTGACAGGTGGGTCTTCCGGTTCGGCCCTCATGAAGGAACCTGAACTCGCACGGGCCATCATTGATGCGGCTTTGCGGGGCGGGGCTGGTTTGCCCGTGTCGCTCAAGATGCGGCTTGGCTGGAATGATGACATGTTGAACGCGCCGGACATCGCGCAATACGCAGAACGTGCCGGCATCTGCATGCTGACGGTGCACGGACGCACGCGCTGCCAGTTCTACAAGGGGCAGGCCGACTGGGCGCGTATCCATGACACTGTCGCCGCTGTGAACATTCCAGTCATCGCGAATGGCGACATTGATAATGTCGAGACGGCCCGGATGGCGCTCGAACAATCGGGGGCTCACGGCGTCATGATCGGCCGGGCTGCGATGGGCGAGCCCTGGTTGCCGGGCAAGGTTGCTGCGGAGCTGGCGGGCGATGCTTATGTCATGCCTGCGCGGGAGGTTCAGCTGCACAGTCTGCTCTCGCAAATCGACGACAGCCAGACGCTTTATGGTGACCGGCTCGGGCTGCGGATCGTACGCAAGCACATCGCTGCGGCGATCGACAAGCTCCCCCTGGATTGGTCCTCGCAGGAACGGCGCACCATTCGGGCAGCCGCCTGCCAGATGAACCAGGCATCGGAATTGAAAGACTTTTTGTCGGGTATCTATCTTCAGGAAAGGAGGGTCGCGGCATGAACCTGACCCTGAACTTGTCGGACCTTGCACCGCTTGCGTTGCTGCAAATTGACAATCGGCGAAGGATCGATGCCGCAAATACGGAAGCGCAAATGCTTCTCGGTCATTCGGAATCCGCATTGCGGGGGCGCAGTCTCAGCGAATTTGTCTATCACGACTCACCGCTCTTCGAGCTGCTCGACCGTGTGTTCGGGCAGGAGGGCGATGTCAGTGCCCACAATGTTGCGATCTCCGGTCCGGCGATTACAGGTGGGCGCGCTTTCGATGTGAAGCTGCGGCCAACACCGCCGCATGGGGTTATCATGGCGGTCACGGATGCCGTGGCACGCGACCCGTCTCATGGGGCGGTCGGCATCTCCGGCTTTGGGCGCATTCTCGGCCATGAGGTCAAGAACCCGCTCGCCGGGATTACGGGCGCGGCCCAGCTTCTTCTCAGAGGCGCCGATGAAGAGCAGTCGTCCCTTCTGAACGTCATTCGCAGCGAGGCAGGCCGGATTGAGCGCCTGGTCACGCGGCTGTCGGCGTTTGAGCTCTTTTCCTCACCGCGCAAAGACCTCTTCAATATCCATGAACTCCTCGACAAGGTGTTGCTCTCGGAGGAAGCTGCAAATGGCGGCAAGATCACGCTGAAGCGGGCCTATGACCCGTCGCTTCCGGAAATATTCGGGGATGAGGACCACCTTCACGAAGCGTTTCAGAACATCGTGCGCAATGCAGCCGAAGCCGCCGCCGAAGCTGAGGGCAATGGACATGTGACCCTTCAGACGGCCTTCGAGACAGGGTTCGCCTTTTCCAAGACGCGCAACGCCAAGCGCCTTCAGCGAACAATCCGTGTCACTGTCGAGGACAATGGTAAAGGCATACCAACGCGGTCGCGTGAACAAATGTTCGACATGTTTGCCTCGACAAAGGCAGGTGGTCGCGGTTTGGGGCTCAGTGTGGTTTCTGAAGTTGTTGCTGCACATGAAGGCCGTATCAAGGTCGAAAGTCGACCAGGGCAGACCCGCTTTTCCGTCTATCTGCCCATGAAACGGGATGCATCTACATGAGTAACAAGACAGTTCTGCTTGCAGAGGACGATGCGAGCATCCGCCTCGTCGTCAATCAGACGCTGGTAACCGCAGGCTATCAGGTTCGCGCAACAACGTCGGCTGACGCGCTGGAGCGCTGGATCCGAAACGGGGAAGGCGATGTTGTCGTCACCGATGTCTATCTAGGCGACACGGCCATCTTCGAATTGCTGCCGTCGATCAAGCTCGCACGGCCGGATCTGCCGGTGATCGTCATGAGCGGCCAGAACACGATCCTAACCGCCGCCTCGGCGGCTCGGCATGGCGTGTTCGACTATCTGCCCAAGCCATTTGATATTGACCAACTGACCAATCTGGTCGGTCGCGCGCTTAAAAGTCCGAACAAACGGGAGACAGCCGCTCAGGGGGCGAAGCCTGACGCCGACGCCAGTTTGCCGCTCATCGGCCGATCGGACCCGATGCAAGAGGTCTACAGGATCATTTCGCGTGTGATGAACACCGACCTTACGGTGCTCATCGAAGGGGAATCCGGCACCGGGAAGGAGCTTGCGGCCCAGGCCGTCCATCAACTCGGCTCCGGCAAGGAAGGGCTCTTCAAGGCGCTAGACCTGGCCGCCATGCCGACCGAGCAGATCAGCCGCGATCTTTTTGGCACGGAGGATCAGCCGGGGCTTGCCTTTCAGAAGGATGCCACACTTTATCTGGATGAGATCGGCGACTTGCCGGCCGAAGCCCAGACCCAGCTGGTCAAGCTTATGCGCGAGGCCGGCGGGGCGCGGATCATTGCGTCGACCCGGCAGCCTTTGGCCAAGCTCGTCGATGAGGGCCAGTTCCGTGAGGACCTGTTCTACCGGATCAATGTGGTGCGGATATTCATGCCGCCGCTGCGCCAGCGCAAGGAGGACATCCCTGAGCTCGTGCGCACTTTCCTGCTAAGGGCCCAGCGCAAGGGGCTTGCCGCCAAGCAGATCGAGCCGGCCGCAATGGACCTGATGATGGCCTATGACTGGCCCGGCAACGTCCGTGAGCTTGAGAACCTGATCATGCGCCTGGCGGCTCTCAGCCCGGATGCCGTGATCTCCCAACGCGACATCGAGCGCGAGCTGCGGGCAGAAGCGCTGAAAGACCTCTCGGCCAATACGAGCTTCGAAAAAGAGGTCGAGACCCTGTTGCACCGCTACATCATGGCGGATCTGCTGCAGGCCTCGCCTGATGACAGCAAGATTCACCAGGAGGTTCTGGAGCAGGTCGAGCGCCCGCTAATAAAACTCGCCTTGTCAGTGACTTCCGGCAACAAGTTGAGAACGGCGGCCCTGCTTGGCGTCAACCGGAACACGCTACGCTCACGCATTAACTCGCTCGGTTTGGCAGACGACTGATTGACCTGAGGCCAAACTGTTGCTCTAAATCCTCACTGTTGCGATTTGGTGACAGGTAAGTTGTCCGAGGGTCGAGTTTGGTCGGGTTCCTGAAGTCAGGCAATGCCCAGTCAGGGTGGGCCCTGTTCCAGTGGCTATTCGTCATTGCTGCATTCCTTGCCGCGACCGTCACCTTCGTGGCCGTCTCGGACATGGATCCGATCGATCCCGTCAGCCGGGATGTCCAGATCCTCCTGATCGCGAATACCGTTATCATCGGTATTCTGGCGCTGATCATTGTGCAGCGCTATCTCGCCACTCGCACTGCCAAGCGCGGCGAGGGCGGTGAACGCCTCGCGCGGCGCTTCCTTCTCCTCTTTGGCTTGTCGGCCGCCATTCCGGCTGTCGTCGTGTCTCTCTTTCTTTGGACGGCCATCTCACGCGGATTCGATACCTGGTTCGGTGAGCGGATCGTGACGCTTGTCGAGCAGACCGCCGCTGTCGCCAGGGAGAATGTCCAGGAATACAGCGATGTGCTCGAGGAAGACACGCGCCTCATGGCGACGGACGTCAACAATGCCCTCGAAGGCCTTACGGAAGATCCGGAACGGTTTTCCTCCTATCTCGGAATTCAGGCCTATGTCCGGAACATGCCGGCCGCCTACATCATCGACGATGAAGGCGTCCCGCTTGCCATTGGCGAGAATACGGGCAGCAGCGGCTATTTCCGGAAGCCGACCGAGGGGATGTTTGCCGAAGCCGATCAGGGCGACGTCATCCTCTCCCTGCAGGAGAATGAGGGGTTTGCGACGTCTCTGGTTCGTCTGGACGGGATGGAGGACGTCTATCTCTACCTCGCCAAACCGCTCGACAAGGATGCCTTTGCCAGATTGCGCCGGGCCGAACAGGCCCTGGAAGAGTATCGGATTGCCGGGGATTTGAGCGCACGCTCGCAAACGCTCTTCGTCGTTGCCTATGGTCAGATCGTGGCGCTCGTCCTGCTGCTTGCCGTGCGCTTGGCGCTTGAGGCCGCCAGCCGGATCACCGGCCCGATCGGCAGACTGGCCAATGCCGCCCAGAGCGTGCGTGACGGTAATCTCGACGTTCGTGTCCCGCTGCCCGGCAGCAAGGACGAGGTGCGGGAACTCACACGCTCCTTCAATGTCATGACCGAGCAGCTAGAGGGGCAGCGCTCCGCGCTTATCTCCGCACGGGAAGAGGCCGAAGACCGGCGGCTTTTCGTCGAAACGCTTCTGGCCGAAGTCAGCACAGGCGTCATGCGGATCGACGATCAGTTTGTCGTGACCCTCGCCAATCCGTCGGCGCAGAAGCTTCTCGGCTTCGATACGCCCATGGAGGGCAGCAGCCTGTCTGATGTGGCGCCAGCCTTCGAGCGCTATTCCGCTGAGGTCTTCTCGACGGGCCATCCCATCGATGCATCGCTGGATGTCAGCGGACCGGACGGGCATCGTCATTTCCGCCTGAAGGTCGCTCGCGATTCCACGGGTGGACTCGTGCTGACGTTCGACGATGCGACCCGGCTCGTGAATGCCCAGAGGCAACTTGCGTGGCGGGACGTGGCGCGCCGTATCGCCCATGAAATCCGCAATCCGCTCACGCCGATCCAGCTCTCTGCTGAACGCCTTCGGCGCCGTTACGCCCGCTATGTTCCGGAAGATGATGTTGTCTTTCAGCGGTGCACGGAAACGATTCTGAGGCAGGTGACCGATATTGGCCGCATGGTCGAAGAGTTTTCCGGTTTTGCGAGGATGCCCAAGCCCACCCTTCAAAGCTTCGATCTGGCTGCGCTCCTGGAAGAGACGGGCTTTGCCCAGCACGTTGTCAGTCCCGATATAAATGTGGACGTGCGCAATGTTCGCAGCCCATTGATGGTGACCGGTGACGAAAGGCTGCTCGCACAGGCCATTGGCAACATCATCAAGAATGCCGCCGAGGCGATTGAGCGGTTGCCGGAAGTTTCCGAAACAAGCGGGCTGATCGAGATTGTCACCGAAGATCTGGGTGATTCCATCGAAATTGTGATTGAAGACAACGGGCCGGGCTTTCCCGAAGCAGCCCGTGACCGGCTGCTCGAGCCCTATGTGACCACGCGCGAGAAGGGTACAGGCCTTGGGCTTGCTATCGTTAACCGTGTTATCATGGATCATGGCGGCTCGATTTCCCTCCAGGAAAGGCCGGACGATCAGCAGGGCGCTTATGTACGCATCGTGCTGCCCAAGAATGGCGAACTTATCACCTTTGCCGAAACCGACACTGCGGAGGCCATATCATGACCAGCGATATTCTTATCGTCGATGACGAGCCGGACATCCGGGACCTCATCGCCGGCGTCCTGGAGGACGAGGAATACTCTGTCCGCAGTGCGGCAACAGCTGAAAAGGCGCTCGAAGAGGTGCGCATGCGGGCGCCGGGCCTCGTCATCCTGGATGTCTGGCTTCAGGGCAGTGACATGGACGGCCTGTCCCTGCTCAAATATCTGAAATCGATCGATCCGCTGATGCCGGTCATCGTGATCAGCGGCCATGGCAATATTGAAACGGCTGTCGCGGCCATTCGGCGTGGCGCTTATGACTTCATCGAAAAGCCGTTCAAAGCCGACCGGCTGATCCACCTTGTCGAGCGGGCTCTGGAATCAGCGACGCTCAAGCGCGAGAACGCGTCACTGCGCACCATGGTCGTCAGCAGTGATGACTGGATCGGGGCGAGCGCCGCTGCGGCAGCCCTGCGGACCTCAATCGGCAAGGTCGGCCCGACGAATTCACGTGTCATGATCGTCGGTCCGGCCGGTGCCGGCAAGGAGCTGGCGGCCCGTCTCATCCACGCCCATTCCAATCGCACCAATGGTCCCTTTGTTGTCGTCAATGCCGCAAACATCTCGCCGGACCGGATGGAGCAGGAGCTCTTCGGCGAAGAGGATAGCGAAGGCCGGCCACGCCGCATCGGCTTGTTCGAGAAGGCCCATGACGGGACACTGCTTCTCGATGAGGTCGCGGATATGCCGCTCGGTACGCAGAACAAGATCCTGCGCGTCCTGACCGAACAGCGTTTCCAGCGGGTCGGCGGCAAATCGGATGTCCGGGTCGATGTGCGTGTCATGTCGGCTTCAACGAAGGACCTCAAAGAGGAAATCGAGGCCAAGCGCTTCCGCGAAGATCTCTATTACCGCCTGAGTGTCGTGCCCATCAAAGTGCCTTCACTGGCCGAGCGCCGCGACGATATTCCGGCCCTTGTCGAGCATTTTACCGCCAAGATTGCCGACAGCTCCGGATTGAATGCGCGGCAGTTCTCTTCGGAAGCGATTGCGGTGCTCCAGTCCATGGAATGGCCGGGTAATGTGCGCCAGCTCAAGAACCTTGTGGAGCGGATCCTGATCCTGTCGGCCAATGATGCCAAACGGCCTGTCTCGGTCGACGAGCTGCCGCAGGAACGCGGGGCAGGGGATGGAGGCTCCGGTCCGTCGGCCTCTGCCGAGCTTGTCGGGCTGTCGCTGCGGGATGCGCGCGAGCAATTCGAACGCGAATACCTGACCCTCCAGATCACGCGGTTTGATGGAAATATCTCGCGGACAGCGGAGTTTATCGGGATGGAGCGCTCGGCTCTTCATAGAAAACTAAAGGCTCTTGGTGTAAGCGCGTCCGGAAACCGGTCGGAAGCCTGAAGCCATGAAGGTTATTATCTGCGGTGCGGGCCGGGTCGGCCAGGGGATTGCCCGGCGGCTCGCGCGTGAACACCATGAAGTCACGATGATCGATCAGGATGCGCGCCTGATCGACATTGTCCAGACAGAGCTGGACGTGAAGGGCTTACAGGGCCATGCCGGCCACCCCGACGTGCTGAAAGCCGCGGGCGGTGATACTTGCGACATGATCGTCGCCGTAACCTATTCAGACGAGATCAACATGGTGATCTGCCAGGTCGCCGATACGCTGTTCTCGATCCCGACCAAGATCGCGCGCGTTCGCGCCCAGCAATATCTCGAGCCCGGTTGGCGCGCGCTGTTTTCGCGTGAAGGGCTCGGCATCGATCTCGTCATCTCTCCGGAAGTCGAGGTGGGCGACGCCATTCTCCAGCGGTTCAAGACCCCCGGGGCCATGATGAGCGTCAACTTCGGTCGCGGAGATGTACAGCTCATCGGGATTGAAGTCCTGCCGGACAGCCCCGTTCTCGATACCGCGCTCGATCAGCTCCAGGGCCTGTTTCCAAGCCTGAACGCCAGAATTGTAGGTATTAGCCGGGGTGGTACGGTGTTCGCGCCGCGCGGCAATGATCACCTGAAGGTGGGGGATACGGCCTATGTCGCGGTCCTGAAATCCCATGCGCACCGGCTCAACAGCATCTTCAACCGTCCCGAGACGGATGTCCGGCGCGTTGTCGTCGTAGGCGGCGGAAATGTCGGCCTGTATGTTGCCGCCGGCCTGGAGAAACAGGCGGATGTCCGCGTCAGGGTGATCGAGGCCGACATCCGCCAGGCTGAGAAGGCCGTGTCGGATTTGAACCGGACAATCGTCATCCACGGTGACGGGCTGACACGTTCGATCCTTGAGGAGGCAGACGCGCCGACAGCCGACCTCGTCATTGCGACCACACATGACGACAAGACCAATATTCTCATTTCGAAGCTCGCCAAGCAGATGGGCGCGAAACGCTCTCTTGCGTTGGTCAACGCACCGGAGCTTTCACAGCTTGCCATAGAGATGGGCGTTGATGCTGTGCTCGACCCGAAGGCGCTGACGGTCTCGCGGATTCTCATGAAGATGCGGCGGGGACGGATCCTGGCGCTGCAGTCGCTGGAAGATGGCGCGGCTGAAATCGCGGAAGGTGTAACGCTTGAGACCTCGCCCCTGATTGGCAAGCCGCTTGGCTATGACGATCTACCGAAAGGGATTACAGCGGCGGCGATCCTGAGAGATGGAGAAGTCATCTTTGCGGCCCCGGACGTGGCGCCAAAAGCCAATGACCATGTCCTGCTGTTCTATGAAGACAGCCTGACCAGCAAAGTCGAGCAATTCTTCCGCGTCAGCGCAGACTTCTTCTGATCCGGGACGCCACGGAGACTGGATACTACGTGCGATGAACTATGCCGCCATCATCCGGATGCTGTCGATCAGCGGTGGGGTCTATGCCGTCCTGATGGTTTTCTGTGCGGTTGCGGCGATAATTACCGCCGAGACCACGCAACTCCTGGTCTTTTTGAGCACCGCGGTCCTTATGGGAACATTGTCGGCGGCCTCTCTCGTATTGACGGGTGTGCCCCGGCGTCGCGCCCAGGCCTCCGATGGCCTGGCGTTCATGGTCTTCTTCTGGTTCGTTTCGCCGCTGATGTGCGCGCCTCCTTTCCTGATGGGGGTTCCGAATGACAGCATCATCACCGCCATACACGAGGCTGTTTCCTGCCTGACGACAACCGGCCACAGCGCTTACTCCGTTGAAGCACCGGACTTGCCGGCCGCTCTTATCCTCTGGCGGGCCATGCTCCACCTGGTGGGGGCCATCGCGACGATTACGTTCGCAGCGACCGTTCTGGCGGCGATAAACCTCGATGGCCCAGGTATCCACAGAACGCATCTTTTCAGCATGTCGGACCGGAGCTTTTTCGACTCCATTCCGCGTGTGCTTCGCACCGTAATTTCTGTGGCCTGCGTCTGCGTCCTCATCGTCTTCGCGATCGAAGTCGTCGGGGGCATCCCGCCTCATACGGCGCTTCTGGATGCGGTCAGCGCGTTCAGTACCGGGCTGGCGGAGCCACATGGCATGTATGAAGACGTGACGCGCCATGCCCGGGCGCTCGGGCTGACGGTTGGCCTTCTGCTGGGCTCGCTCGGTATCTTCATCATCCTGCAAATACGGGCCGGCCAGATCCGCAGTTCGTTGTACGATCCGGAAGTCGGCACCTTTGTGCTGGCCCTGCTGGTTTTCGCATTCCTGGCCGCATGGGACGGGCTTGGTATCGTCAACTCGCTGGGCTGGTCGATTTCCGCGCTCTCGACCAGCGGCATCGCGCTGGTTTCACCGGCGACAACACATTCGCTGCCGCTTGCCCTGCAACTCGCACCGCCGCTGATCGGTGGGGCGGCGCTTTCGGCTGCTGGCGGGATCAAGCTAGCGCGTCTCTATGTGTTGAGTCGGCGTGTGGGGCAGGAGTTCCTGCGTATGGGCTTTCGTCAGTCCCTGCTGAGTTTCGAATTCCGCCGGCGGGTTCAGTCGGATCGCACGATCATGGGGGTCTGGGTCTATCTCGTCGCCTATGTCATGGCCTGCGCGGTCGGTTTGCTGCTGTTTTCCTTCACAGGGTCCAGTTTTGAGGAC
The DNA here is from genome assembly GCF_002088975.1 of Henriciella aquimarina. Taxonomy (GTDB): domain Bacteria; phylum Pseudomonadota; class Alphaproteobacteria; order Caulobacterales; family Hyphomonadaceae; genus Henriciella; species Henriciella aquimarina. Next base: position 213,264 of record NZ_NCST01000019.1, read on the forward strand.
GCAATTACGAATACGGTTGGCAGTCTGACGAATTCCGGCAATCTGATCGATGTGGAACATCTGCCGGAAGATGAAGTTCGTCAGATATGGCTTATGTTCGGTATGATCTTGGGCAGGCTTGAAGTTCTCGCCTTCCTTCCGCTGCTTACTGTATCATTTTGGCGGCGTTGAGAGGTGAAGGGCTTGCCAATGAAGCACAATCCGGATAGCGCCTGCGAAAACGCATAGCGAACAGGAAGAGACCATGTCTTCAGACAAAAAACAAAACTTGCAGGACACGTTTCTTAATGCCGTCCGGAAATCGCGTACCCCGCTTACAATATTTCTCGTGAATGGCGTGAAGTTGCAGGGCGTCGTGACCTGGTTCGACAATTTCTGCGTGCTGTTGCGCGGCGATGGCCGTCCGCCACAGCTGGTCTACAAGCACGCCATCTCGACAATTGCGCCAGGCGCGCCCGTGCAATTGTTCGATGAGGAAAGCGCTTCGGAGGCCGGTTGACCGACCTGGTCGACCGCATTCCGCCCGAAGACAGGGCGGGTGTCGTCATTCCCTGGACGCAACCCTCCGAGCGTCCGGATGCCGACCGGCTGTCCGAGACCGCAGGGCTCGTCGAGGCCCTGGGTTGCAATCTGACATTCCTCAGAGCCGAACAGGTGCGCAAACCCAACGCATCGCACTTGCTCTCGGGCGGTATTCTTGAACGGCTGAAAAACGATATCGAGGCTGGCGGCTGCAATCTGGCCGTCATCGACGCCAATCTCAGCCCTGTCCAGCAGCGCAACCTCGAGAATGTTCTCGGCTGCAAGGTGATCGACCGTACAGGGCTTATTCTCGAGATCTTCGGGCTTCGCGCCCGGACGAAGGAAGGCAAGCTGCAAGTCGAACTCGCGCGCTTGTCCTATGAGCGTTCGCGGCTTGTGCGGACCTGGACCCACCTGGAGCGTCAGCGTGGCGGTGGGGGCTTTCTGAGCGGCCCTGGCGAAACCCAGCTCGAAGCTGACCGGCGGATGCTGGACCGCCAGCTCGCTTCCCTCAAGGCAGACCTAGACGAGGTCCGCCGCACTCGTGGGCTGCAACGCTCGGGCCGTCGTCAGGCGGGGTTCCCCGTAATTGCGCTCGTCGGGTATACGAATGCTGGCAAATCAACCCTCTTCAATCGGCTGACAGGGGCCAATGTGTTCGCCCGGGACATGCCCTTTGCGACGCTGGACCCGACGATCCGCCGGATCGAACTGCCGCAGATCGGCGATGGCGCGCTGGTCGATACGGTCGGTTTCATCTCGGACCTGCCAACACACCTCATCGACAGCTTCCGGGCGACGCTTGAGGAAACACTTGAAGCCGATCTGCTTATCCATGTCCGGGACCGGTCCAGTCCACATGATGAGGACCGCAAGGCGGATGTCATGAAGGTTCTCCGCCGGCTTCAGGAAGAAGGCGATGTACCACTGCCGCCCATCGTTGAGGCCTGGAACAAGGTAGACCTGCTCTCGCAGGACATGCAGCAGGCCCTGCAGATTTCCGCGCGCTCCGGATTGGGAAGTGTCCCGGCCGTCGTGACTTCAGCGCTGACAGGGGAGGGGATTGACGATCTTCTCAACCTGATCGTCGCATCGATCCAGAGCGAGCTGGAAACTTATCGCGTCTCGCTCAAGCCTCAGGACGGCGCCGCCCGCGCATGGCTTTATGAGCATGGTGCCGTGCAGGAAGAAGAGGTCGGCACAGATGGCACAGTGACGGTCGAGGTGGGTCTGACCCCGAAGCACCGGGGCCAGTTCGAAACCATGTTTTCCGAGATCGACCTTCTGGAGGTTTAAACCGGACGGATGAGCGCGTGCCGCTTTTTGCCGGCCGAAAGCTTGATCGCCCCGTTTTCATTCAGATCGTCCAGACCGATGGTGGCATTCTGATCGCTGAGGGGCGTGTCGTTTACACGTGCCGCGCCCTGTTTGATGAGGCGGCGGGCCTCGCCGTTTGATTGCGATAAGCCAGCTTCGGTAAAGGCGGCTGCGGCAAGCATGCCATCTTCCAGCGTCTGTCGCGCCACTTCGGCAGTCGGCAGGGCGTCGTCGGCCTGACCAGCCCCGAAAACCGCGGCCGCTGCGCGCTCGGATTCACGGGCAGCTTCCTCGCCGTGCAGCAGTGTTGTCGCGGCATTGGCGAGCGCGATCTTGGCGTCATTGATCTCTGCGCCTTCGAAAGCTTCCAGGCGCTCGATTTCGCTGATGGGAAGGTCCGTGAAGAGACGCAGGAACCGGCCGACATCTGCATCTTCGGTGTTGCGCCAGAACTGCCAGTATTCGTAGGGCGACTTGCGATCGGGGTTCAGCCAGACGGCCCCGTCGGCCGTTTTGCCCATCTTGCCACCGGAAGCGGTCGTGATGAGGTGCGCCGTCAGGCCAAAAGCCTCGCCCCCGTCCGCCTTGTGGACGAGATCGACGCCCCCAAGAATGTTCCCCCACTGGTCCGAACCGCCGAGCTGGAGGCGGCAGTTCTGGCGCCGGAAAAGCTCAAGGAAGTCATAGGACTGGAGCAGGAGGTAGTTGAACTCCAGGAAGGTGTAAGGCTGCTCATTGGCGAGACGGCGGGCGACTGTTTCCTGCTTCACCATGGTGTTGATGGTGAAATGCACCCCGATGTCGCGCAGGATCTCAATGTAGCCGAGCTGGTCCAGCCAGTCGGCATTGTTGACCATGACGGCATCCGTCGGGCCGTCCCCGAATGTAAGGAAGGGCTCGAATGCCTTGCGGATGCCGGCAATGTTTGCCTCGATCTGCTCATTGGTGAGGAGCGGACGGGACTTTTCCTTGTCGGTCGGATCGCCGATCTTTGTGGTCCCGCCGCCCATCAGCACGATAGGCTTGCCGCCACAGCGCTGCAGATGGCGCAGCATCATGATCTGCAGGAGAGAGCCGACATGGAGGCTGTCAGCGGTCGCGTCGAATCCGATATAAGCGATAGGCGTGTCAGTCGCACAGTATTCATCCAGCGCATCCGGATGCGTGATCTGCTTGGTGAATCCGCGTTCCTCGAGGGTTTGAAGAAACTCAGATTTGAACTGGCTCATCGGCTCGACTCCATAATCGGAGAGCGCAGCTAGCACGGGAGAGACAGAGATTGAACCTGCAGAGTGAGGATTTTGAACCGGTTTGGTCGGCAGGCTTCATGTCCGGCACGTCAATCGACGCCGTGGATGCAGCCCTTATCCTGACGGATGGTGTCGAGGTTCTGGACTTCGGGCCGGTGGCCGAGCGCAAATACACTCCCGGCGAACGCAATACGCTCAAGCAGGCCATTGGCGAGGCTCGGGCCTGGAACTGGGCTGGTCCGCCACCTGAACAGGCGTTCGACGCCGCGCGGGCGGTCCTCACAGCCACACATGCAGATGCCTGGGCGCGCCTGCTTGAAAACTGGGACGGGCCTCGCCCGGCCCTGGCCGGGATACATGGACAGACGGTTCTCCACCGCGCGCCGGGCAAGGCGCGGCCCGGCGCGACGCTGCAAGTGCTTGATCCGGGCGCGATGCGGGCAGAGCTCGGTGTGCCCGTCGCTTTCGACTTTCGATCGAACGATGTCGCCCATGGGGGCCACGGGGCGCCGCTTGCGCCGGCCTACCATGCCGCGCTCCTGCGCCAGCTGGGCGCAGGCCAGAGCGCGGCCGTGCTTAATCTGGGCGGGGTAGCCAACATCACGTACCGCAAGCGGGATGGTAGCCTCTACGCTTTTGATACAGGCCCCGCCAATGGGCCGATCGATGAGTGGGTCGAAGGCCACGATGCCGGCACGCATGACGAAGGTGGACGGCTGGCCGCTTCGGGACGCGTGCATGAGGGCGCGCTAACACAATGGATGGCGCACCCCTGGTTCGATGAGCCGGCGCCGAAAAGCCTCGACCGGTTTGACTTCAATGCCAGTCTCGCCCGTGGCCTGTCGCTGGAAGATGGGGCCGCGACCCTGACGGCCTTTTCCGCAGAAGCGGTTGCGCATGCGATTCGCGGCTTCGACGACACACCCTCACAGATCATTCTGTGCGGCGGTGGGCGTCATAACCCGCAACTGGTCCGCGAGCTGAAGCAACGATGTCAGTGCACGATCAGGACGGCCGAAGAAGTCGGCTGGATGGGGGATTCCATCGAAGCACAGGCCTTTGCCTTCCTGGCCGTGCGGACCTTGCGCAGGCTGCCGATCAGCTGGCCCGGCACGACGAGCGTACCCGAGCCAATGACCGGAGGCGAACTACTGCCTTAATCCTCGTCGTCTTCCTCGGAATCCTCATCATCGACGTCCTCATCGGTTTCGTCGGTGATGGCGGCCTGTCCGCGAATTTTCTTCGTTTCGGCTTCGGCGCGCAGCTTCTGTTCGTCCTCGACCAGCCGACGGTCGACATAGGCCTCGCACTTCGAGATCAGGTCGTCCTGCTTGCCGGTGAAGAAGTGGTTGGCGCCGGCGATGAAGTCCCGCTCGATCACTTCGCCTTTCTGGACACGAACCTTGGTCAGCGCGCGCTCGACATCCTTCGGACCGGAGATCTTGTCATTGTCGCCGGAGATGATCAGGCCGGAGGCCGGGCAGGGCGCCAAAAAGGCCAGATCGTAGTGGTTGCAGGGCGGCGCAATTGCGAGAAAGCCGTCGATTTCTGGCCGGCGCATCAGCAGTTGAAGCGTGATCCAGGCGCCGAAGGAATAACCGGCGCACCAGACAAAACGCGGGCTTTCGGTCAGGTTCTCCATATAGTCGAGAACATAGGCAGCATCCTCAAGCTCGCCGACACCCTGGTCATAGACGCCCTGAGAGCGGCCGACACCACGGGTATTGAACCGCAGGACACCAAAGCCGCGGCGCTCGAACATCTGATAGAGACGGATCGTGATCGGATCCTGCATCGTGCCCCCGGCCCGCGGGTGCGGATGCAGGATGAGAGCGATCGGTGCGCCTTCTCTTGGCGGCTCTGTATAACGCGCTTCAATTCTGCCTGCGGGGCCGGGAATGATAAGTTCTGCCATGCTGAAGCGCCTCTAGCTGTTGCGAGCGTGGAAGTTGGAAAGTGGGCGCTTTAGGCGAAAGCGGCAAGGAAATGCAAGTTTTTGTGTAAGAGCGCGTCATGATAAACTACAGAGCACCCGATGATCTATGCTGACTATAACGCTACGGCACCTTTGAGGCCTGAAGCTCGCGACGCGATGATGACGGCGCTTGAGATCGGCGCCAATCCATCGAGCGTGCACGGCCCCGGCCGCGCTGCACGGAAGGTGCTTGAGGCAGCCCGCAAGCAGGTCGCCACAGCCATTCGCGGATTGCCGCAGGACATTGTGTTCACATCCGGCGGCACAGAAGCGGCTGCATTGGCCATTCAAGGTGTAGTGCGAAAGCTCGAACAGGATTGCACCTTGCTGGTTTCGGCGATTGAGCATGAAGCGGTCAGCAAGAATGCGGGCCATTCGGGCGCTGCAGTTGAAACGGTCTATGTCCAGCCGTCGGGTGCGATTGATCTCGATCAGCTCTCCGACAGGCTTAAGGTATGGGATGCCGACCGGTCAGGCACCCCTGTGCTTGTGTTGATGCTCGCCAACAATGAAACCGGGGTCATTCAGCCGGTTCAGGCAGCGGCTGCGATGGTGCGCGAGGCCGGTGGCCTGACTATTTGCGATGCCGTCCAGGGGCTCGGCAAGCTCCCGCTTAACGTGTCGCTTCTCGGAGCCGACTATCTCATGCTGTCGGCTCACAAGGCTGGTGGGCCGCAAGGGGCAGGGGCCCTCTGGATGCGCAGCGGCGCGCCGCTCTTGCCAACGGTTTTCGGAGGCGGTCAGGAACGCTCCCTGCGCTCGGGCACGGAAAACCTGTCGGGGATCGCCGGTTTTGGTGCGGCCGCCGAAGCCGCCAGCCGCGACCTGGAGAAGATGGAAAGCCTTGCAAGCTATCGCGATGCCATGGAAACCCGGCTTGAGCGCGAAGCTGGTGTCACCGTTTTCGGGAAAGATGTCCCCCGTCTGCCCAATACGTCTAATTTCGCTTATGATGGTTTCCGCGCTGAAACACAGGTCATGGCCATGGATCTGGCCGGTGTGGCGGTTTCGTCAGGCTCGGCCTGCTCCAGTGGCAAGGTCCGTCGGTCGGTGGTTCTGTCTGCGATGGGCGCGCCGGATACCCTTGCGGAATGTGCTATACGCACCAGCTATGGATGGAGAAGCAGACTAGAAGACTTCGAGCAGACAGCCGATGCCTGGCTCGATATTCTGCAACGCCGGAATTTGAAGGAGACGGCCTGAAATGGCTGATGATGTGAAAGTCAAAGAAGGCATTGATGCCGATACCGTTGCAGCCGCAAAAGCGCTGCAATCGGAGAATTACTCCGCCGGCTTCAAGACCGATATCGAGACCGAATATGCGCCCAAGGGCCTCAATGAAGAGGTCATTGCGTTCATCTCCCAGAAAAAGGGGGAACCGCAATGGATGCTGGACTGGCGCCTGAAAGCGTTCGAGCGCTGGCAGAACATGACAGAGCCGGGCTGGGCAAAGGTCCAGTACGAGAAAATCGATTATCAGGACATCTACTATTACGCCGCGCCGAAGCGCGGGGCGAAGTATGAGTCGATTGACGATGTTCCGCAGGAAATTCTCGACACATATGAAAAACTCGGCATTCCGCTTCGCGAGGCGGAAGTCCTGCTTGGTGTCGAAGGCGCCGATGAAACGGCGGCCGAAGCGCGCACCGGCGAAAGCGGCTCCAAGGTGGCCGTGGACGCGGTTTTTGACTCCGTCTCGGTGGCAACGACCTTCCGGAAGGAACTGGAAAAGGCCGGCGTGATTTTCATGTCGATCTCCGAGGCCATCCGGGAGCATCCGGAGCTCGTGCAGAAATATCTGGGCTCGGTCGTGCCGCGGTCCGACAATTTCTTCGCGACCCTCAACAGCGCCGTCTTCTCGGACGGGACCTTCGTCTATGTGCCTGAGGGCGTGCGCTGCCCTATGGAGCTGTCGACCTATTTCCGGATGAATGCCGAGAATACCGGCCAGTTCGAACGCACCCTCATCATCGCGGACAAGGGCGCGTATGTGTCCTATCTGGAGGGCTGCACAGCCCCCATGCGTGATGAAAACCAGCTCCACGCCGCTGTCGTCGAACTGGTGGCGCTGGAAGATGCCGAAATCAAATACTCGACCGTCCAGAACTGGTGGCCGGGCGACGAAAACGGCAAGGGCGGTATCTACAACTTCGTGACCAAGCGCGGCGACTGCCGCGGGGCCCGTTCCAAGATCAGCTGGACGCAGGTCGAGACCGGTTCGGCTGTGACCTGGAAGTATCCTTCCTGCATCCTGCGTGGAGACGACAGCACCGGTGAGTTCTACTCGATTGCGGTGACCAATGGCCGGCAGATGGCCGATACGGGCACCAAGATGATCCATCTGGGCAAGAACACCCGCTCCCGCATCATATCGAAGGGGATTTCCGCAGGCCGCTCGGACAACACGTATCGCGGGCTCGTCTCGGTGCACAAGAAGTCCGAGAAGGCCCGCAACTTCACCCAGTGCGATTCGCTTCTGATCGGTGGCGACTGCGGCGCGCACACCGTGCCCTATGTCGAGGCCAAACGGGCGGATGCCCAGCTTGAGCACGAGGCGACCACGACGAAGCTGTCGGAAGACCAGCTTTTCTATGTCCGCCAGCGTGGTCTGGGCGAGGAAGAAGCGGTTGCACTCCTGGTCAATGGCTTCGTTCGCGATGTCATGCAGCACCTGCCGATGGAATTTGCGGTCGAGGCCCAGAAGCTCCTTGAGGTCAGCCTTGAAGGCAGCGTGGGCTAGTGGATGAGGCGGTAGCCCGTGAACACTGAAGCGTTCCAATCCTGGCTCACTGCCTATGGCGCGGCATGGGAAGACTGTGATCCTGAGGCCTATATGCCGCTCTTCAGTGAGGATGCTGCCTATCACTGGACACCGTTCGAGGCTCCGCGAAAAGGGCATGCCGAAATCCGTGAGGCGCTGTCCCGCGCGATGGAAACCCAGAAAGATCCGGACTTTTCGTTCGAGATCATCAGTTTCGATGGGAAGACAGGCTGGGCGCACTGGACGTGCAGTTTTACCCGCAAAAGCATAGACGAGCCGGTGCGCATCGATGGCGTACTCTGCGCTGAGTTTGACGAGGCTGGAAAATGCCGGGTCTTCCGCGAATGGTGGCATGCGCTCGAGCCGGGGCAGGGCGACCTGATGCGGGATTTTGACGCCTGAGAGGGTATGTCGCTTAAGCGCCGCAGGCAGAGGTGTGCTTGTGAGGTGAAAGAAAAGTCTGACCTTTGCGGTAAAGCTCTAAACCGCTCTGTCCGGGCATGATTTCCGGGGCCAGATGAAGACAGACTGACTTTCCTTTGCCTTTGCGGCAAGAACGGGCTTTGAAATCAGCGTGCAAGCCTCTACATCCGCGGCATGTTGAAGCTTGATAATCTGTCCGCCCGCGTCGGCGAAGAAGAGAGCGAAAAGACCATTCTCAATGGCCTGTCGCTTGAGGTGCCGGCTGGCGAGGTCCACGCAATCATGGGGCCGAATGGCGCTGGCAAATCGACCCTTGCCTATCTGCTGACAGGCCGTGAAGGCTATGAAGTCACTGGCGGCACAGCGACGCTCGATGGCAAGGACCTTCTTGCCATGGAGCCGGAAGATCGGGCCGCCCATGGGGTCTTCCTGTCATTCCAGTACCCGGTCGAGATTCCGGGTGTACCGGTCATGACCTTTGTGCGCACCGCCATGAATGCCCAGCGCAAGGCCCGCGGTGAGGAAGAAATGTCCGCCCCGGAATTCATCAAGAAGGCCCGTGAGATTGGCGGTATTCTCAATATTGACGCCGAAATGCTGAAGCGCCCGGTCAATGTCGGCTTCTCCGGCGGTGAGAAGAAGCGCCTCGAGATCTTTCAGATGATGATGATGGAGCCGCGTTTCAGCATCCTCGACGAAACTGATTCCGGTCTCGACATCGACGCGCTCAAGACGGTGGCCAATGGGGTCAATGCTCTGCGCAGCCCGGAGCGCAGCATGCTTGTGATCACGCACTATCAGCGCCTGCTGGATCATATCCGGCCAGACAAGGTTCATGTCCTGGCCAAGGGCCGCATCATTAAATCCGGCGGCCCGGAGCTGGCCGAACAGCTTGAGAGGGACGGGTATGACGGCATTCTGGGAGAAGTGGCTTGACCCTTGCCGATCTCAAAGAGCAGTTCGGTGATCCGACCCCTGCTGAGCTTCAACTGATCGCCAAATATGGCGAACTACCGGAGGATGCACGCCGCCTGCGTGCCTTTGAGGCTTTCGCCAAAAACGGGTTGCCTCATCGCCGCATGGAGCAGTGGAAGTGGACGGACTTTCGCCATGCCATCCATGCCATCGAAACCGGTCAGCCCCGGCGGGAGAAGACGATTGAACCGTCGGATGACGCTCTTGTCTTCCGGTTCGACGGCAAGAGCTGGCATGTGCCGCAAGATCTTCCTGACGGGCTATCCGTTTTCGAGAAGAGCGAGGCACAGGCTGTCGGCAATGCCGAAGAGCTGCCGCTCGCAGCGCTTGCGGGCGCGTTGACAGGCCAGTCAGGCCGGGCTGATCTGCTGCAGGTCGAGGTTACAAAGCCGATCAAGCAACCGGTCTTTCTGGATTTCGATTATGAGCGCCTCGAAACAGCGTTTGCCAGGATTGCCTTTGTTGTGAGGCCCGAGGCGAAGGTCGACGTCATCGAGCGCCATGCCGGCGGCGCCGGGTTCAGTTCCGTGCTGGTCGAATTTGGCATACAGGATGGCGGGCATGTGACGCGCTCCCTGCTCCAGTCGGGCGGGGCCGAAGAGGCAACGGCCATTACCGCTGGCGTAACCCTCGGCGCCCAAGCGGTCTATGAGCAGACCGCGCTGGCCTTTGGCGCCAAGGTCGCCCGTATCGAGACACGGCTCGCCTATGAAGGGGAGGCGGGGCGAGCCCATATCAACGCTGCCTATCTTCCTGCCGATGGCTATCATGTCGATTTCACGAGCCATGTGCGTCATGGCGCACAGAGCTGCGTGACCCGGCAGCTGACCAAGGGGGCTGTCAATGATGGCGGCCGGGGCGTTTTCCAGGGCAAGTTCCACGTGCCGCGCTCGGTGGGCCAGCACACCGATGCCGACATGCAGCATCAGGCGATCCTGCTCGAGAACGGTGCTGAGGTCTATGCGAAGCCCGAACTCGAGATCTATGCCGACGATGTCGAGTGTGCGCACGGCAACACGTCCGGGCAGCTCGATGAGACAGCCTTGTTCTATATGCGCCAGCGCGGCATCCCTCACATGGAAGCGCGCGCGCTGCTGACTGAGGCCTTCATTGCCGAAGCGCTGGAAACCGCGCATCCGAGCGTCAGGGACTCCTTGCTTGAGGCCTCTCGCGCTTTCCTGCGCAATGAAGCCTGATAAGGACCATTCATGGCTCTAAACGTCGAAAATATTCGCCAGCAATTCCCGATCCTCCAGCGTGAGGTCAATGGCAAACCGCTGGTCTATCTCGACAATGCCGCGAGCGCCCAGAAGCCTGACGCCGTCATCGACGCGATGTCAGGGCAGGCCCGCACGGCTTATGCCAATGTCCATCGTGGGCTGCATACGCTCGCCAATGAGACGACGGAGGCCTATGAGGGCGCACGCCTGACGGTGCAGCGTTTCATCAATGCCCCCACGCCGGAAAACATTGTCTTCACCAAAGGCGGCACAGAAGCGATCAATCTCGTTGCGGCCGGGCTCGCGCCAGACATTGAGCCCGGTGACGAGATCGTCCTGTCCGTCATGGAGCATCACTCCAACATCGTCCCGTGGCACTTCCTGCGGGAACGAAAGGGTGCGGTTCTGAAGTGGGTGCCGGTGCTCGAGGATGGCTCGCTCGACATGGACGCCTTGCGCGACGCCATCGGCCCTCGGACACGCATGGTCGCTATGGCACACATGTCGAATGTCCTCGGCACGGTGACCCAGGCGAAAGAGATTACCGAGCTGGCCCACGCGGCTGGCGCAAAGGTCCTCTTTGACGGCTGCCAGGCAGGTGTTCACCTGGATGTCGACGTGTCCGAGATCGGCTGCGACTTTTACGTTCTGACCGGTCACAAGATTTACGGCCCGACGGGGATCGGTGCCCTGTATGGCACCGCAGAGGCTCTGCGAGAGCTTCAGCCCTATCAGGGCGGTGGCGAAATGATCGAAATCGTCGAGCAGGACCGCGTCACCTATAACGAGCCCCCCCACAAGTTCGAAGCCGGCACCCCGCCGATTCTTGAAGCCATCGGGCTTGGCGCGGCCATGTCGTGGCTTGAGCAGTATGACAAACAGGCCGTTCTGTCCCACGAACAGTCTCTTTATGATCGTGCGTGCGAGGGCCTTTCTGCCGTCAACGGCCTTGTCATTCACGGCAAGCAGGAGGGGAAGGGGCCCGTCCTGTCCTTCTCGATAGAGGGCGCGCATCCACATGATATCGCGCAGCTTCTGGACCGTTATGGTGTGGCTGTACGTGCAGGGCATCATTGCGCTCAGCCACTTATGACCCATCTAGGAGTCAGTGCCACGGCGCGGGCCAGTTTCGGCATCTACAACACGCATTCAGATGTTGATGTATTTGTCGAGGCCCTCCACAAGGCCCGAGGCATGCTGTTATAAGGATTGCACATGGCTGACGACATGCGCGTAAATGAAACGATGGATCCGGCAGCGAAAGCCGAGGACAGCGAAGCTGCATCCGCGATCCCGCAGGAAGAGCTGGACCGGCTGACGGATGAGCTCATTGCCGCTTTCAAGACGGTGTTCGATCCCGAGATCCCGGTCGATATTTACGAGCTTGGCCTCATCTACAAGGTCGATATCGACGATGACCGCAAGGTTGACGTCGAGATGACCCTGACGGCGCCGGGTTGCCCTGTGGCCGGAGATATGCCGGGCTGGGTCGAGAATGCGGCGCGCACCGTTGAAGGCGTAAAGGATGTCGAGGTCCGCCTGACCTTCGATCCGCCATGGGATCCATCGCGGATGTCGGACGAGGCGCGTCTCGCCCTCAATATGCTCTAGTTGAAACTCCAGCCGATCGACCTCATCTCTCTATCATGGCCAGACGACCAAGACCGAAACTAGTCAGTCTTACCGACGCCGCGGCAGAGCGCGTACGGGAGATAATGGACGAGCAGGGCGCCGGATATCTTCGTGTCGGCGTCAAGAATGGCGGTTGCGCCGGCATGGAGTACGTCATGGACTATGTCGACGAGCCTGAAGAGCTCGACGAGATCGTCGAGGACAATGGCGTGCGCATCGTCGTGGACTCGAAAGCCATTCTTTTCCTTCTTGGATCCGTCGTGGATTTCGAGACGACAGCGCTCCACGAAAAATTCGTTTTCCGGAACCCCAACCAGACTGATGCCTGCGGGTGCGGCGAAAGCGTGACCATCGCCCCGGCTGTGGCCGAAGGTTGATTACTCCCGCACGATTGCCGGCTCATGAGTTGTGTCGTCCGCTTTGTCCGGGTCAGGCAGCAGTCGTGTTTCCGTGACCGCTTCACCTGTCGCCTCCGCGAGCAATTCAGCTGATCGCTTCTCGATCATCTCCGTCAGCCTGGCGAGAAAAGCCTCCTTCGAAAGCCCCGTCTCAATAGGTGGCAGGAATTCGATAATGGCTGTTCCAGGTTGTTTGCGAATATCTTCCTGCTGCCAGAAGCAGCCGAGATTTGTCGCCACTGGCACCACAGGGGCATTCATGGCCTTCTGCATGTGCCAGACACCCGGCTTGTAGCGAAAGTGATAGCCGGGTGGAGCGAGGTGGCCCTCCGGATAGATCAGGATGCGGCGTCCTTCGCCTTTGGCTTGCTGCAGGCCCTCGGCCAGAGAGGCCGCCTTGCGTTCGCCGCCACCACATGTGTCGATGACGATTGCGCCAAGCTTCTGAAGCAGGCGGCCGACGAATGGAAACCGTTCCAGGTGGTCGCCGGTCACGAAGGTGAGATTTTTGACTTCCGGATAGATCAGAAAGCCGTCGCCCCAGCTCTGATGCTTTGCCGCGAGAATAAAGCTCCCTTCAGGCAGATTTTCGCGGCCGCGGACGTCCACCTTTATCCCGGCCAGGACGCGCAGGCAGATCCGCATGGCCCGCGTATATGACCTGATGACGGCCGTTGTCGCGCCACGGCCCGGGAGCACCAGAGTTGGAAGCGCACAAATGACATACACAAAAGAAACAAGGTAATAGACAGCCGTAAAGGCGATGCCACGAGCCATGAGCGAGTTCCCTATTTCTGAAGCAGAATGGCCATGATCGCCCGCGTGAAGGTGTCCACGTGCTGGGTGAAGGGGCCGGAGAAGCGGTTGTAAATCTTGTGCTGGCCCGCCTGGGAGACGATGCCAAGGCACATGGATGTAGTGACGGCTGCGTTTCCAGCCGGGATTTCCCCGGCATCCATCATCGCCTGCACAATATGCTCGATGCGCGTGACCGGATCGTCCTGGCGGCGTGAGTCGTGGGGCAGAAAACGGTTGAGAGAGACCAGATGGAAGGAAAAGAGCAGCCAGTCCTCGTCTGCAAGCCGGCAATAGGCTGTAACAGCCCGGTGGACCCGCTCCTGGAGAGAGCCTGGCTGAGACAAGGCATCGCCCAGCATTTCGCCCAATCTGTTGTGCGTCTCCATGAACAGGGCAAGAGCGAGCTCGTCTTTACCCTTATAGTGACGATATAGCGCGCCTTCGGACACGCCTGCGGCGCTTGCGATTTCACGCGTGGTTGCAGCATCCACCCCGCTATCGATGAAAAGCTGCAGGGCGGCACGTTCAATACGTGGCCGGGCATTCGAGGCCCGAGACTGAGGTGTGCGAGGCGGTTCCGACATGGTCATGCTTTCCGTTTTCAGCCTTGGTACATAGGATTGCTTTAAAGCACAAGTGAGCGCTCACTTACTATTTTGCAATGAGATCATGTGCCGATAGGGTGTACTTGATCGGAGGACTGCCGTGACCTGTCAGGCAGGCGAAACTGCTATCGCGCGTTGATTGGTCTTGTTTGCAATGTAAGGCCTCCACAGATATAGCCACGAGCTCGAAATCGCGGGGAGACTGACATAATGAAATCAAGACTGGCGGCGGCTGCGCTTCTTTCAGGCGCTATTGCACCTGTAGCACTTGCGCAGGACCAGGGCGGTGGAGCCGGCGGCGGCATCATGGCGCAGCTGATATTCTTCGTGCCCCTGATTCTCATCTTCTACTTTCTCCTCATTCGTCCTGCCAATCAGCGTCAGAAACGCCATAAGGCGATGATCGAGGGCGTCGTCCGCGGCGACACGATCATCACGTCGGGCGGCCTGATCGGCAAGGTGACCAAGGTGACGGATCAGGAAATCAGCGTGGATCTGGCCGAAGGGGTCCGGGTCCGCGTCGTGAAGGGCATGATTGCCGATGTTCGCGGCAAGGACGAGCCTGCTGCGGCCAACGACTCCAAATCCTCCTGAATAACTGAGCGGGATCCGCAGCCATGCTGAATTTTCCGACCTGGAAAGTCTTGCTGATTTGCCTGGTGCTCGTCTGGGGTGGGCTGCTGGCCCTGCCCAATGCGTTCAGTGATGGCTTCCTCGGCATTGCGCCCAGAGATACCGGCGCGTCCGACGCGCAGTCTGTTGCTGCCTTCGAAGCGCAAAAGGAGGCTGCCGAGAATTCCTGGTGGCCGAGCTTTCTGCCAAACAACAAGGTCAATCTCGGGCTGGACCTTCAGGGCGGGGTCTACCTGCTGACTGAAATCAATCCCGACGAAGTGGCTGCAAACCGGCTTGAGACGCTTCAGGCCGATATCGTGCAGGAGCTCAACAAGCCGCCACTGATCAAGCGGGATGTGCCGGAGCAGCAGGGCAGTACGCTGCCGATCAGGCTGCGTGATCCCTCCCAGATGGATGATGCCGTAAAACGTCTCCGGCGGATCAATCCCACCATTGGGCTCGGTGGTGGCGAAAAGGTAATGAGCATCAATGAAGTCAATGACGAGCTGATCAACATCACCGTCTCCGACAGCGCGAAGCAGGCGCTGGCAACCGATGCACAGGACAAGATGATCGAGATCATCCGGCGCAGGCTCGACCCCGACGGGGTGAGTGAAATCGCGATCACGCCGCAGGGCGACACGCGCATCGTGATTGAAGCGCCCGGTGAGGCCGACCCGCGCCGCATCAAGGATATTCTGAGCCAGGCTGGCCGTATGACCTTCAACATGGCGGATATGGATCCGTCGGCCATCCGGGCTGCTGAGGCCACGCGCCCCCGGCCGGGCTGGGAGCTGGTCCAGGATACCGATGGCCGGCCCATGCTGATCAACCGCACACCGGTCGTGACCGGTAGCGACATTGCCACCGCCAATCAGGGGCGTGACCCCGACGACAACTCCGCAGCCGTCGATTTCCGGCTGACCGGCTCCGGCAAGGAACGTTTTGGCCGGGCGACGGCGAACAATCGCGGGGAAATCTTCGCTATTGTTCTGGATGGCACAGTCATGTCCGCCCCCAGGATCAATGAGCCGATTTGGGGTGGAAGCGTTCAGATTACCGGCGACTTCAGCGTTGAAGAGGCGCAGGACCTTGCCGCCATCATCGAGGCCGGCGAACTGCCCGCGAAGCTGAACTTTATCGAAGAGCGCACGGTCGGGCCGGGCCTCGGGGCCGACTCGATCCGGGCCGGGACACGGGCCAGCCTTATCGGTCTGGTTCTCGTCGGCGTCTTCATGATCATTGCCTATGGCCTTATGGGCGGGTTTGCCGTGGGGTCGCTGCTGACGAACATCATCCTGATCCTCGGGGCCCTCTCAGGGCTTGGCGCGACACTGACCTTGCCCGGTATTGCCGGTATCGTTCTGACCATCGGTATGGCGGTCGACGCCAATGTCATCGTGTTCGAGAGGATCCGGGAGGAACAACGAAACAGGCGATCACCGGCCACGGCGATTGTCGCCGGCTATGAAAGGGCGCTCGCAACCATTCTTGACGCGAACATCACCACCTTCATCGCTGCAGCGATCCTTTACATGCTTGGCTCCGGCCCGGTGAAAGGCTTCGCTGTTACCCTCGCGATCGGTATCGTGACCTCCGTGTTCACCGCTTTCGTCATCACGCGCTGGTTCACCGCCATGTGGGTGAAATCGATGAAGCCGCGCAGGCTGGCAATCTGAGGAATTTACCCATGCTTCTCCAATACTGGCCTCAGAGAACCAACGTCCCGTTCATGGCGTTCCGCTTCCCGGCCTTCCTCGTCTCCTTGCTGCTGATTGCGGCGGCTTTCGCCCTGATCTTCACAAAGGGCTTGAATTTCGGGATCGATTTCGCGGGCGGGTCCGTCATCGAGATCGAGCAGCCGGAAGGTGTCAACGAGCAGGACGTCCGCACAGTCCTAGGCGATCTCGGGCTCGGTGACGTCCAGGTCAACGCGGCTCGCGGCACCGGGGTCGAAGGCATCGAGGTGATCGTCATCCGCTTTGCGATCCAGGAGAGCGGAAGCGGAGACCAGGAAGCTGCCCAGCAGACCGCGAATAATGAGGTCCGCGCGGCGCTGGAAGACGCTTTTCCAGGCGTGAATATCCGAAGCAGTGCGGCGGTCGGTCCGAAAGTGTCCAGTGAGCTTCTCAAGAGCGGCCTGACGGCACTTGGCGTCGCGCTGGCACTGATGATGGTCTACATCTCGTTCCGTTTCCAGTGGCAGTATGCCTTGGGCGCTGTGGCGGCGCTGTTCCATGATGTCATCATCACCATGGGCATGTTTGCGCTGACGCAATTCGAATTCAATCTTTCGACGATTGCCGCACTCCTGACCATTGTCGGTTACTCGATGAACGACACGGTGATCATTTTCGACCGCGTTCGCGAGGAAGCTCGCAAGTACAAGAAGCTCGAACTGGCCAAGGTCATCGATATCGCCGTCAACGAAACGCTTTCACGTACCCTCCTGACGTCTGGCACGACGCTGATCGCGCTATTCAGCATTTATCTCTTCGGTGGGACGGTGCTGAGCGGGATGAGTTTCGCGCTGATCTTCGGCGTGATTGTCGGGACCTACTCGTCCGTGTTCGTGGCCTCCGCCATCGTGCTTCTGCTCGGCATCGACCGGGGCGAAAAGAAACGGCGTGAAGTCGCAGGCTTCCAGGGCGTCTGACGACGCAAGGGGCCGATCAAAACGCAAATTGCTCGCGCAGGATGCGTTCATCGAGGGCATGCCCCGGATCGAACAGCATCGTCAACGGCTTGGAGCGGTCCTCATGAACCGTGACCGTCGCGATATCGCGGACTTCCTGGTTATCGGCGGCCGCTGACACGGGGCGGCGATTGGGCTCAACAATATCGAACTCCACCTTCGCATCGTGCCGGAGCAGGGCGCCGCGCCACCGCCTCGGGCGGAACGAGCTGACAGGGGTCAGAGCCAGGAGATTGGCACCGATCGGAAGGATCGGGCCATGCGCCGAAAGGTTATAGGCCGTCGAGCCGGCCGGCGTTGCGACCATGATGCCATCACAGGTCAGCTCACTCATCCGCTCTCGTCCATCGACGCGGATACTCAGCTTCGCGCTTTGCGCTGTTTCGCGGAAGAGGGAGACCTCATTGATGGCAAGACGCTCATAGCGTTCGCCATTGACGTCGGTGGCAATCATCCGCAGTGGCATCAGTGTCGCCTTGGCCGCTTTGTTGATTCGCTCGTAGAGGTCTTCCTCATCGAAATCGTTCATGAGAAAACCGACCGTGCCGCGGTTCATGCCGTAGACTGGTTTGCTGTCATCGAACCGCCTGCGCATGGCCTCCAGCATCGCACCGTCGCCGCCGAGCGCGACAATCACCTCGGCATCTTCTTCTGCGCATTGACCATAGCGATGTGTCAGACGCTGCAGCGCATCCTGGGCTTCGGGACGGCGGGAGGCCGTGAAGGCGATTTGTATTTTCATGCCGCCCATGTCAGGCGCTCGCGGCCAAGCGTCAAGCGTGGATACGTGCGGGCTGGCGTCCCGTACGGTTTATCCTGTATGATGTAGTCAACTATATCAGGAGGATACGATGCCGGACGACATGAAGGCCTTGAACGTCAAGGACGCGGTGAGCGCGGAAGAATGGAAAGCCCGTGTCGATTGCGCCATGCTCTATCGGCTTGTCGCGCTGCATGGCTGGGACGACATGATCTTTACCCATATCTCGCATCGCGTGCCGGGGCCTGAGCATCACTTTCTCATCAATCCCTATGGCATGTTCTTCGATGAAATCACGGCCTCCTCCCTCGTGAAGGTCGACCTGGACGGCAATATCGTCAGCGACACGCCTTACTTCATCAATCCGGCTGGCTTCACGATTCATTCCGCCATCCACGCCAATCGTGAGGATGCCAATGTTGTCATCCACCTTCACACCGATCAGGGCGTTGCCGTTTCGGCCCAGAAGGAAGGCCTCTTGCCGATTTCGCAGACCGCGATGATCGTTCGCGAAGATCTCGCCTATCACGATTATGAAGGCGTTGCGCTGGACCTGGATGAACGTGAGCGGCTCGTCGCCGACCTCGGGCCCGAAAAATCCAGCATGCTGCTTTGCAATCATGGTACGCTGACATGTGGTGAAACGGCATCGATGGCTTTCACCCGCATGTTCTTCCTGGAGCGGGCCTGCAACATGCAGGTCATGGCGCTCGCTGGCGGGCGTGAGAATGTGGTCGAGTGCGGCCGGGATATTCAGGAGAAGGTCGCCGGGCAGGGCGCTGCTGGCTTGTCGACGCTCTCTGAGAAGCTGATCTGGCCCGGGCTCACGCGCAAGCTGGATCGCGAAATGCCGGGATATGACATTTAGGCTGAAAGTGCGACATTTGCGGCGTAAGCACATTCCCCTATAGATACCGTCGGATGGCTTTGCCATATACGCCGTACATAAGGTTGAGCCCGGACAGCGGAAGCAAAAGATATGAAACATATCAAGGCATTCGAAAACGCCCTCACGACGATTCACGGTGAGGGGCGTTATCGCGTTTTCGTCGATCTGCACCGTCACCGGGGCCGTTTCCCCAAGGCGACGGCCCGTTTCGAGGATGGCGAACGCGAGATCACTGTCTGGTGTTCGAATGACTATCTCGGCATGGGGCAGGACGAGACCGTTCTGGAAGCCATGCACGAGGCAATCGACAGTTTCGGTGCCGGATCCGGCGGAACTCGTAATATTTCGGGTACGACGCGCTACCACGTTGACCTGGAGCGCGAGCTTGCCGATCTGCACGGCAAGACGGGCGCGCTTTTGTTCACGTCCGGCTATGTTGCGAACGAAGCTACGCTCTCCACTCTGGGTAAGATTCTGCCCGGGCTGATCATCTATTCCGATGAGCTGAACCACGCCTCCATGATTGAGGGCATTCGCCGCTCGGGCGCAGATCGCCGGATCTTCCGCCACAATGATGTGGAACATCTCCGCGCGCTGATGGAGAATGACGATGCAGACCGTCCGAAGCTGATCGCCTTCGAAAGCGTCTATTCGATGGACGGCGACATTGGTCCCATTGAGAAGATCTGCGACCTGGCAGACGAGTTCGATGCCCTGACCTATCTCGATGAAGTCCATGCCGTCGGCATGTACGGCAAGGAAGGCGCTGGGGTGGCTCAGCGCGACGGTCTGATGGACCGTGTCGACATCATCGAAGGCACGCTCGGCAAGGCCTATGGCGTGATGGGCGGCTATATCGCGGCCCATGAGACGATGATCGACGCCATCCGCTCCATGGCCTCCGGCTTTATCTTCACGACCTCGACCTGTCCGGTGATGGCCGCCGGGGCCCTGAGCAGCATTCGCAAGCTACGTTCGGACGAGGGACGCAAGCTTCGCGCCGATCACCAAGCAAAGGCCGCGCTCCTGAAAGAGAAATTCCGTGAGGCGGGTCTGCCCGTGATGGACAGCGTGACCCACATCGTGCCGCTGCTGGTCGGGGATCCGGAGAAGTGCAAGGCGCTTTCCGATACGCTTCTGTTCGATTTCGGCATTTACGTTCAGCCCATCAATTACCCGACCGTGCCGCGCGGCACCGAGCGGCTCCGGTTTACGCCGGGCCCGGTTCACGATGAGGCGATGATGGACGAGCTGGTGTCTTCGATCCTGGCGGTCTGGAAACAGCTCGGACTGGCCGAGGCCGCCTGATCCAGGACCGATCGATCAAAACCTGTTTCTGCTCGAACGCTATATCTTTGCGCGCGCTGTGATATGCTTACGCGTCTTCCAAATGCGTATGCATGAATCAGCCCTGTCGTCACCTTGCCGACTGCGTGCTGGCTGCGTACACAACACACGAGCAAAACAGGGATTCGTCCATGCCAGACACATCGACTGTCACGCAGTTTGACGCGAGCCGCTTTTTTTCCGCATCGCTTGAAGATAGCGATCCGGCGGTCGCGGATGCTATCGCCAAGGAACTTGAGCGCCAGCAGCACGAAATCGAGCTGATCGCCTCGGAAAACATTGTTTCTAAGGCAGTCCTCGAAGCCCAAGGATCGGTTCTGACGAACAAATATGCCGAAGGCTATCCGGGCAAGCGCTATTATGGCGGCTGCCAGTTTGTCGACATCGCTGAAAATCTGGCGATTGAGCGCGCCACAAAGCTCTTCAATTGCAGCTATGCGAATGTTCAGCCAAACTCGGGCAGCCAGGCCAACCAGGCCGTCTTCCAGGCGCTGATCAAGCCGGGCGACACCATTCTCGGCCTGAGCTTGGATGCCGGCGGTCACCTGACGCACGGCGCCAAGCCAAACCAGTCCGGCAAGTGGTTCAATGCGGTCCAGTACGGGGTTCGCAAGGAGGACCATCTCGTCGATTTCGACCAGGTTCGTGATCTTGCCAAAACTCACCAGCCAAAGCTGATCATTGCTGGCGGTTCGGCCTATCCGCGTCAGTTCGACTTCAAGACCTTCCGCGAGATTGCCGACGAGGTTGGTGCCTGGTTCCTGGTCGACATGGCTCACTTTGCCGGGCTGGTGGCCGGGGACGCCCATCCCAATCCGCTCGAGCACTGCCACGTGGCGACAACGACGACGCACAAGACGCTTCGCGGTCCGCGCGGTGGCATGGTGCTCACCAACGATGAAACCATCGCCAAGAAGGTCAATTCGGCCGTGTTCCCGGGTCTGCAGGGCGGTCCGCTCATGCACGTGATTGCCGGTAAGGCGGTCGCTTTTGGAGAGGCCCTTACGCCGGCCTTCAAGACCTACGCCGCGAACGTCGTCGATAATGCGCGGGCCATGGCGGCTGCGGCGAAGGAGTCCGGCCTGGATCTCGTTTCAGGTGGCACGGATACGCACGTCGCCCTGATCGACCTGCGTCCAAAGCGCGTCACCGGCCGCGATGCCGAAGCTGCGCTCGGGCGCGCCTTTATCACCTGCAACAAGAACGGCGTGCCGTTTGATCCGGAAAAACCCATGGTCACGAGTGGTATTCGTGTCGGGTCTCCGGCGGGGACGACGAGAGGGTTTGGCGAAGCCGAATTCAAGCAGATCGGCCGCTGGATCGGTGAGGTTGTCGATGCCATCGCCCAAGGCGATTCCGAAGGGGTTGAAACCAGGATCCGGGAAGAGGTCAAGGCGCTGACGGCCCGTTTCCCGATTTATGGCGGTTAAGGAGTCTGACTCGTGAAGTGTCCGTTCTGCACAGCTGACAACACAGCCGTGAAGGATTCCCGGCCTGCGGAGGACAATACAGCTGTCCGCCGCAGGCGGGCCTGCGAGGTATGCGGCGGGCGCTTCACGACGTTTGAGCGGGTTCAGCTGCGTGAGATCATTGTCGTCAAGCGTGACGGCAAGCGCGCCATCTTCGACCGGGACAAGGTCGCGAAGTCCATCACGATCGCGCTTCGTAAGCGCTCGGTCGGCGATGAGAATGTCGAGCGGCTGGTCTCGGGCGTCGTCAGAAAGCTCGAAAGCAGCGGCGAAACCGAGGTGACATCGGTTGAGATCGGCGATCTGGTCATGGAGTCGCTCAAGACGGTCGACCCGGTCGGATATGTTCGCTACGCAAGCGTTTACAAGGATTTCAAGGATCCGAGCGATTTTGCCCGCTTCATAGAGACATCCGCCCTGGAAGAGGGACCTGATGAAGCGTGAGTAGCCGGGCGTCTGTCACCCTCAAGATCGCGACATCGCTGGATGCCCGTATCGCGCTTTCGAATGGCACGAGCCAGTGGATTACAAGTCCGCAGGCGCGCGCCCGGGCCCATCAGATGCGGGCCGAGCATGATGCCGTCCTTGTCGGCGTGGGCACGGTGCTCGCAGATGACCCGCTGTTGACGGCCCGCACGGTGCCTTTGCCAAAGCGCCAGCCCGTTCGCATCGTGGCAGACAGCCAGGTTCGCACCCCACCGGCCTCGCGCCTGGCGGCGTCAACGGCGACAGGCCGCGTTGTCATCGCGCATGCGGACCCGCAGAGGCGTGCCACAGCGAAAGGTTTTCAGGGCGTTGACTTCTGGCCGGTCGGTGATGGCCATGGGCGGGTCGCTCCACAGGAACTCCTCAGGCGGGCCCGGGCGGAAGGCATTAACAGGATTTTCCTGGAAGGCGGCGGGCAACTGGCCGCCAGCTTTCTGGCTGCCGGGCTTGTGGACCGGATCGAATGGTTTCGCGCGCCCATCATCATCGGCGGGGACGGCCTTCCGGCGATTGCTGCGCTGGGGCTCGACAAGATGTCATCGGCCTCCCGCTGGCAGCTTTCAGCCTATGAGCGGATTGGTGACGACAGCCTTGAGAGCTGGATCTCCGGCTGACTGACCTCACGTTATTCATTGGCGCGCCCCTGTCGGGGCCTTATATGCGGCGCCTAGGAGGGTTTCATGTTTACCGGACTGGTTACCGATATCGGCACGATCGAGGCTGTCGAGGACCGAACAGGCCTTCGGCGGTTTCGCGTTGCAAGCGCATTTCCGCTTGAGACCATCGCTATGGGCGCATCGATCATGCATTCGGGCGTTTGTCTGACGGTGGTCGCGATGGGTGAGCATGACCGCGGAAGCTGGTTCGAAGTCGAGGCTGTGCCGGAAACGCTGGGCCGCACAATGCTCGGCGCGCTTACCCAAGGCTCCAAGGTAAACCTCGAACAGTCCTTAAAGCTTGGAGACGAGCTTGGCGGCCACCTTGTTTATGGTCACGTCGACGCGCTGGGCGAGGTGATTTCCATCGTGGAGGAAGGCGAGAGTTACCGCATCACGATCCGCCCGCCCGCGTCTCTTCGGCATTATTTTGCGGCCAAGGGCTCTGTCGCCATCGATGGGGTTTCGCTGACCGTTGCATCCGTTCACGACAATGGCGACTTCGATATCGCCATTATTCCTCATACATGGCAGGTGACGACGCTTCACGAGTTGCAGCCCGCCAGCAAAGTCAATCTTGAGGTCGATATGCTGGCGCGGTACGTGGCACGGATGATCGGCGCAGACGCGCCTGACACACAGGTGGCCGAATGACCGATGACATTCACGCAGCGATTTCGTCTATCGACGAAATTATTGAAGATGCGCGTAATGGGCGCATGTTCATTCTCGTTGACGCCGAGGATCGCGAGAATGAGGGCGATCTCGTCATTCCTGCAAGTTTCGCGACGCCTGAAGCCGTCAACTTCATGGCCAAGTATGGCCGCGGGCTGATCTGCCTCTCCATGACACGCGAGCGCGCCCGTGCGCTCAATCTCGACATGATGGCTCGTGATAATCGCGAGAGCATGCAGACGGCTTTCACGGTGTCGATCGAGGCCAAGGAAGGGGTCACCACTGGCATTTCGGCGGCTGATCGCGCCCGGACGGTCGCTGTCGCAATCGACCCGACGAAGGATCACCACGACATTGTCTCTCCAGGCCACGTCTTCCCGCTGATCGCGCGCGACGGGGGCACGCTTGTGAGGGCCGGTCACACTGAAGCGGCCGTGGATATTTCCCGCATGGCAGGGCTGTATCCGGCTGGCGTCATCTGTGAGATCATGAATGATGACGGGACAATGGCCCGTCTGCCCGAGCTGATCTCATTTGCCCAGTATCACGGGCTCAAGATCGGAACGATCGCAGATCTGATTGCCTGGCGGCGTGAGAATGACCGCTATCTGGAGCGCCGGGTTGAAGCCCCGCTCGAGAGCGAATATGGCACCGGCTTCAAGACCGTGGTCTTCCGCAATTCACTTGATAATGTCGAACATATTGCTGTCGTTCACGGCAAGATCGATCCCGAGGAGACGGTCCTGGTTCGCGTTCACAGAACCGATGTTCTTGCCGACATTCTCGGCGAGAAGGGGCCGCGAGCTCAGCTGGTCAAGAAGACGATGAAAGTCATCGCGCAGGCAAAAGAGCCCGGCGTTGTCGTTTTCGTGAACACGATGCGGCCGAATTCGCTCGCATCGCGGCTCGGCCTGAAATCTCATGACGACGATGATCATCATCAGCCGCTGCGGGAATATGGCGTAGGCGCGCAAATCCTGCGTGAGCTCGGCGTGCGCAAGATGGTCTTCCTGTCAGACACACAACCGACCCGGGTCGCCGGCCTTGAGGGTTATGGTCTTAGCATTGAAGGCTGGAAGCCTCTTACGAGAAACGAGGACTAAAATGGCGCACCGGATTCTTGTGGCGACGTCACGCTATTACGAGCATATCTCCCGCGAGCTTGAAGCCGGGGTTGCAGAAACGCTTGCCGATGAGGATGTCGTCATCGAAACGATTGAAGTGCCCGGCGCGTTTGAGGTGCCAGGGATTATCGCCATGGCTGCCGACAGTGCTCAGTATGACGGTTACATCGCGCTTGGCTGCGTTATCCGTGGCGAGACAAGCCATTATGACTATGTCTGCGGAGAGAGTGCGAGAGGCCTCATGACCCTTGCCGTCGAACGCCGCCTCGCAATCGGCTATGGTATCCTGACGGTCGAGAATGAAGCACAGGCGCTCGCGCGCGCCGAGCGGGCGCAGAAGAACAAGGGGCGCGATGCGGCGCTCGCCTGCCTCGCCATGCTGAAGTTGCGGAAGAAGTTTGTGGGCTAATGCAAGATCAGAAGCTTCCCTTTGAGGTCATTCGCGCCCGGCGAGCAGGGGCCCGGCTGGCCGCGGTGCAGGCGCTCTACCAGATGGAGCAGACGGGCGAGAGCGCGAAAGCGGTGATCCGTGAATTCATGGAAGACCGTCTCGGCTTCGGCCCGGATGAAGAGCCCGTTGAAGAAGCCGACCCGGATCTTTTCAAGACAGTGGTAAGGGCTGTTGTCGATCATCAGGATGAAGTCGATGCGGCCATTCTCAAGCGGCTGTCGAAAGGCTGGAAGCTCTCGCGCCTTGATGCCACCACGCGGGCCATTCTGAGAGCGGCCACCGCTGAACTCATTCAGCAGCAGCATCTCTCAAAGGCGGTCCTTCTGGACGAGTATGTTACGCTGGCGCATGATTTCTTCGAGAAATCGGAAGCGAACTTCGTCAATGCCATTCTGGATAATGTCTCCAACGACCTTCGTGGCACGTAATCTGTTGGGTCCATGTCAGAATTCGACTGGATAGACCGCTACCTCAAGCCCATTGCCACAAGCCCGAACGCCATGGGCCTGGAAAACGATATCGCCAAATTGCGCCGCGAGCCGGCCGGCCAGCGTATTGCCACGATGGATACGTTGGTGGAGGGCATTCACTTCTTGAAGAGCGATCCGCTTGAAACGGTCGCGCGAAAGCTTGCCCGGGTGAATGTCTCTGACATCATTTGCAAGGGCGCCAGGCCCGAGGAGGCGTTTCTCTCTCTGGCGCTTCCGGACACGTTTTCCGAAGAGGACTTTGCGGCGTTCAGCGGCGGGCTGCGCAAGGATCTCGACCAGTGGGATATCGATCTTCTCGGCGGGGACATTGTCCGCACCTCCGGCCCCCTGGTTGTGACGCTGTTCCTGACCGGGCTTTGTCATGGGCCTGAGCCTGTCTCGCGGGCAAACGCGGCCATTGGCGACGTCTTGATGGTTACCGGTCAGATCGGGGCCGGCACAGCCGGGCTTGAGCATGTTCGATCCCGACAACAAACGGCGCTTGCCGAGCATTACCGGGTTCCGAACATCCCGGATATTGAGATCGCTGCCATTATCTCGCATTACGCGTCAGCCTCGATCGATGTTTCCGATGGGCTGATCTCCGACGCCGCCCACATCGCGAAATCAAGCGACGTCAGTATCGCAATCGATCTGGGCCGGGTTCCATGGGCGCTCTCGTCGCCTTCGTTGGAGCGTATGCTTGCGCTTGCGACCGGCGGGGACGACTACCAAACCCTGTTTACCGTAGACCGCGACAGGGTATCTGAGTGTCATGGCGCGCTCGAGAAGACCGGGATATCCGCCACTCGAATCGGCGAAGTGGTCTCAGGGGCAGGTGTAAGCGCTTATCTTGAGGGTGAGCCCGTCACACTGCCCGCCAAATCCGGTTATCAGCACTAAAAACTTTGCGCACAATCCCGCCCTTCGTGTGAAGCTGCTTGCCTATCTCCTTTGCTTTTGGCAGTGACGAGTCACATGAAAAAAAGCCTTTTCCGCAAATTTGACCGCAGAATAGGCAAAATAAGGGAGGAAGGGCCAAGATGAGCCTATGGTATTGGATAGCACTTGCAGCCGGATTTGCGGCCGTGCTCTATGGCTGGCTGCAGTCAAACTCGATCATGAAAGCCGATGCGGGGTCAGACCGCATGAAGGAGATAGCATCCGCCATTCAGGAGGGCGCGAATGCTTACCTGAACCGGCAGTATACGACCATCGCAATGGTGGGGGCAGCGGTCGTTGTCCTTCTTTTCATTGCATTTCGTAGCTGGGAGGTGCCGCTTGGTTTCGTCATCGGGGCGGTTTTGTCCGGGGCTGCCGGTTTCATCGGCATGAAGGTTTCCGTTCAGGCGAACGTGCGCACCACGCAAGCCGCGAGCAAGAGCCTTCAGGACGGCCTGGCCATGGCGTTCAAGTCTGGCGCCGTCACGGGGCTTCTCGTTGTCGGGCTCGCCCTTATCGGTGTCGTCGCCTATTACGGCATTCTGACAGGCCTTGTCGGTTTCGAGCCGAATGACCGGGCCGTGGTCGATGGCCTCGTCGCGCTCGGGTTCGGGGCGTCGCTGATTTCCATCTTTGCCCGGCTAGGCGGTGGCATTTTCACCAAGGGTGCCGACGTCGGCGGGGATATGGTCGGCAAGGTCGAAGCCGGTATTCCGGAAGATGATCCGCGCAATGCGGCCACCATCGCCGACAATGTTGGCGACAATGTCGGTGACTGTGCCGGCATGGCTGCAGACCTCTTCGAGACCTATGCCGTGACCATCGTGGCCACCATGGTTCTAGGCGCGATCTACTTCGGCGGGCTGGGCTATCTCGGTTCGATCATGCTGCTGCCGCTCGCGATCTGTGCGGTGTGCATCGTTTCCTCGATTGCCGGGACATGGTTTGTCCGCCTCGGACAGGGCTCCACGAATATCATGGGCGCGCTCTACAAGGGGCTGATCGCAACGGGTGTGTTCTCTCTGATCGGTCTGGCTATTGCGATCAATTGGGGCCTGCCCAATGGCTTCGGTGTCCTGGAGGATGCTGGTGAGGCCCTTGGCCTGGCCAACAGTGTGAGCGGTCTGGATCTCTTCTTTTGTGGTGTCGCCGGCCTCGGGGTCACCGCGCTCATAGTTGTGGTCACAGAGTACTATACCGGCACCGGTTATCGCCCGGTCCGCTCCGTCGCGAAGTCTTCGGAATCGGGGCACGGCACGAATGTCATCCAGGGGCTGGCCGTCTCGCTTGAGTCGACGGCACTTCCGGCCATCACGATCATTGCCGGTATTGTGCTGACCTTCAATCTGGCGGGCCTTTACGGTATCGCCATCGCGACGACAACGATGCTGGCCCTGGCCGGCATGATCGTCGCGCTCGATGCGTTCGGGCCGGTGACGGACAATGCTGGCGGCATCGCCGAAATGGCTGAGCTTCCGAGCGAGGTTCGCGACACGACGGACGCACTCGATGCGGTGGGCAACACGACCAAGGCGGTCACCAAGGGCTATGCGATCGGCTCCGCCGGTCTCGGGGCCCTGGTCTTGTTTGCCGCCTATAATCAGGACTTGCAGTACTTCGCCCGAACCGCGGAAGAAGGCAGCTTTTTTGCCAATGTGGATGCGGTGAACTTCTCGATCGCCAATCCCTATGTGGTTGTCGGGCTGTTGTTCGGCGGGCTGTTGCCTTTCCTGTTCAGCGGCATGTCGATGATGGCTGTCGGTCGGGCCGCGCAGGCCGTTGTGGAGGAAGTCCGCCGCCAGTTCCGGGAGATGCCGGGTATCATGAAAGGCGAAGTGAAGCCTGACTACAGCAAGGCCGTCGACCTGCTGACGAAGGCCGCGATCCGGGAGATGGTTGTCCCCTCCCTGCTGCCTGTGCTGTCGCCCATCGTCCTCCTGGCCATTGTCTGGCTGATCGCGGGCATTTCCTCGGCGCTTGCCGCGGTCGGTGCGATGCTGCTTGGTGTGATTGTCACGGGTCTCTTTGTGGCGATCTCGATGACGTCCGGCGGCGGGGCCTGGGACAATGCCAAGAAGTACATTGAAGACGGCAATCATGGCGGCAAGGGCTCCGAAGCCCACAAGGCTGCCGTTACGGGCGATACGGTCGGGGACCCTTACAAGGATACCGCCGGCCCGGCCGTGAACCCGATGATCAAGATCACCAATATCGTGGCGCTCTTGATGCTGGCCGTTTTGGCGCACGCCTGATCGGGCCCAGCTTTGCAAGCGTATAAAAAGAAAAGCCCCGGTCGGATAGACCGGGGCTTTTTGCTGTTTCGTCGATAATCCGGGAAGGCTAGCGACGCCCGGTCGGATTGCTGGGCGTGCGCTCGTCCGTGGCGGGAAGTGCCACCTGGCCAACCGTCCCGAAGATCTGCTCCCACAGGCCAAGTTCGCGGCCGCGGGTCGGCGTTTCGCGAGAGGCGTAATTGATGACCCGACCGTCTTCCTGATTGTATTTCAGGACCTCGTCGACAACGTCTTCGTCACTGAAGCGGATTGCCGTCACGGTGCGCGTATCAATCTTGGGGCGGAAGAATGCGAAACGCTTCTGGATCGTGGTGATATAGACCCAGGTGTTCTCGTCAAACGCACTCTTGGTGCTTGGCGAGCCGAGCTGCGCCAGAACGCTTGAGCGTGTATCCACGCCGGGAGTCACCGAATCAGGCGCGACTTCGTCGGGCGCATAGCCATGATAGGACTGCATCGAGGAAATGCAGCCCGTCGACAGAAACGCGAAAGCGACGCTCGCAATGATTGCCGTCTTCTTCATGCGGGTATCCTTTTGTTCGACTATCGATTACAGGCCTCGCGGGGCAGATGGCAAGTTACGGAGCGCAGAAATGAATTGGCTCAGCCGGACCTTGTTTCCGACCCGTCACCACAGATCCACTGTCGCGGCCCGGCTTTATGGCGAGATTGTCTCAAAGGCCCGCACGCCATCGCTCTTCGGTGAAGACCGGCTGCCCGATACCCTCGAAGGGCGTTTCCAGGCGACGGCGCTGTATGCCGCCCTCATCTTTCCGCTCCTTGAGCGCGAAGGGCCGGAAGGACAGGCGATTTCGGCGGAGCTTTACCGCCGCCTCTTTCAGTCTTTCGATGATGCCTTGCGGGAAACTGGCGTCGGGGATGCCTCGATTGCCCGCAAGATCAGAAAGATGGGAGAAGCGTTCTTTGGGCTTGGCCAGGCCGTCACAGCGGCGATCGAGAGCAGCGCCCCGCCCCCTCAATTGAGGGATGTGCTGGAGCGCAATACGCTCGCAAGTGCTGAGGGATGCGAAGCCTTGGCAGAGAGGCTGCTGGCAGACCATGACAGGCTCCGGAAAGCGGATATGGCCCGCGTGATGGAGGGGTATCCCGGATGGTGATCTCCTGCAGAAAAAAAGCGCAGCCGACTTGTTTTCGCTGAGTTGCGATTGGGGCATGTCAGGCTTAGTGTCCCGATGTCCAAAGCTGCTAAGAGCATGTGATGACTCCAACTACATTGTCGATCGACGCAATGGGCGGTGATGCAGCCCCGGAGGTCGTGCTTGAAGGACTGAAACTGTTTTGCCGGACCAATGAGGATGTCCGCTTCATCCTTCACGGCAGGGAGTCCGAACTCACCTCACTGGTCAATGCGTCCGGGCTGGCAAGCCGCTGCAGCATCGTCGACCATGCCGATGTCGTGAGCATGAGCGCGAAACCTTCCTCGGCCTTGCGCAAGGCCCGGGGGACGAGCATGTGGGGTATGATCGATTCGATTAAGCAGGGCGACGCCGCCGCTGGTGTCTCGGCTGGCAACACCGGTGCGCTGATGGCCATGGCGATGATGGGCTTGCGCAAGATGGAAGGCGTTCGCCGTCCTGCCATGACAGCCCTGTGGCCGACCCTGAAAGGCCGTTCCGTTGTTCTGGATGTCGGCGCCAATCTCGAAGCCGATGCAGACCTGCTGATCGAATTCGCGATCATGGGGGAATCCTATGCCCGCGCTGTCTTCGGCAAGGAACGCCCCAGTGTGGCCTTGCTCAATATCGGCGCCGAAGACGAGAAGGGTAAGGACGCGATCAAGTTTGCCGGAGAGATCCTCCGCACGCGCGACCTCGGAATTGATTTCAAGGGCTATGTCGAGGGCAATGACATTTCCATGGGCGTCGTGGATGTGATCGTCACGGATGGCTTTACCGGCAATGTCGCCCTGAAAACCGCCGAAGGCACCGCGCGCCTGATTTCGACCTATGTCCGCCAGGCGCTGACATCCAGCCTGCTGTCAAAAGCTGGTGCTGCGCTAGCCGCCTCAGGGCTGAGGGATCTACGCACCAAGCTCAATCCGTCCAGCGTTAATGGTGGCGTCCTGCTGGGGCTGAATGGCGTAGTTGTCAAAAGTCATGGCGGTACGGATGCCGAGGGCTATGCGACTGCTGTGAAACTGGCTGCCGATCTTGCAAAGAGCCACTACATGGAAGAGATCGCGTCGGGGCTAAAACGCGTTTCCCAACTCGGAATCGCTCCAGAAGCTGTAGAGTGATGACAACAAGACGAAGCTTTATCCGGGGCACTGGTGCCTACCTGCCGAGCCGTATTCTCACCAATGAAGACCTGGCGAAAATGGTCGACACGTCTGACGAGTGGATTCGGGAGCGAACAGGGATTCACGCCCGCCATATTGCGGCTGAAGGCGAAATGACCTCCGACCTGGCCGTCGAGGCTTCGAAGGAAGCCCTTCGCAATGCCGGTCTCGGCCCTGAAGATGTCGACCTGATTGTCCTGGCCACGACCACACCGGACCAGACCTTTCCGGCCACCGCGACCGCCGTTCAGGCCAAGCTCGGGGTCAAGGGCGGCGCGGCCTTTGATATTCAGGCCGTCTGCTCGGGCTTTCTGTTCGCGCTTGCCACGGCCGACTCGATGCTGAAGCAGGGCCTGTTCAATACGGCGCTCGTGATCGGCGCGGAAACATTCACGCGCATCCTGGATTGGTCGGATCGCTCGACATGCGTCCTGTTCGGTGACGGCAGCGGGGCCGCTGTGCTTCAAGCCGGTGAGGGCGGGGCGGATGAAGGTCTTATCGCCCATCATATCCGCACTGATGGCACCAAGAGCGACCTGCTTTATGTCGATGGCGGGGTCTCGTCGACCGGAACCATCGGTCATGTCCGCATGCAGGGAAATCAGGTTTTCCGTCATGCCGTGACCAATATTTCGAGCGCGATCCAGCATGTTCTGGCTGAAACCGGATATTCGATAGATGATATCGACTGGTTTGTGCCTCACCAGGCCAACCAGCGCATTCTCAACGGTGTCGCCAAGAAGTTGGGGCTCGAAGAGGGCAAGGTGGTTTCGACGGTGGCCGAGCATGGGAATACGTCGGCGGCCTCGATTCCCCTTGCGCTTCATACAGCGATTTCCGACGATAGGATCAAACCCGGGGATCTTGTGCTAAGCGAAGCCATGGGCGGCGGCTTTTCATGGGGTGCCTCTCTCTTCCGGCTGTAATTCTTTTGTTAAGAAATCGGCCGTATCTGTTAACCAGAGGAGCTGATGACGTGACCAGCAAAACCATCACCCGCGTAGAACTCGCCGATGCGATTGTCCGGGAAGTCGGGCTGACCCGTCAGGAGTCAGGCGACATTCTCGACACAATGCTCGACATGATCGGGCGCAGCCTTGAACAGGAAAGCGAAGTGAAGCTTTCCCGTTTCGGCAATTTTGTCGTCCGCAAGAAATCTGCCCGGGCCGGTCGTAATCCGAAAACCGGTGTCGAAGCCAAGATTTCGGCGCGGCGTGTGGTCACCTTCAAGCCTTCTCCCATGCTTAAAGACAAGGTCGAAGACAGCCACTAGAGAGGAAGCTCATGCCCGCTGCTGCCAGAAAAGTTGAAAAGTCCGCCGATGCCTACCGCTCGATCGGGGAAGCTGCGGATGAGCTTGGCTTGCAGCCGCACGTCCTTCGCTACTGGGAAGGCAAGTTCACCAAACATCTCAAGCCGATGAAGCGCCCCGATGGGCGTCGTATGTTCCGCCCGGAAGACATGCAGGCGCTGAGAGCCATCCAGCTGCTTGTCCACGAGCGGGGCATGACGCTGAAGGGCGCCGGGCAGCTCATCAATGAGCAGGGCGTTGAAAAGGTTCTCGCCGGCGAGGCGATCCTGAAATGTGGTGCGGAGAAAGCGGCACAGGCCAGTCCCGCGCGTGAGCTGCAGCAGACCATCCGCGATGCGTTCGAGGCAACAGAAGCCGAAGACGCCCCGCCACCCGCCTCCCGCTCCAAGCTGGAAGCCATGCTGGCCGATCTTGAGGATATCAAGCAGCGTCTCGACAAGGCGCGTCTGGCAAAGGCAGCCTGACGCAGCCATTGCGATTGCATTCGCCATCAACGGCCTTTAAAGCACAGCCAGTCGGAGCGTAGCGCAGCCCGGTAGCGCACTTGTCTGGGGGACAAGGGGTCGTGGGTTCGAATCCCGCCGCTCCGACCATTCCTATCTTGCTTTAGTGATCGAGGCTGGCCCGGAAGAGGGCGGTTTTGACCGCCTTGTCCCAGCCGGAAACGAGTGCGTTGCGACGCTCGCTCTGCATCTCTGGCACGAAGGACCGTTCGGCTTTCCAGAGCGCTTCAATCGCTTCTGTCGACGAGAATACTCCCGCCTGCAGCCCGGCCAGGAAGGCCGCCCCGCGGGCGGTACTTTCGATGATGTCCGGGCGGTCAATCGGTGTGTCCAGAATGTCGGCAAGAAACTGGATGAACCAGTTATTCTCGGTCATGCCCCCATCCACACGAATGCGCTCTGTTTCTAGCCCGTCGGCGTGGAGAGCGGTGAGCAAGTCGCGCGTCTGATAGGCAACCGATTCCAGGGCCGCGCGCGCGAGCACGGCCCGGTTGCTTGCCCGCGTGAGGCCGAGAATCATGCCGCGAGCATCGGCATTCCAGTGCGGGGCGCCGAGCCCGGTAAAGGCCGGAACGATATAGACGCCGTCATTGTTATCCAGTCCTGACGCGAGCGCTTCTGTCTGCGCCGCCGTTTGGACAAGCCCGAGCTCGTCCCTCAGCCACTGGGAAATTGCCCCTGCCACGAAGATTGAGCCTTCGATGGCATATTGCGTTTCGGCTCCAGTGCGGCACGCTATGGTGGAGAGCAGGCGGTTCTTCGAGTGCAGAAGCTTGTTGCCTGTGTTCGCGAGCAGAAAGCAGCCGGTGCCATAGGTGCTTTTGACCATGCCTGGGTGCCAGCAGGCTTGTCCGAAGGCGGCCGCCTGCTGATCTCCGGCCACGCCCTGGATTGGAAGAGAGCGCCCGAGAAGCTCCGGCGAGATCTCCCCGAACTCCGCCGCACTTGGCCGGACCTCCGGAAGCACGGATTCGGGAATGGAGAAGATCTCCAGCAAACGTTTGTCCCAGGCGCCCTCGGCGATGTTGTAGAGCAGGGTCCGGCTCGCATTGGTTTCGTCCGTGACATGCTCCTTGCCGCCGGTCAGGCGGTAGATAAGAAATGTGTCGACGGTTCCGAAGGCGAGATGACCTTGCTCGGCCAGCTCACGGGCGCCTTCGACATTGTCGAGAACCCAACGTAGCTTGGTCGCGGAGAAATACGGATCAATGGTCAGGCCGGTGCGGGCCTGGATATCCTCTTCATGCCCTTGCGCCTTCAGCTGCTCGCAAAAGGAGGCTGTGCGCCGGTCCTGCCAGACAATCCCATGCGCTACGGGCCGTCCGTCGCGCCGGTCCCAGGCAAGGGTTGTTTCGCGCTGGTTTGAAATGCCGATGCAGGCGACAGTGCCCTCTACACGGGCTTCGGCCGTCTCCAGCGCCTCCCTGGCTGTATCGAGTGTTGTCTCCCAGATGTCCTCGGCATCGTGCTCGACCCATCCCGATGATGGATAGTGCTGCCGGAACTCAGTCTGTGCGGAGCTAACCATTTTGCCGGATTGGTCAAAAACGATGGCCCGGCTTGATGTTGTGCCCTGGTCGAGGGTCAGAATAAGTGGCGACGTCGTCATTCCCGCAATCTAATCAACATCAGTGGCGGGTCCAGATAGATAAAATTTCTCCTTTTCGGCTTCGGTGATCTTCATGCTTTCCGATTAATGATAATCTGAGAGTGTGATATGGGGACGTGGGATGTTCGGTCATCGCAAAAAGCACGATGTCGACAGTTATTCCATTACAGGTGTCTTGCGCCCCGTTGAGGTGCCCGAGGAACAGCAACCCGTCATAAGGGCGCGGCAGCTTCAGACCGTAGGGCGGCTAACCCCCATAGTCGGCCTGGCCAATGTCATCAACGCGGCCGTGGTCGTGATGTCCTTCTGGAATACGCCGGCGGCGCGGCTGCTTGGGATATGGAGCGTGACGCTGCTTGCCGCCACAGCCGTCATGCTGGGCGCGAACATTGCCTCGCGCAACAAACATAAAAAACGCGATCCCCGGACGCCGCCGTCCGTGATTGGTACACAGAAGGGCATCGAGCGTTACGCACGGTTCTCCTCACTGTTGGGCATGATCTGGGGTGTGCTGCCGCTTCTGGTCATGCCGTTTACGGACTATAATAGTCAGATGACGGTCAGCATCATCATGGCGGGGAT
The DNA here is from genome assembly GCF_002088975.1 of Henriciella aquimarina. Taxonomy (GTDB): domain Bacteria; phylum Pseudomonadota; class Alphaproteobacteria; order Caulobacterales; family Hyphomonadaceae; genus Henriciella; species Henriciella aquimarina. The sequence goes on from NZ_NCST01000019.1 coordinate 248,318, forward strand.
GATGTTCGGTGGTGTTATCCTGATCAGCCGGATCCCGGAGGCGGCACTCTCGTTCCTGATCCCGATCACGATCGGCTACATCGTCGGGCTTCAGCTCTGGCAGGATCCGCGTAATGACTATCTGTCAGTCCTTGCACTGGTTTATGCCGGGGTTCTCTGGGTGACGACGAAATGGTCCCACCGGCAGTTCATCGAACAGCATCTGAGCGGCCTTGCCATTCAGCAGCAGGCCCAGCTCATCGGACTTTTGTTGCGCGACTTCGAAGAAAGTACCTCCGACTGGCTCTGGCAAACGGATGCCAACGGGACTCTGGTCGACATCCCCATGCCGACGCTTGGTGAGAAGGGCAGTAGTTTCCAGGCTATGGCCAAGGGCGGCGATATTGGATCGCTTTTCCTCCCGACGGATACGAAAAACACCCTCATGCGGTGTCTGGAACGCAAGCAGGGCTTCCGTGATCTCGTCCTGAACGTCGACAATGAAGATGGCGCATGGTGGTCGCTGACCGGGAAGCCGATCTACGACACAGTCGGCCGCTTCATCGGTTTCAGGGGCGTGGCATCCGACATTACCCAGTCGAAGGCGATCGAGGACCGGATTGCCTATATGGCGCATTATGATCCTCTTACGGGCCTGCCGAATCGGGCCTGCCTGCATGAGCAGCTTGAGAAAATCGCTCTGACGCCGGTGGAAGAGGGCAATGAACGCGCGCTTCTCTGGCTGGACCTCGACAATTTCAAATGGGTGAATGACACGCTGGGCCATCCGGCTGGCGACGAGCTCCTGTGTCAGGTGGCCAGCCGGCTGAACGAGCATATTGGATCGGCCGAGATCATCGCCCGCCTCGGTGGCGACGAATTCGCGATCCTGGTGGAGATGCACGGCCGCGACGCGCTGCTCGACTGCATTCAGAACCTCAGTGACCGGTTGAATGAGCCGTATGAGATATGGGGCTCCATTGTTCATTGCGGTGCCAGCATTGGCGTACGCATTGTCGAGCAGCACAGCATGGATATAGACACCCTGCTGAAACACGCAGACCTGGCGCTCTACCAGGCCAAGGAGTCCGGCAAGCGGACCTGGTGTGTCTTTACGCCCGAGCTTGCGGAGAAGGCCAAGGCTCGCCGCGGGATTGAGCTTGACCTTCACCGGGCCCTGGAGAACGAGGAACTGACCTTGTACTTCCAGCCGCAAATGTGTGCCCATACCGGCCGTATCGTGGGGTGCGAAACGCTGATCCGCTGGAATCATCCAAGCCGCGGCCTGATCGGTCCGAACAATTTCATCCAGCATGCAGAAGACAGCGGAATTATCACGCGGCTCGGCGACTGGGCCCTCCGGGAAGCGCTCTTCGCCGCTCGGCGTCTGCCTGACGATATGGGGATTTCGGTGAATATTTCCCCACTGCAAATCCATAGTTCGAGCCTTGTGACCACGATCGTGAATGCGCTTGCGGTCAACCAGATCGATCCGTCACGTCTGGAGCTTGAAATCACGGAATCGGTGTTGATGAGCGATACCGAGTTTACGTTGGACCGCTTGAACCAGCTCAAGGATATCGGGGTCAGAATTGCGCTGGATGACTTTGGAACGGGCTTTTCTTCCCTGAATTATTTGCGCCGCTTCCCGTTCGACAAGCTTAAGATCGACAAAAGCTTTGTCGAAGATATCGATCACAATGACGACAGCCGCGCCATCACGCAGGCCACGCTGGAGCTGGCAAGGGCGCTTAACATGACCTGCACGGCGGAAGGTGTCGAAACCGAAAGTCAGAAGCAGTTCCTGACGGAAATCGGGTGTGACGAGCTCCAGGGTTTCATGATCAGCCGCCCGCAACCGCTCGAGAAGCTCTCACATCTCTTCCCGGTGCTCACCCAGCAGGAGGCCGATGAAGCGCTCGCCACAAAGCGCGCCAGTGGCGACGCAGACACCTCGGTGATACAGCTCCAGGACGCGGCAAACCGGCGTCACCGGCGCATGGGCTAGTTGGGCGCTTCTTCGGTTTTCCTCGGCCCGAAAATCGCGCCGATCGCATCTTTTATGGCATCCTCTTCCCGGCTTGGCTTTCCTTCTTCCTCAGGGCTGTCGGATGCTGGGGCCTCGCCGCTATCGGAATTCTGCTTGTTATCCGCCGAACTGCCGGGCGTCTGACCTGAAATCGCGCCCGAGATAATCGCGCCCAGCTCGCCTTCCAGATCCTGCCCAATGGCTTTTCCGGCAGCATTGCGCAGTTCCGAGGTCAAGGCGGACTGTACGGCCGACAGGTCGGGCGCAAAGCTCGGAGATGCCCAGCTTCCGGAGATACGCAGCGGCACTGGAATGCCATTCAGCTGCACCGTTGAGGCATTGCCTTGCCCGGTCTTGTCGATGGCTGGCGTCAGTTTCAGGTCGAGGGTGCGGCCGCCGAGATTGATCTCGCCGCTGCCCGTCACGTCCATCACGGAATTGGCCAGAGACAGCGATTGAACGTTCGCGACCCCGTCGGACATGGCGAGGCTGCCCTTGAACGAGGTGAAGTCGGTTTCGGCCTCGGGCGACACGACGCTTTTCAGGGAAGTCATATCGAGATTGCCTGTGGTGAGCGCATCCTTGAGCGATGAGGCCGATCTGAAAAGCTGGCCGAGGTTCAGGCCCGACAGGGCCCCATCGGCGAGGTCGAGCTCTGCGGTGCCATCAAGAGCGCTGACGATCTGGCGAAGGCTTGCCCCTTGCGAGGTAACGTCGACCGCAAATCGACCGGTGCCTTTCAGGCGGTCAAACCCGGCAAGTGTCCCGAGGAGCGATTCGGCGCTGACACTGTTGGCGCCCATGGCAAAAGCGAGACGGGGCTGTGAGGCGGAGGCATCAACCGTTGCCTTGCCCTGCCAGTCACCGCCGAAGCTCGAGAAGCGATTCAGGTTCGCATCGAGACGTCCATTGTTGAGAGTGGCGGCCAGGTCGGCATTGGCGAGCGATATGTCGCCGATCTTGATGGTTTCCGCCGCAAGCTTGAGATCGGCATTCGCCAAATTGAGCCCATCCAGGTTCAACGGCTCGTCGCTCCAGCCATTCGTCTCTTTCCGGGGCTGTTCGGCTGCGCCGATAAAAGGCGTGATATCGAGCGTCTTCATATCAAGATCAGCGCGCAATAGCGGGCGCTCACCGGTCAGGTCGGCCGACAGCGCGCCGCTGGCTTCAGTCTTGTCGATCTTGTAGGTGCCGTTCTCGATGCTCGGTGCCATGAAGCTTCCGGCAAGATCACCTGCCAGCCGTGCCGAGCTGAAGGTTTCATCCTCGGGGACAACGATCCCAAAGTGTTCAAGCAGCCGGCCCAGCTGGGGGCTTTCCGCGTTGAAGCGCCCATCGAGCTTGCCATTGCCGGCTGTCGATACGTTGCCTTCATAGCTGGCGGTAAGGCTGGGGCTGCTGGTTCGAGCTTCAATGCCGGACAAATCCATTGCATCGGCTGGCCCGGCGACATGCCCGGAAAAGGAAACCTGCTGAAAAGCAGCGAGTTGTTCGATGCTCAAGCCAAGGCTCTCGACGAAGCCACTCACATTGCGAATCGCAATGTTTGCGTCCCCATCGAACTCCGGTGTCCCTGACAGCGTGACGCGCCCGCCATATTTGGCATTCAAGCCATCTCCGGACAGAGCCAGTTCATCGAAAATCAGCGCGAGGTTCGGAACCGTGCCCGAGACGGATCCGCGCGCTTCAATGCCGCCAAGCGGCTTTGTGTCGATCGGTGTCTCGATCTGCAGGAAGTCCGTCAGGGCTGCGATCTGGGGCAGGGAAGCGGAAAAGCGGCCATCAAGCTGCATGGTGTCCGCATTCTCAAGGCTGCCGTCAAACCGCGCATTGCCGAGATCGGAGCCGAGCTCGAAGTCGATCTGGGTGGCCCGCTGATCCATCAGCGTCTTGGGAGTATTCACGGTCAGGTCGATATTGAAGACCTCTTCCTGGAACCGGCCACGGGCTTTTGCCGTAAGGGGTTCCGTTTCTCCCCTGAGAGAGGCTTCCAGGTCCAGGTCGCGCAGTTCGTAGCGCTTACCGCTTTGCCGGTCGTCATAGACAAGGCTGGCATTGCGCAGGCTTGCCCGGCTGATGCTTGCCGAGAAAGGGGAGCCTGCTTGCGTTTCGCCGTCAGGCTCGTCGCCGGCGTCAGGTGCACCCAGCGCCCAGTTGACCTCACCGTTCTCAAGCCGGGTCAGCGTGACGGAGGCGTCTTCAAAAGACAGCTCGCCAATCTCAACTCGGCGGGTAAAGAGCGGCCAGATCTTGACCGATCCGCGCAGGGCGCCAGCCTCGATCATGTGAGGGTCGTCAAAGTCTTCGGGGTTGGCGACTGTGACATCTTCGACCGAAGCCGAAATCACCGGAAAGACCGAAATGGAGACATCTCCACCGACATTGACGTCACGGCCAAGCGCGCCGGTTGCCGCCTTTTCGATCTGTGTCCGGTAGACCGAACTCGGGATGAAATAGGGCAGGGCTGCCAGGATAACGAGAAGGAGGGCGATGCCCGCACCAGCGAAGATAAGTATACGTTTCATGGGTCTTTGTGGCTTATTCCAAGGGTCCATATGGCGCTAGCTGCAAGTCATGGCAATCTCATGGCAGTTCCTGCTTGACCGCGCCCGCGCCCTTGTCTAATCAGGCGCCTCACCGCGAACAAGCGGTGCCATATCTGCGCGGGTGTAGCTCAGTTGGTTAGAGTGCCGGCCTGTCACGCCGGAGGTCGCGGGTTCGAGCCCCGTCACTCGCGCCATTTCTCTCGAAATGGTCTCCGCTTAAAGGGTTGAAAGCAAACGGAATTTTCGGTTCCGTTTGCATCGCCTTGCATAGAATGGCCGGAATCTGTGGACCAAATTGGGACCAGATTGTGGACCAATGGTCGGCGTCATGAAGCGCGTCGACGACAACTCCTACCTCGAACAGCGAGGCCGCGTCTGGTGGTACAACCGACGTGTGCCGAGCAAGTTCGCTCACCTTGATTGCCGCAAGCGCATCAAGGAATCGCTCGGCACGACGTCGATTGACCAGGCCCGCTACAAGCGTGACCTGCTGGCCGAAGCCGACGACCATTACTGGGCCTCGCTCAAGATCGCCGAAGAGGCCCACCCCTCGTCCAATCGGGAAACCTCTGAGGCGGTTCGCCGTCGCTACCGCATGGCGACGGTCAAGGCGCTGGCGAGTGGTTTCACCTATCAGCCAATCGATCATCTCGCGACGGTCGCCCCCCTTGAGGAAGCCTTGGCCAGATTGCTGGCGGTTCATCAGAACGCAGGGCCTGCCGAAATCCCCAGGGAGCGAGATGCCGAAGCGCTGCTTGGCGGGGCGCCGAAGCCGACCATCAGCGTCTCCGAAGCCTTCGAGGTCTATGTCGGCGAGATCGCGTACAACGCGCAGCTCTACAAATCACCGAACCAGCGCGCTTCCTGGGAGAAGACCAAGCGGACCTCGATCCAGTATTTCATCGACTTCGCCGGCGACATTGCGCTTGAGGAGATCACCCGCGAACTTGCCCTCGACTATCAGAAACACTGGGCAAAGCAGGTCAAACCGAAGGACGAGACGACGACGCCGATCGCGCCAAACACCGCCAACCGGCACATCGGCAATATCCGCTCCCTTTACGCAGACTATTTCAAGCATATCGGCGAGGAGGAGCGACCGAACCCGTTCCGCAACATGCACTTCAAGGCGAAGGCCCGGACTGAGGTGCCGCCCTTCTCATCCGACTGGGTACGAGAGAAAATTCTGGCGCCCGGCGCGACACGCAAATGGCGGCCGGAATTGCAGCTCATCACGTTGATGCTGATCGAATCAGGGTGCCGCCCGAGCGAGATCATAAATCTTCGTGTCGATGATTTTCATATCGATGAACCGGTGCCCTACATCTCGATCCGCGCGCGGACTGACCGCGAAGTGAAGACCGACACCTCCGAGCGGGACATTCCGCTGGTCGGCATCGCACTCGAAGCGGCAAAGCGCGCTGCACCGCGCGCTTTCGCCCATTATTACGACAAGGGTGAGCTCTTCTCCGCAAACATGATGAAGAACTTTCGCAATCGCGGCCTCTTGGAGTCGCCGGACCACAAGATCTACTCATTCCGACACGCCTTCGAGAAGCGCATGCAGGAAGCCAATATCGATTACGGCCTGCGCTGCCTGCTCATGGGCCACAAGACGACAAGACCCGTCTATGGCGACGGCGGCTCACTCGAATATCGGCGCGAAGAGCTGTTGAAGATCGCGCATCCTTTTGATGCGCGGATCATGGAGCTGTTTGATCGGGAGAATCCGGAATGGGCGGCTTAGTTTGCAAAGGGCGCAAAATCAACAAGACGGGCAATTCCGGTCAGAATAGTGCCGGAGGACCTTTTTTTTGGCTATTCATCTGCATCCGTAAGGGGCTCGCCATAGTCGAGCCGTCGCAGAGCGATCTCTTCCTGAGCACGCCGGTTTTCCGCAGCCACTCTACGTTCCAGAGAGCGGATTTCCTTTTCGGCAAACGCCCTGACGCGCCCAGAAGCGTCATCAAGCCACGACCTGATCGAATCCGCCTTCGCCTGATAGGTCTCTGCCGCGCCAAACTCTCCGGTCATCATTCCGGTTTCTTGAAAGACAAGCGAAACTGTCTTTTCGATGTCGTCGGTCGCCGCATCGGAAGCGAGGATAGCGCGCAGGATCGGCAGCAGCGTTTCGCGTCCTTCAAATCCCTCCAGGAGCGATATGACAAAGGCCAGCGTATCGCCATCAGCACCGTTGATCAGCGCGGTGAGCGTTTCCGGCAGAGGCGATTCAAATTCTGGATAGACCCGGCTCAGAAAATGCGACAGCTGCCACCGCGCGTTGACGCCGTCCGCATCGTTCCAGCGGCGCAGAGCATTGAGCACGTCTTTCGGGTGAGACTGAAGCGCCTTGTTGACCTCGTGAAAGGAGAAGGGAACGGCGTCGAAGAGTTCACGACCTTCTTCCTCCGCGCTGGCGATCCGCCGGCCGAAATACTCCAGAACGGCGATATGATCCTGACGGGCGAGAGGGAGGAGAATGGCTTCAGCGTGATAGTCGATTGTCGGCGCGTCCGCCATGGCGTCAAGCAGGGCCGCGCGCTGCGCGGCGCTGAGGTCCGCAAACAACGAATCTCCCTGAGCCGAAAACCATGTGTAATCGATCCATCGGTGGTTTCCCGCAGCATGAAGCGTGGAGAGGCACGGAAAGAAAACCTTGTCTCGCCAAAACGCCTTGTCATCGACGAAACGGCGGGTTGCCGCTTCCAGCAGCATGACGCAGGCGTGTTGGTCCGTCTTGTCTCTTGAGATTTCCACAACGCGCAGGACGAGCTCGCGATCAACCGTCTTAGTGAACCTCGCCGTCGATGCGATCTCCGGCAGGAACTCACCTTTTTCTGCCCAGGCGAGCAACGCGGCCTTCGCGTCCACACGCGCGTCAGTTTCTAAGAGTGCGACCGCCAGAGGGGCAAGGGTCCAGTATGGGAGCAAATCACGATCATTTAGCAGGTTCATGCCGAAGGTAGGGTGGCGCCTCGCGATCTGTTCAAAAAACCGGACTAGAGGCGGAAAGGTTGCGAGATCATTCGACTGGACCGCTGCGGCGCGACCCAGACGCTGCTTCCAGTTTCCCCAAGTCTCCTCCGATATGCTGTCGAGCAGTTCATCCTGGCGCTGATCGCGTATGCGCTGATCCTTTCTGAAATCGAATCCGTTATCCTCCCACATATGTGGAAACACAGATCTGAAACCGACGAGAGTTTTGAAGATAACAAACTCCTCGTCTACATTGAGCGCATCGCGTAGCGCAAAAATGGTGTCGATCAATTGCGTCCGCGCCTTGGCGACTTTCGCGTCGCGCATAAGGTCGTCCGACAACGAACGATAACGCCGCCACAAATGCAAGATTCGCTGTTCGTAATCCTGTCGCACATCCATGGGCTTTTGTGTCAGGATCGGTTGAAGCGCGTGCAGCAGATGGGCGCTGTCGTCCAAGATCATCGCCATCACGTCATTGCTGTAGGCCCCGTGTTGCGGGCCGGAGCCGGCGATAAACAGATTGGAGATGGCGAGGCGCTGATCGTCTTCCGATGGGGCGGCCACCGCCAATAGAATGAGCACGTCGAGGGCGTTGCGGCGAGCGGCCGCAAGGGCATCGCTATAGATGATCGCGCCGGTGTGAAACGTGACCGTGTTGGAGCTTGAGGACGTCCCGGTGATGTCCGGCTTCAGAATTTCGCCGCAAATCGTTGCTGCAATCGGCGCCATGGCATCAAGATTCTCTTCCGCCTTGAGAGCGTTGGCGAGGCGCGTTTGCGCGATCGGTCCATATTTTTCCCAGACCTGCAATGTGTGTGCAGACAGCTTTTCCGCGAGACCTATCAAATGCTTGCGAGAGTCTGGATTGTTCGTTTGAACAAACAAGTCGCGGATTGCAGCGTAAGTCGCTTCAGGATCGAGATATCGATATCGTTCGAGAATATCGGCAATGACTTTTGCAACGTCATGTGGCTCTGCGCCGGGATAATTCCCAAATGGGGTTTCACGGGATTTCGTGGCGGTGTCGTGAGCCGCTAGCCAAGCCTGTTTCAGTTTTTCCCTTATGTCCGGAAACTCGGTCTGCGGATCGTCATAGTAGGGCAGAATATCGTCGCGCAGACGTTCGGCCGCATCCTTGCGTTCATTATTGTCGGGCGCGCTCAAGATCGCATCCACCGCGCCGAGATCGAACAGCGCTTTCCCTTCCATGAGTCGTTGAACATCGCTTGCGATTTTCTGAAAGACATAGCCCGCCGGCAGAAGGTGATTGCGCATAACCTCGCCGAGTCGGCGCTCAATCATTGCAAAATCACGGTCGCCGAACCCTTTGATCTCTGGCCGTTTGTAGATGATGTCGTGGGCCATTTCCGCCCAGGCGTGATTCAGCGTCGTTTGAACCTGGACTTCGCACCAGAGGCCTTTGAACCGGTCATATTCTACGAGCGTCGTGCGGTCGTCTTTTAGCCGGACGACATAATTGTAAGACTGAAAGAGCTTTTCGGCGTCCTCAGCGCCCGGTCCGGGTTGATGGAATTTCGAGCGATCCCAATCGATCTCGAAGAGGTCTCCCAAAAGGCCCGAGGTTGCGAAGCGATTGACGTCATTGTTAGTGTAAAAAACAATACGGCACCCGGCTAGGTCTTTGCGTACAGTTTCGATTTCCTCTGACTCAATTGCACCTGCCTGCTTGAGCCTTGCCCGCAAAGATATCGGATCCTTTGCACGGGACTGAATTTGTTGAAGTCTGAACCCTTGAGCATTCTGAATTGCGCGATCCAGCAATTCCGCAACGACGTCGCAAAGCTCTGCGTAGAGTGCTCGTCCGCTCGATTCATACTCGTCAATATTCATTGGTTCGACGGAACCTCCCAATCGATAGTCCGCATTCGCGCATCGGCATCCCAGGAAGTGGCTGGTATGCTGAATTTCTCTCCCCGAAATTCGCAGATCGCATGCACGCCCGCCTTGTTGAACCAGAGCCGCCAGGTCTGGTTCTGAGTGGGGGCATTGGCGGCGAAGGCGGCGCAGGTGAGGATGGCGGAGTTGGGCCGGTGCTGAGGGTCGCGGACAGAGGCATAGCGGATCAGCTGGATGCTTTCGGTACGCGCGACTTCTTCGAGTTGCTGGCACGCTTCGTAGTCGTTGGGATGCATCCAGAGGTCGGCAGCGTCGCTGAACGGCTTTGACATAAGATCGATCGCGGCATCGGTGCGGACCGGCACGTCGAATGCGGTGTGCTCGCTAGGGCGAGCTGGAAATGGCGTGCCCGGAGAGTCCGCATAGAAGATCAGTAGATGAAACGCGGTTTCGATGATCGCGGTCGCCGGTTCTTCGGACACATAGTAGACGCCGGGCGTCGGTCCGGCACGGCGGAACCGCGAACCGTTCGGATAGAGGCCGTAGCGGAACGGCGTCATGTAGAGATAGTGAAGACCCGCGCAGTCGGGCGGCACCGGCGGCTTGGTTGCTTCGAGCATGTCTTCGAGCAGGCGCTGCTCATCCAGCGTATCAACAAGCTGAAGCGTGGAGACGATGTGTTGCGCCTCCACGCAGCGCCAGAAGACGCGGGAAACGCTTTTCCGTTCAGAGCGGAGCGCGTCTGGAATCCAGATAGGCAAGGCCATGGGTCAGTCCTGATATCGTCTTGATCTGATCGAGTGGACGACCGCCAAGCGCCCGGTTTTCATTGCGCAGCCAGGCATTGGCCACCTTGCCGTCGCCGCCGGTGATCGCATCAAGCGACCGAAACAGGCGAACAAACAGGGCGCCGAGTTCGAACGGCTTGGTGCCTTCTTCCAGCCGGTACTCGTCCTTGCGCATCCGGGAGACGGTCGGTTCCGAAACTCCCAGAATCAGGGCCATGTCCTTGCCAGAAAGGCCAAGCTTTTCCCCAGCCCGGACCACGGCCATGGTCATCACCCGCGCCCGTTCCTGAGCATCTATCGCTGCCGTTTGAGACATGTCGGTATCCTTTCCTTGGAAACAATACATATCAATCCTTTCTGTAGAAATCAAGGGCGACGTCTCTTTCCGGGCTTGGCAGGGGTTTCGCCACCGAGCGCGGCCTCGATCCGGTCAACAGCCGAGGCGCGTTCCCTGACTTCCCGGTCGAACCTGTCGAACAGGGGAAAATACTTCTCGCCGCAATGGCGCACGACGAGCGCCGCGATGCGGCGGCCTTTCTCCAGATCGTTCAGGCTCAGGCTCATCGGAGGTTCTGCTTTCCCGATCAGCCGGCTTTCGCCCGGTTCCACACCATGACGCCTGTGCCGTCCTTCTCGTTCTCGAAGAAGGCCGCGCGCATGGGGCTGGCAAAGCTCGGATCATCGAGCTTCACGGCGAGATACGGGGTTTCGCCGTCCTTGCTTTCCTGACGCCAGGCCGCGCCGAGTTCGGCGCCGCCGGCATAGAGCCGGAAGTCTGGCGCGCCGTCTGAGACCTTGTCCGCATTGGGAACAAGCTGGGCTTTGACATTGATGGTCATGGTGCGGATGGTGCCGGTATAGCTGCCATCTTTCAGGGTGAACGTGCCGATCTGTGCCATTGTAAGGTTACCTTTCGTTGCTGGCATTGGCGTGAAGGGCGCGGCGCGCCCGCTTGAACCCGGCGTCGGACGCCAGGAAGCTTTCGATCATGGCGGGGATGAGCGCTTCGGGCTTTTCCTCCGCGCCATAGGTCTGTCGGTAGATTTCGGCATAGTCGCTGAGCGCGCTGGCGAGGTCGGGATCGACCGAAAGGCTCATTCGCACCGGCGTGCGGTCAGGTAATTGTCCAAGACGAAGGGTCATCGTGTGGCTCCTTGGGGGTGGGGTCTGAGAATGAGGTCGCGGGTGACGACCACGCGCACGGGCCAGCCGGGCCGCACGCGGATGGTTGGCTGGATGCCAAGATTACGCTCGACGACGCGCTGACCGGCCTGGTTGACCGTGTCCGTCGTGCCGCGGCGGATAGCGCGCTCAAGGTCGCCGTCACCGTCCGCGCCAAGCTCGGCCCCGACGCCCAGAATGGTCGCCAATCCGGCTGCCACGAACACACGGTCCCAGTGATGGTCGGTGCGGTCAGACAGACCCGCAAAGCCCTGGGCATCAGCACCCGGCGCGGAGATGACGATGGAGGATCCGTCCGGGAAGATGATCCTGTCCCAGGTCACGAGCGCGCGGTCCTGACCGAACGAGACTTCCGACTGGTAGCGCCCGATCAGCCGCGAGCCTTGCGGGATAAGCAAATACTGCCCGGTGACCGTGTCATAGACGGGCTGGGTGACCTGCGCGACGATCGTGCCGGGGAGGTCCGAGTTGATGCCGGTGACCAGCGAGGCCGGGATCAGCGTGCCCGCCATGACCTGATAAGGTGAGGCCGGGTCCTCGACGCCGTGCGGATTGTAGATCTCGCTTTCCATACCTTCCGCGGCAAAGGCGAGCTTGCGCGACTGGAGATTGGTATCGTTTGGCTGACCGAACGCGGACGGCGCGCCTTGCGGCAGGGCGGCGAGCGCGAGCAGTTCCGAACCAAGATCAAGCGCGGGGTCGCGATAGGCTGGGCGCGTGTCGGTGGCGCTTGCCGTGCCGCTCTGAGAATCGAGCCGGAAGAAGACCGGTGCGCGGGCCGCTTCATCGGCAAGCGCCGCCTCGCGCATGCGTCTTGCGCGTTCGGCCTCATCGGCGGGGTTCGGGCGGAAATCGTCCTCGAACCGGGTGACGTATTCCGGTTCGATCCCCAGTTCGCGTTCAGCCCGCAGCATGGTCGCGCCGAGATCGCCGGAGAGTGGCGGGCCAAGGCGCGCAATGCGATCCTCCAATGGCGCGATGTCGCTATAGCTTGCCGGAAGCGTGGAGAGGCCTTCGGGCTTGCGCGTGTTGGTCGTGTTGTAGAGCTCGCGCCGGGAGTCCGGATCGACGGCTGTCGGCGGTTTGAGCGCAATGCTCATCGCCGCGAACAGGGCGAGCACGCCAAGGCCTGCGCCGACCATCAGGACCTTGCGGTTGACCCGCGTGACCGGCTTCGGGCTGGAGCGGATCTTCAGCCGCTCGGCATGCTCGTCAAAGGGAATGGGCTCGGACATCTTCCTCAGTCCCCGAAGATCGCGGCCAGCGGCGAGCGGCGCTCATTGCGCGAGATGCGGACAACCGTCTGGTTCCGCTCGCCGAGGCGCAGTTCCGCCGCGCGGAACAGCCGGTCGACGACATAATAATTGCCGCGCACCCGGTAGTTCACGAGTTCGGCGTCGCCGTCCGCGCCCAGCACGAACAGAGGCGGCATGTCGGTGGTGGCAATGTCCTCAGGCATCTGGATGAACACCTGCCGTCCATCATCGAAGACGCGCACCGGCTTCCAGTCGGGGCTGTCGCCGGAGAGTCGGTAGTCGAAGTTGAGGCCCTCAAGTGTCAGGCCGCGCTCAATGCTGCCCGCGTCTCTGGCGATGGCGCGTTCGTTGCGGGCGGTCAGGCCTGCCAGTTCATCGGCCGGGTAGCGCCAGGAGAGCGCGGCCATATAACCGCCGTCGGTGCTTTCGAGTTCGAGGTGATAGGTACGCCGGTCAGTGGCGATCATCAGGTTTGTGCGGATGCCGGAGCTGATCGGCTTGACCAGCACATGCGCGCGGGCCGTTGCGCCCGATCCTGAAATCGTGTCGCCGACGACCCAGCGGACCGTGTCGCCCGCCGAAACCGAGACCAGTTCCTCTCCGGGCTGCAGGGCAATGTCCGATACCTGGCCGGGGCTCGCATAGAGCCGGTAGAGCGCGCCCTCGGTATAGGGATAGACTTGGATCGCGTTCACATAGCCATCGACCGAAGGCTCAATGAGAGCGCTGGTGCGGCCCTGCTGGATGGCTTCGGCGGGGGAGACCGATGGAGCGCTGACGGTTCTCGTATAAGTCCGTGTCACGCTGCCATCGGGAGAGGTGGTGACCCGCGCGCCGACCGGCATCATCTGGCCGGGCAGCGGAAGCGCCACGGCGGTCTCTACGATTTCGACCGGATAGTCGGCGCGATCTTCGACCGGCGTCGCGGCGACAAAGGCGCTGGCGTCGATGGGCTCAAGCTCAGTCGTGGCGCAGGCTGACAATAGCGCCATGGCGGAAGCGGCGGTGAGGATACGAAGCATGGGGATCATTCTCCTGTGACAAGGTCCTGACCCCAGTTCAGGGCATGGACATAAAGGCCGAGCGGATTGGCGCGCAGGGTCTCGGCGTCCGTCGGCGGCTGGGTGATGAGGGTGAAATTGCCGGTGAACCGCTGGGCGCGGACCAGCGCGCCATTCTCATAGGTCTTCTCGATCCAGCGGGCCTGGAAACTGTCATCGGACACGCGCACGACGCTGACCACATCCACGGTGCGGGATTTGCGGCCGACATCGGCAAAGGGATCGTTGGCCGAAGCGTATTCGTTGAGCGTGGTCGCAGCACGGTCTGTCACGAAATCATAGGCCCTCAGCCAGTTCTCGCGAACGACGACAGGGTCAACGGAAAGGCCCCGCACATGGGTGATGAAGTTGGCCAGGTGATGGGCGATCTGGGCGTCTGTCGGGGTGTAGCGCTCCGTTGCCGGAGCAATGGCTCTTGCCGCGCCTGTCTCATCGACTTCCACGACATAGGGCGTGACGGTCGATTGCATACTCCGCCAGACCAGCGCGCCGGAGGTGACAAAACAAAGCCCGAGACAGCCGAGCGCCATGAGCCGCCAGTTCTTCGCCTGCACGCGGGCGGAACCGATACGCTCGTCCCAGATTTGACCCGCCTTCTGGTAAGGCGTTTCGGGGAACGGGCTTGGCCCATAGCTTGCGGAGGATCGCTTGAAAGCCATCGTCTAGTCGTCCTTGTCTTTGAGGGTGGGGTTCGCGCCGGAAGCGCCGCGATCACCGTCGCGGATCGAATGGGCGGCCATCTGGCCTGCCTGACCCATGCGCTGGCTGGTCTGCATGCGCCGCGCCCAGCCGGGGCTTTGGGATGAGGA
>NZ_NCST01000004.1 GCF_002088975.1 Henriciella aquimarina
CGGCAAGGCCGGCATGCTCGCCATCCCGCAGGTCACCGCCGGGGCGAGCGACATCACGCTGAGTGTGACGCGAGAGGACAAGACGCAGCTTAATGTCGAGCTGGCCCTGCGCGGGCGCGATATCGAGCATGAGACCGCGCGCGCCGGAGAGCTGACGCTGACCGGCAAGGCCCAGCTCAGCAACGACATGAAAGCCGTCGACGCCAACGGGAACATCGTCCTTGAAGGCGGCGTCCTGGCGGCGCCCCAGCGCCAGCGCGTCGTTTCCGCCATCGGGTCCGGCGCGCCCTTCACCGGCCATGGCACCGCGCTCAAAGCCTGGCTCGACGAGGCCCTGTCGGGCTTCAGCGCCGGCACGGGGCTGCATTACAGCCATAGCGAGGATGGCGGCTGGTCGCTCGTCTCGACGGGCACGGTCTCGGCGAAAACCGAACGCGGCGCGACCCTCTCGCTCGAGCCGAAGGGCACCAAGCCTGCGATCAATATCGCAGCGGAAGGCGTGGAGGTGAGCGGTCTGGCGAGCCTTTCCGGCGGGCGCGCCCCGCAGCTCGCCGCGCTCATCAACAGTGCGCAGGCCAGCCGCGACGGCACGATAAGCGTCGAGGCCGGCGGCGTCTCGCTGAAGCCTTGGACGGCGGATGGCCTGACGCTGGGCGCCGACCTCAACGAGGTCCACTTCACCAACGCCTCTTCTGTGCCGCGCCTGCAGACTGTCGGCGAAATCGAGATCAGCGGCCCCTTCTATGGCAATACGCTGGCGCCGACGCGCCTGTTTGGCGGCATCGACGCGGCCTTCGATGCCGCCGGGCTGCGGGTGCAGACCTACAATACGCGTTGCCTCGGCCTCGACACCGCCGGGGTCGACCTCACCGGCGGCATCCATATCGACGATACTTCGCTGCAGCTCTGCCCGCGCGACGGGCGCGTTGTGCGCCAGAACCGCGGCGTCTATGCCGGGACCGTCGAGTTCGGCTCGCTGTCGCTGCCCTTCCGCAGCGAAGAGACGAGCGGCGCGCTGGACCTCGACACCGCTGTGCTCGACTGGCGCGCCGGGCAAACCGCCCGCCTCGACGTCACCGCGAACGCCATGCGCGTCCCGCTCGCCTTTGGCGGCAAGACGCTGAATATCGCCGCGACCGGGCCGCAGCTCGCTTATGAGACCACACGCCCGGCCACCATCACTGCCGAGGTCGGCGCAACCGAGTTTGGCGGCACCTTGCTGCCGGCCGATCTCGGCCTGGACAGCGCGGACTTCGAGGCGCGGCTCGCCGAAAGCGGGCTGAACGGCACGGCGAATGCCCGCCGGGTGGAGTTGCGCGACCCCGGCACCGACCCGCTCTATGAGCCGCTGACCGGCGACCTCAGCGCCACCTTCTCCAACGGCGTGATGAATGTCACCGGCCCGGTGACGACCCCGCGCGCCGGCCAGACCATCGCCGAGGCCGACCTCACCCTCGATCTGGTCAGTCTCGACGGGACCGCCAGGGTGGCCACGCCCGAGCTCGCCTTCCGGCCGGGCGGCTTCCAGCCGACCGCGCTCAGCGACCGGGTGCGCGGCTTCCTGTCGAATGCGCGCGGCACCATGGCGGCGGAAGCGACCTTCACCTTCGATGGCGGCACGCCGTCCGGCAAAGGCTGGGTCTCGGTTTCGGACTTCGGCTTCGATACGTTGCGGCTCGGCGCGGTCAACGATGTGAACGGGCGACTCGAATTCAGCGACATTCTCTCGCTCTCGACCCCGCCCGGCCAGACGGTCACCCTCGGTGAGATCAATCCCGGCATCCCGCTGAAGGACGGCACCATCCGCTTCCAGCTGACAAACGCCACACAGGCCACCATCGAGGAAGCCCGCTGGCCATTCGCGGGCGGCGAGCTTGTCGTCAACCGCTCCAGCTGGACCATCGCCGGCACCGAAGACATCGTCCGCATCGATGCGCGCGGCCTGGAGCTGACCGACATTGTCAGTGTCTTCAACCTGCCGGACATCCAGGCCCAGGGCACCGTCTCCGGCAGCTTCCCCGTCGAGATTGTCGGCCCGAACGCCTATATCCGCGATGCCGTCCTGAAGGCCGATGAGAGCGGCGGCACGATCGCCTATACGGGCGGGATCGGCGATGCTGCCTCGCAGGCCGACCAGCGCGTCGACCTCGCCTTCAAGGCGCTGCGCGACTTCCGCTTCACGGTGCTGGAGCTGGGCGTGGAGGGCAATCTCAGCGGCGACATGGTAATTTCCATGAAGCTTGTCGGCCGCTCGCCCAACGTGCTGGACGGGGCGCCCTTCGCCTTCAATATCGGCATCGATTCCAAGCTGATGCAGCTGATCAATACCGGGCGCAGCATGACGACGACGGACTGGCTGGCCACGGCGGTCTCAACCCAGGCCGAAGATGATGAAACCGGGAACGCAGAAGGCGGCGAACCTGTTGATTAGACTGAACGGCACACCAAAATGCTATTCAATTGACGTTCAGGCCGAATGCGGCACACTGCAGCCAAAATGAGAGAGACCAAAGTGACCAGAACCATTTTGTCTGCCATAGCCGCCTCGGCCCTGCTGTCGGCCTGTTCACCGACTGTCCGGCTTGAAGCGCCGAAAGAACCGATCACGATCAATCTTAATGTGAAGATCGATCAGGAAGTCCGCGTGAAACTCGACAAGGAAGTCGAGGACCTGATCACGTCCAATCCGGATATCTTCTAGGCCCAGGGGGCGATTGCCATGTCTACATTTCTCAGAACCCTCGTCGCGCTCGTTTTCGTTGCCAGCGCCGCGTCGCTGATGGCGAGCCCCGCCTCGGCCGGCGATCCGAAGATCGAGGCCGCCAAGGAGCAGGGCGTCGTCGGCGAACGCATCGACGGCTATCTCGGCATCGTGTCCGGGGGCGCCGACGCTTCGCTGATGCGCCGCGTGCAGGACATCAACAACAAGCGCCGCGCCGCCTATGACGACCTCGCCAAGGATACCGGCACGACGCCGGAACAGGTGGCCCGCGTGACCGGCGAAAAGCTGATCAGCCAGGCTGGCCGCGGCGAATACATCATGGATGAGAGCGGCAGCTGGAAAAAGAAGTAAGGCCAGGTCCGGCATGACCCGTATGAGCTATCTTGCCATTGGAGGCTCCATCGTCGCCCTCGTTGCTGCCGCCGTCGCCGTTGTGGCGATGTGGCAGGATCTCGGGGTGACGATGAGCCTGCATGGCTGGATCGCCTACGGTCTCGGCTCGCTCGGCTGCCTCGCCCTCTCGGTGGGGCTCTTCTGGCTACTCTTCCACAGCGCCCGCAGCGGCCATGACGATATTGAGCGCCGGGAAGACCTCGACGGGTGACAAAACCGGCGCAATAAGGCAGGCAGTAGCGAGGCGAATCGGTTAGCGTTTCGCCGGACCAAAGGGGCCCTGCCATGCAAGCCATGATCGACCCGGCACATCTGTCTGCCTATATCGCATCGCGTATCTGTCACGACCTTGTCTCATCGGTTTCCTCGATCACCAATGCGCTCGATTTCATGAACGAGCCGCAGGAATCCGAAATGCGGGTCCAGGCCGAAAAACTCCTGCATGACGGGGCCGACAGCGCCGCCTCGAAGCTGAAATTCCTGCGCTATGCCTTCGGTTCGGTCGGCCTGTCCAAGGGCGCTGCCGACATTCACGACGCCAAGCAGATCACCGAGCGCTTCGTCGCCAGCCACAATTACCAGCCGACCATGACCTGGGACATCGAGACCGAGCATCTGAGCTTCTCGCATGCCCGGCTGATCATGAACATGGTGATGCTGGCGGTCGACTGCCTGCCACGCGGCGGGGAAATCAAGATCAAGGTGCGCAACCAGACCGACGGCCTCGGCGTCAATGTCTCCGCCTCCGGCAAGCGCTGCAAGCTGCGCGCGGATACCGCCGACGCCATTGCCGGGACGGAGCCGCAGGATGGCTGGTCGGCCCGCACGGTGCAGCCGCTGTTTACGCGCATCATCGCCGAAGGCCTCGGCGGCAAGCTGGAGGCGCAGGCCCCGGAAGGCGACGGAGAGATCGTCCTGTCGGCCACCCGGCTCAACGCGGAAGGATAAACGCTGCGTTAACTCGACGCCCGGCATGTAAGCGATCAGCTTGTTTGCCCGCGAGGAGAGGTCATGAAATCCTGTCTCATTGTCGATGACTCGCGCGTCGTTCGCAAAGTGGCGGGGCGTATCATCCATGATCTGCAGTTCGAAGTCCGCGAGGCCGGCGACGGCGCCGAGGCGATGGCGCTTTGCCGGGAAAAGATGCCCGATGCCATCCTGCTGGACTGGAACATGCCGGTGATGAACGGCCTGGATTTCCTGCGCGCGCTGCGGCGCGAGGACGGCGGCTCGAAGCCCATCGTCGTGTTCTGCTCCACAGAAAACGACGCAGAGCACATCGGCGAAGCCATGCGCTCCGGCGCGAATGAGTTTATCATGAAGCCCTTCGATGCTGACATCATTCACAGCAAATTTGCAGAAGTGGGGCTGGTCTAAAGCAATTTGTTAACCCGGGGCGTGGTTTTGTTAACACCCGGTAGATTGTGCGCCGATCATGGACAGGAACAGATGGACGAGACGACATTTCAGGATGTGGCGGAGCTTGCGCTCAACGGCTCGGGACAGCTGATCCCGCCGTCCAAGTCCTATCTGATCGAAGCCCGTCTCGCGCCGATCCTGCGCCGCGAAGGCCTGGCTGAAGTGTCCGACCTGATGGGCGTCATCAAGGCTCGCCCGGCCTCGAAGCTTGGCACCGAAGCCGTCGCCGCGCTCACCTCCAAGACGACCGGCTTCTTCACCGGCCGCGAGACGCTGACCCGCATCGTGGACCATGTCCTGCCGATGATGGCACCGACAGCTGCGGACAATACGCTGCGCGTCTGGTGCGCGGGCGGGGCGGCCGGTCAGGAAGCCTGCTCGCTCGCCATCCTGCTCGAAGAATCCGACAATGAGGCGCTGGAGGATGTCCGCGTCGAGATCCTCTCCACCGATATTAGCGAGGCGATGACCTCGGCGGCGCGGGCCGGCCAGTTCGGGCATTTCGATGTCCAGAAGGGCCTCTCCATCCACCGGCTGCTGAAGCATTTCAGCCGTCTCGACACCGGCGACTGGCAGATCTCGCCCAAGCTCGCCGGGCGGATTGCCGTGCGCACGCACAACCTCCTCAAGGATGCCTCCG
Organism: Henriciella aquimarina; assembly: GCF_002088975.1. Taxonomy (GTDB): domain Bacteria; phylum Pseudomonadota; class Alphaproteobacteria; order Caulobacterales; family Hyphomonadaceae; genus Henriciella; species Henriciella aquimarina. The sequence continues at coordinate 5,175 of NZ_NCST01000004.1, forward strand.
GGCTCGGCGAATTCGACGTCATCCTGTGCCGCAATGTAATTTCCGGCATGGCCCGGCCGATGCGCTCGCGCGTCCTTCTCAACATTGCCCGCCAGCTCAGCGATGGCGGCGTGCTCTTCCTGGGCGAGGGCGAAACCGCAGACGGGCTGGTCGACGGCCTGAAAGCCTCACGCGATGTGCGCGGCGCCTTTGCCCGCGACGTCGAGCGCAGCGCCCTGACCGCGGCCGCCTGAGTCCGCACCCACACACCACCTCACGCATCTCCAGCCCTCCATTGAGGCCCCCATGCAGGCGGTTGACAATATTCCGCGACACATTACTTTGTATTTCAAAGTTATTGGAGAACGAAAATGACATCCCGCCCTTCTGACGATCTCGCCTATGTTCGCGATATAGCCGAATCCGGCGCGTCCGCCCCGCTGCTCGGGGGCCGCTTCCTCGTCTGGTGGGGACTTCTCGTCACCATCGCCTATATCGGCCATTACCTGATCGTGACCGGCCTGGCTGGCCTGCCGGTCGACATGCTCGGCCTGATGTGGATGGCGTTCGCTGTGATCGGCGTCGGCGGCTTCTTCGCCCTGATGAAAATCTTTCCCGCCGACAAGCCCGGCGCCTCCTCGGCCGGCAACCGCGCCTCCAGCACGGTCTGGATGGCGTCCGGCTTTGTCCTGTTCTCCTTCTTCACGGGCGTCACCATCAAGTCGATACTGGATGGCACCGCCTCAATGGGCTTCAACTGGTCCATCCCGCTCGTGCTGGGCGTCTATGGCATTTCGCAACTGGTCAGCGGCCTGATGTCGAACACGCGCTGGCTGACCTTTGCCGGCTATGCCGCCATCGCCTTTGTCGGACTGACAGCCCTGATCGTCGACCGCGCCGAACTCTACCTCGCCGCGGCTGTGGCCGCTGCTGTGACGGTCCTGATCCCGGGGCTTCTGATGCTGCGTGACGAACCCTCGACAACCGTTTAGAGGGGGCGCTCATGTCCGAGAACAACCCCTTCGACCACAGTGAGATCGACGATGTCATCCATGGCCGGCTGCGGCTCGGCGTCATGGCCTATCTCTCCTCGGTCAGCCCGGCCGTCTTCGGGGAGCTGCGCGACAAGGTCGGCGCCACGGACGGCAATCTCTCCACGCATCTGAAGAAGCTCGAGGAGGCCGGCTATGTCCGCCAGGAGAAGCGGTTTGTCGGCAAACGCCCGCAGACGCGCATCTTCCTGACCGATGACGGCCGCAAGGCGTGGCTGGCCTGGATCGACCGCATGAAGGCGATCATGGAGGCCGGCGAGTAGCGCTGCCTCCTCTTTATCCGGAACCAAACATGGCAACCCGCCCTTTCCTGAAGGACGGGTTGCACGCCGTTCAGGCGCGCTTTGCTAGAAAGCAGCGGTAAAAGGAACAGGAGCATCAGAACGATGAACGCCCTAAAAATACTCAGCATTTCCCTCCTCCTGCCGGCGGCAACCGCGCTTCCGGCCCTGGCCCAGCAGAGCTGGCACCGGGGCGGCGGGCAAGGCGAAGCGATTATCTATGTCCATCCCGATTTCCGCGGGCAGTCCCTGCGTGTGACCGGCCCGATCCGCCATCTCGACCGCTACCGCTTCAACGACAAGGTCTCCTCCATCCGCATCACCGGCGGGGCATGGGAAGTCTGTGTCGACCCCGACTATCGCGGCCACTGCGAAGTGATCCAGCACCGCGAGGGCGAACTCAACCGCTACCGGCTGAACGACAACATCACCTCCATCCGCCCGGTCTCCTATCGCGGCCATGACCGGGGCGACCGGTATGACCGCCGGGGCCGGGACGACCGCTACGGCCGTGGCGGCTATCCGGGGCGCGGCGATGCGCCGGTCGTGCTGTTCCAGCATTCCGACTTCCAGGGCGACGCCCTGCCCGTCAACGGCGCGATCCGCCACCTCGACCGGGTGCACTTCAATGACAAGGTCTCGTCGATTGCCATTCAGGGCGGCGCCTGGGAGGTCTGCACCGATCCGGACTTCCGTGGCCATTGCGAGGTCATCACCGGGTCCGTCGCCAAGACCAACTATTACCGGCTGAACGACAACATCACCTCCATCCGCCCGGCCGGACGCGGCTATGACCGTGGCCACGATCGCCGCGGGCGCTGGTAGGCCAACCGCCTGAAGGGGCTTCCCGGCCGCGCTGCGTGCGGTTAGGACACCCGCCATGACTCGCGGATCTTCAGATGACCGGCTGATCGTGGTGGGTGCCCTCGCCGGGGCCCATGGCGTGCGCGGCGATGTGCGCGTGAAAAGCTTCACCGACGAGCCGGACGCCCTGTTCGCATACGGCCCGCTCCTTTCGGAGACAGGCGAGGCCCTGCTCGACGCCAGGCAGGTGCGCCCGGCCAAGGACCATTTCATCGTCACACCGAAGAAGCCGCGCCAGAAGGAAGACTGGGACGCGCTGAAGGGCACGCGCCTGCATGTGCGCCGCAGCAGCCTGCCGCCGCCCGATGAGGACGAGTTCTATGTCGATGACCTGACGGGTCTCACCGTGCTGGACGAGACCGGCACGACAATCGGCACGGTGAAAGCGGTCCAGAATTTCGGCGCCGGCGATCTGGTCGAAGTGCTGCCCTCTCAGAAAGGCCAGCCCTCCTTCTTCGTGCCCTTCACGCTGGCAGACGTCCCCGCGCTCGACTTCAGCGCCGGGACGATCACGCTCGCCGATGCGGCGGGCTGGGCCGATACCTCCGGCGGCGAGACGTCCGAAGACGCGGAAGACAACGCCTAGAGCGTGCCGGCCTTTTTCGCGAGATCCATGAGATAGGATTCGAGCGTCTTGCTCTGCTTTTGCAGATTGAACCGCTCCATGGCGAAAGCGCGGCCGGCCTCGCCCATCTGGGCGGTGCGTGTCCTGTCGGTCAGCATGCGGGCCAGGCGGTCGGCCAGCGCGGCCTCATCGCCCTCATCGACGAGATAGCCCGTCTCGCCCTCTTTCACGCATTCGGTAATCCCCGCATGGCGCGTGGCCGCCAGCGCGCAGCCCGAAAGCATCGCCTCGATACAGACCAGCGGCAGGCCCTCGGCATCGCCGGATTTCGCCCGCTTGGACGGGACAACCGCGATGCGCGCTTCGGCCCAGTGGGCGGCCATTTCGTCGGCCGGCACCCAGCCCGGCAGCTCGGCGTCCACACCGGCCGTCTCGAGCGCCTTCGCGAGCTCTTCCTTGAGGTCGCCGTCGCCGATCAGGCGGATTGTCCAGCCTTCCAGCTCTTCCCCGAGGCGCGACAGCGCGGCGATCAGCGTGTCGATGCCTTTCTTTTCGGTCCAGCGCCCGGCAAAGACGACCAGGTCGCGCTTCTCGCCCGGCTGGAAGCGGACCGGGTCGGCGGTGTTGTGATGGACCACCATCTTGTCTTCCGGCGCGCCCTTGGCCACCAGCTCGCGGCGGATGAAATCCGAGCATGGCAGCAGCAGGTCGGCTTCCGCCCAGAGCTTCGCCCGGCGGCGGTTATAGACGCGGATGAAGCTGTCCTTGGTGTTGGTGGTCTTGGTGGCGTCGCCGCCATAATAGGTCACGCTCAACGGCAGGTTCAGCTTGCGCGCCAGCGGCAGCGCATAGGCGCCCGACTTGCCGAAGCTCGCATGTACGGCCACCGGGTCGAGCGCGCGCAGCGTCTGTTCGAGTTTTGTCGAAACCGTACCGAGCTGCTTGAAGGCCGCTTCTCCGCCCGGCCCGTGCAGCGGGCCGAGCTCGATGACCTCCGCGCCGTCCGGCACAGGCCCCTTCAATTCATGGCCAATATAGACCGGCTTCAGCTTCGAGAAGGCCGAATAGCCCCGGGGGATGAAACTCTCGGAAGGGGTGAACAGCTTGTCGCAATAGGCAAGAAAGTGCCTGGGCTCACTCACGTGGATCACCTCGCTATGGCAGGTGAAGGTTGAGTATTGCAGGCACGCCCAACCGTCAAACGTGTCTTGGCAGCAAAAGCAGCTTCGCCTAAGACCCCCGCTGCAGCCTGATAAGGACACCGACATGACCGACTACCGCTTGTTCGGCGCCGAAACCTCTCCCTACTCGTTGAAAGTGCGCTCCTTTCTCAAATACAAGGGGCTCGACTTCGAGTGGATCGGCCGGTCACAAGCCACCGAAAAGGAATTCGAATCCTTCGCGCGCGTGCCGACCGTCCCGCTTTTCATTTCGCCGAACCGGGCCCCGAACCAGGATTCGACCGACATTCTCTCCTGCATCGAGAATGATCATGCCGAGCCCTCCGCGGTGCCGGACGACCCGGCCTGCGCGGTGCTCGCGCTGATCCTGGAGGATTATGCCGACGAGTGGCTGAACAAGGTCATGTTCCGCGAACGCTGGGGCCAGAAGCCCGACCGGGAAGAAGCCGCCCAGCGCACCATGGACCAGCTCTTCGACGGCAACCTGCCGCGTGCGAAGAAGAAGACCCAGGACCAGATCGTCAAGCGCATGCGCGATCGCCTGCCGCTCGTGGGTGTCGAGAAGAAGAACGAGAAGACGCTGAAGACCTCCTTCGAGCGCTTCGTCGGCCTGCTCAACACGCACCTCGAAAACAATCTCTTCGTCTTTGGCGGGCGCCCGTCGGTCGCGGACTTCGCGCTCGCCGGACAGCTCTCTCAGATGCTGCTCGACCCGACACCCGGCAAATGGCTGCGCGACAATGCCCCGTTCGTGACCGCCTGGTGCGAATTCATGGACGCCCCGAAGGCCGGCGCCCCGTTCAAGCCGCTGGAAGAGCTGGAAGCGACGCTGCTGCCGATCTTCAAGGATGAGCTGGCCGTCACCTACCTGCCCTGGGCCACGGCCAATCTCGAGGCCAACCAGGCCAAGCAGGACCGCACATCGGTCAAGATCGAGAAGAAGGCGTTCGAACAGGTCACCCAGCGCTATGCCGCGACCTCGTTCAAATCCGTCCAAAAGGCCGTACGCCGCCTCAGCGACAATGACGCGCTCTCGGCCTTCCTCGACAAGGCCGGCGCGAAAGCCTTCTTCGAGGCGGCGAACCAGAAAGGCAAAAAGGCCGAAGCCGAGGCAGACGCCTAGCGCCTCCGGCCTTCGCCTATCCCGAATAAAAAAAGCCCCGGACCATCTGGCCCGGGGCTTTCTTATGAGAAGGCTCTGACGGTCAGGCCGCAGACGCCTCTTTCTTGCTACCGTTGACGAGCTTCGGCTTCGACTGGCCGCCGGCGGTCTCGCCAATCTCGATCTTGCGCGGTTTCTTTGCCTCGGGCAGCTCGCGCACAAGCTCGACCCGCAGCAGGCCGTTCTTCAGCGTCGCGCCGGTCACGATAACGTGATCGGCCAGCTGGAAGCGTCGCAGGAAGCCGCGCTCGGCAATGCCGCGATGCAGGAACTGGCGCTCCTCGCCGGTCTCGTCCTGGCTCTTCTTGCCGGCCACGGTCAGCAGATTGTCATTGGTCTCGATCTCGAGGTCATCCTCGGAGAAGCCGGCCACGGCAATCTCGATGGCGAAGGCATCATCGGCCACACGCTCGATATTATAAGGCGGATAGCCTTGCGTTCCGTCCAGACGGCTGGCGGAGTCGATCAGGTTGGCCATGCGGTCAAACCCGACCATGGTGCGATAAAGGGGGGTCAGATCAATCGTGCTCATGACGTACAGTCCTTTCCAAGCAACTGCGTCCGGCGGGGCCGGACCTCTATACACGTTCGGCAGATCTGCTTCTCCGGCCCGTCATTGGCGCCGGCAGACAGCCGGTCCCGGCCCGCTTTGCGGCGCCGGCACATGGTATATTTGGGAAATGGTGTTAGGGGTTCAAGATCTTCAGGGAGACAAAGATGACTCGACTATTAACCGCCAGCCTTCTGGCTCTTGCCGTCGCAGCCTGCGGCCAGGACAGCCCGGCCACCGACGCCCCCGAGGCGCCGACACCGCCGCCGACAGACGAAAGCGCAGAGACGCCGCCCGCCGAGACCGGTGAGACCGACACGGCCGAAGCCGGCAGCTATACCGTCGAGGACGCCATGGCCGGCAGCTGGCGAAGCGAGGACGAGAAGGCCCGCGACCAGTACCGCCACCCGGCCGAAACCCTTGAGTTTCTCGGCATCGAGGGCGATGACACGGTGATCGAGATCTGGCCCGGCGGCGGCTGGTACACCAACATCCTCGCCCCCTGGCTGAACGCCAATGGCGGCCAGCTGGTCGCGGCGACCTATAATCCGGAGCGCTCCGAGCGCACCGCCGAAGTGGTCCAGGAGTTCAAGGACAACTATGCCGGCAATCCGGACACGTTCGGCACCATCGAATACGTCGTCTTCGATGGCGAGGCCGAGCCGATGGGGGAGCCGGAAAGCGCCGATGCGGTGCTGACCTTCCGCAACATCCACAACTGGATGAGCGGCGACTATGCCGACAAGTTCTTCAACGAGGCCTATCGCGTCCTGAAGCCGGGCGGCACGCTGGGCGTTGTCGAACACCGTCTGCCGTCGTCGGCCGAGCAGGACCCGAGCGCGCCGAGCGGCTATGTCCATGAAGACTATGTCCGCCAGCTGGCGGAAACGGCCGGCTTCGAATTCGTCGAGGCCAGCGAGGTCAACGCCAATCCGGACGATACCGCAGACCACCCCTTCGGTGTCTGGACCCTGCCGCCCGTCTCGCGCACGACCGACGGTGACGGCAACACGCCGGACGGTTTCGACGCGCAGAGCTATCTCGATATCGGCGAATCCGACCGGATGACGCTGAAATTCGTGAAGCCCGCCGGTGATGACGCCATGGACGGCGGCGCCGAGGACACCGGGACGCCCGAAGACGAATAAGCCGCTGGGCATTCCAGCGCACACACTCTAGAAGGCGGGGCATGACGTCCCGCCTTCTTTTTCCGACCCATCTCTTTGAAACCCGCCTGTCCGGCGCGGTCGCCCTCGACGAGCTGGAGGACGCCTGCTGGATGATCGAGGATGGCGACACGGCCGGGCACACCTGGTGCGAAGAGAAAGGCTATCCCGGCTATACCTCGTATGCCTCGCTCGACGACCTGCCCCAGCGCGCGCCCGCCTTCGGGGCGCTGGCAGACCTGCTCACCGAACGCGCCGAAGCCTTTGCCCGTGAGCTATATTGGGACATCGATCCGGGCGACCTCACCCTCGATGCCTTCTGGATCAATATTCTCGGTGAAGGCGGCCAGCATTCCGGTCACCTCCATCCCGGCAGCGTCATTTCCGGCACCGTCTATGTCGCGATGCCCGACGGGGCCGGCGACATCCGCTTCGAGGATCCGCGCCTGGCCATGATGATGGCGGCGCCGGCCCAGACCGGGGACGTCCCGGAAAGCGCGCGGCGATTTGTCTATCTCGCCCCGCAACCGGGCGACATCCTGATGTGGGAAAGCTGGCTGCGCCACGAAGTGATGCCAAGCCGTACCGAGGAGCCGCGCATCTCCGTCAGCTTCAATTTCGGGCTCAAGCGCTAAGCCCCCGCAGAGGGCACTCCGACAGCCTCGCCTCTTGACGGTCTGGCCCGACTTGTGCACTGCACCAGCCACTTTCCGGCCGACCGGCCAAATCCAGAACAAGCAGGACCGACATGGATATCTCCAAAATTTCCTCCGGACATAACCCGCCAGACGACATCAATGTTCTGATCGAGGTGCCGCTCGGCGGCGAGCCGATCAAATACGAGATAGACAAGAGCTCCGGCGCCATGTTCGTTGACCGGTATCTCTACACCTCCATGCGCTATCCCTGTAATTACGGCTTCATTCCGCATTCGCTGAGCCTCGATGGCGACCCGATCGACGTGATGGTCGTCGGCCAGCGCGCCCTCGTGCCTGGCGCCGTCGTCCGCGCGCGCCCGATCGGTGTTTTACTGATGGAAGACGATAGCGGCGAAGACGAGAAGATCCTCGCTGTGCCGCACCAGAAGCTGACGCGCTATTACGAGAAGATCCACACCTATACCGATCTTCCCGAGACGCTGTGCGACCGCATTCAGCACTTCTTCCAGCACTACAAGGATCTCGAGCCCAACAAGTGGGTGAAGATCCAGGGCTGGGAAGGCGTCGAGAAGGCGCGTGAGCTGATCAACCTCGCCATCGAGCGCCAGGCCGCCACCAAAGCCTGACCGCAGCTTGGATTTCAGCGTCTGGCTCGCTCTTGTCGGCCTTTTCGTGGCCGGCGGCCTGACCCCCGGTCCGGCCGTGATGCTGGTTGTCTCCTCCTCGCTGCAATACGGCTTCCGGCCGGCGATGATGCCCGCCATGGGCGTGTCGACAGCGAACTTCGTCTGGATCGCTCTGGCCGCTGGCGGTGCGGCGGCCATTGCGAGCCAGTTTCCGCAAGCCTTTCTCGCCCTGAAGCTCGCCGGGCTGGCCTTCATCACCTGGCTCACCTGGGGGCTGATCCGGGCCAAGCCGGGGGATATGCGGCTCGCCAAGGTCGAGACGCCGAAGCGCGCCGCCCTTTTCGGCAAGGGCTTCGGCCTGCAGCTCGCCAATCCGAATGCGCTGGTTTTCTTCGGCGCGCTCCTGCCCGGCTTCTTCAATGCCAGCCGCCCGCTCTGGCCGCAGGTCGCGATTGCGATGGCGACCATCACGGTGAGCGAGATGTTCGGCCTGGCCGTCTATGCCGCCGCCACTGAACGCATGGCCAAAAGCTTCGCCACGCCGAGCTTCGCGAAATGGTTCAACCGCGGCGCGGCCCTGCTGATGTTCAGCTCGGCCGCCTTTGCCGTCTGGGCGACCAGCAAGCCATAAGCGGCGCGCGCAGGCTTTTAGGCCTGCACCACGCTGAACTCGCCCGTCCCGGCATCGCGCCAGTGCAGCTCACCCTCGGCAATGGCGAACCAGGCGCCATGCAGCTCAAGCTCGCCGGCTTTCACCCGTTCCTCCACAAAGGGGAAGGTCATGAGGTTCTTCAGCGACGTGCCGATCCCGGCAAATTCCAGCGCGCGCTGCGGATCCTCCGGCGCCCCCGAGAGGACATCGCTGCGCGTCTTGTCCAGCAGGCTGACCCATGGGGCGATGAACTGGCCGACCGGCTTGTCGTCTGCCGCCGAGAGCGAAGCGTTCACCCCGCCGCAGCCGCCATGGCCCATGACGAGGATATGCTTGACCTTCAGCGCGGTAACAGCGAATTCCAGCGCCGCGCTGACACCGTGAAGCCCGCCGGAATCGTCAAAGGGCGGCACCAGATTGGCGACATTGCGCACCACGAAGAGCTGGCCCGGCGCGGCGTTGAAGATGTCGGCCGGCTCGGCCCGGCTGTCGGCACAGGCGATGATCATGATGTCGGGGTCCTGCCCGCGGCCGAGCTCCTCATAGAGATTGGCCTGGTGACGATAGGTCCCGCGCCGGAAAGCCCGGTAGCCATCCTTCAGATCTTCAGGCGTCTTCATGCGGCCTCCTTGTCTCTTCTCGCGCAGCGCCCCTGCGATACGCAGATTGTCCGGAATCTGCAACTGGAGACGGGACGCCCCGTTCCCTTCCGTCAATCCTTTTGCAAATATGTTGGTGTTGAACGAAGGAAAGTTCACGCGCTCAGAAGAGGACATGCATGGCAGACGCGGAAGAAAAGCCGACCAAGAAGAAGGCCACCCGCCGGCGGCAGGGCCCGCGGCGCAGCGAAGCGTCCCGCGCCGCGATCCTTGAGGCCACCCGCGAGGAGCTGACGGCCAGCGGCTGGCGCAAGTTCAGCGTCGACAGCATCGCCCGGCGGGCCCACGCCTCCAAGCAGACCATCTATCGCTGGTGGCCGGCGACCGGGAATATGTGCCTCGAGGCCGCGACCACCCTGCTCCAGCCTCTCGACGCCTCCGGCACCGACCCGGTCGACCGCATCGCCACGCTTCTCATGCCGTTTGAAACGGCCACCCGCTCTGGCAACGGCCATGCCGTCTTGCGCGGTGCCATGATGGCGGCCGCCGACGAGAAGGAAGCCGGAGAGACCTGGCGCAACTGGATGAAATCGAATGTGCGCGCGCCCCTGCGCCTGATCCTCGCGGAACTGGCCGCCAAGAAACGTATTCGGCGCGACTATGATCTCGATGAATCCGTCAACCTGCTGATCTCGCCGGTCTGGCACAATCTGCTGATCATGCGCGCCCCGCTGAAGAACGGCTTTTCGCATGAGCAGGCCCGCCGGCTGCTGAGGCTTCTCGCGCCTTAAGCTTTCGCGCCGCGCTTGCCGCCGCCATAGGCCGGATCGGCCAGCGCGCGCGCCTCATCCAGTGGCCAGCGCGGACGCGCCGCAAAGCCAAGCGCTTCGTCGGGCACATCGCCTGCCACAAGCCGCTCGGCACCCGCCAGCGCGATCATCGCGGCATTGTCGGTACAATGGCGCAGCGGCGGGGCGATCAGCACAGCCCCATGCGCCTGCGCGACGCCGTCGAGGGCCGCCCGGATGGCGCTGTTGGCGGCCACACCGCCAGCCACGACCAGCCGCTTGCCGGCCCCGACAGCGTCATAGCCTGCCAGTGCCCGATCGGCCTTCGCCGACAGGCAGTCGGCAATCGCCGCCTGATAGCTGGCGCAGAGATCCGCCTTGCCCTGCTGATCGAGCGTTTCGGCTTCGATGATGCGGGCCGCAGCCGTCTTCAGCCCGGCAAAGCTCATGTCCAGGTTTGGCCGGTCGAGCAGCGGGCGCGGCAGCTTGAAGCGCGCCGGATCACCCGTCTTCGCGGCCTCTTCCACCGCCGGGCCACCCGGAAAGCCGAGCGCCAGCAGCTTGGCGAGCTTGTCGAACGCCTCGCCGGCCGCATCGTCAATGGTCGTGCCGAGCCGCGTATAATCGCCCAGCCCGCGCACGCGGATGAACTGGCAGTGCCCGCCGGAGACCAGCAGCAACAGATAGGGAAACGCGCAGTCGGTGGCGAGCCGCGGGGAGAGCGCATGGCCTTCGAGGTGATTGACCGGGATGAAGGGCTTGTCGGCGGCGAGCGCCATCGCCTTGCCCGTCATCATGCCGACCATGACCCCGCCGATCAGGCCCGGCCCGGAGGTCGCCGCGACCCCGTCGATCTCGTCCAGCGTCAGCCCGCTATCGGAAAGCGCCGCCTCGACCACCCGGTCGGCAATGTCGGCATGGGCGCGCGCGGCGATCTCGGGGACGACCCCGCCATAGGGTGCATGCGCCTCGACCTGGCTGCGCACCGTTTCGGACAGGATGGTCGCCTTGCCGTTTTTAAGGCGCACGACAGCGGCCGCGGTTTCATCGCAGCTCGTTTCGATCCCGAGAATGGTGACGTCGGCCATGGCGCCCACTTAAGGCGTGTGAGGCGGTTTCGGAAGGCTTGACCGTCAGTCTTCGATGAGCGCCGAAAGCAGCGATCCGATCCAGGCTTCGCGGTCCTGATTGTAGAGCTTGAACGTCGTCGCAAAGTCCCAGTAGCACCAGCCGATATTGCGCGCTTCGGCCATCTCGCGCATGGCCCGGGTCCACTTGACGCGCTGATCCAGCGGGACGTCCTCATACACGCCGAACTCGCCCAGCAGGATCGGATGGCCCTGCTCGACGGCGAAGCGCGCGGCGAGATTGGCGCCATATTCCATCGTGTCATAGTCCTTGCGCGTGCCCCAGCGTTTGCCCACCGGCGGCGGGTCGTCGGAAAAGCTCGCGCCCTGATGGGTGAAGTCATACGGGTCATAGGTGTGGAAGGTCAGCACCATGCGGTCATCCTCGGGCGGGCGGCTCTTGAGCAGCGCATCGAGGCTGCCCCAGCCGGCACTGCCGACAATGACCCAGCGGTCGGGATGTGTCTCACGCACGATGGCGAGCAGCTCGCGATTGATCGCATCGGTCTTGCGCACCGTCATCCGGTCCCGCGACTCGTTGATGAGCTCGAAGATGACGCTGTCCGGGGCACCCTCGAAGCCCTCGGCAATCTGCTCCCAGATCGCGCCCAGCCGGGTGCGGTGGCCGTCCGGATCCGCCATCAGCGCATCATAATGATGCACATCGACAATGACTTTCAGCCCGGCCGCTTCGGCCCAGCCGACAACCTCCTTCACCCGCGCCATGAAGGCCGGGTCGATCCGGTAGGGTTTCGTCGTCTCGGCATGCGCGCTCCATTTCACCGGCAGGCGCACCGTATCGAAGCCGGCCTCACGGATGCGGGCCATGTCGTCCTCGCGCACCGTATAGCCCCACAGTCCCTCGCGCGGGGCCTCCAGCGCGCCACCGAGATTGACGCAGCGTTCAACCGGCCCGTCTGGCGCGGTATGGGTGCGGTCCTCGGCATGGGCGGCGCGCTCTGCCGGGGCGCAGGCGGCCAGGAGGAGCAAGGCTGAAAGAAGCAGTGAACGCATGAAACTGTCCTGCATGATCGGGGTTAAGACATTGCACGCAGCTTTGGTGCCAGATGTCGCGGGGGCGCACGGGTGTCTTGCGTGCCCATGTCTGACACTTTAGCAGGGCCAAATCTGGACAGGCAGGAGACATCATGGTGGCAGCCACTGCGCCGCAGCTGAAACTCAAGATCGGAACCCGCGGCTCCCCGCTCGCGCTAGCCCAGGCCAATGAAGTTGCCGCCGATCTCGAACGCCTCTCGAATGGCCGGGTCACCGGCGAGGTCGTCACCTTCACCACGGGCGGCGACAAGCTCACCACCGAGCGGCTGATCAATGCCGGCGGCAAGGGCCTGTTCACCCGCGAGATCGACGCCGCCGTCGATGACGGGCGCTGCGATATCGGCGTGCACAGCCTCAAGGACGTGCCCGGCGCCCTGCCCCACGGCCAGGCCCTGCTCGCCTTTCTCGAGCGGGAAGACCCGCGCGACGGCTTCATCACCACGAACAAGCTGAAAAGCCCGAAGGACCTGCCCAAGGGGGCGAAGGTCGGCACGGCCAGCCTGCGCCGCGAAACCCAGACGCTGGCGCTGCGGCCCGACCTCGAGATCGTCACCTTCCGCGGCAATGTGCAGACGCGCCTGAAGAAGCTCGAGGACGGGCTGGCCGACGCCACCTATCTCGCCATGGCCGGTCTCAACCGGCTCGACATGGCGCATGTCGCCGAGCCGATCGCCGTCGAGGAAATGATCCCCGCTGCTGGCCAGGGCATCATCGCCATCGCCGCGCGGCCCGACGATCTCGACCCGGAGATTGTCGACCTCATCGTCCAGCTCAATCATGCCGAGACCCATCTCGCCGCCATGGCCGAGCGTGCCTTCCTGGTCGAACTCGATGGCTCGTGCCGCACCGCCATGGGCGGGCATGCGCGCCTCAAGGATGGCGTCTGGCAGTTTACCGGCGAAGTCCTTAAACCGGACGGCACGGAACGCTGGGGCCATCAGGGCATTGCCCAGGCCGATGCCACCGCTGAAGAACTTGCTGCGCTCGGCCGCAGCGCTGGCCAGCAGATCCGCGCAAGCGCCGGGGGCGACCTCCCGGCCTTCGACGATGCCTGAGACCGCGCCTGAGATTATCATCACCCGCGCTGAGCCTGGCGCCGCGCAGACGGCTGCCCGGCTGAAGCAGATGGGCCTCACCCCGGTCGTCTCGTCCGCGCTCGAACTGGCCCGTACGGGCACAAGCCTGCCGCCGCTCGACGCCATTTCCGGCCTGGTCTTTACCAGCGCGAATGGCGTGCGCTTCTTCGCCGAAGCGACCCCCGTGCGCGACCTGCCGGCCTGGTGCGTTGGCCCGGCGACCGCGTCAGAGGCGCTGCGCGAAGGCTTCAGCCCTGTCCACCAGTCCTCGGGCGACGCGCATGCCCTCGCCCATTACATCGCCCATCACTGGGACAGCCAGCCGAAACGCCTGCTGCATGTCGCCAATGCCGCCGCCCGGGGCAATCTGAAAGAGGCGCTGGCGGCAGAAGGCTTCGAAGTGGTCTTCGCGCCGCTCTATGCCGCCACGAAGGCGCGCGCGCTGCGCCCCGGCGCCATTCATGCGCTGGCGGCGGAACATTCCGTCTGCCTCATCCATTCCGCTAAAGGCGCCGAGGCCTTTGTCTCCCTTGCCGAGGGTCTCGATCTGTCCGGAACGGAATTCGTCGCGATTTCGCAGCAGGCCGCCGCGCCGCTGCAGACCTGCACCACCGCCGGTGTGCATGTCGCCAGCCACCCCGACGAAGACCACCTTCTGGACGTGTTGCAGGGGGTACTCCGCGCGCGGTGATCGTGCCAAACTCATTTTCAAGGCGGCTGGGAGCGCGCACGAGGTAGTCAGATGAACGAGCGGTCCACCCATTCATCCACCCCCATCGATGCCGAGTATGAACCGGCCGATGAGCAGACGCAGCTTGAGGACAAGCGCGAAAAGCCGGCGAAACATCGCGGGCCGGGCTGGCTGTCGCTGTTTCTCGTCGCCCTGATCGCGCTTGGCAGCCTGGGCCTGGCCGCCTGGTCGTCCGGCCTGCTCGACGACACGCCGCTGCCGCGCCTGCAGGCGGCGCCCGAAGCCTCCGACACCTCGCTCACCGACCTGCGCGCGCAGCAGGACGCAACCGAAGAGCGCCTCGCCGACCTCTCCGCCCAGGTCGAGAGCCTGATCGGCCGGGTCGACAGCGAGATTGCGCGCGTGGAAAGCGACATCTCCGCCGTCGCCGAGACCGTGCCGGCCGAACGCCCCTCTGAGCCCACAGACATCCCCGACAGCGCCGAAGCCCGTCTCTCGGGGCTGGAAGACCAGGTCGCCAGCCTCACCGAAGACGAGACGGACCGTATCGACCCGGCCCGGATCGACGCCATTGAACGCGCGCTGGAAGAGGCCCAGGCCGAGGATGACGGGCCGACCAATGCCCAGCTCGTCAGCCTGCGCACCGAACTGCAATCGCTGAAAGGCGACCTCGAAACGCTACAGGGCACCCAGAAGGATGTCCGCCAGCAAATCGAGACGATCCGCAGCGAGACCGCCGAGCTTGGCAAGGAATCCGCCAAGGTCGTCAGCGCCTCGCTCGCGCTGGCCGCCATCGAATCGACGGCCGCCCGCGGCGAGCCGTTCGAGGCCGAATACCAGAAACTGCGCAATGCCCGCCCGAATGACGGCGACGTTAACGCCCTTGCCAGCCTGTCGCAGATCGGAATCCCGCCGCTCGGCAAGCTGAAGCAGGATTTCCGTGAGCTGCGCAAGGACGCGCTCGCCCGCGACACCGAGGAATCCTCCGGGCTCGGCTGGATGAACACCGTTTTCGGCGACACCGTCAGCGTGCGCCGTACCGACCGCGACGGCGAGACCGCCGAGCGGCTGGCCGATGCCGAAGCTGCCCTCGCCCGCGACGATCTGGGCGTCGCCATCGACGCGGTGGAGGCTTTGCCGGAAACCACGAAGCCTGTATTCCAGACATGGCTGGCAGATGCGCGCCGTCGCGCAAGGCTTGAACATTCTCTTGAGGATTTACGCCTTAAACTGATCGCCGCGGGGCAATAGATACAGACCTAATGATAGTCCTTTTCCTTCTCATCGCCCTTATCGTCCTGGCTGGCCTTGCCGTGCTGTGGGCCGCCCGCCTGCCCGGCAGCGTGCTGATCACGCTCGGCCCCGACACCGCCGTCGAGCTGAAACTGGTCGTTGCCATCCTCGCCGTGCTGCTGCTCGGTGCGGCCATGGCCGTGCTCTGGGCCGCGCTTACCGGGCTCATCAAGCTGCCGAAGCGCTTCACCAGGGCACGCGAAGCCGCGAAGGCCCGCCATGCCAACAAGGCGCTGGCCGACGGGCTGCTGGCGGCCGAGGCCGGCGACATCCGCGCGGCGAAGAAATA
>NZ_NCST01000020.1 GCF_002088975.1 Henriciella aquimarina
ACCCGGCGGGCGGCAGCGCTGACGGCCCTGAAAGCTGGCGAGCCGCCCGCCGGCGACGGGCTCTTTTACGGGAGCGGCGCGCCGGAGGGCGAGCTGGCCTTCGTCTTCACCGGCGCCGCCACCGCCTATCCGGGCGTCGGTCAGGGCATGTTCTCCGCCTTCCCGGAACTCGGCCCCATCCTGACAAAGCGGTTCTCGACCGCCCAGGATGTCGCCCGGCTTCTGGCGCGCGACCACACGCCGGAGTTCGACCAGCCGCGCACCATGACGCTGATCTCGCAGGCCCAGCACATCATGCTGACCGAACTGCTCGGCCTCAACCCCACAATCGCCATGGGGCTCTCCTCCGGCGAGACCAATTCCCTGTTTGCTTTTGGGGCCTGGCAAAATGCCGACGAGCTGATGAACACCATTGGCAAGAGCACGATGTACACAGACGAAATCGCCGGCGAGTTTCGCACCGCCCAGATCGCCTGGCAGGATGAGGCCCCAGTCACGTGGGAGACCTGGCGCGTGCGGGCTCCGGAAGCCGATATCCGCGCCGCCGTCGCCGATGAGCCGCGCTGCGATCTCACAATTGTCTACAGCGCCGCCGAAGCGATCATCTCCGGCGATGCCAGCGCCTGCCAGCGGGCGCTGAAGCGCATCGACGGCTCGGCCATCCGTATCCCGCACGACCTTGTCGTGCATACGCCGATGATGGCCTCCTATGCCGATGAATGGCGCCGGCTGCACCACCGCAAGACGAAGGCGCCCAAGGGCATCCGCTTCTACGCCAATGCCATCAACGGGCCCTACGCGCCGGACGCCGATACGGTCGCCGCCATGCTGACCGGGCAGGCAACCGCGGAGGTCAACTTCCCGAAGACGCTCAAGCGCGCCTATACCG
>NZ_NCST01000005.1 GCF_002088975.1 Henriciella aquimarina
ACATGCGCGCCGCCCATGGCGAGCGTCGCCGCGCGGGCCGAACGGCCTTTGTCGAAGATGAAGACCTGCGCGCCGTCATAGCGGCGCCATTGCAGGGCGAGCAGCGAAAGCAGCACCGACTTGCCGGCGCCGGTCGGGCCGACGACGGCCGCATGGCCGACATCGCCGACATGCAGATTGAAGCGGAAGGGCGTCGTCCCGTCGGTCTGCGCCTGGATGAGCGCCGGGCCGGCGAGATGCCGGTTGTCTGCGCCGCCCGCCCACACCGCAGACAGGGGAACCATATGGGCGAGGTTCAGCGTGTGCAGGATGGGCTGGCGCACATTTGCGTAAGCGTGGCCGGGCAGGGATCCGAGCCAGGCGTCGACGGCGTTCAGCGTCTCGGCGATGGCGGTGAAGCCGCGTCCGTTGACGATGCGTTCGGCGATCCGCTGATGCTCCTCGACAGCACGCGCGTCCGCGTCCGCGACGGTGATCGTGGTCGTGACATAACCATAGGAGACAAGATCGCTCCCGAGTTCCTGGAGCGCGGCGTCCGCATCCGCCGCCTTGTTGTCGGCGTCGCTGTCAAGCAGCGCCGCCTGTTCGTTGAACATGGTCTCGCGCAGGACAGCGCCGATCGACTTTCGTTTGGCGAACCAGTGCCGGCGCTTCTTGCCCAGGATCTTTTCCGCCTCCGCCTTGTCCATGGCGATGAAGCGCGTCGCCCAGCGATAGGGGAAACCTTGCCGGTTCAGCTCGTCGAGGATGCCGGGCAGGGTCGAGGCCGGGAAGCCGAGAATGGTGACGGTTCTGAGATGCGCGTCGCCGAGGCGCGGTTCGAGCCCGCCCGAGAAGGGCTCGTCGGCGAGCATCGCATCGAGGAAAACCGGGAAGTCGGGGACGGCGACCGGGTGACGCTTCATCGACACGCAGTCATGCAGATAGGTGAGCGTCTCTTCGTCGGTGAGGGGCGCGATCTCGGCGAGCGAGGTCGCAAGAAGGTCGTAGATCCTCGCGCTGAACTGCTGGAAAGTCTCGAGGCGCTGGCGCCAGTTGGCGGCGTCCTTCGTCTCGGCGCGTTCGATCAGCGCCTTCTCGGCGCTGCCCGTCGCATCCGCAGGCGGCAGCCAGAGCAGCGTCACATAGTAACGGCTTTCGAACCGTGCGCCCGCCTCGTCGGCCTGCAACGCGCGTTCCAGATCGACCAGC
This sequence comes from Henriciella aquimarina, assembly GCF_002088975.1. Taxonomy (GTDB): domain Bacteria; phylum Pseudomonadota; class Alphaproteobacteria; order Caulobacterales; family Hyphomonadaceae; genus Henriciella; species Henriciella aquimarina. Next base: position 1,192 of record NZ_NCST01000005.1, read on the forward strand.
CAGGAGGCGGCGTCCGGAAACACGCCTTCCGGATAGTCATGCGTCTCCTCGCGCACCGCCTCGAAGAACAGTGCCCAGCCTGAGCCGAAGCGGCGGAGCACATTGTTGACCCGCGCCATCACCGAAACGAGCTCCGCATCGGTCGAGCTTTCGAGATCCGGCCCGCGATAGCGGAAGGTCGCCTGGAAGGAGCCGTCCTTGTTGAGCACGACGCCCGGCGCCACAAGCGCCGCCCAGGGCAGGTAATCGGCGAGCCGATGGGGGCTCGCCGCATATTCGCGAAGGTTCAACATGACAGATGCTCCCTGTGACGCACCGACCGGACGGCGACGGTCATGAAGTCGGGGTCGGCGCGGGCGATGAAGACCGCCGCCGAATGGCCGAGCACCCAGAGGAGGAGGCCCGGGATCCAGAGGCGGAGGCCAAGGGCGAGGGCGGCCGCCAGCGTGCCGATGGCGATGGCGGCGGCCCTCGGCGCGCCCGCCATCAGGATCGGCTCGGTCAGCGACCGGTGGAGGGGGACCTCGTAGCCTTCAGCCATCAGAGCAGCGCGCCGCCGCCGAAGGAGAAGAAGGTCAGGAAGAAGCTCGTCGCCGCGAAGGCGATGGAGAGCCCGAACACGATCTGGATGAGCTTGCGCATGCCGCCGGAGGTCTCGCCGAAGGCGAGCGTCAGGCCGGTAATGGTGATGATGATGACCGCGACGATGCGCGCGACCGGCCCTTCGATCGAAGAGAGGATCTGGTCGAGCGGGCCCTCCCAGGGCATGCCCGATCCCGCCGCATGCGCCGGGCCAGCGAGTGCGGCGGCGGCGACAGCGACGGCGACGCCCTGCCGGGCCACATGGCGAAGTCTCGAGAGGGTCGTGGGGTTCATGCCGGGTCTCCTTGCTTGACGATGGAAAGGGGTTTGGCGACGAGCGGCTCGGCGACATAGCGGCCTGCCTCGAAACCGGAGATGCGCAGCGCCTCCTCGACGCGGCGGCGCCCGCCCGACCGGCTCATGAAAATCACGACGTCGATGGCCGCGGCGATAAGCTCGGCGGGCGGGCGCGAGATCGCTTCCAGCGTCAGCTGTTCGAGACGCGCCAATGCTTCGTAGGCGGAGTTTGCGTGCAGCGTGGTGACGCCGCCCGGATGGCCGGTATTCCAGGCTTTCAGGAGATCCAGCGCTTCGGGCCCGCGCACCTCGCCGACGATAATCCGGTCGGGACGAAGCCGCATGGTCGACCGCACGAGGCCGCCAAGCGAGACATGCTCGCGATGGGTTCGAAGCTGCACCACATTCGCCGCCGCGCAATGAAGCTCGCGCGTGTCTTCGAGGATCACGATCCGGTCATGGGCGAGCGCGGGTTCGGCGAGCAGCGCATTCGCGAAGGTGGTCTTGCCCGACGAGGTCCCGCCGGCGACGAGAATGTTGGCGCGCGCGGCGAGCATGGCCCGCAGCGACGCCGCCGTCGCCGGCGCCAGCGCGCCTTGCTCGACATAGTCGCTGAGCGTCAGCAGCGCGACCGCCGGCTTCCTCACCGAAAAGCACGGCGCCTGTGAGACGGGCGGGAGAAGCCCTTCGAACCGCTCGCCGCTGCCTGGAAGTTCGGCGGAGACGATCGGGGAGGTGCGGCCGGCGGCTTCTCCCGCACTCGAGGCGACGAGGCGGATGACGCGCTCACGATCCGCAGCGCTGAGGCTGTGTTCGGACCTGACGACGCCGCATCCGGCCTTCTCGATCCAGACGCTGCCGTCGGGATTGGCCATCACCTCGATGGTGGCCTTGTCGTCCAGGGCGTCGCGCACCACTTCGCAGAGCGCCGTGCGCAGCATCGCGCTGCGGCGGAGATCGGTCTCGTTTCTCTGGTCTGTGTGGCTCACGGTGCGGCGCTCCGGTCAGATGTCTTGTCTGACCGTGAGCATCGCGCGCCGGGCCCGCTTCGGGGAGTTGGAGCGCTGGCCAAAAGATCAAGCGCCGTGCAAAGGCGTACAACTTTGCGAGGAATTGCGGCGGCGCGACACGCCCTCCGGTTTCGTCAATATTGCTCGCGAAGCGTCTGAATATCGCCTAAGCTGAAGCGGGATGTATGCAAAACAAGAAGCAGCATTCGCCAGCTCTGCACTTTGAAGTCGGATGAGGAGTTCTATCGGCAACTGGCGAGGAACTGCCGCGCCACGGGAAGGAGGAGAAAGCGCCATGAAAACGTTTGCCCTGCATTCCGACGACCGCCTCGCACGCTATGACTATCTCAGCCAGCTCTCGCCCGACCGGTGGGCCTGGGAATTCCTGCGGCGCAACCGCCGGTTCAGGCGCGACGCCGCGACCCGCAAGGAGGGCGACATCTCCCAACGGCGAGCCCCATGCGAGGATGTCAGGCTCGTGCGCTCGCGCGTTCCCCAGACGCTCGCCGACCGGTGGGGGCTCGTCTTCATGCCTGACCCGGCGCAGGACGGTTATCATGCCGACGCAGTATGGAACGCCTTCGCCTTTTCGGACCAGGTGACTGTCCACGCGATCCCGCGCGTCCAGGAAGAGCGCTGCGAGATCCATGACCGCTCGATGCGGGAATTCAAGGTCACCCACATCACCGACGCCGCCGGGCGCGAATATCTCCTCCTGCGCAAGAACGGGCAGGTGATCCAGGTCAGAAGCGTCGGCATATCCTTTCTCGGTCTCGAGCCGGTGCGCATCAATCTGACCATTCCGGATCTAGAATCCTACAAGCGCCGCGTGAAACTGCAGGAGGCCGCGCTTCAGGTGCTCGGCGAGGTTGAGATTGAACCGGCGCCGCAATGGACGAAGACCACGCAGATCCTGCGCAACGGTCTCGTCGCGCTCGATGCCCTCGATGCAGGACTGACCCGGCGCGACATTGCAACAATGCTGTACGGCGCCGAACGTGTGGATGCCGAATGGGACGGCCCCTCGCTCAAGCATTCGGTCCGCTATCTCGTTCAGAAGGCGGCGGCGCTGCGCGACGGCGGTTACATGATGGAACTGCTCGGCGGCGAGTTGGGGCCGGTGTCGACGGTCGCTTGACCGCGCTTCGGGAAACCCGCGGGTTCTAACGAAAGGGAGCGATCACTTCAGTGGACCGGTAATAACCGACTCCATAACGTGATCGTTTCATGCGTTGATGATAGCCGCGATTTTTAAAAGAAAGATCGCACGGCCCGCGACGTCAACGGCGTTTTTCCCGACTTGGCCGCGTGGGCGTGTCACAAACGCCGCATCGAGCATATCCTTCGGGAACCGGCGCACGGCAGTTTGAGCATGGTTTCTCGGAGATTGCGGCCGTGCGCGTGGCCGGATTGTAGCGCCAACGAGGTTCCCCGGAGTCGCTGCCGACATCGATCCACATATCTTTTGCCATAAACCCTGGTGAAATATAGTTGGCCGCCTCAAGCACTGTCGTCCCTCCGGGCACATGCCCATTGATCTCGAACTCCGGCGCAAGGCCCACGATGCCGCTGTGAACGCTTGTTCCGACCGACCCTTTGCGATCACCTTGATAGGCGACATCCCGTACAACCTTCACCATCTGGCCCCGAATTTCCTTCGCAGGCTTGCCGGCCTTCACCTTGTCGATCACGCGCTCCCGTATCGCTTTTTTGCTCTTTGGCTGCGCGCCGGTCGCGATCAAGCAATAAGGAACATTTGCCGTGATCGGTGTGCTGATTCTGACCTGTTCGATCTGGAGCGCGGGTCTGGCGCTCATGCGATGACCGTCCGCCTTGAGGCTTTCGTAGTTCGAAATCAGCATCACGAACGGATCGAGGCCCGCGAAACCTGCAACGACGAATGTATGCCGGACGTCCACGCCGCGCGACGACAAGCGATTGAGACGTTTGTCCGCATCCGTCTTGATGGCGGCAGCGAACTGATCAAGCGGTAACCCGGCGAGCCCGTCGATATCCGCGAGCCAGTCGCTCGGCGTCTGCCCGTTCGGGTCGAGGCCAATGCCGTTGTACGTAACAAAGCCATGTGCATCGACGCATTGAAACGCCGTCAGCTTGTTAGAGCGTTCACTGACGATCCCACCCCTCGGCCGTGACAGGCGGCGGTCCGTCACGCAGATGACGAACTGGGTGGTCGCGAGGGTCAGATTGAACGACATTGAGCTGCATTGTGGGTTTGATTCCACCGGTGCCCGATGGCGGCGCCGTTATCATGCATCAGCGCGTCCGCCGCACATAATGAGCCCGCCAGAATTCTTCCGTTCAGACTGGCCAGGGCAAGCATCCTGGATGCACCGATGAAACTTTGGAATATCGGCACTAAGTTTGTTCCTAATCTATGGAGCCAAGAGATTCAAAGCGCCTAAATAGGAGCGTCCTGCGGGCACTCCGTGCCACGGCTTCCGGTCAGCGCAGGCGGCCGGCAATGCGAAGCGCATTGTTTTCGATCAGAGACGCGGCCTGTTGCACATAGCCGCTCGCGCTTCCAGCGATGCCTTCAACTTCGCCGGCGACTTTCACACGCGAAGCCACGATGGCGTCGATCAGTTCCTGCACCCTTCTGCGCACATCGGCCGGCCGGTAGCGAACATCCTCTGCGATCGCATCCCAGTGACGGCTATCCATATCGCCCGGCTTGCGGCGTTTGCCCGCGAGATTCTGGGCGTAATACTGCACCACATCGGGCCAGCCGAGAACGGTCGACACGTCATAAAGCGGCGCCAGGCGCGGTCCTGCGCCAACCGGAAACAGGAGCGAGTAATTCTTGGCATGCGCATCTGTGTTGGCTGCAAGGATGTTGAAGATTACCTGGTCGAGCAGCGCGAGCGCGTCCGCCGCAGAAAGCGCCCGCCCGGTATTCAGGAGGGTTATCAGATCGGGTCCGCGCACGGTGCCGCGCTCATATTTGCGGCCGGGCGGCACGCCATTCGCCTGCGCGAAATCCTCCTGATGAATACGCTGCAAATCGCCGGAGCGACCGATGCGCCGGTCGTAGCGTAGCACGCCGATCGCGCTACGCCTCGCCGTCTTGAGGATCGTTGCCTCGGCCGCCGGTATGCCGATGGCGGCTGCGAGCTTTAGACAGAACACCTCGTTTTCCACGATGCCCGGCAGAATGGGATTGTCGGGCTTGATGATGATCGTAGATGGCGCGCCATGGCGGGGCACGGCCAGGACATCGCCAGCCTCTGGCAGACGCAGCACTGGCGCGCCTTCAGGTGACAGCACAGCGAGGGCAGTCTTCTTCTGGCCGCCGGCCAGCGACAGGCGCACACCTTCCTCGCCGACAAGAAAAGGGCGCCGGCCGAGATCATCGAAATGCCTCTCAAGCGCCGCCTGCGGATCATCGACGCGATAGAATTCCGTAAGCGGCGTGTAGCGCCAGTCGGCGCGCGTCGCCGCTTCGCCGAAGGAAAGCGCGCCAGCGGTGTCGCCGCCGATCTCCGTGAGCACCGCCAGCGCGTCGGCGCGATCAAGCCCCAGCGCCCTCGTGAGCACCGCGAGCTGTTCTTCTTCCGGCAAAAGATTTGCGATCCATGGCGAGATGACGTTCGAAGGATAGGGGACGTCTTCAAGCGGCATGGTGAGCGACAAGGGAAAGGCGCCCCGCGTCGCAAGCCATTTTTTGTCATATCGAAAGGACAGCGCGCCGTCCTCGGCGACGTCAACGTCGCCGACATGGAGTGTGTCGAACCAGACAGGAACCGGATTGCTCAGTTGTAGTCTCCAAGATCATAGGTTTCATCGTCTGCGGACGCGCGCTTTTCCGGCGGTCGATCGCGTTTGTCTTCCACGAGGTCGGCGAGGGGCACACGCAAGGCCTGCGCAATGCGACGCAGCGTGGTCAGGCGTAGATCGCGCTTGCCGGTTTCAATATTGGACAAGGCCGACACACTCAGCCCCGTCAGCGTCGCGAGTTCCTGCAGTTTCAGCCCGGCGGCATCGCGCCGGTCGCGGATGCGGCCGCCGGTCCCGGTTAGAAACTGTGCTTCCTGTTCATCGGACATCGGCAAGCCCTCATTTATCGAATTCGGTAAATATGGCGCATCTTCAAGCATAATCAACCGCTTTTTACCGAAAACGATAAATCGAGCGCAAAAACCTGACCGGAGACGTTGATTTTACCGAATTCGATAAACGAATAGCATGCCTATGGCTGACGGGCCAGACATCCTGCCTTGACTCGTTTCCTCTGAAAAGAACAAAGTAAGAACATGATGGCTGAAAC
>NZ_NCST01000021.1 GCF_002088975.1 Henriciella aquimarina
CACGTCGCCGGCATAGGCGGTCTCGGCGATCTCGCGGTCCTGCGCCAGAAACATCAGCGGCGGCCAGGCGCTTATCCGAACAGGTCGCATGACCTTCGGCGCAGACCGTCCCGCCGCGCTCGGTCAGGGTCTCGAAATGATTGCGATAGTCCGGAAAGGCCTCGAAGAAGCCCGCCCAGGCCCGCAGGCAGGCCTCGCGGCCAGTGACGTGATTGTCGGCCATGTCGATGAAGACATGGCCGTCACTCACACGCCGCGACAGGCGCTCAAGGTCCTGCCGGTTGATGTCGTCATTGAACGCCCTGACGAGGTCGATCGGGTCGCTCATGGCGGCCTGTCCTAGAACGGGATCTCGTCGTCGAAATCCTGGTTGAAGTCTTGCGGTGGGCCGTCGAGCTGGCGCGGGCCGCCGGAGCCGCCGCCGCCATAATTGCCGCCGCCGCCCATGGAGCGGCCACCGCCGCCACCACCACCGCCGCCGGCGCTGTCCAGCATGGTGAGGTTGGAGCCGAAGCCGCGCAGGACGACCTCGGTCGTGTAGCGGTCCTGGCCGTTCTGGTCCTGCCACTTGCGGGTTTCCAGCTGGCCTTCGAGATAAACCTTGGAGCCCTTCTTGAGGTATTGCTGCGCGACGCGGACAAGCCCCTCGCTATAGATGGACACGTTGTGCCATTCGGTCTTCTCGCGGCGCTCGCCGGTATTGCGGTCCTTCCAGTTTTCAGAGGTCGCGACGCGCAGATTGCAGACCTGCCCGCCATTCTGGAACTGCTTCACTTCCGGGTCCGCCCCCAGATTGCCCACCAGGATGACCTTGTTCACCGAGCCTGCCATGTCTTCACCTCCAGACCTTCTGTTCGTCACGATTCGGCTCGCTTGTAACGCGGGCGGGCGTCCATGTCGCTAGCTCAGCAGAGATTCCTGTGAGCGGCGCTGTCCGCAATATTTTCCCGCGCTTACGAGATTTTCAGATTTATCTGCAAGAAGGGGCCAAGCACAAGGCCTATGTTCTATTTTTGTTCTAGGCCTCGGGTCACTGAGGGATGGGACATGGCGCTCGCAACACAGGAAACTGCGCAGCTGCGCCCCGCCAGACTTGCTGCATTTGCCGACGACTTTCGCTTCCTGAAACTCACACTTCCACTGGTGATCGCCTATTTCGTCGCGGCGTTTGTCTACAAGCATTTTGTCGGCACCGTCGTGTCGGACGGCCCGCTCAGTGCCGGGGAAAAATTCGTCGGTGCCTTCCGGTTCATCCAGTTCATGGCCCTGTTCTTTCTGAGCACCGCGGCGATCCAGCTGCTGCTGAAGGCCGCCGAGGGCGGAAAGGCGTTCAGCCTCGAGACCCATTTGCGGCGACTGGCGCCCCGCCTGCCGGCGGTCCCAGTCATGTTCGCTATCGGCATCTTCACCTTTGCCGTCTTCATCTATGCCTACGCGCTGTTCAAGGCCCGCATTCCGGAAGTCCATCCCTTCGGTCTGGACCAGCTCTTCGCCAGCATGGATGCGGCCATGTTCGGCGGGCGCCAGGCATGGGAGTATTTCACCTGGGTCTATGACATTCCGGGCCTGATCAACGTCATCGACTTCAACTATTCGCTCTGGGTCGCGCTGTTCCAGTGCAGTTTCGTCTACTGCTTCATCACCCGGTCCGAACCACTGGAGCGGCGGGTGCGCTACATCTATGCCCTGATCTTCACGCAGATTATCGGCGGCACCATCCTGGCACTGATGCTGTCATCCGTCGGCCCTGTCTATTACGGGCATATCGTCGAGGGCGTGAACCCCTATGCGCCCCAGCTGGAGCTGCTTGCGGATGCCGGGCGGCTCAACGCCACGAACTACCAGACCCTGCTCTGGGCAGATTATTCGCTGCCGGGTGTCGGCCAGTTGGGCATTTCCGCCATGCCGAGCCTGCATTGTGCCGTAACGACGCTTTTCCTGCTCATGTTCACCCGTTCGCTGATGATGAAGGTGCTGGTCGGGCTGTTTGCCGTCAGCATCTTTTTCGGCTCTTTCCTGCTGGCCTGGCACTATGTCGTCGATGGTATTCTGGACGTGGCGGTCGGATACGGATGCTGGCAGCTGGCCGGCTGGGCGAGCCGGAAAGTCACGGCCGAAGCGTGAGCCAGACGGCGTGCCGGACGCGCTACAGCTGCCAAACTATTTCACATCCCTACTGATGTTCTGATTTTGTTCTTGTCGTCTTTCTGGACTCCGGGCACACATAAGGATTGAACCAATCCGAATGCTTCCCAGAGGCTCCTGCCGATGACTGCTCCCGACCTTCGCATGATCCGCGTTCGCGGTGCGAAAGAACACAATCTGAAGAATGTCGATGTCGATATCCCGCGCGACAAGCTGGTCGTGATGACCGGGCTGTCGGGCTCGGGCAAATCCTCGCTCGCCTTCGACACCATCTATGCCGAGGGCCAGCGGCGCTATGTCGAGAGCCTGTCGGCCTATGCGCGGCAATTCCTCGAGCTGATGCAGAAGCCGGATGTGGAGAGCATCGAGGGCCTGTCGCCCGCCATCTCCATCGAGCAGAAGACGACCTCGAAGAATCCGCGCTCGACCGTCGGCACGGTCACCGAGATCTATGACTATATGCGCCTCTTGTGGGCGCGTGTCGGCATCCCCTATTCGCCGGCTACCGGCCTGCCGATCCAGAGCCAGACCGTGTCGGAAATGGTCGACCGGACGATGGACCTGCCGGAACGCACGCGCCTCTACCTGCTGGCCCCGATGATCCGGGGGCGCAAGGGCGAATACAGGAAGGAGTTCGCCGAGCTCCTGAAGAACGGCTTCCAGCGCGTGAAGGTCGATGGCGAGTTCCACGACCTGGAAAGCCCCCCGACGCTGGACAAGAAGTACAAGCACGACATCGACGTCGTCGTGGACCGCATCGTCATCCGCGAAGGCATGGAGCAGCGCCTGGCGGAAAGCTTCGAGACCGCGCTCGGCCTCGCCAATGGCATTGCCGTGCTGGAATATGCCGACCTCGAAGAGGGCGAGACCGAAGCCAAACGGATAACCTATTCCGCCAATTTCGCCTGCCCCGTTTCCGGCTTCACCATCCCGGAGATCGAGCCGCGGCTCTTCTCATTCAACAATCCGTTCGGCGCCTGCCCGACCTGTGACGGGCTCGGCGAACAGCTGAAAGTCGATCCCGGCCTCGTCGTGCCCGACAAGGATCTGGCGCTCTCGAAGGGCGCCATCGCGCCCTGGGCGCGGGCCGCCTCGCCCTACCAGACACAGACGCTTCAGGCGCTCGCCGATCACTATGATTTCGACCTCGACAAGCCCTGGAACAAGCTCGCGCAAAAGGTCCGCGACGTGATCCTGTTCGGCACCGGGGATGAAGAGATCCAGTTCATCTATGACGATGGCCTGCGCCGCTATGAGGTAAAGAAGACCTTCGAGGGCGTCATCCCCAACCTCAACCGGCGCTATCGCGAAACCGACAGCCAGTGGGCACGCGACGAGATCGCCAAGTTCCAGTCGGCCGCGCCCTGCCCGGCCTGTAATGGCAAGCGCCTGAAGCCCGAAGCGCTGGCGGTGAAGATCGACAATCACGACATTGCCGACGCCTCGGAATTCTCCATCAAGGAGGCCGGCGAGTGGTTCGGCACGGTCGCCGAAACGCTGACGGAGCAGCAGAAGGAAATCGGCACACGCATCCTGAAGGAGATCAATGACCGGCTGATCTTCCTGAATGCGGTTGGCCTCGAATACCTGTCGCTGTCGCGCGCCTCGGGCACGCTCTCGGGCGGGGAAAGCCAGCGTATCCGGCTGGCGAGCCAGATCGGCTCCGGCCTGCAGGGCGTGCTCTATGTGCTGGACGAGCCCTCCATCGGCCTGCACCAGCGCGACAATGAACGCCTGCTGGAAACGCTGAAGCGGCTGCGCGACCTCGGCAATTCGGTGCTAGTGGTCGAGCATGACGAGGATGCGATCCTGACCGCCGACCATGTCATCGATATGGGCCCGCGCGCCGGCATCCATGGCGGCCACATCGTCTCGCAGGGGACCCCCGACGAGATCGTTGCCGACGAGAACAGCCTGACCGGCGCCTTCCTCTCGGGCAAGGAAGAGATCTCCATTCCGGCCAAGCGCCGGCCGCTGAAGAAATCCCGCTCGCTGACCATCAAGGGCGCCAGCGGCAACAATCTCAAGAATGTCGATGCCACCGTGCCGCTCGGCACCTTCACCGCGATTACCGGCGTCTCCGGCGGCGGCAAGTCGACGCTGATCATCGAGACGCTGTACAAGGCGCTCGCGCGCAAGCTGAACGGCGCATCCGAAGCCCCGGCCCCCTATGAGGGCATCGAGGGGCTGCAGCATCTCGACAAGGTGATCGACATCGACCAGTCGCCCATCGGACGCACGCCGCGCTCCAACCCGGCGACCTATACCGGCGCCTTCGGGCCGATCCGCGACTGGTTCGCCGGCCTGCCCGAAGCCAAGGCGCGCGGCTACAAGCCGGGCCGCTTCTCCTTCAATGTGAAGGGCGGGCGCTGCGAGGCCTGCCAGGGCGACGGCGTCATCAAGATCGAGATGCACTTCCTGCCGGATGTCTACGTCACCTGCGAGACCTGCGACGGCAAGCGCTACAACCGCGAGACGCTGGAAGTGCTCTACAAGGGCAAGTCCATCGCCGACGTGCTCGACATGACGGTGGAGGAAGCCGAGAAATTCTTCTCCGCCGTACCGTCCATCCAGACCAAGATGGAGACGCTGAACCGGGTGGGCCTCTCCTACATCAAGGTCGGCCAGCAGGCCACGACGCTGTCGGGCGGCGAGGCCCAGCGCGTGAAGCTCGCCAAGGAGCTTTCGAAACGCGCCACCGGCAAGACGCTCTACATCCTGGACGAGCCGACGACCGGGCTGCATTTCGACGATGTGCGCAAGCTCCTCGAAGTGCTGCACGAGCTGGTCGATGCCGGCAACACCGTCATCGTGATCGAGCACAATCTCGACGTCATCAAGACCGCCGACCATATCATCGATATCGGCCCGGAAGGCGGCGATGGCGGCGGACGGATCGTGGCCACCGGCACGCCGGAAGAGGTCGCCGCCGACACCGAAAGCTGGACCGGCCGCTTCCTCGCCGAAACCTTCCGTCGCCACGATGAGAGACGTGCCGCCCGGAACAAGATCAAACGCAAGAGCGCGAAGCAGAAGCAGGCGGCGGAGTAACGGAACCGACAGCTATAAAAACATCAGGCCGGTACGCCCTTATTAAGCAAACACGTCCGGCGCTTGCGCGATGCCGCCGCCGCGGGGGTCTGTCTTGGCGGCCAGGGCGGCGGGGCCGGCCCACATATACTGGATCAGGCCCTGCAGCATCAGCCAGCCGAGCCAGGCGGTGAGGACCGGCGCGAGGATGTCGAACTGTAACAGGGCCGAGAGCAGGGTCAGCGGATTACCGGAGTCCGCAGCGCTGGTGAGCCGCTCGATATTCGCCATGAAACTCGCGACGATGGCTGTGCCGAAAACCATATTGGCCAGAAACAGCATCAGCACGATCATGAGAGCGAGGCCCACATAGGCCCAGACCAGCTGCCAGAACCGGCCCTTGGTCGCACCCCAGGCCCCGAAGAAAGTGACCTTGCGGTCGCGGATCGTCATGGCCGAGGCCGGTGCCAGCCGCACGACGATCCACACCCAGACGAGAGCGACCATCAGCATGGCCCCCAGGATGGCGAAACCGCCGCCGCGGGGATTGTCGAGCGCCATCACCAGGACGCCCGTGCCCGAAGCAATCACGACAAGGCTGAGAATGTAGGCGGCGACGCTGAAGGCAAACCAGATCAGCCCGACCAGCAGCAGGCGGAGTTCGTCGCCGCCCAGGCGCACGCTGAAACCCTCCTCGCGCACATAGCGCCGCTGCACAGCCGCCTCGAACACCGCCCAGAACAGCGCTCCGAGAAACAGCATGACGATGTTGGCGAGCACGATCCAGCCGATAAGCTCGGTCAGCCGGCGGGTGAAGATCGCCTCGACTTCGCGTTCGCTTGCGCCCTGCGCGGCAGACAGGATGGCCCGGAAGACGAGATTGAAGACCGGCTGGAACAGCGCATAGCCGACGCCCATCAGCAGGATGGCGAAGGCGGCATAGGTCAGAAGGTATTTCCAGACAAAGCCGCGCGGGCCGTCGGTGCGGGCAAAATGCAGCAGTGCATTGCCGGATGAAAATCTCTGCGCCATGGCGCGTCCCCTCCCCCCAAGGCTTGTGGCCAGCTCAGCCGAATGTCGTCTCGGCGTCAACGCGGTTGGGCGCAAGCCGCTTGTAGAGCACTACGGCCAGACCATGGCCGAGCCAGAAGAAGGGCGCGAGCAGGAGCACGGTGAGCCCCGTCAGCGCCGCGACCGGCAGGGCCGGTGTCGCCCCGGCCGCTTGCGCGGAGCCGGTCAGCCCTGCGGCATGCGCGGCCGCCATGACGAGCAGCATCGCGACGAGCCACGGCACCAGCTGCAGGAAGACCCAGACCAACGCCAGGCGCGAGACATGGCGCGAAGTCCAGGACCAGCTGCGGAAGATCGTCACCCGGCGCTCGGCCACGGTGGCCACCCCGAACAGGAAGAGCCTGAGACCCAGCCAGACGAGGCCGGCCATGGCGACGAGCATCAGGAGGTATAGCAGCACCGCCCCGCCCGACTCCGAGAGCGCCTGCATCGACTGGCTCACGCTTTCCGGGCTGGCTTGCTGCGACGGGTCGTAACCTGCGGTGCCGAGCAGGATGCCGACGAGCAGGGAGAAGAACAGCGTCAGGAAGAAAAACAGAAGAAAATAAAGCCCATAGACGGCAAGGTTGGCAAGGAAGAGCCGCCCGGCATCGCCGAACAGGTTGCGTTCGCCGGCTTCCGGCAGGGCCTTGCGGTACATGTCGGCCGACCAGAAACAGCCGACGAAGATCGTCATCAGGCCGACAAACAGCCAGAGCCCCTGCTCGCCCAGCGAGCCGAAAGCGCCGGCATTGACGCTCTGATGGTTGAACCAGGCCCAGCCGGCCGCCGCCAGCGCGAAGAGCGCCAGGCCCGGCAAGGTTCCAACAGCCAGTGTGCGCGCGGTGGCCACGGCCTCGCGCGCGAGTGAAGCAGGTCTCAGGGACGGATCGGTCATCGCCCAAGCGGTAGCGTCTCGCTCGCGCCTTGGCGAGGGGCTCTCGCACCAAAAAAGGGGCCAGACATGATGTCCGGCCCCGGTCTTCGTCAAACGCCTTGTGTCGTCGCTACCTCAGTCGTCGCGGCGTGCGTCCGGCAGGCGGTCATTGATGTCGTCGCGAATGTCGAGCAGCGTCACAATCAGGCCGCAGACCAGGCTGGCCGCGATCCAGCCCACAACGGTTCCCAGCACGATCTCGATCACGCGGGCCACCGGCCCTTCCATCCCGAGAACATCGGCGGCAAACGCCCCCTGCTGGTAGATACCCATGCCGATCCCCGCAATGAGGATGGCGAAATAGGCCACGTAAACCATCGTGCGGAAGCTGTTGATAATGAAAAACTTCATGTCGTCCCCTTTCACTGCGAACCAGTCGGCTCGGCCCCCAGCATATCCCGTGTGAAAGCGTCTGTCTTCAGCGTCGCGTTATTCGCTCATTCCGCAGGTCATGGCGGCCTGCATGGCGAAGGACATGAACTGGCCCTGCTGCTCCGGCGTCAGGTCGCCCATGATTTCGTTCGCGCTTTCCTCGCCTTCGCGCGCGGCCTTGGCGAGCTTGGAATAAAGGCCCTTGTCGAGATTCTTTTCGGCGGCATCCGCCATGCACTCGCAGGTCTTCTTGTCGTTCGCATTGTCGTTCATGCAGGCGTCCACAATGGCCGCCCGGTCGCTCCCGCCACCGCCGCAGGCGGCCAGCGTCATCAGGCCAAGCAGCCCAAAAGCAGTCTTCTTCATACGCAATTCCCCTCGTGTGTCAGTTGCCGGGGGAGATTTTCATGATTTTCACGGGCTGACCAGCAAAAAACACCCTATTCACGGCGCAGGAGGCGGTCCCACTGAAATCTCTTGCGGTTACGCGTCAGGAAGGCGTTTTTGACGGCCATCCGGTCATAGTCTTCCTGCACCCAGTCGAGGAAAGACTTTCCCGTCCCGGCGGTATCGTCGAGATAGGCCTGGAAGAAGGCGTCCAGCATGCCGGTCTTGCCGGATTTCACATGCAGGTAGCGCCCGGAGAGCTGCTCGATCGCCCTGGTCACCGGCAGGCCGCGCCGGAAAATCATGTAGAGCACGCTCATCAGCCCGGCCCGGTCCGCGCCGGACTTGCAGTGCATCAGCGCCGGATAGGCGATCTCCTCGAAGAGGTCGCGCGCGGCAAAGATCGTCTCCACCGTCGGCGTATCGCGCGAGAAGACCTGGAAATCGACCAGCGTGATACCGACCGCCTCGCAGGCTTCCTTCTCCAGCAGGTAATAGCCCTTGGTGCTCTGCCCGCGCAGATTGATGATGGTCTGCACGCCACGTTCGGCGGCATGTTCGGCAACCTGGCGCGGATTGGGCTGGTTGGAGCGCCACATCTCCGGGCTGATCCGGTGCAGGTTCTGGAAGCTCTCGCGCAGGAAGCCGTGATCGCCGAGCACGAGCTCGCGTTCGGCGCGCTGGCGCCCGCTATAAGTCGACAGGTCGGCGGCGACGTGCGGAGCGCGCTTCTTCTTGCGCTTCTTTTTCTTCTTCGGCGTATCGGGCGTATCGCTCATCTCGTGCCGCCTATCCCAAGCTGTGACCGCTGCCAAGCATGTGCCTGCTGCACCCGCTCTTCCTTAAACGCCATAGTAAGGAGACGGCGTGTAGGAAACCGGATGAATTCGACACATCTTCGATGGATGCCATGTTGATGCGCCTTCTGCCCGCCCTGCAAGCCGGCCTGCTCTCGCTGGCCGTGACGGCCTTCGCTGCCCCGCCAGCCATGGCCGATCCGGACCTGCAGCCAGGCTCGATCGAGATCTTCGCGAAACCCGGCGAGCGCCAGCGCCATATCCTGACGCTGACCAATCCCGACGACGCCCGGGAGGTCTCGCTGACGCTGGGCATGGCCGACTGGACGCTCGCGCGCGATGGCCAGGTCGAGCTGGAGGCCCCCGGCCTCAGCGCGGCGTCGGCGGATGACTGGGTCCGCTTCAGCCCGGCCTATGTCACGCTTGCCCCCGGAGAGGCGCGGGATATCCTTGTCGATGTCATTGTGCCCGCCAAGCTGGACGCGCCGGAAGGCCGGCGCACCGCCCTGCTCGCCTCGGCCATCGTGCCCGACAGCCGCCCCGGCGCGGAAGGCCTGAAACGGCGCATCCGAGTGGCAAGCCTCTTCTATCTCACCCCGCCGGGCGCCGTCAGCGCGCCAGACGTGCGCGACCTGCGCGTCTCGCAGACACAGGACGGCCCCTACCAACTGACAATGCTTGTCGAGAATGCGGGCAATGCCCATGCCCGGCTCGAGGGCGACCTTGTCATCGAGGGGCGCGGCGAAACGGTCCGCATCCCGGTCTCCAACCTCGTCGTGCTGAACGGGCGGGAGCGCGAGTTCACCGTGCCCCTGCCCGAAACACTGCCCGGGCGGGCACGGGTCAGCACGCATTTCACGAACATTCATGCGCCTCAGGCCCCGCAGGGCGAGGCGGTGGTAGACAGTTATTCCGCCCCGCTGGGCTTGCCGGACGAGTAAGCGCCTGCCTCATAACCGAGCCCAGTGAGCAGGCTGACCGCTTCATAGAGCGGCAGGCCGACAATGGCGGTGTAGGAGCCATTGATCCTTTTGACGAACGGCGCGGCCCCGCCCTGGATGGCATAGCCGCCCGCCTTGCCGACGCCATCGCCCTCAGTGGCATAGGCCTCGATCTCGGCCGGGGTGAGCCGCTTGAAGACGACACGGGAAACGACGACACGGGCCACTTCGCGCCCGTCGGGGCCGATAGCGGCGAGACCGCTCAACACCTGATGGGCCCGGCCCGACAGGAGGCCGAGGCACTC
The DNA here is from genome assembly GCF_002088975.1 of Henriciella aquimarina. Taxonomy (GTDB): domain Bacteria; phylum Pseudomonadota; class Alphaproteobacteria; order Caulobacterales; family Hyphomonadaceae; genus Henriciella; species Henriciella aquimarina. The sequence continues at coordinate 9,965 of NZ_NCST01000021.1, forward strand.
GCGCACGTCCTCGGCATCGCTTGCCTTGGGCAGCATCCGCCGGCCCAGCGCCACAACCGTGTCGCCGGCAAGCGTGAACTGGCCGGGCGCATGGACGGCGCGGGCTTTCTCGCGCGCCAGCCGCTCGGCCAGAGCGCGCGGACTTTCCTGCTTGTCGGGGGTTTCGTCGATATCGGCGGGGCGGACAGCGTCCGGCCGGATACCGGCCTGGGCCAGCAGATCAAGGCGCCGCGGTGACGCGCTCGCCAGCACCAAGGGCGCGCGCGGCTCGGGCATCTTACTTGAAACGGTAGGTGATCCGGCCCTTGGTCAGGTCATAGGGCGTCATTTCGACGAGCACCTTGTCGCCCGTCAGAATCCGGATGCGGTTCTTGCGCATCTTGCCGGCCGTGTAGCCGATGATTTCATGATCGTTTTCGAGCTTCACACGGAACGTCGCATTCGGAAGCAGTTCCATAATCGTTCCGTTGAACTCGATCAGTTCTTCTTTTGCCATTGGCACTCCTGTTTCAGCCGCGGAATCGGCTCCGCGTTAATAATATGGGGCGGTTCGTAACTTTCGTCACCTCCCAGCGCAAGCGCTTTGCGCGCCGGGATGCATTCCACCCTGCCGGGAAGAAACGCCCGACACCGCAAATCGCTCACGCGCGAGATGACATTTTCGCCTCAGCTGGACGGCCCGCGCGCCTGGCCGGCATGCAGGGCGCAGATCAGGGTGAAGAGCCGACGGGCAGTGTCGAAGTCGACCTCGATCTTTCCTTCCAGCCGCTCGGCCAGCAGCGTCGAGCCCTCATTGTGAATGCCGCGCCGGGCCATGTCGATCGCCTCGATCTGGTGCGGCGTCTGCGTCTTGATCGCGGAATAATAACTCTCGCATATCATGAAATAGTCTCGGATAATTCCCCTGAAAGGCGAAACCGAGAGGATGAAAGCATGCACCTTTGTGCCGTCCTCCAGCCGGATATCGAAGACCAGCTTGCGCTCGACCATGGAGAGATGCAGCACATAGGGCCCGCCCTCATGGTCGATCACGCCGAAGCTGTTTTCCTCGATCAGGTCGAAGATCGCCACACGGCGCTCATGCTCGGCATCCGGCCCGTTCGAGGAGAGGGTCTCCTCGTCGATCTCCACGGCGATGAGACGGTTGTCAGCCATGACCTTCGCCACGGTTCGTCCGGATGGACACAGACCGCGCATGGGCCGGCAGCCCTTCGGCCTCGGCCAGGCGCAGCGCGGCCGGCGCGAGCACGTTGAAGCCATCGGGCCCCGCGCGCTGGATGCTCATCCGCTTCATGAAGTCGTAGAGGCCGAGCCCCGAGCTGAAGCGGGCCGCCCGGCTGGTCGGCAGGACGTGGTTCGAGCCAGTGACATAGTCACCCAGCGCTTCCGGGGTGTGGTGGCCGAGGAAGACCGCACCGGCATGCCGGATCTGCGGCAGCAGCATGTCCGGATCCTCAATGGCGAGCTCCAGGTGTTCGGCGGCAATCTCATTGGCGATGTCGGCGGCCTGGTCAAGCGAGGTGGCGAAAATGATCGCGCCATGGTTTTCCCAGGCCTGACGGGCACGAGCCTCTGTGGACAAAGTTTTCAACTGCTTTTCCACAGCCTCTTCCACAGCCTTTCCCACAGCCTTGTCCACCGTAATCAGGATGGACTGCGACGAGGTGTCGTGCTCGGCCTGGCTGAGCAGGTCGGCGGCGATCCAGTCCGGCTCGCAGGAGGCGTCGGCGATCACCAGAATCTCCGACGGGCCGGCGATCGTGTCGATTCCGACGGTGCCGAAGACCTGGCGCTTGGCCTCGGCGACATAGGCGTTTCCCGGCCCGACAATCTTGTCCACACGGATCAGGTGCCCGGCCCCAAAAGCGAGCGCGGCCACCGCCTGTGCGCCCCCCACAGGATAGAATTCATCCACACCCGCCTTGAGCGCGGCATAGGCCACCGCCGGCGACATCTGGCCGCCCGGCGCGGGCGCCGTCATCACCACCCGGTCCACCCCGGCAATCTTGGCCGGGATCGTGTTCATCAGCACCGAGCTTGGATAGGAAGCGAGCCCGCCCGGCACATAGACGCCGACACTGTCGAGCGCCGACCATTTCCAGCCAAGCTCGACGCCGTCCGGGTCCTTGAAGATATTGTCCACCGGGCGCTGTTTCTCGTGATAGGCTGCGATCCGCTCGGCGGCGAAATCGATCGCCTCGCGCAGGTCCGCCGAACATCCAGCCGCAAGCGCCGGCAGGTCGACATTGTCGGACTGCAGCGTCACCGGGTCGAGCGTCAGCCGGTCGAATTTCGCGGTGTAGCGCGCCACAGCCTCGCCGCCATGCTTGCGCACGTCGGCAATGACCTCGCGCACGGTCGTGGCGACGTCCTCGACCTCGCCGCGCGGCTCGTTCAGGAAGGCGTCGAAGGTGGCCTTGAAGCCGCTCTCGCCTGCATCGATCCAACGGGCCATCTAGCGTGACCTCCGTTCGTGGCTGGGGGTGCGCCGCGTCGTCCACTCATAGTCACTGTCGAGCAGGGTCACGTCCAGCGCCTCGACCTCAAGCGCGAGTTCGCCATCGCCGGCAAACAGCAGCGTTACCGTGCCGCCCGGCGGCTCGCTAGCCGGCTCGAAGGTGATGTTGAGCAGCGAATAGACCATTTCCGGGTCGGCCCTGGAAATGCCGAGCGCCTTCACGTTCAGCACGCCGTCGAAAGCCAGGAGCGAGCGCACACGGGCTTTCGGCTCGGCCTTTTTCGCGCCGACGGCCTCTTCCCAGCGGAAGCGGTTAAGCTCGATGGAAAAGCGGTGCTTGCGCGCTTCATACCGGAAGTTCTCGGCCTTGGTCACAGCATCCTGCACGCTGGCCGAAATCACGGTCAGGTCGTCTGCATCCTCGGCAATCAGCCGGAGTGGCCTGAACTCTGCCATGCCTGCCCCTATTCCTCTTCACCACCGACGCGACGGATATCCGCGCCGACACCGCTCAGCTTCTCTTCCAGTTTCTCGAACCCGCGATCAAGATGATAGATCCGGTTCACTTCGGTCTCACCTTGGGCGGCCAAACCGGCAATGACAAGGGATACCGAGGCGCGCAAGTCGGTCGCCATCACGGGTGCGCCTTTCAGCGTCTCGACGCCCTTCACGATTGCCTCATGACCGCGCACGGCAATGTTGGCGCCCAGCCGCGACAGCTCGGGCGCGTGCATGAAACGGTTCTCGAAGATGTTCTCGCGGATGACAGAGGTGCCCTCGGCCAGCGTCATCAGCGCCATGAACTGCGCCTGCAGGTCGGTCGGGAACCCCGGATGCGGCGCGGTATCGACACTGACGGCCTGGAGCCGGCGGCCATTGCGCGCAATGCGGATCGTGCCGGCGGCCTTGTCGGTCTCGACCGTCACCCCGGCATCGCGCAGCGCCCCGGTGAGCGCACTCAGCGCGGCGACCGGCGCATTGGTCAGCGTGACATCGCCGCCAGCGGCGGCGACCGCCATGGCATAGGTGCCCGCCTCGATCCGGTCGGGCATGACCGGGTGGGTCGTGCCGTGCAGCGTCTCGACGCCCTGGATGGTCACCGTCGCCGTGCCGCCGCCCGAAACCTTCGCGCCCATGGCGTTGAGGCAGTCGGCCAGGTCGGCAATCTCCGGCTCGCGCGCGGCGTTTTCCAGCACCGTCTCGCCCTCGGCGAGGACGGCGGCCAGCATGGCATGCTCGGTCGCACCGACGGAGACGAAGGGGAAGTTGATCTGCGCGCCCTTCAGCCCGCGAATGGCCGCCGCCTTCACATAACCTTCCTCGACCACGAGATCGGCGCCCATCGCCTCAAAGGCTTTCAGGTGCAGGTCGACCGGGCGCGCCCCGATCGCACAGCCGCCCGGCAGCGAGACCGTGGCATGGCCATAGCGCGCCAGCAGCGGCCCGAGCACATTGAAGCTCGCGCGCATCTTCCGCACCTGTTCATAGGGCGCGATGGTGGAGGTGAGCTCGGCGGCGTTCAGCCGGCATTCCGAATCACCCTTCGGCCAGTAGACCTCGACACCCAGCGTCTGCAGAAGCTGCGACAGGAATCGCGTATCGGCGAGCCGCGGCATGTTGGTGAAGGTGACCGGCTCGGGCGTCAGCAGCGCCGCCGCCATGAGCTTCAGCGCGGAATTCTTCGCCCCCGAAATCGGGATCGTGCCGGAAAGCGGTTTGCCGCCAGTGATCTTCAGTCTGTCCATGGCGAGCCCTTATAGTGCTGTTCTCGTCACGGGAAAGGCAGGAATGCGGCGGTTTTGCCCAATCACTGAAGACAGGGTTTATCAGTCGCCGCGATCGGGCTTCTCAGGCTTGTCGTCCGGCCCGTCCTCACGGGCCTTGCGGGCGGCCTGCTTGCGGCGCTTGAGATTGTCGCGCAGGGCCGCCTTGAGGCGGGCGTCGCGGTCGTCGGAGCTGTCTTTGGCAGTCATTTGTTCAGTGAACCTTCCGAAACGGTCTTTTCATCATTCGCCGCATAAGCTAAGGGCCTCCCTCACCCGCTTTCAATGCCGCGGTAGCTCAGTGGTAGAGCGCATCATTGGTAATGATGAGGTCGGGAGTTCAATCCTCCCCCGCGGCACCAGCGTTTCCTTCTGGTTTCCCTCCCCTTTCAACTACAGAGACAAACCCTTCTTGGGCATAGACGTATTGCCGCCCTGTAAGAAAAGCAAATTTTCAGAAACAATTTGCCCCATACGGCCACAAGAACACAACAAAATTGCTACCCTCCCTTTGATAGGGGGAATGTGTCCTAATCGACACACTCTTGACGATCCGGCAGCCCGAAAATGACATTTTCGTTACGTTGCCGTTGACGCCCTTTTCAAGCGCCGCATAGCGTAATGCGCAGGGCTGCTCGGGCGTCGATCAGTCTCAAAATTGTCAGGGTATATTTTCTCGGGAAGGCTGCCTTCTCGAGCGAATAGTTATGAAGGAGGTCAGAATTGACCCAAGATATCTGGAAAAAGAGGCTGCTCGCCACCACGCTGATCGCTGGTGTCGCCGGTGCAATCTGGGTCGGCCCCGCCGTCGCTCAGGAAGATGAAGATGCGATCATAGAAACAAATGACGCACAACAGGATGAGGAAGAGGCGGTTCAACAAACCGTTACGGTTACCGGGTCCCGCATCCGCCAGCCGGACTACCAGTTCTCCAATCCGGTTACCTCGGTCAATGAAGAGTCGATTGAATATTCGGGGACGACGAACCTCACGAATTTCCTGCAGGACCTGCCTGCTCTAACCAACTCCTTCGACAGTGAAGACTCCGCCGAAACAGGTGGCAGCAGCGCGGCTGGCCTCAACCTGCTCAACCTGCGCAACCTTGGTGAACAGCGCACGCTTGTTCTGGTCAACGGACGCCGCCACGTCGCCAGCGACCCGGGCTCCAGCTCCGTCGACGTCAACACCATCCCGATCGGCCTGATCGAGAATGTCGAGGTTCTGACCGGCGGTGCATCGGCCATTTACGGTGCCGATGGTGTATCGGGCGTCGTGAACTTCGTACTCAAGGACGACTTCGAAGGCTTGGACGCACGCGCGCAGTTCGGCCAGCCGACCGAAGGCGGTGGCGAAGATGGCTTCATCTCCGTCCTGGCTGGCAAGAACTTCTTCAATGACCGGCTGAACCTTACGGCAGCCTTCGAATACTCGACGACGAAACCCGTCGATCGCGACGACCGCGACTATGCGAAGTTCGGCAACCGCGAGATCCTGCTGTCGAACCCGGACGACCCGGGGACTTTCAATCCGGCCAATGACGATCCGGACATCCTGGACAACATCTTTGCGCGCGGCGTTACCTACATCGATACCTCGCCCTATGGCTCCATTTATACAGATGGCGATTTCGCCGACTCGCTGGCCGGTGTCGACTTCACTGGCAATGGCGATCCGTGGACAGATGGCGTCTATGCCGGCGGCTTCACGGCGATTGGCGGCGACGGCTCGCTGCTTGACGGCTTTGTCGACCAGCTTCTGCCCGGCATCGACCGCTACAATTTCAACACCACGGCGAACTGGGAAATCGCGCCGGGCCACAACATGTTCGGGGAATTCAAATATGTGAATGCGCAGACGGAATTCGTGGCGCAACCGACCTTCGACTATTTCCTGACAGTCCCGATCGACAACCCCTACATTCCCGAAGCGGCACGTGCAGATGCACTGGGGCCAAACGGCCTCGGGGCTGTCTATGTCGGCCGCGACAACTTCGACCTCGGCAATACTGGCCGCGACATCACGCGTGAGACCTATCGCGGGGTGATCGGGTTCGAGGGGCCCATCAACGACAATTTCGACTATGAGGTTTCACTGGTCCGCGGCATCACCGAGACCGAGAACATCTACAAGAACGATCGTATCAGCGAACGCTGGTATGCCGCAATCGATGCCGTCGAGGATCCAGCGACTGGTGACATCGTTTGCCGCAGTGATCTTGACCCGACGGCAATCCCGGCGGACCAGAATCCGGCCACGTGGGGGACGACCTTCAATCCGGGCGCGAACTCCGGCTGCGTGCCTGCCGACATCTTCGGCGAGGACATCTCCCCGGAAGCCCGCAACTGGATCAACCAGGACACGAAGCAGACCTCGCGGATTACCCAGACAGTGCTTAACGGCTATGTCTCGGGCAACTCCAAAGGCTATTTCGAACTGCCGGGTGGCCCGGTCGGCGCGGCCGTCGGCTTTGAATACCGCAAGGAAACAAGCGCTTCGAAAGCATCCCAGATCGAGTTGACGTCGGCCGCTGTCGGCGAAGACCTGACATGGGCCGGACAAGGCTCCAACACGACCGGTGCCTACGATGTTACGGAATTCTTTGGCGAGGTTGATCTGCCGCTTCTCGCAGACATGCCTTTCGTCAAGGAGCTGACACTCGATGGTGCTTTCCGCCTTTCCGACTACTCAACCTCCGGCCAGTCGGAGACCTGGAAGATCGGCGGCCTTTGGCGTCCGACCGAGTGGCTCATGTTCCGCGCTACGACGGCGGAAGCCGTTCGCTCGCCGAACATCAGTGAGCTCTTCCTGCCACAGACCCAGACCTTCGAAATCCTCAGCGATCCCTGTACCATCGTCAACCTCGAAGATCCGGATTCTGCCGAGGTTGAAGCGCTTCGCCTTGAGAACTGTACGGCCGATCTCGGATTTAATCCGAACGACACAGGGTTTAACCCCAATGTCTCGTCTGCAACTGAAGGCCGTGTTGGCGGTAACCCGGACCTCGATGTGGAAACAGCCAATACCGATACCTATGGTATCGTTGTTCAGCCTACTTTCCTGGAAGGCCTGACGCTGTCGCTCGATTATTATGACATCGAACTCGAAGACGCGATTCAGTTCTTTGAAGCCCAGACGATTGTCGACAAGTGCTATGACCTGCCTCGTCCGAACCAGTTCTGTGGCCTCATTCAGCGTGATCCGACTGATGGCACACTGTCTTACTTCCAGCAGTTTGCGGTCAATGTGGCGTCTTACAAGACAAGCGGTTACGACTTCTCGGTGCGTTACCGTCTCGACCCGCAGGAGCTGGGCTGGACTTCAGCAGACCTTGGTAATTTCAACATTTCCTTGGTCGGTACCAAGCTTGAAGAGCTGGTCTTCATTGAGTTGGCTGATGCCGATCCGGATGAGCAGGACGGCTTGCCCGGTGCGCCGGAATGGCAAGCCGTGTTCGACATCACCTGGAACTACAAGAAACTGTCGCTCAATTACGGCTTCTCTTACTTCGACGAGACGGAGCGTTTCGCGCCCCAGAACATCGAAAACGATCCGGACATCGTGAACCCGAAATACTATAACTATTCCGAACGCTTCACGCATGACATTCAGGCTCGCTACCAGCTGACCGAGAACTACTCGATCTATGGCGGCGTGAATAACTTCACCAATCAGGAGCCTGATCGCGGTAGCCTGGATACGCCTGTTTCGCCGCTTGGCCGGTTTGCCTATATCGGGGCGAGCGCAAATTTCTAACGCTCTCCCTGCTCCGGGTCACCAGACACCGGATGAGACATCTCAGGAAAGGCGGGCTCTCGGGCCCGCCTTTTTTCGTTTGGACCTAGCGCAAGCCTTCCCGGCGTGGGGCGCGGTCGCCGAACCACCAGAGGGTGGCCGCGGTGGCGGCGAAGGTGGCGGTTTCGGTGATCGAGGCGCGCGCGGCCTCGCTGGCGCCGAGCCAGATGCCGGCGGCGATCAGCCAGAGCACCAGCGTCAGCACAGGCCGGGTGAGCGCGCGCACGGCATTCACCCATTTATAGCTTGCCCCGATAGTGGCCTCGGCCTCGATCGAGGCGCTCAGCCCGGCCCAGTGGCCGGCCGTCTCCGCCAGCGCCAGTTCGCCTTCGGTCTCTGCCGTCTGCGCCGCCTGCTGCAGCTCGATCAGCGTCGTCTCATGCGCCCAGCGCTCACGCTCATGATGCTGCTCCTGGCGCGTCTCGAAAAAGCCGGCCAGGCGCCCCAGCGCGGTGCCGATCAGGCCAAACAGACCGCCGCCTGCCGCGCTGGCGGCCAGCCCTGTCATCTCTTCCATAGGGTTTCACTCCCCGGATAATACCAGCGCGCCGGCCGCGCCCGCCTGTCGACATGGAGGAAGCTTTTCGCCAGGCCGAGCCCGGTAAAGCCCGTCTGCTCGGCGCCCGCCAGAAGGCGGAAGCGGTCATGCCCGGCAATCCGGATATCGGCCGCGATCTGCTTGTGCTGCGAGCGTGGCGCGCCGCCGACCGCAGCATTCCACCCCGCACAGCGGTGCCCGGAATGGAGCACGAGCGCGCGCCCGCCCATCTCGGTGCGCAGAGCTTCCAGCGCATCGAGAAAGGCCGGGTCGTGCCAGTACTCGCCACCGCAGAAGCGTCCGCCGCAATGGCAGGCGAGCTCCCCGATGCTGAAATGGGGCCAGCGCCAATGGCCTGAGAGCGCCGTACGCGCCCGGTCGGTCGTCCTGTAGAGCATGCGGCCTCCTTCGACGCCGCCATAATGGGGCCGCGGGCCGGTCGGTCGGATGTTTTTCAGGGCAAGGTCCGGCGCACCAGCTTCATGAGCGAGCGTACACAGGGAAAGTTCGGGCGCGCTCCCGTCTAGCGCGGCATCATCGGCCCGCCCGGGCCGAACATGATCGCCGTCTGGATGGTGCCGATGATGAAGGCGAAGATCAGCGCGGCGACAAGCGCGGTCACTGTATAGGCGGTCGCTTTTTCGGGCGCCGGCTCCATCAGCTTCGGATTACCGACAAAGAGCAGGTAGAGCGAATAAAGCCCGAGCAGCGAGAAGATGCTGAGGATCGGGATGAGGTTGAAAATGCCCGCCAGCCAGGTCGCTGTCGGCGTGTAGGCCGCCACCTTGAAGGCGCGGTCAAAGTTGCGCCGTGCCCCGAACGTCGTCGCGAGCGCATTGAGGATGAAAGCAAAGACGAAGACGCCGGCAATGGAGAGGATGAAACTCACAAAGGCGCCGGTGAAGACGGCCCCGAAACCGGTATGGCGCATGCCCGGCATGACCATGAGCAGGTGGCCGAGCACGCTCGCAATGGGCGGGATGGCCGCAAGCGGCACGACATAGCCCATCAGCAGGGCCTGCCGGTCGGCCGGCTCATCGCGGATGATGGTCCACGTCGATCCCGGTTCGGTGATCAGACGGGTCGCGCGCTCGAACAGCGTGGCCATGATGTCCCTCTGCCCGCAAGCGGGCCTTGCCTCTCTCCAGAGGCGCGCACCCAAGCGGATTTCAGGCCCATTTGCAAGAAAAACGCTTTGGCGGCAGGGACCTACACTAGAATGTGACCGGCTGTTTGGCGGGGCTGAAGGCTTTGTGGGCGCCGAGCGCGGCGACGGCCTCTTCATACTCGCGCGCCAGCTGGTCGACATACTCTGCCGTCGACATGCGCTTCTCGATGGCGCCGATGCCCTGCCCGCAGCCCCAGATGTCCTTCCAGGCCTTGGACTTCTGATTGCCGCCCGAGCCGAAATTCATCTTGCTCGGGTCGCTTTCCGGAAGCTCGTTCGGATCGAGCCCGGCCTGGGCGATGGAGGGGGCAAGATAGTTGCCGTGCACGCCGGTGAAGAGGTTGGAATAGACGATGTCGCCAGCCTTGGACTCGACGATCATGTCCTTGTAGCCGTCGACCGCATTGGCCTCGTCGCAGGCGATGAAGGCCGAGCCGATATAGGCAAGGTCGGCGCCCATGGCCTGGGCCGCGGCAATCGCGCCGCCATTGGCAATGGAGCCCGACAGCGCCAGCGGCCCGTCGAAGAACTGGCGGATCTCCTGGATCAGCGCGAACGGCGACAGCGTGCCGGCATGACCGCCGGCCCCGGCGCAGACCGCGATCAGGCCGTGGGCGCCCTTCTCCAGCGCCTTGTGGGCGAAGACGACATTGATGATGTCGTGCATGACGATACCGCCATAGGAGTGGACGGCGTCATTCACCTCCTGGCGCGCACCGAGCGATGTGATGACGAGCGGCACCTTGTACTTCACGCAGAGCTCAAGGTCCTGCTCCAGCCGGTTGTTCGTCTTGTGGACGATCTGGTTGACGGCAAACGGTGCGGCCGGCTTGTCCGGATTGGCCTTGTTGTGGGCGTCGAGCTCGGAGGTGATCCGGTCGAGCCACTCATCCAGCTGCGAAAGCGGGCGGGCGTTCAGCGACGGGAACGAGCCGACAATGCCGGCCTTGCACTGGGCAATGACGAGGTCCGGATTGGAAATGATGAAGAGCGGCGAGCCGATGACGGGCAGGCGCAGGTTCTGGAGCACGGGCGGCAGGGCCATCTTTGTTTCCCTCTGGATGATGTTTCCTCGTCCTGTCTAGGTAACTGCCCGCAAGGCGGCGACAAGACATGACGTTGGGAAACACACAGTTGTCCTGTTCCCGATGCAGGGCTCCGCGCGGCCCTCGACAGGCGGTAGCGGCAGCCCCCGGCGGCATGGTGGCAAGCGAGGTCTTTCCGCGACGAGAGGCGTCCACAGGCCGAGCGAGGGGTTGAACCGGCCGGCCCGATACGCTCCCCTCCGGCCACATTCAGTATAAGGGGGAGACTGATCATGAAACGTATTCCACTCATCACCGCCACCATTGCCGCAGCCGCTTTTGCCGGCAGTGCCAGCGCTCAATGCACCGAAGAAGACGGCTATGTGTTCGTTTTCAGCCAGTGCCAGCAGCAGCCGGCCGAAAGCGAGGACAAGGCCGATCTCTGCCATCATGAACCGGGTGAGGACCCCGCTTTCATGCTGTTTCTCTCCAATGTGATTCTCGACAGCGCCGAGAACCGCTCCTCCCTCGGCAGCCTGTTCTACTATGTCATCGAAGAGCAGCATGGCGTCGGTCTGCAAGGCAGCTCGTCGCAATGCTTCGAGACAGAAGACGCCGCCAAGGCGCACCGGGCGACCACGATCGAGCGCTATCGCGACGGTTTCGAAAATGTGGTGGTCAAGGACGTGACCTTCGAGAAAGGCGCAGGCGCGCCCGAAACGGTGGCCGACTAGACGCCTTCGCGACGCGGAAAATCAGGCCGAAGGCAGGCCCATCGCGCCGGCGCCGAGGAAGCGCACCACCGCCTGGGTGCGGCTGTGAACGTCGAGCTTCTCGAAACAGCGACGGACATAGGTGCCAACGGTGTGTTCCGACACGCCGAGCATCTGCGCGATCTGGGGATTGGACTTGTCGTTCACGATGGCGACCAGCACTTCGCGCTCGCGCTTCGAGAGCTCGCTGACGCGCATGTCGGTGAGTTCGCGATACCGGAAGAAATATTCCGAAAACAGGAATTTGATCCGGCGCAGGTCCGGCGGTCGGAGGTCCGGGCGCTCTTCCTCGAAAGCGGCGACGAAATAAGCCAGACAGGCCGGCCGGACGAAGACCGGTGTGACCACCCCGTCCCGGAACCCGGCCGCCCGCATCGCCCCGATCACGGCTTTGCCATTCTCGTTCAGGTCGATCTTGGCCTCGAGCGACAGGAAGTGCACGGGCATGCCGAGCATCATCGCGGCATTCATGATCGGATCGTCGCCGGCCATCCGCTCGCGATACACCGACCGGACAGAGGCCGGCCACGTCGATATGATCGGCACGCGCCCTGTCGTTTCGTCACTGCGGTAGGGGAAGTCGTACCCGGACACGGCCATGACGCCGATCGTCCTGGCCGTGTCGACCAGAACCTGGTCCAGCTCCTCCTTCGTTCTGCAGTCTGATACGTCTTCGAGATAGGCCAGCAGGTCCATCGCGCCGCCTCCCTGTTTCCTCCATTATCATTCCTTCCGGAGTTAATCCGACTTCTGGTTGCGGCAATGGCAGGCACCCGTCTGCGGAAAGTCAGCCTTGTACAGCTCGCCCTGTTTTCCCGGCCCCCGCCAGCTGCTAGGCCGCTGCCTGATCAAAGGAGACTGTCATGCCCCTCGTCAGACGCATCGATACGATCTTTGTGCCCGCCCCTGACACCCGGCAGGCGGCGCGCTGGTATGCCCGCCTCTTCGGCATGACGAAGGTCTTCGAATCGGACGGCTATATCGGCCTGCGCTTCGAGGAAGAGGACCGGGGCGAAACGGCGATCACGCTCTACCCGACCGAAGAGATCGACCGCGAGGCGCATTACGCCTTCAACTTCGCGACCGACAATGCCAACGCCCTGCACGAGCAGCTGACCGAGGATGGCCGCGAAGTCACCGCCATCGAGATTTCGGGGCGGATGCGCTATTTCGATTTCCGCGACATTTCCGGCAACTGGGTGAATGTCTGCGAGACCTGAAGCCGCCCGCTCTCAGCCCTCAGACCGGAGTGAGTCGAGCGCCTTTGCCTGGCGCTTCTGCCGCGAGGCGTGCTTTGAATAGGCGCTGAGGAGCCCCGTCTTCCACGGCCGGTCGCGACCTTCCGACATCGCCTCGATGGCGAGATAGTTCCAGGCCATCTGGCCCAGCGCATTGACCATCTTCACCATGCCGATCCCACTCTGCGGCCCGAGGAAACCGGGCCCGAGCCGCATCGTCCTGGCGTGGTTTTCCAGCCGGTCGATCTCACCGGCCAGCAGCTTGGCCGGCCCGTGCGGATCGGTGCAGAGTGGCGCGCCGAGCCCGATCATGTCGGCATAACCGGCCGACAGCGTCTCTTCCATCGCCACTTTCGAGCGGAAGCCGCCCGTGGCCATGACCGGCATCGCCGCGCGCTCGCGCACCATGGCGGCATAATCGACGAAATAGGCCTCGCGCGCTTTCGTGCTCTCGCGCACGGGCTGATCTTCAGCCGCCTGAAGCCCTTCTATGCCGAGCAGTTTCGGCTGCTCGTAATTGCCGCCGGAAATCTCAAGCAGGTCGATGGCTTTGTCATTCAGCCAGTCGACCACCTGGCAGCATTCCTCGAAGCTGAAACCACCCTGCTGGAAGTCCGCCGAGTTGAGCTTCACGCCGACCGGGAAGTCGCTTCCCACCGCCGCGCGTACGGCATGGACGATCTCGAGCAGAAGCCGGGCGCGGTTTTCCAGCGACCCGCCCCACTCATCGCTGCGCCGGTTGGAGCGTGGCGAGAGGAACTGGCTGATGAGATAGCCGTGCGCGCCGTGGACCTGCACCCCGTCAAAGCCGGTCTCCTTCGCCACCGCCGCACATTCGGCAAAGCGCTGGATCGTCTGGTGGATCTCCTGCTCCGTCATCGCGCGCGGCTTGCCGAACTGGCCGCCCGGCAGGTTGAGCTGCACATCGGAGGCCGATAGCGGCTCGGGGTTCACCAGTTTCGGCGTCTGGCGCCCGGCATGGCTGATCTGCATCCAGACCTTCGCGCCCTCGGCCTTCGCCGCCGCGCTCCAGGCTTTCAGCGCGGCGAGATGCTCGGGCGGCTGCGGCCCGGCGATGACGACATTGCCGGGGCTTTCCAGGCAATACGGATCGACCAGCACATTGCCCGTCAGCAGCAGGCCGCAGCCACTCCCCGCCCAGGCGCTGTAGAGCGTCGCGTGGCCCTCGCCGGCCCGATTGCCAACCGCAATCTGCTCGGTCATCGCCGCCTTGCAGAGCCGGTTCGGAATGGTCTGCCCGCAGGGCAGTCCGAGCGGCTGTTGGAGTATGCTGGTCATGATGCCCTCCCCTTCTTTTAACCGAGGATGGATCGCGTATGCGCCCGCGTCCACTCTGACGCAGGGAAAAGACCGTTCGGGCCGAGTCTTGCGCTTGGGGGCGGTTGTGCCTAGCTAAGAGCCTTCAGACACCAGACCGATGGAGCCCCAAAATGGATTTCGCCCGCAGAACTCTCGCGACGATCTTCCATTCTGCCCGGGCCTCTTTCCATGTCTGCCTTTCTGACCCTCGACCATCTTTCGCTCGCCAAGCCTGACGGCGCACCGCTTTTCGACAATCTGACCCTCTCTGTCGGGCCTCAGCGCATCGGGCTTGTCGGGCGCAATGGCTGTGGCAAGTCCACGCTTCTTCGCGCCATCGCCGGAGACGTGCCGCCCGCCGCCGGGACGGTGCACAGCCATGGCCGCATCGCGCGGCTGGAACAGCGCTTCGACGAGACGCTCACCCTTGCCGAAGCACTTGGCGTGGCCAAAGCGCTCGCCTGCCTCGCCCGCATCACGGCCGGCGAGGGCAGCGCGGAGGATTTTGACGCCGCCGACTGGACGCTGGAGGCCCGGCTCGACAAGGCCCTCAGCGAGACCGGGCTTGCCGCCATGCCGCTTGACCGCCGCCTCGCCAGCCTCTCAGGCGGGGAGCGCACGCGCGTCGGCCTCGCCCGTCTCCTGCTGGCGGCGCCCGACCTCATCCTGCTGGACGAGCCGACCAACAATCTCGATGCCGAGGGCCGTGCCGCCGTCATGGCACTGGTCGAGACGTGGCCGGGCGGCCTGATCGTCGCCAGCCATGACCGCGCCCTGCTGGACCGGATGGACCGGATCGTCGAGCTGACGCCGGTTGGCTGCACCGTGTTCGGCGGCGGCTGGAGCGCATTTGCCGAGGCGAGAGACGCCGCCCGTGCCCGCGCCGCGAGCGAAGCCGAAAGCGCGGCCAACCGGCTGAAATCGACCGAGCGCAAGGTGCAGCAGGCCAAAGAGAAGAAGGACCGCTCGGATGCGCGCGGCCGGGCCGTGCGGGCCCGTGGCGACCAGCCGAAACTGCTGCTCGATGCCCGCGCCGAACGCGCCGAGGCGACCGGAGCGCGCGGCAGCCATCTCGCCCACCGCCAGCTGGGCGAAGCCGAAACCGCCCTCAGCGACGCGGAAGCGAAGCTGGAGATTATCACCCCGCTCTCCATAGACCTGCCGGCCTGCCACCTGCCCGCCACGCGCCAGCTTCTCACCCTGTCGGATGTCGTCATGGAGGTCGGCGGGCGCCACCTGTTCGGGCCGCTCTCGGCCGAGCTGCGCGGACCGGAACGCGTGGCGATTACCGGGCCGAACGGGTCCGGCAAGACGACGCTTTTAAAGCTGATTACAGGAGAGTTGGTGCCAACCGCCGGAGACGTCACGGTCCACACGGATCGCATCGCCCTGCTCGACCAGCATGTCAGCCGGCTCGATCCAGGGCTCAGCCTGCTCGACAATATGAAGGCGCTCCTGCCCGGCCTGAACGAGAATGACACCCGCGCCGCGCTGGCCCGCTTCGCCTTCCGGGGCGAGGCCGCGCTGCAAACCGCCGTGACGCTGTCAGGCGGCGAGCGCCTGCGCGCCGGGCTGGCGGCAGCCTTCGCCACCCATGAGCCGCCAGACCTCCTGCTGCTGGACGAGCCCACCAATCATCTCGACATCGAGGCCGTCGAACTGCTGGAAGCCGCCCTCAAAGCCTATGACGGTGCCATCCTCGCCATCAGCCATGATGAGCGCTTTCTTGAGGCTATCGGCATCGACCGGCGGATCGCGCTCGGCTAACCCCGCGCGTCGAGATCCGGATCGAGGCTCAGATCCTCGTCGAGCTGCACGCCGAACGTGTTCAGCATCATCGAGACCTGGGTGTACTGGCCGACCGTCATGACGAGGTCCATCTTCTGCTTCTCGGAGAGAAAGGCGAGGCGGGCCCATGTGGCCTCCGTGATGAAGGCATCGGCGGTCAGCTCGTCTGTCGCCTGCAGCAGCGCGGCGTCTTCCGCGGTCCAGCCCCCGGCCTCCGGGCCGGCCTTGATGCGCGCGATTTCGTCTGCGGTGAGGCCGCATTCCAGCCCGATGCGCTCATGCTGGGCCCATTCATAGCCCGCGCGCCAGTTGAAACCTGCACGCAGGATGACGAGCTCGCGCTCGCGGGGCGCCAGGGCATTGTCGTCCGACAGGATATAGCCGCCCCACAGCATGAAGCGCTTGTAGGCCTTCGGCGCGCGCGAGAGCGTCCGGAAGATGTTGAAAACCTGGCCCTTGAAGCGCTCGCCGAGCAGCGCCTTCTGCTCGTCGCCCATCTCCTCATCTCTCAGCGGGGCGATACGTGGCTCTTTCAGGCGCATGGGTTTCCTCCTCCGTTTGCTTTGACGGCAGATAAGGGCCGCGCCCCGGCGGAAGGCAAGCGAAAGGAAAAGGGCTCTCGGATCCCGCCGCGACTACATGCGCAGCAGGGCGCGTAGCTCGCTCTCGATTTCACGCGCGAGTTCGCGGACGGCCTTGGACTTGTCGCCTCTGGTCCCGAATTTCACACTGCTGATTTGCCCCATCCAGTCCATGAAATCGGCAATCTCCTTGAGCATGGCCTTGTTGCGCAAGGCGAAATACTCATTGCCATGCTCTCTAAGGGCAAAAGCTACATCCATCCGGCTCTGGAATTTTTCCAGGAAGACAGACTTCGAGATACCGAGCTCCCGTTTCCAGGTCGCCCACAATTCACCCCCCATTTCCGTCTCCCGGTGACGATCCTGCATAAGCATGGCGCACAAGGCATGGGTCGCACGCACAGACGGCCGTTCACGCAGCAGATGGACGGCCTGCAACTGCGCGTATTCAAATTCCGGGACGAGCCGGACAGCTTCTAGCGCACCCAAGAGGTTGGGCACATCTGCCTCTCCAAATACGTCCCGATTATCTCTCAGCTCTTGCAGGATTTTTTCGAAATCCAGCTTCTGCCTGCGTGCAAACGAGCGGTTTCCTACTGAGCGGTCCAGCTTATCCGCGTTCTCGGCAAGTCGTAGGGAAAGCTGGCGGAGCTGCTCTGTGGGAGAACCGACGAGGACCTTGTACTTCCATATCATCCATGCCGCCCCGGCCCTCACATCCGGATTGTCCGAATGGCTGAGCTCGGCCAGCCTGTCTGGATTATAGGGATTTCCATCCCAGTCTCGATCAAGCCTCGCCTGGACATGCTCTTCGACACGCGCCTTGAATCTCTTTTTCGGGACCAGCCTGCCTGCCTTCCGGCTAAACCACATTCCTCGCTCGAAAAACGCCGTCTCCGTGAACGGATCGAAGACGTCCAGTTGCCCGGCCTTGTAATACCGCTTGTCCGCGCGTGACCGCTGCCAGAGCCCGATGGCCTGGAACAGCGCGGCCATGATGACGAGGTCGACCATGGCGCGGGCGGCAAAGGTGAGGTGTTTGGCGAGCGGGTTCTCGCTGGCGGCAGCATCGAACGGTGTCTCGATGCGGACATTGTAGATTTCCCACCAGTCGACAAAGGGAACGGCCTTGGCGAGTTCGGCACCGAAGAAGCGCAGCCAGTCAATGAAGGCATTGTTGCTCGACCATTGCTTCACCTCGACGAAGGCATGCGTCCAACCCTGCAACTGGTGCAGCGCCAGCGGCACGAGGATAAAGAGCGAGGCATAGCCGAGCAGCGCCTCGTCCTTCAGATCATTGTCAAAGCCGATATGGATTTCGTTGCCGCGCGTCGTGCGCAGGCGCGACGCCGTCTCGCGGTCCTCTTCGACCCAGGCCCAGCGCCGCCCGAGCGCGACCGCGATCAGCATGGCCGCACCAATCGGCACCAGCCCCCAAGGCGGAGCCAGCACGAAGCCCAGCGCGCTCAGCGGCAGGATCACGATCAGCACCAGCAGATGCGGGGTAAACCAGACCGGCCCATGCTGGGTCGCTCCAGACAGCGGGGCCACGAAGCGCACGAGAATGGAATCGAGCCGGCTCGTCAGCACGCCGGGTTTCATGACGGCGAAGCCGCTGAGCTTCACACTGCCCAGCGCCGCCCGATCGACCTCTTGTCGCTCGATCCAGTTGTTCAGGATGCGCATCACGTGCGGCGCCAGGATGATGACGAAAAAGACGAGCAGCACGACGAAGGTGATGAAGACGCCAAAATCCTCCCGCATCTGGAACATGTCGCCGGCCGCCGCCCAGGCCAGCAGGACAATGCCGGCGATCAGCAGGGCGCTTGTCCAGAAGCTCAGCTCGCTAACGACGTCGGTGCGCAGCACGCGTATCTCGCGGCCATCGCTGCGCAGTTCCGCCTCGAGCCGGGCCTGCCGGACAAAGCCGGTCATGAGCGGCACGAAGGCGCCCGCGAAGAAGACAAGAAAGCCGATCAGGTGGAGCGGGTGGGTGTTTTCGCCGGTGATGTGAAGTGGCAGAGCGCCGCCCGCGCCGGGCGTCGAGGCTGAGTAGGCGACGAAGGACAGACCGGCCAGGCTTGCGGCGAGATAGAAAAAGAACTCGATGAAGCCGTGTTCGATCCGGCGCTGCTCGGCATCGGTGCGTGCACGTGTCGGCGTGCGCAGCGCTTTGGAATACGGGATCCACACAGCCCACAGCCGCAGCAGCTGAGCTGTCAGGAGGCAGGTGCCGAGAAACATGACGCAGATTGCGCCCGCCCCTGTCAGGCCGGTCTGCGCGGCAATCCCCTCGCGCCCCGAGAGCACCAGCGCCAGCATGGCTGCGCCCGTGGCCGCCAGCGCCGCCAGAAGCGTCAGCGTATGTGGATCGAACCACGTCTGCTCTCTCTGTCCCCCACCTTTCATGCCACCACCCTCGTTACGCCCTCGTAACGATATTAACCAGACTTACTCCGGGTTGAAAACTGAAATGAGAGGACAGCGATCTGCTTTCAGGCCCGCCACTGGCGCCAGCGTTACGCATGGCCTACATCTGGCGCTTGTTTCGAGACCACCCGCCCAGAAGGCCCCGCCTGCCATGACCGAACTCTCCGTCAATCTCAACGCCGTTGCCCTGCTCAGGAACCGGCGGGACCTGCCCTGGCCGAGTGTGACGGGGCTGGGACGGATTGCGCTGGAGGCCGGGGCGGTGGGCCTGACGGTGCATCCGCGCCCGGACGAGCGCCATACGCGCCGGGCCGACCTGCCGGAGATGCGCGCGCTGATCGATACCGAGTTTCCAGGCCGCGAATTCAATATCGAGGGCAATCCGACCGAAGACTTCCTTACCCTGGTCGAGACGATCAAACCCGAACAGGTCACGCTGGTCCCGGACGATCCGGGCCAGGCGACCTCGGATCATGGCTGGGATTTCGTGGCCCACGGCGAACGGCTCGCCGCCATCACCGCACGGCTGAAGCGGTTCGGCGCGCGGGTTTCTCTGTTTGCCGATCCCGAGCCCGACGCCGCCCAGATCGAAGCCGCCGCCGCCACGGGCGCCGACCGGATCGAGCTTTATACCGGGCCCTATGGCGCCACCTTCGATGATGCCGCGCGCGCGGCCGAAGAGGTCGAGAAGCTTGGCGCGACCGCCGATGCCGCCGAAGCGCTGGGGCTTGGTGTGAATGCCGGCCATGACCTCACCGTCGCCAACCTTCCGGCGCTCGTCGCGCGCATCCCGGCGCTGGCCGAGGTCTCGATCGGGCACGGGCTGACGGCCGACGCGCTGGAATTCGGCATGGCCGAGACGGTGCGCCGCTTCCGCCGCGCCTGCGGACAAACGGTCTGAAACCGGTTCATAACAGGCGCAGCCCCTCACCTATTTCGGCGTCCCACGCTGCTGTGTCCGTGACGGCCCAGGGCGGCGTGGGCAGCCAGGGCGGTGTTTCCGGCAGGCCCGTTTGCGGCACCCCGCCCGGCCAGCTGACACGGCCATCGGCGGCGAGCACCGCCCCGC
>NZ_NCST01000022.1 GCF_002088975.1 Henriciella aquimarina
CTCGCCGCGCGCGCCTTCTATGCCGGCCGGCCGGGTGTGACGCGGACCGAGGTGGCGCATGCGCCCAAGGATGAGCGTGAGGCGGACAGGATCGCGAAAGTGCTCGCCGATCCGCCGCTCGGGCTGGAGAATCTGGAAGCGCTGCGCGGTGGCGGGCAGCTGCACAAGGGCGCGCTGATCGTCGAGCCGCACGTGCTGATCCCGTCCCTGCTCGAAGGCGCCGAGACGCGCTTCGGAGAGGCCGTGACGCTTGCCGACCTGGACGATGGCGTGCCGACACTCTTGGCCGCCGGCCACCTTGTGCCGGACCTGCTGGCCTCGCTTCAGCTCGAAGGGCGGCTCGGCCAGGTGGAGTGGTTCGACAGCGCCGTCGACGCGCCAGCCGCCGCCATGGCGCGGGGCGACTATGCGCTGGCGCTCGGTAAACGCCGCCTCTGGGGCGC
>NZ_NCST01000023.1 GCF_002088975.1 Henriciella aquimarina
GCCAGTTAATCTTCGGCTGCAGGGTGTCGGCCATTTCGGCATCGAGGGTGATGTTTTCCGCGCTCAGCCCGTCAAAGGTCGCGGCCTTCAGGTCGAGGCGGGCCGAGCCGTCCACCTTGAAGCCGACAAAGCTGAGATCGACATCGCCTTCGCGCAGGACCAGCATATCGTCACCGGAGGTCAGCTCCAGCGGCTCGATGCGGGCCTGGACCGTGCCGCGATAGGGCAGCTTGCCGCTCATCGTGCCATGCATGACGACCGGGCCGGCGGGGGTGTCGAGTTCGATCCGCGCCTCGGACACGTCGATTTCGGGGATCTCCATGGAGGTGCCGGAAGAGTCCGAGGTCATCAGCTTTTCCAGCCCGCCCAGCCGGAACGGCTGGTCCGTCTCGTCGGGATGATAGCTTGCGCGCACGACCGGGGCCTTGATGTCGACGAGCGTGACGGCGGGCTTGAGAAAGCCCGGCCACTCCAGCGTCACGCGGGCGCGCTGCGCCTCGACCGGAACCGAGCCGTCGGGGGCGGTGATTTTCACATTCTCGACGGTCAGTCCGGAGAGGCCGAGCCCGCGCACATCGAGTTCGCAGGTGAGGTCCTGGCTGGAGCACCATTTGCGGGCTGCCCAGCCGCCGAGCGGGGCCCGGAAAACCCAGATCAGCAGGCCGGCGACCAGCAGTCCCACGAGGAGAATGCCGGCGGCAACGAGCCAGGGTCTGGATCTGGAGCGGGAGGTTGCCATGCGCTAAGATGCCTGAAATTTAACAAAAGACGCTGCAATAAGGGGCATATAGTGACTTGCCCACCACCTGATGTTGAATTTAAGACACTTCCGGGCCGGATTGATTAAAGCTTTGCCGATAAACACGTGCAAGCAGATCAACCGATTGGGGCAATAAATTGACTCAGACGTTCGCGCTAGGCACGCTGAACAAGAGGAGGCCCATTTTTTGAATTTCCAGTTTTCCCGTGGCATGACCAGTCTCGTCCTGCTGGGCGCCGTGGCAACCGCCACTTGCCTGTCGACCCTGTATTTCGTTGCGCAATCGCGACGCGCCGAGGCGCAGACCCCGCCCGCTGTTCAGCTGGCCACACCCTTGGCAACAACGGTCCTGTCGGCTGAAGAGTTCACACAATCGGCCGAAACGCAAAGCCGCAGCGCCGAGCTTAAGCCGCGAGAGACGCTGATCGAGCTGGTCACCGACCTTGGCGCAGAGCCCTCCGCGGCCGCGCGCTCGCTGCAGGCGCTCTATGATGCCGAGCTGATCGACCCGCGCCGGGTGCGCCCCGGCCTGACGGTGACGGCCCAGTTCCGCGGCGCGCCGCAGACCGCCGAGCTGACCTCGCTGTCGGTCTCGGCCGAGAGCGGACGCCAGATCCTGTCCAAGCGCCAGAGCGACGGGGCCTATACGCCGCTGGTGCTTACCGCACACACCAAGCCGGTGCCCAAGCATATCGAGACGACCATCGAGACCAGCATCTATGCCGCCGCCCTCGACCAGGGCGCGCATGACCAGCAGGTCGTCGATTTTGCGCGCGTCTTTGCCTATGACGTCGATTTCCAGCGCGACATCCATCCCGGCGACCGCTTCGAGATCGTCTATGAGGAAATGGTCGATGAGCGCGGCAACCCGGTCGAGACGGGCAATGTGCTCTATGCCGCGATCAACGGGCAGGCGCTCGACAAGGGCTATTACCGCTTCACGCCCGGCGATGACGGCGCGACCGACTATTTCAATCGCGATGGCGAGGCAGCCACGAAATTCCTGATGAAGACGCCGATCAATGGCGCGCGGCTGTCGTCCAATTTCGGTTATCGCCGCCACCCGATCTCCGGCTACAACAAGCTGCACAAGGGCACAGATTTCGCCGCGCCGACCGGCACGCCGGTCTATGCCGCCGGCCACGGGACGATCGAGCGGTCCAGCCGCTATGGCGGCTATGGCAATTATGTCCGCATCCGCCACGCCAATGGCTATGACACCGCCTATGCCCACCTGTCCAAGTTCGGCCCCGGCATCCGCTCCGGCAAGCGCGTGCGCCAGGGCGACATTATCGGCTATGTCGGTTCGACCGGTGCCTCGACAGGCCCGCACCTGCATTATGAAGTCCTGGTCAATGACAAGCAGGTCAACGCCATGACGCTGGACCTGCCGACCGGGCGCAAGCTGGCGGAAACGCCTGAGGTCATGAAGGCCTTCGAGGCGCGCCGGAATGCCATCGATGCGATGCGTAATGCAGGCGGCATGACGCTGGTTTCCGGTGGCGACACGCCTTCCGACACCGATGGAAGCGCCCCGCCGGCGCCCTGAGCCGGGCGGGCTTTTTCAGGGAAAAAGAAGCGCCGTAAACGAAAAAGGCTCCAGCCCGGGACGTTGGGCTGGAGCCTTTTCTGTTGGAAGCAGTTTGGCCTCAAGCCTTAGCGGGCGGCCAGCTGCATCCGGTCAGACACACCCTCAACGTAATAGTCCGAAGAGGCATATTGTGCTGTGAGGTTGGCATTGCCGATCATGTCGACGGCCTGAACCATCATGTCCTTGGCGCAGACTTCGTCGACGGAGAGGCCGACGGTCACCATGGAAACCTTGCGGCAGTGCGTGCGAGCCTGGTTTTCCAAGTCGGCCAGCACTTCAGCAGCGCCGGCTTCGGTCGCCAGCTTGCTTTTGTCGAAGGTCAGTTCGGCATTCACTTCGGTGAGGTCATCGGCCTGAGCCATGCCGCCACCAAAGACAGCCATTGCGAAAAGGATGGAGGAGGAAACGCGAAATTTCATTTTATCAGCCCTCTTGTGTTGAGCTAGCGGATCGTTGTCCGCGATTGAGCCCCACGTATTTCGCGGGTGCACAATAAACATCTCGCACCTGCAGCATTTGTGAAGTGCATAAAGCTGTAAATCAGGCATGCACATTTGCATGGAGTCGGATCTGTAGCAGTGACAACAGTTTGACGGGATTGAAATAATTTATGGCTTGCCGGCGTCTCGCTGACGTCCCTTGTTGCCGTAAGGGGAGGTGGCCAAACCCCTCGCGTGAGAGGATTGTCTCTCCGAAAAAATCACCCGGCGCGTCAAACGCGCCGGGTGGCCGGGTTTGCAGGCAATGGGGCAGGGCCGCCTAGTTCAGGGCGGCCGCGCCCTTGGCAAAGTCGTTCGGCACGCCGTTGATCGAGAGCGCATCGCCCTCGACATCGACGGTCACCGTCGAACTGTCAGGCACCTTGCCTTCGAGAACCAGCCTGGCCAGCGGGTCCTGAAGCTCCTTCTGGATCACCCGCTTCAGCGGGCGGGCGCCATAGACCGGGTCGTAGCCGCGGTCGGCCAGCCAAGTGCGGGCGGCCTCCGAAAGATCGACCTTGATCTTGCGGTCGGCGAGCAGCTTCGAGAGCCGGTCCATCTGGATGTCGACAACATGGTCGATCTCCGCGCGGCCGAGCCGCTTGAAGAAGACGATCTCGTCGATCCGGTTGATGAATTCCGGCCGGAAGTGGGCCCGCACCGCTGTCATCACCGCCTCACGCTGGGCTTCGCTGATCTCGCCGGCATCGCCGCTGGCGAGCGCATCGGCGCCCAGGTTCGACGTCATGATGATGATCGTGTTGCGGAAGTCGACCGTGCGGCCATGGCCATCGGTCAGACGCCCGTCATCGAGCACCTGCAGGAGGGTGTTGAAGAGGTCCGGATGGGCCTTCTCCACCTCGTCGAACAGGATGACCTGATAGGGCCGGCGGCGGACGGCTTCGGTCAGCACGCCGCCTTCCTCATAGCCGACATAGCCCGGAGGCGCCCCGATCAGGCGGGCGACCGAGTGCTTCTCCTGGAACTCCGACATGTCGAGCCGGAGCACGGCGGTGTCGTCGTCGAACATGAATTCCGCCAGCGCCTTGGTCAGCTCCGTCTTGCCGACGCCGGTCGGGCCGATGAACAGGAAGGAGCCGATCGGACGGTTTGGATCCTGCAGGCCTGCCCGGGCGCGGCGCACCGCATTCGAGACGGCCGCCAGCGCTTCGTCCTGGCCAACGACCCGCTTGTGCAGGGCGTCTTCCATGCGCAGCAGCTTGTCGCGCTCGCCTTCCATCATCTTGTCGACCGGGATACCGGTCCACTTGGAAACGACGGCAGCGACATGTTCCGGGCGCACGACCTCGGAAACGAGGCCTTCCTGGGCTTCGCCATTGTCGGTCTCGGCCTTTTCGACCGCCGCGATCCGCTCTTCGAGCTGCGGGATGACGGAGTATTTCAGCTCCGAGGCACGCGAGAGATCCCCGCGGCGCTGGGCTTCGGCCATTTCGGCATGCGCCCGGTCGAGCTCTTCCTTGGCAGAGGCGGCGCCTTTCAGCTTGTCCTTTTCGGCCGCCCAGGCGGTCGACAGCTCGTCGGACTGGGCCTGCAGATCCTCGATCTGCTCCTCAATGGCGGCGAGCCGGTCTTTCGAGGCCTGGTCCTTTTCCTTCTTCAGGGCTTCGGCCTCGATCTTCAGCTGCAGCAGGCGCCGGTCGATCTCGTCGAGCGCTTCCGGCTTGGAGTCGACCTGCATGCGCAGGCGGGAGGCCGCCTCGTCCATAAGGTCGATGGCCTTGTCCGGCAGGAAGCGGTCGGTGATGTAGCGGTTCGACAGCGTTGCCGCCGAAACGATGGCTGCATCCGAAACGCGGACCCCGTGGTGGGCCTCGTAGCGGCCCTTCAGGCCGCGCAGGATGGAGATGGTGTCCTGGACGGTCGGCTCATCGACATAGACGGCCATGAAACGCCGTGCGAGCGCCGGATCGCCTTCGACATATTTGCGGTATTCGTCGAGCGTCGTGGCGCCGACACAGTGCAGTTCCCCGCGCGCGAGCGCCGGTTTGAGGAGGTTGGAGGCGTCCATGGCGCCGTCGGTCTTGCCGGCGCCGACCAAAGTGTGCATCTCGTCGATGAAGAGGATGACGCCGCCTTCGGCCTGTTCGATCTCCTTGATGACGGCCTTCAGCCGCTCTTCGAACTCGCCGCGGAACTTCGCGCCGGCGATCAGTGCACCCATGTCGAGGGCGAGCAGGCGCTTGTCCTTCAGGCTTTCCGGCACGTCCCCATTGATGATCCGCAGGGCCAGGCCCTCGGCGATGGCGGTTTTGCCGACGCCTGGCTCACCGATCAGGACGGGATTGTTCTTCGAGCGCCGCGAGAGCACCTGCACCGTGCGGCGGATCTCCTCGTCACGTCCAATAACCGGATCCAGCTTGCCCGACCGGGCATCGGCCGTCAGGTCGCGCGTATATTTCTTGAGCGCTTCATAGCCTTCTTCGGCGTTCTCGGTGTCGGCGGTGCGGCCCTGGCGCAGCTGTGTGACAGCGCCTTCAAGCCCGGCCTTGTCGACGCCGCCCGTCTTGAGCGCTTCGGCAGCCTTCGAGCCGGCCAGCCCGGCCAGCGCCACGAGAATACGCTCGACGGTGACATAGCTGTCGCCGGCCTGTTTCGAGGCGGCTTCGGCGTCGGCGAAGAGTTTCGCGGTTTTCTGGTCGAGCCGCAGGCCCGCATCGCCGCCGCTGACCTGGGGCTGGGCGCGCAGGGCTTCCTCGGTTTTCTGTTCGACGAGTTCCGGCTTGCCGCCGGCAGACCGGATCAGATTGGCCGCCAGCCGGTCGCGGTCTTCCAGCAGGGCTTTGAGGATATGTTCGGGAAGAAAAACCTGGTGACCAGCTGCCAGGGCCGCGGTCTGGGCCGACTGGAGTATGCTTCTGGCACGCTCTGTATAGGTGTCAAAATTCATCTGTTATCCCCTTTCAAAGGCAGATCTAAAGGTTGTTACGGGCCGGGCCATACGGGATGCACCTTACCCTGTTTTCGCTAGGGACCCCGCTCAGCAGCGGCCCCGTCAAAAAGAATATGGGAACAAAAAAAAGAGCCGCAAGTGAGCTTGCGGCCCTTAAGGCTTCTGCAGGGATGAAAACAGTGTCAGACCGGAAGCAGGCCGGTCTCGTTGGGATCGCCGACCATTGTGACAAGCGCCTTGCGCAGCTTGCCGAGCGCCTGATGCTCGATCTGGCGCACGCGTTCCTTCGAGATGCCGAGGCGTTGGCCGAGCACTTCCAGCGTCACCGTGTCGTCGGTGAGCCGGCGTTCGCGGATGATCAGGGTTTCGCGCTCGTTCAGCGTTTTTAGCGCTTCGGCGATCCAGCGCTTGCGGCGGGCGCCGTCGCGGGCCTCCATGACGCGCTCCTCGGTGACGGCGGTCTCGTCCTCGAGCAGGTCCTGCCACTGGGTCTCGCTGTCGGTGGCGAGCGGCGCGTTGAGTGAGCGGTCGGAGGCCGACAGGCGCGACGCCATGGCATCGACGTCGCGTTCTGCGACGCCGAGATGCGTGGCGACCCAGTGCCGGTTCTCCGGTGAGATGACGGTGTCGTCAGTGTCGCCGATCTTCGCGCGCAGTCGTTTGAGGTTGAAGAAGAGGGATTTCTGCGCCGCCGTCGTGCCGGTGCGCACGATCGACCAGTTGCGCAGGACGAAATCCTGAATGGACGACCGGATCCACCAGGAAGCATAGGTCGAGAACCGCACCGCCCTGTCCGGGTCGAAGCGCATCGAGGCCTGCATCAGGCCGACATTGCCCTCCTGCACGAGATCCGACAGGGGCAGGCCGTAATGACGGAATTTCGAGGCCATGGAGATGACGAGGCGCATATAGGCGCTGGTCAGCTCATGCAGGGCCTCTTCGTCGCGTTCGTCGCGCCATCGCAGGGCAAGGTCCAGCTCATGCTCCTGAGTGAGCATGGGCTTGTTCATCGCCGTTCTGACATACTGCCGATCAGCTGTTTCGGATGTCATGGACGTGGCCATTGTCTGCTCCTTGCCCGGGTGCTGATTCTTTTTTCTGCACCCTGACTACGCAGCCCATGGCCGGGCGGATCACATTTTCGCCGGATTTTCCGCAGGCCTGTCTTCCGGCCAAGAAAAAACCCTGCCGGTGAGGGCAGGGTTTTCCGAAAGTTTTTTAAAGATCAGGGCCTGGCTCAGGCAGCCTTCTTCTTGGCCAGCGACTTGGCGAGACGCTCCATGGCGGTCTCGTGGTCGGTGTTCTCGACGGCGGCCAGTTCACGGGCCATCCGGTCAAGCGCGCTCTCATAGAGCTGGCGTTCGGAATAGGACTGCTCGGGCTGGTCTTCGCCGCGGTGCAGGTCGCGCACGACTTCCGCAATCGAGATTAGATCGCCGGAATTGATCTTGGCTTCGTACTCCTGGGCGCGGCGCGACCACATGGTGCGCTTGATGCGGGCCTTGCCGCCGAGGGTCTTCAGGGCATCGTCGACCAGCTTCGAGCCGGCCAGGGCGCGCATGCCGGAGGCCTCGGCGCGATTGGTCGGGACGCGAAGGATCATCTTGTCCTGATCGAAGGAGACAACATACACTTCGAGCGACATCCCCGCGACGGTCTGCTTCTCGATCGCCGTTACGCTGCCGACGCCGTGGGCCGGATAGACAACGGACTGACCGATCTCGAAGACGAGTTCCTGAACATCACCCTGTGCTTGCTTTGCCATGAAATGAGTGCCTTTCTACGCAATAAGAGCCTACGCTTCCCCGGAGACAATTTCAGTCGGTCCGGAGATGGCTGCAGGCTCCCTCAAAAGTTTGACTGTTAATACATATCAGAAAAACGACTATTTCACAACCGCTACGTGACAGGGTGTAGTATTCAATCCCCCTCGCCCGGCTCGGCGCTGAAGTACTTTTCAAGCTTTCCGGTTTCCTGGGCAAACTCTTCGCGGTCGGCGGGCGGCTCCTTCATGCGGGTAATGTTGGGCCAGACCTTGGCGTACTCAGTATTGAGCTTCAGCCACTTTGAATCCGGGTCGTCCTCGGTGTCCGGCTTGATCGCCTCGACCGGGCATTCCGGCTCGCAGACGCCGCAGTCGATGCACTCATCCGGATGGATGACGAGCATGTTTTCGCCTTCATAGAAGCAGTCAACCGGGCAGACTTCGACGCAATCCATGTATTTGCAACGGATGCAGGCGTCGACAACGATGTAGGTCATGGGCGTTTCTGGGCTCGTTTATAATGATTTTCGCGCTGCATGTGGCCGCGATCAGGCGCGGTGTCAATCACTGCGGCTGGCGCGATTCAGCGCGCCTGCGTGCCTGGGCGCGGCGAATGTCATCGACATGAAGCAGGCTCGCGACGTGCCGGATGAAGGCTTCCTCGAACTTGCAGGCAGCCCCGTCGGCCAGGGAAACCAGGTAAAGCCCCTCGATCACGCGGACCCGGTCGAGCAGCGGCAGTTTCTTCACATGCTGGGTAAACTCGTGCGCGCCGGTGGAATCCTCGGCGAGTTCTTCGCCCTGCCGGAGGACCTCATCGACGCGGTCGGCATCCAGTCCCATGCTTTCGAGCAGGATTTCGGCGATCTGGTCGCTCTCGAGATTGGCATAGACGCCATCCACCAGGGCGGCCTCGACGAGCAGCGCGGCGGCGGCGACCTGCGGGTCGATCTCGCGCTGGACCGGTTGAGGGCCCCATGAGAACAGCTTTTTCAATCCCTCAAGCATCAGGCCTCTCCCTTGTCGCCGTCTTCCAGGCTTTCATAGAGCGTCCGGGCTTCGGTCGCCGGACCTCTGCGCGTCCCGGCGGAAAGCACGCGAATTGTCACTATTTGTGCCTTTAGCGGGAAACTTACAATATCGCCTGTCGCCAGCCTGTAGCCCGGTTTGCCGACTTTGCGGGTATCGCCATTGCGGGTGAGCCGGACGCCCTTGCCGGAAACGAAGCCGGCCGCCAGGGCGCGCGTCTTGAAAAACCGGGCGCGCCATAGCCAGACATCGAGGCGGACCGGCTCGTCTATGACTGTGTGCCTGTCGATGGATTGGCGACGTCGCCGCTGTCCGGGGTGGTCTTCTTGTCAGCCGGCTCGGCGGGGGTTTCCGTCTTGCTTTCACCCGCCTCGGGCGTGTTTGCGGCTTCAGGTTTGGTCGCGGTCTCGGCCTTGGGCTTCTTTTTCTTCTTCGGCTTGGGCTTTGGCGGCGGAGGCGGTGGCGGTAGCAGGCTGGCGAGCGCTGCGAACGGGCTGTCCGGGTCCGGCTGGCGGGCTGCTTGCGGGCGCGGGCCCTTGCCGCGGGGCTTGTGAGGCTTGCCGCCTCCTTTGCCTTTCGGTGGTTTGCCGCCGCCCGGCTTGCGGCCGCGCGGGGCGCTGTCCTGGCGGTGGCGTGAGAGATAGCGCCATTTCGTGACGGCGCCGGTCTCCGGGTCCTTCTCGGCGGGCGCAAGCCCGAAGCCCTTCACGATGGCCGGAAACTCGTCGCCCGGACACGAGACGACCGAGGCGAGTTCGGCCGGGAGTTCGAAGGCGGGCGTTCCGGCTTCGCGGCGGCGCTTGGAAATCTCCCAGCCGAGCCGCTCGGCGAGATCGGCACGCACGGCGCGCTTGCCGAAGCGCAGATAGCCCTGCGCATGCAGTTCGCTTTCGGCCCATTCGCCGTCGAGGGGGAAGGAGCCGGCGCCCTCCGGGGCGACCCGGCGCGTCTCGCCGGTCTGGCTGGCCTGCAGGATGGCGATCATGCGCTGGGCGGCCGGTTTCTGGGCTTCGGGAATGTGGGCAGCGACCCGGCCTGAGCGCAGGCCGGCGGCCTTCATCGCCTCACGCTGTTCCTTGGTGACGTGCGGCGGCGGGCTTTCCTCGCGCAGGTCGATGGCCGCGCCGCTTTCCAGCAGGCGGAAGGCCAGTCCACGGGCCATGCCTTCAAGCTCCTTCCCGGTCTCGCCGGTCTTCAGCTTGGCATGGGTGGGCAGGACGCGCATCATTTCCGTGCCGAGCCATTCCTCGATCCGTTTCAGGGCCGCGTCCTTGCGATGGGCCTCGGCGTCATCGGCGCCAATCAGTTCGACCTTGGGCGCCAGCCAGTCCGGCCCGGGCTGGAGGCGGGCAATGTCGGCCTCTTTCCAGGCGATGGTGCCGGTATCGGTCAGCGTGAAGGCTTCGGCCGGGGCGCCGGCAATCTCGCCGAGGCGTTCGGCCATGATCGGCCCGAGCGCGGAGACGGCGGCCGAGCGCACGGCGCGGCCTTCCAGCGTCTGGGCGGTCGAAGCGGGTTCGAAGTGGAGGCCGACAAGCTTGCCGACGACATGGCCTTCGACGGTCACTTCGCCATTGTCTGACAGTTCGGTCACGAGCAGGTCTTCCCTTTTGAGGCCGGCGAGCAGGGCCGTGGTCCGGCGGTCAACAAAGCGCAATGTGAGCGCGCCGTGAAGGGCATCAGACAACCTGTCTTCAATTTCACGGGTTTTTTCGCGCCAATAGGCCGGATTCTCCAGCCAGTCATCGCGGTGGGCCGCATACGTCCATGTGCGGATCATGGCAAGCCTGTGCTGCAAGGTCGCGATGTCGGGCACATTGGTTTCGAGGTTTTCCAGCCGCATCGCCATGGCCGTGTCGCCAAGGCGTGCATCCGGGTCGGCCAGGGTTTCGGCGAGACCGAGCACAAGACGGCCATGGCCTTCATGACCGGCCTTTCTGAAATCAGGCAGGCGGGCAAGGTCCCACAGGCGGCGGACATTCTTCTCGCCGCGCACCTCCGGGCCGATATCGCCATCCTCGGCCATGCGCCTGAGGATCCATTCGTCCAGCGCATGCGGGTTCTGGCGCAGGGCCGGGTGGCCCGAGGGCCGCGACAGGCTGGCGATCAGCGTCTTGATGGAGCGGAAGTCGAGATCGGAATTGCGCCATTGCAGCGAGTCGACCGGCTCGAAGTGATGTTCCTCGATGGCGCGGATGACATCTTCCTCGAAGGGCGGGCAGTCACCGGTCTCGCCGAACTCGCCATCACTGCGGAACCGCCCGGCGCGGCCCGCGATCTGGCCGGCTTCGGCCGCCGAGAGCCAGCGGTGCCGGCGCCCGTCAAACTTGGAGCGGGCGGCAAAGGCGATGCGGTCGACATCGAGGTTGAGCCCCATGCCGATGGCGTCGGTGGCGACGAGATAGTCGACTTCGCCGGACTGGTAGAGCTCGACCTGGGCGTTGCGGGTGCGGGGGCTGAGCGCGCCCATGACGATGGCCGCGCCGCCCTTCTGGCGCTTCAACAGCTCGCCGATGGCGTAGACCTGATCCGCCGAGAAGGCGACGACGGCGGAGCGTTTGGGAAGCTTGGTGATCTTGGCCGGGCCGGCATAGTGTAGCTCGGAGAAGCGCTCACGCGTGGTTGCGTCGACATCGAGATCGAGGTCGCGCAGCACGCCGCGCATCGTCTCGGCGCCGAGCAGCAGGGTTTCGGCGGTGCCCCGCGCATTCAGGATGCGGTCGGTGAAGACGTGGCCGCGATCCTCGTCCTCGGCGAGCTGGATCTCGTCGACGGCCAGGAACTCGACCCGTTTCTGGATTGGCATCGCCTCGACCGTGCAGATCCAGTAGCGCGCCTTGGGCGGCTCGATCCGCTCCTCGCCGGTGATGAGGGCGACGGCATTCTCGCCCTTCGCCTTGACGACACGGTCATAGACCTCGCGGGCGAGCAGGCGCAGCGGCAGGCCGATCATGCCTGTGCTGTGGCCCATCATCCGCTCGATGGCGTAATGCGTCTTGCCGGTATTGGTCGGCCCGAGAACGGCCTTCAGCGTACTCATGTCGTGGCAAGTGTCCGGGATTGAGGGGCGTTATTCAACGGGGGAACGGTCAATCGGCTGGCGGGCAGGGCGGGGGCGCGTCCATGGTCTGGTCCTCGAACCGCTCCAGCCAGGCCTGTGTGCGCGGCAGCTGGTCATAGCCGGAGGCGCGATAGAGGACGAGTTCGCGCACGATCGGGCAGCCATTCGACCGGGTGCCGAGATCGACGCTGACCACGCCGACTTTCTCGAAACGTTCGAAATCGGCCTCGATGGCCGGGCGCAGGCCGGGGCGGTAGCTCGCGATCAGCACATCATTGTCCAGCGCGTCGGTGAGCGGCTGGCGCTCGGCAAAGCTGTGCGGGCTCTCATGATAGCGCCAGAGCAGCAGCGGCGCGTCGATACGGTCCTTCAGATAGAAGTCGAGCCCGTGCCAGATCTCGCGCTCGTCCACCAAGACCGCGCTTGGCGTGCCGGTCTCCTCGGTGAACCGGACGAGCTGGTCGGAAAGCGCATCCCAGCCGCGCGTGCGCTTCAGCGCATTGTCGAGGCCGAGCGGCGCGGCGAAGACCTGTGGGGCCATCAGCACGATGCTCATCGCCAGGCCGAGGGCGGCATGGATCGACAGGCCGGTCCAGAACAGGCCCTCCGGCCGGAAGCGCGAGAGCCAGGCGGCGACAAGGATGACGAGGGCGAGGACGAGCCCGATGATCACGCGCGTCAGCAGGGTGAAGTCCGGCACGAACAGGATGCCGATGGCCGTCAGCCCGGCAATCCAGAACCAGAGCGGGCGGTTGGCCTGTGCGCGCAGGAAGAAGAGCGCGATCAGGACCGAGCCGGCCGGATAGGCGGTCGCGGCCCAGTTGGCATGGGCGCGCGAGAGAACCGCCTGGAAGAGAATGATGACGAGCACCGGCACGGTGAAACAGATCAGCCAGAGCTCACGCCGGGCCGGCTCGCCGGAGACGCTGGCCCGCATGAAGATCAGCCCGGCCATCAGGGCGAGGAAGCTGACCGGGCCGAACACGCCCATCTGGTCGGTCACGAACTTGATCGCATGGCCGGGATTGAACAGCTCGCCGCCGAGATTGGCATTGTCGACCGTATGGCCGACCGTGGCGAAGCTGTTCTGGGCATTCCAGACAAGATGCGGGGCGAAGACGGCCAGCATCAGCGCCAGCGCGATCGCGCCCTTCAGCGACAGGAGTGCACGCCGGGTCGGCGGATCGATCAGCATGACGAGCCCGGTGCCGATCGCGAAATAGAGCATGGCATATTTGGCGAGAAAGCCGGCACCCACGGCGAGCCCCAGCCCGGCATAACCGAGCCATCCCGCCTCACCCTGGCGCACGCGCCAGAGCAGCCAGAGCGCCAGCGCCCAGAGCGGCATCAGCACGCCGTCGGTCGACAGCACCGTCGAGGACAGGAAAACCGCCGGCATCAGCGCATAGCCGATCCCGGCCATCAGCCCGACCCTCGGGCCGCCAAGGTCGCGCCCCAGAAGGAAGAGGCACCAGGCGGCGATGGTATGCAGGACAGGGGCAGGCAGGCGCACCGCCCAGGCGGTGTCGCCGAAGATCGCTGTGGAGCTATGGATCAGCCAGGCGATGAGCGGCGGTTTGGAGTAATAACCCCATTCCAGCGTCTGTCCCCAGCGCCAGTATTGCGCCTCATCGGCATAGAGTTCGAGTGGCGACAACAGGATACAGACCAGCCTCACGCCCAGAAGCCCGATGAGAATCAGGGCTGTAAGGCGGGCTGCGGTCTGAGTGTCGTCGCGCAAATTTACCATTTCTTCTGCTGCTAGCGCGGGCGGGCGCGATTGGCCAGAGCGCCTCTGCGGGTGTGGCTTTTTTGCAAGCATTTTCGGCGCAATGTTGCGCTGCACAGAACCGTAACAAGAGTGTCACAAAAGTGTTGCAAGGCAGGAATAGAGGCGCGGGCAATTGGCTTTGGTCGGTTAGTCAGATGGTGCCCGAAGCCGTTCAACCGAAGAGGGGTTCTTCATGTCCAACTGGAAGCTTTATTCCGGCGTCGCTGCGGCCATCATGGCCACTGCAGCCATCGTCGCGCCTGCCGAAGCGCAGGTCACCTCGGCCGGCATCCGCGGTGATGTCGTGTCTCCGTCCGGCGATGTCGTTCCGGGCGCCACGGTCCGTGTCATCGACACCCGGACCGGCGCGGTCAACTCGTCGACCACCAGCGCAACCGGCCAGTTCCAGGCCCGTGGCCTGAACGTCGGCGGTCCTTACACGATCGAGATCTCCGCACCGGGCTATCAGACGACCCGCATCACCGACGTCACCCTGCAGCTCGGTGAAGTTGCCAATGTGGAAGTCGCTTTCGCCGGCACGGCAGACGCCGCCGGTGACGACGCCGAAGCCCGCATGGAAGTCGTGACGGTTTCCTCGACCGCTGGCGGCCTCGTCCAGACGGCCATCGGCCCGTCGGCCACCTTCTCGCTGGAAGACATCGAGCAAGCCCCGGCCATCAACCGCGACCTGAAGGACATCGTCCGTCTCGACCCGCGCGTCTATCTCGACGAATCCTTCAACGACTCGATCCAGTGTGCCGGTTCCCACCCGCGCTTCAACTCGCTCACGGTTGACGGCATCGGCCTGAATGACGGGTTCGGCCTCAACTCGAACGGCTATCCGACGCAACAGATGCCGTTCCCGTTCGACGCCATCCAGAACGTCTCCGTCGAGCTTGCTCCGTTCGATGTCGAATACGGCTCCTTCACCGCCTGTAACATCAACGCGGTGACCAAGTCGGGCACGAACGAATTCCACGGGTCGGCCTTCTATGACTATGGCGACGACAGCATGGTCGGCGACAAGACCGAAGGCAACGACTATGAGGCCTCCCCGTTCGAAGAGAAGCGCTACGGCTTCACGCTCGGCGGCCCGATCCTGAAGGACCGTCTGTTCTTCTTCGGTGCTTATGAAAAATACGAAGGCCCGGGTGCCGAGATCAACCGCACGCCGGAAGGCGGCTCCGGCCAGGTCGTCGAAGGCTTCACCCAGGCCGAGTTCGACGAGATCGCTCAGATCGCCCAGGACGTCTACGGTTACAATCCGGGTGGCATCCCGACCTCGACCGGGACCGATGACGAGAAGTATCTCCTGCGTCTCGACTGGAACATCACGAACAACCACCGTGCGTCTGTCACCTACAACTACAATGAAGGCTTCAGCCTCAGCGAGTCCGACGGTGACGACAACGAGTTCGAGTTCGCCAACCACCTCTATAACCGGGGTGCCGAGCTGAAGGCCTATTCCGGCCAGCTCTTCTCGGACTGGACGGACAACTTCTCCACCGAGCTGCGTTATTCCTATAACGACGTGACCTTCCTGCAGCAGTCGGTCGCCGGCACGGACTTCGGTGAAGTGCAGATCACCGACCTGAACACCGAAGCTGTCGATGGCACGAACCAGCGCAACACCATCTATCTCGGTGCTGACGACTCGCGTCATTCCAACCAGCTCGAATACTCGGTCGCCAACTTCAAGGCGCTGGGCCGTTACACCTACGGTGACCACAACTTCACCTTTGGCGGCGAGCGTCTGGAATATGACATCTTCAACCTGTTCGTCCAGGAATCCGAAGGTGAGTTCCGCTTCGACTCGATCGACGACTTCCGCAACGGCCTGGCTTCCCGCGTCATCTATGAGAACGCGGCCGGCACCAACAACGCCGTCGATGGCGGCGCGTCGTTCAAGTATGAAGTCAACACGCTCTACGCCCAGGATGAGTGGACGGGCCCGAACGGCCTGACCGTCACCGCCGGCCTGCGTTATGACTTCTACACCTCCGACGACAAGCCGAACTTCAACCAGGACTTCCAGGACACCTACGGCTTCGCCAACGATGAGACCATGGACGGCCGCGACCTGCTGATGCCGCGTCTCGGCTTCACCTGGGACTATCAGCCGAACCTGTCCTTCCGTGGTGGCATGGGCCTCTACTCCGGCGGCAACCCGAACGTCTGGATCTCCAACAACTACTCCAATAACGGCGTCACGCTGTACGAAGCCAACCGCTTCGACTACGATCTGTTCGCCAACCCGGTCACGGCTGACGAGACCGGTGCGGGCACGCCGATCTTCGGCATCCCGCAGGAGATGTATGACGAAGTTGCCAACGGCGCGGTCAGCGGCCCGGTCAACGCGCTTCACCCGGACTTCGAGATTCCGTCGGAATGGAAGTACGCCTTCGGCTTCACCTATGACTTCGACACGCCGTATATCGGCTCGGGCTATCGCCTCGACGGTGACGTCCTCTTCTCGAAGGTCAACGAAGCTCCGCTGGTGAAAGCGATCTCGCTGGCTCAGATCGACACTGCGCCGGATGGCCGCCCCATCTACAACGAGGACACCGACGACTTCGTCCTGACCAACACCGATGAAGGCTCGACCTTCGTGGCCTCCTTCGCGCTGTCCAACGCGTTCGATACCGACTTCGGTGATTTCGACTGGTCGCTCGGCTATGCCTACACCGATGCCGAGGATGTGAACCCGATGACCTCGTCGGTGGCCTATTCGAACTGGTCCAACGTCTCGGTCGTCGATCCGAACAATCCGGGTGTTGCCACCTCGAACTACGAAATCCCGCATCGCTGGACGGCCCGCGTGACCTGGGAGAAGCGGTTCTTCGGTGACTATGCGACCCGCGCGACCCTGTTCGGCCAGGCCTTCCAGGCGCGTCCGTACTCCTTCACCTACTCCGGCGCTTCGCCGTTCGGTGATGACACGTTCGGCCGTTCGCTGGTCTATGTCCCGACCGATGGTTCCAGCGACCCGCTGGTCAACTATGCGGCCTCCGACATCGATTGGGATGCCTTCTTCCGCTACACCGACGGCTACGATCTGGGCCGCGGCTCCATCGCCGAGCGTAACTCGGGCGACGGCCAGTGGAACAACCGCTTCGACCTGCGTCTCGAGCAGGAGCTGCCAGGCGCACTCAATGGCCACAAGACCAAGATCTACGCGGTCATGGAGAATGTCGGCAACTTCCTCAACGACGACTGGGGCGCCTACTATCAGGCCGGTTTCCCGCAGGACACCGAGATCGTCAGCGCGGAAATCGTCGACGGCCAGTATGTCTATAGCGGCTTCAACGACGCCAACCCGGAGAGCAAGACGAACAACCTGTCCGTCTGGACCCTCCGCATCGGTGCGAAGTACCAGTTCTAGACCTCGTCTGGACACAGAACAGACCTGGAAGGGCGGCTCCGTGTGGGCCGCCCTTTCTCTTTTCGGGAAGCTATGGCAAGTCGCGAAGCATGACCGATACGACCATCGCCTTTGCCCCGCCCGAATGGGCCCGCCAGTCCGCCGTCTGGGTCGGCTGGCCGCACCTGAAAGAGGCCTGGGCGGACGATTATGACGGCGCCCAGCGCGAGATCGCCGCGCTGGTCAAGGCGCTGGCGCCGGTGGTGCGGGTGAAGCTGGTGATCGGGGCGGCGCATTCGCGCGCCGAAGCCGCCGATCAGGTGGGCGAGCTGGCCGAACTTTTCGACGCGCCAATGGGCGACATCTGGCTGCGCGATATCGGCCCGGTCTTCATGAAATACCGCAACCGCCTGGAAGGGCTTGGCTTCACCTTCAATGGCTGGGGCGGCAAATATGAGCTGGAAGGCGACACCGAAACCGCCGCTGCCATCGCCCGGCTGGAAGGCCATCCGCTGAAACGGCTCGACTTCGTGCTCGAGGGCGGGGCCGTCGAACAGGATGGCGAAGGCACGCTGATCACGACGCGCCAGTGCGTGCTGAACCCCAATCGCAATCCGGGCTGGACCGAGGAGAAGGCCGAAGCCGCGCTGAAGCAGGCGTTCAATGTCAGCCGCATCGTCTGGCTCGGCGACGGGTTGAAGGGAGACCACACCGACGGCCATGTCGACAATGTCGCCCGCTTCATCGCGCCCGGCCATGTCCTCTGCCAGACGCCCTCGGGGACCGACGATCCGAATGCGGAGATCCTGCGCGAGATCGAGGATGAGCTGCGCGCGGCCGAACTCAAGGTCTCGACCATCCCGTCTCCGGGCCGGCTGGAGGATGAGGAGGGCGAGCCGATCCCCGCAAGCCACATGAATTTCCTGATCTCGAATGGCCGCGTCATCCTGCCCATCTATGAGGATGAGCATTCGAAACTGGCGCTGGCCGAGCTTCAGGCGCTGATGCCGGAGCATGAGGTGATCGCGCTGCCGGCCAACCATATTCTCACCGGCGGGGGCAGCTTCCACTGCATGACCCAGCAGGTGCCCGAACTCGAAGGAGTGCTGACATGAGCCGTACCCTGAAGGTCGCTGCGATCCAGGCTTCGTTCAGCCAGGACATGCAGGCCAATATCGACAAGGTGAAAGGCCTCATCCGCGAGGCCGCCGGGCAGGGCGCCGACGTCATCCTGCCCTCGGAACTCTTCTGCGACCATTATTTCTGCAAGGTGCAGGACGAGACATACTTCGCCACCGCCTATCCGTGGGCGGAGCATCCGGCCGTCGAGCAGCTGGAGCCGCTGGCGAAAGAGCTGGGCGTTGTCATCCCCGTCTCCATCTTCGAGAAGGACGGGCCGGAATACTATAATTCCATCGTCATCATCGATGCCGACGGCACGCCGCTTGGCGTCTACCGCAAAAGCCATATCCCCGACGGCCCGGGCTATATGGAGAAGTTCTACTTCCGCCCGGGCAATACCGGTTTCCGCGTCTGGGACACGCTGAAGGGCCGCATCGGGGTCGGTATCTGCTGGGACCAGTGGTTCCCGGAAACCGCCCGCGCCATGACGCTGATGGGCGCCGACATCCTCTTCTATCCGACCGCCATCGGGTCCGAACCGCATGACGCCGATCTCGACACGGCCGCGCGCTGGCGCCGGGCGATGCAGGGGCATGCGGTCTCCAACGTCATCCCGGTTGTCGCCGCGAACCGCACCGGCGACGAGGACGGCCAGGTCTTCTACGGCACGAGCTTCATCGCCGACCATGCCGGCGAAATCGCCGCCGAGCTTGGCCGCGATGAGGAGGGCGTCATCACCGCCGAGTTCGACCTCGACTTCCTCGACCGCCACCGC
The DNA here is from genome assembly GCF_002088975.1 of Henriciella aquimarina. GTDB lineage: Bacteria > Pseudomonadota > Alphaproteobacteria > Caulobacterales > Hyphomonadaceae > Henriciella > Henriciella aquimarina. The sequence goes on from NZ_NCST01000023.1 coordinate 18,626, forward strand.
GCCGCCTGGGGCTTCTTCCGCGACCGGCGCACCGACCTCTATGTTAAGTAGATTGTTTGTGATAATTTTCTAAAAGAAATTGTGCGGAGGTGGGTTGTGGATGAAATTGGTCAAGCTGTTGCATATCTTGTGAAGTGCAACGAGAGCAGGTCGAAGATTGCGCAAGTTTTTGGTGTTGTCGTTGGCGCGATTATAACAGTTCTCGTTGGGGCGGTTTTTTCTAGCGATCTAAGTATTAGCTTTTTCGGAAGCCTGTTCTTGGTAATTGCAGTCGTGTGCTACGTTCTTTCTTTTATTCTTTTTGGCCTTCTTTTTTTTATTAATATGGAGAGAGTGGCCGCAGTTAATGGAATTGCGGGTAACCTATTCTTTTTACAGACTCTTGGAGATAATACGCAGCCTAAAGTGGATGTGGAGTCAGAAGAGTATCGAACTCTAAAGGAAAAGCTATTTGAGCGGTTGGCAAAAGAAGTCCAAGCTACATGGAGCGATGAAGGGGAAGATCGAGTCATGATTTTTGGTGGCGGCCTTTTCTTCGCTGGGATAGTATTCACTGCTATTTGCATGATATGCTTAATGATTGGGTTGTGATATTTATCTTTGACCTCTGGTTTTTTATTCAGTGCGGTCTTTTTTCTTTGCTGTAGCCAATTCAATTAGCCTCAGCCCGCCGGAACCTGACGCGCCCCAAGCCGCTTGCCTTTTGCAGGACTGCAAAAGGAGCAAGGCGTGGCGGATATCCAGACCGATGTGGCCATTATCGGCGCGGGCACGGCCGGGCTCGCCGCCGAGCGGCATGCCCGCGACAGCGGGGCGCAAACCCTGCTGATCGACCCGTACTTTGCCGGGACCACATGCGCGACGGTGGGCTGCATGCCGTCCAAGCTGCTGATCGCGGCGGGCAATGCCGCCCACAATGCGCGCACCGCCGAGGGCTTTGGCATTCACCTGCCGGAGCCCGAGATTGACGGCCCGGCCGTGATGCAGCGCCTGCAGGCCCAGCGCGACCGCTTCGTCGATGCGACGAAGGAGTCCATTGCGGGGCTGCCCGATGGCGTCTGTCTCAAGGCCCGGGCGCATTTTACCGGCCCCACCTCACTGGCGCTCGATGACGGGCGCATCGTGCAGGCGAAGGCCGTCGTGATCACCACCGGCGCCCACCCCGTCATCCCCAAGCCTTTCAAGCCGGTCGAAGGCCGGATCATTACGAACGAGACGCTGTTCGACAGGCCCGACCTTCCAAGATCGGTTGGTGTCATCGGGGCCGGGCCGCTTGGTCTTGAGATGGCGCAGGCGCTCGCCCGGCTCGGCGTGCGCGTCGAGGTGTTCGATATGGGCGAGACGCTGGCCGGCCTGCCCGAAGGCGCGGTCGAAGCCTCGCTGCGCGAAGCGCTTGGCAAGGAGATGCCGCTGCATCTTGGCGTGGAGCCGGAGGCCGAACAGGCCGGGGACGGGGTGCGCCTTCGCTGGAGCGGAGCGGAGACGGGCGAGGCGACGTTCGATCATCTGCTTGTTGCAGCCGGCCGGGCCCCCAATCTGGACGGGCTAGCGCTGGAGGCGGCCGGGCTCGCGCTCGACGACCATGGCGCGCCGGTCTTTGACGCCGATACGATGCAGTGCGGCGACGCGCCGATTTTCATCGCCGGGGACGCCAATCATGACCAGCCCGTCCTGCATGAGGCGTCAGCGGAAGGCACGATTGCCGGGGTCAACGCCGCCGGCTTTCCGCAGGTCCAGCCCATGCGCCGCAAGATACCCCTGCAGATCATGTTCACCGAACCAAACATGGCGGTCGTCGGCACGCCAGGCGCGGATGGAGATGTGTGCGGGCAGACCGATTATGCCGATCAGGGCCGCGCCAAGGCGATGCGCCGCAATCAGGGCGTCTGCGAGATCTTCGCCGATGCCCGTGACGGACGGCTGACCGGGGCAAGGCTGGCCGGGCCGGATATCGAGCATCTGGCTCATCTTCTCACCTGGGAAATGCACAACCGGACGCGGGCGAGCGACCTGCTGGAGAAGCCCTTCTACCACCCGACGCTGGAAGAGGGCCTGAAGCCGGCGCTGCAGCAGATCTGCAAGGCGGTGGCCGCTCCCGCCGCGCCGGAGCGCGATGACGGGTTCCTGCCGGGGGCGTCCTGAAAATGAAAAGCCGGGCGGGGTGTTCCGGCCCGGCTTTCACGGCGGTGTTGTGGCGGTAAAGTCGCCAGACGGATCAGTGCAGCGAGCCGTTGGCGGAGAATTTCTGCGCCTGCTCGATCCATTGTTCCCGGGCCACGCGGCCCTTGAAGGCGAGGAAATCGTCGATCCACTTGGCTTCGGCGTCTTCCCATTCGGCAATCTGACGGAAGTGGTAGATGCCGAGATCGTTGAGCGTTTTCGACAGTTTCGCGCCGATGCCCTTGATGCGGGTCAGGTCATCGGGGTCACCTTCCGGCGCTTCGAGGCCCAGCGGGCGGCGCAGCGCGTCGGCATTGGTGGCCGTCATGAACTTCGACATGTCGAAATAGTTCGAGAAATCCGTCGTCGGCCCGGTGCGGCGCATGCGGTCGAACCAGTCGGTCATGACGCCGCCGGGCACGGTCTGCGGCCAGCGCATCCAGCCCGGCATGGCCTCGATCACCTTGGCGGCGTTCTCCCAGTGCTGGAGATTGAGGTCGGCGAGCTTGCGGAAGACATCGCGGGTGAGATCTTCCGAGGTCGTCTTTTCGGAATCGGGATGCATCGAGAAAACGGTTTCGATCCAGGCTTCGCCGGCGCTGCGGCTGAAATCGGTCCAAGCAGCGACCGATTCCGTCAGGAGATCGATCGGGTTCAGTTTGGCGGGTGCGGTCGTCATCATGCGATCCTTTACACGTATGCTGCACTGCAACATAAGCGCAATTCGCCGTAATGGCAAGCTTTTTGGAACGGGCGGTGCCGCAGGGGCCTTCTGTGGGGACTGCGCGGGATGTCCGGGCGCGGCGATTCTGTGGCAATGCACGTCATATTAACGCCGGCCGCGAAGCATCCTATGCTGGCCGGAGAATGCCCATGCCGAGCGAAAAGACCCTGTCCAGCCGTCTGATGCCCGTCCCCGAAAGCGGGCGCGTGCTCGTCTTCGACTCCGGAATGGGCGGGCTGACGGTGGCGCGCGAAATCATGGCGCGCGCGCCGGGTGTGGCGGTCGACTATGCTGCCGATACCGGCTTTTTTCCCTATGGCGACAAGTCCGACGATGCGCTGAGGGCGCGCCTGCCGGAGGTTGCCGCCCGCCTGGTCGAGCGCGCGCGGCCCGACATTTTCGTGATTGCCTGCAACACTGCCAGTACGCTGGCGCTGGACGAGGTGCGCGCCCGGCTCGATATTCCCGTGGTGGGCACGGTCCCGGCGATCAAACCGGCGGCGGCCGAGAGCAAGACCGGCGTGATCGGCCTGCTGGCGACGCCGGGCACGATCCGGCGCCAGTACACCGCCGATCTCATCAATGAGTTCGCCCGCGATGTGACCGTTATCCTGCATGGCAGCATCGAGCTGGTGCGCCTGGCCGAGGCCCATGCCGCCGGCGAACCGTATGACGCGGCGGGCTTCGCGGCGGCCCAGCAGCCGATTTTCGAGGCCGAGGATGGTGACCGGCTCGACACCATCGTGCTCGCCTGCACTCATTTCCCGCTGGTGCGCGACCAGCTCGCCGCCAGCGCGCCGCGCCCGGTGCGCTATATCGATTCCGGCGCGGCGATTGCTCGCCAGACCTTGCGCGTGCTGTCGCGCGAGACGGGCAAGCGGGCGGCGAATGACCGGCCCGGGGGGCGGGTTTTCCTGACCGACGATCCGGCCGCCAGCCAGCGGCTGGTCAAGGTTTGCCGCAGCTTCGGCTTCCCGGTCGCCATTGCCCTCGATGACAGTTCGGGTGAAGAAAGCGTCCCTGCGCGCATCTGACTGTCATAAAACTTCGATAATCGGATGCCGATTCGAATGCTGGAGAGGCCGAACCATGCGGATTTTCTTTGCGACCCTCAGTCTGGGCCTTCTGGCGGCGGCCTGCTCGCCGGAGACGGACCTGTCTGAAATCGATGCGTCCTCGGGCACGTTGCCGGTGTTTTCCGCCTCCCCGGATGAGGCGATCAAGATTGTCGGCTCGTCGACGGTGGCGCCCTTCTCGACCACGGTGGCCGAACAGTTCGGCGCGATTTCCGAATATCCGACCCCGATTGTCGAGACGACGGGCACCGGCGGCGGTTTCAAGGCGTTCTGCAACGGCATCGGTCCGGACCAGCCCTCGATCTCGAACGCCTCCCGGCGGGTGAAGGATTCCGAGCTGGAGCTCTGCCGAAAGGCCGGCGTGACCGAGATTGTCGAGATCAAGATCGGCTTCGACGGCATCGTGCTCGCCAATGCCAAGGGCGCCCCGGAACTCAACCTCTCCAAGGCCGAGATCTACCGCGCGCTGGCGGCCGAACTGCCCGACGGCCAAGGCGGCTGGGTGAAGAACCCGAACAAGACCTGGGCCGATGTTGCCGACCATCTGCCCGACATGCCGATCCTCGTGTCCGGCCCGCCGCCGACCTCGGGCACACGCGACGCCTTCGCCGAACTCGCGCTTGAGGGCGGGGCCGAGGAAGTGCCGGAAATGGCCGCCATCAAGGAGACGGATGGCGAGCTCTTCGCGAAGAAGGCGACCACGATCCGCAATGACGGCGCCTGGATCGACTCCGGCGAGAACGACACCGCCATCGTCCAGACGCTCATGAAGAATGACGACAGTATCGGCATCATGGGCTACTCCTTCCTGGAGCAGAATCTCGACCGGCTGAAAGGCGCCCATATCGAGGGCACCGACCCGACCTTCCAGCAGATCGCCAGCGGTGCCTATGGCATTTCGCGTTCCATGTTCTTCTATGTGAAGAAGCAGAATGTCCCGCTCGTGCCGGGCATCGAGGGCTATATCAACGAATTCACCCAGGAAGATGCCTGGGGCCCGACCGGCTATCTTGTCGACAAGGGGCTCATCCCGCTGTCGGCGGAAGAGCGTAAAAGCGAGCGCGAACATGCCCTCGCCCTTGAGGTGATGGAGCCGGCCGAGAGCTAGACGGGCTCGCTCAACACCTCCCTGAGCGTGTGGCGGGCGCGCGCGACGCAGGGCGCCCCGCTGCCGCGATATTCCGCCAGGGCGATGGCCGCGACCGACAGGGCCCAGCCGCGTCCGCGGTCCCAGTCCGAAGCCGATGCGCCCATGGCTGAGGCAAAGGCCGGGCGGGCCTCGCCATTGAAGAGCGTATAGCCGGCCATCAGGTCGCACGCCGGATCGCCGACCCCGGAAAGCCCCCAGTCCAGCACCCCGGCCAGCCCGTCGCCGCGCACCAGGATATTGCCGGGATTCAGGTCGCCATGCAGCCAGGTCTGGTCCTCGGCGCGGCAGGGCTTCGCTGCCAGCGCCTTGTCCCAGACGGCTAAAAGCGCGTCTTCCTCGAATTCGTCGGCCAGGGCGGTAATCGCCTGCCGGGTTGGCCCGTCGCGCGCCTGAAGGTCGACCCCGCGATAGTGGTTGTCAGGCCCGGCGGCAGCGGCGCGGGTGCGGTCGAGGCCCTGCAGCTCCAGCAGGAAGAGGGCGAGCCGGCTGGCTTCGCGCGGCGAGGCCGTCCAGGCGGTGTCTTCCATGGTTTCGCCGTCCACCCAGGTGCAGAGCAGCCAGGGCCAGCTGTCAGGCGCATCGAACAGCCCCTTCACCACGAGGCCGGGCGTTTCGAGCGGCATCTCTTCCAGACGCGGCAGGATCATGGCCTCGCGGCTGACGAGCCCCGGGATCGAGGCTTCGGACTTCGGCACGCGCAGGCAGTGGCCGGTCCCGATCCGGAAAAGATAATTGTCCGTTCCTTCGCCCTGGAATTGCGTAACAGTTTCGCCGGCAAGATCGGGGGCGTAGTCCCTCATCAGCCTGCTGATCGCAGCCGGTGGAGGCGGAGCTATCACGCGCCGGGCGGGCTCCCCACCGGCGGCTTGCGCTTGCGCCGGCGCAGCCTGATCTTTTGCCAGAAACGCTTGCGCTCCGGCACGGGCAGGGGGTCGAGATTGTCAATGAAGGCTTCCGCACAGGCCCGCCAGCTATAGCCCTCGGCATAAGTGCGGGCGGTTTCGCGCGACAGGTCCAGCGCGTCGAGACAGGCCTGGCGCAGATCCTCACCGATGACGCCGGCATTGGAGCCCGGAATGATGTCGCGCGGGCCCGGTGCATCGAAGGCGGCGACCGGCGTGCCGCTCGCCATGGCTTCGAGGATGACGAGGCCGAACGTGTCGGTCAGGCTGGGAAAGCAGAAGACGTCCGCGCTCGCGAAGCAGGCGGCCAACTCCTCATTGAAGCGGGCGCCGAGGAATTTCACCTCGGGATATTTCCGCTTCAGCTCGAGCAGCTGCGGGCCCTCGCCGACGATGACCTTGGTGCCCGGCAGGTCGAGCTCGGCAAAGGCCTCGATATTCTTCTCCACGGCCACACGCCCGACATTCAGGAAGATCGGACGTGGCAATCCCTCGAACGGGTCGCCCGGCTGGCCTTCCTCGATGCGGCGCGAGGGGTGGAAGAGGTCGATGTCGACCCCGCGCGTCCAGGAAACGACATTGTGGAAGTTGTGCGTCTCCAGCTCCTTGCGCATCGACGGCGTGGCGACCATCACCTTGCCGGAATATTTGTGAAACCAGCGCACATAGCCATAGCCCCAGGCCGTCGGCACCGGGAAGCGCGCGGAGACATATTCCGGGAACCGCGTATGATAGCTGGTCGAGAAGGGGTGCTTTTCCTTCAGGCACATGGCGCGGCCGGCCAGGCCCAGCGTGCCTTCGGTGGCGATATGCACCGCATCCGGCTGAAAGCTCTCGAAGCGTTCGGTGATCGCCTTGCGCGCAAACAGGGCGAGCTTGATCTCGCTATAGGTCGGCAGCGGGACGGTGCGGAATCCGTCGGCCGGGGAGACGATCTCCCACTCATGGCCCATCGCCTCGCATTCGGCGATGACGCGCTTCATGGTCCGCACGACGCCGTTCACCTGGGGCTCCCACGCGTCGGTGATGAGCATGATACGCATTCGGTCTCCTTCAGTCCGGACCTCAGTGCGACACTTTTAGGCGCATTCGAGCAGGCGTAAACCCGGCGGATAGTTGTAATCGGAATAGTATTGCAGCAGGTTCGCGATTGGAGCACAACCATGCCTGATTTCGGAAACACATCCACCGCTGACTGGGACGGCCTCGACCGGCAGAAATTTGCCGATGAAGAAGCCCTGGTCGCCGATATTCTCAAGACCTTTCCGCTCGACGAGCGCGCGCGAACCGCAGCGGTGCGCCGTGGCCGCGAGCTGGTGACAAGCGCCCGCGCGGCCGGCCGGCCCAAGGGGATGATGGAGAGTTTCCTGGAGGAGTTCGGCCTGTCCAACTCCGAGGGCCTTGCGCTGATGTGCCTGGCCGAAGCGCTGCTGCGCGTGCCGGATGCCGAGACGCGCGACGACCTGATCGCCGAGAAGATCCGCTCCGGCGACTGGGGCAGCCACAAGGGCCAGTCCGACAGCTGGCTGGTCAATGCCTCGACCTGGGGCCTGATGCTGACCGGCCGGGTCATCGGCCCGCCGGAGGATGCCCGCAAGGGGCCGTCCAATTTCGTCGAGAAGCTGGTGCGCGAAAGCGGTGAGCCGTTCATCCGTACCGCGATGCTTCAGGCCATGCGCATCATGGGCGAACAGTTCGTGCTCGGACGATCGGTCAAGGAAGCGCTGAAGCGCGGCCGGCGCATGATCAAGGCCGGTGACGCGGCGAATTTCAGCTTCGACATGCTGGGCGAGGGTGCGCGCACCGCCGAGGACGCCGAGCGCTACTTCCAGTCCTATATGGAGGCGATCAAGACGGTCGGCGCCGATGGCGACCCCTCTTATGCCCCGGAAGAAAAGAACGGCATCTCGGTCAAGCTTTCGGCGCTGCATCCGCGCTATGAGGCGGTCAATGAAGAGCGTGTGGTGGCAGAGCTGTATCCGAAGCTTCTGGCCCTCACCGAGGAAGCGGCCAGGCACAACATCAATCTCTGCATCGATGCCGAGGAGGCCGACCGGCTGGTCATTTCGCTGAAGCTGCTGGAAAAGCTGATGCGGGAGCCGGGGCTGAAGGGCTGGGACGGGCTGGGGCTTGCCGTGCAGGCCTATCAGAAGCGCGCCCACGCCGTGATCGAGCGCCTCTCGGAGCTTGCCGGGGAGACCGGCATGCGCCTCATGGTGCGGCTGGTGAAGGGCGCCTATTGGGACACCGAGATCAAGCACGCCCATGAAGAGGGCGTCGTGAATTTCCCGGTCTTCACGACCAAGCACGCCACCGATCTCAACTATCTCTCCTGCGCGCACGCCCTCATCATGGCGAGCCCGCGCCTCTATCCGCAATTTGCGACCCACAATGCCCATTCGCTGGCCACCATCCTGATGATGGCCGAAGCCGAGGGCATCACGCATTACGAGTTCCAGCGCCTGCACGGCATGGGCGAGCCGCTTTATGGCGCCGCCGAGAAGGGCGGCAAGGTGCGTGTCTATGCGCCGGTCGGGGCGCACAAGGACCTGCTGCCCTATCTGGTGCGCCGCCTGCTGGAGAATGGCGCGAACACCTCCTTCGTGCACTCCTTCCTCGATCCGGACGTGCCGGTGGAGAAGGTTGTCGACGATCCGATCGCCAAGGTCGAGGCGGGCCCGCGACGGCATCCGCGCATCCCGACGCCGCCCCGGCTCTACGGGCCGATGCGCAAGAATTCGCTGGGGGTCGACCTCTCGCAGACCAGCGAACGCGCCGTGCTTGAGCAGAATGTCGCCAAGCTGGAAACCGGCCCGGCGCTGGTCGCCGGCCCGATCCTGTCGGGCGACCCGAAGACAGAAGGCGGCCAGCCCGTCTGCCCGCCTTTCGACCTGTCGCGTACGCTCGGCACGGTGCTTGAGGCGAGCGAGGCCGATGTCGATGCTGCCCTCGATGCGGCGGTGAAATTCCAGCCCGACTGGGACAAGCTCGGCGGGGCGAAGCGCGCGCGGATTCTCGCGGCCATGGGCGACGCGCTGGAAAGCAATATGGACCGGCTCTGCGCCCTGATGGCGGAAGAAGGTGGCAAGACCTTTGTCGACGGTGTCGCCGAGGTGCGTGAGGCGGTCGACTTCTGCCGCTATTATGCCGTGCAGGCCGAAGAGAAGTTCGAAGGCCAGACGCGCCTGCCGGGGCCGGCCGGCGAGACCAACCATATCTCGCTGCACGGGCGCGGCGTGTTTGCCTGTATCTCGCCCTGGAACTTCCCGCTCGCCATCTTCACCGGCCAGATCACGGCGGCGCTGGGCGCGGGCAACACCGTGGTCGCCAAGCCCGCCGAACAGACCCCGCTCATCGCTTATGAGGCGGTGCGGCTGTTCCATGCCGCGGGCCTGCCGGGCGAGGCGCTGCATCTTGTGCCGGGCCGCGGTGAGACCGTCGGTGCCAAGCTGACGAAAGACCCGCGGGTCGGCGGTGTCTGTTTTACCGGCGGCACCGATACCGCGCGGCTTATCAACAAGACACTGGCCGAGCGCGAAGGCCCGATCATCCCGCTGATCGCGGAAACGGGCGGGCTGAACGGCATGTTCGTCGACACCACCGCGCTGCGCGAACAGGTTGTCGACGATGTGCTCGGCTCGGCCTTCGGGTCTGCCGGGCAGCGCTGCTCGGCGCTGCGCATCCTCTTCCTGCCGCATGCCACGGCGGATTTCATGATCGAGAGCCTGAAAGGCGCGATGGATGAGTTGAAGCTCGGCCATCCCGGCCAGGCCGATACCGATGTCGGCCCGGTGATCGATGAAGAGGCCCACCAGATGCTGACCGACTATGTCGCGCGCATGAAAGGCGAGGCGACCCTCATCAAGCAGATGGACGCGCCGGCGGGCGGGCACTTCTTCGGCCCGGCCATTATCGAGCTCAATTCGCTGGACCAGATCGAGAAGGAGACATTCGGCCCGGTGCTGCATGTCATCCGCTACGATCCGGACAATATCGCCGAGGTGGGCGCCGAACTCGAAGCCAAGGGCTATGGCCTGACGCTTGGCGTGCATTCGCGTCTCGACAGCTTTGCGAAGAAGGTGCGGGCCGCGGTTCATGCCGGCAATACCTATGTGAACCGGTCGATGACAGGCGCGGTCGTGGGCGTTCAGCCTTTCGGCGGCGAAGGCCTTTCCGGCACCGGGCCGAAGGCAGGTGGCCCCCACTATATGCTGCGATTTGCGGCAGAGCGTGTATTAACCATTAACATTACAGCTCAAGGTGGTGATCCGGAGCTTTTGAGTCTATAACACCCTGACGCATATATGTTTCGAGGGGTCTTATGGGTCGGTTTTCGTGGATAGTTTCAGCGTGCATGCTCGCCATGACAGGCTGTGGTGCAGAGCAGGCCGACGCGCCCCAGCCGCCTGAGGCCTCTTCCAGTGCGAAGGGCACGGATGCGAGCACCGACGAGCTGTTCGACACCGATCCGAAGGTCGCTGTCGTCAATGGCGAGCAGGCGGCTACGATCGATATCAGCCTGCCGGACGACATAGAAGAGCTGCACCCGGCGCTCGCCGAGGAGATCCGCAAGCGCGCCAATCGCGGCACCGAAGCCTTCATCGCGGCTGCCCAGGCCGACAAGGAAGCCGCCGCCGAGAAAGGGTTCGAATTCCGCCCGCACTCGCTCGATGTGAACTGGATCGAGGTCGGCCCGCCGGAAGGCCATCTCGCCGGCTTCCTCGGCACCTATGCGACCTATACCGGCGGGGCGCACCCGAATGTCGGCTTCGACGTCCTCAACTGGGACCGGAATGGCGAAAAGGTCATGACGTTCGAGGATTTCTTCGCCGACGTCGAGACCGCCCGCACCAAGGTCACGATCGCGCTCAAGGAAGGGCTGCTGGAAGCCAAGCGCGAGCGGCTCAAGGACACCAATTTCAATGAGCAGGACATGCTGGAATCCTGGGTCAATCCGGCCTTCGCGGACAATTCCGGCATGTATCAGGGCTTCACGATTGCCCGCTCCTCCGAGGCCGACAAGGCCGGCGGGCTGATCTATCATTTCGCGCCGTATGAAGTCGGCGCCTATGCCGAGGGCGTCTATGAGGTCGGCGTGCCGTATGAGGCTTTTGCCGATGTCCTGAAGGCTGACTATGAGGATGCCTTCGGCGGTACGCCTGTCCTGCCCTGAGCGGGCGGGGAGAGCTCAGCCCGGCTTGACCAGCACGCAGCCAAGCCCCTCTTCATGATCGGCCTCTGCGCTGATGACGCCACCCAGAACGCTGGCCCGGATGGTCTCGCCGTCTTCTGAAAAGGTGACCGCGCTGACATCCGCAGTGAAGTCGCCCTTGCAGCTTTCCATCTCGCGCCCGGCCACGAAGCGGCAGGAGCAGACCATCTTGGCGCCATAGGCCGTGGCCACCTTCGCATAGGCGACCTGGTCCTTCAGCCAGACCTGCCAGACAAGCGCCCCGGCGAGTCCGATGATGGCGAGCCCCACCGCAAAGATTTTGACGAGCTTCATTGCGCGCCCCTAATCTGCCCTCGATGACAACGGTTAGGGAGGCAAGCCATGTTGGGCAAGTCCGTGATCGCCGGCGCAATGGCCATCATGCTGGCGACGCTGGCCTCGGCGCAGGATCTTGTGCCGCTCCCGCCGCACCCCGATGGCCTCGCCTGGCCGACCGATGGCTGGGAAACCGGCCCGCTGCCGGTCGACACAGCTGGCGAGATCGAGGCGCTGGTCGAGGACGCCATGGCGCGCAAGGTCGGCGATGAGATGGGCGAGACACGATCCGTGGTCATCATCCATCACGGGCGCCTCGTGCTGGAGGCCTATGCCGACGGGTTCGGGCCGGAGACGAAACAGGTCTCATGGAGCATGGCGAAATCGATTACCTCGGCGCTGGTCGGCCGGGCGGTAGAGCTCGGTCTGATTGAGGATATCGACAGCCCCATGCCCTCGCCCTTCGAAGAGGGCGACCCGCGCGCCGAAATCACCTGGCGCCAGTGGCTCACCATGACGGACGGGCTCGATTATACCGAGATCGGGGCGGAAAGCCTTCAGACCAATGATGTCGTCCAGATGATGTATGGGCCCGGCCGGTATGACGTGACACAATATATTGTGTCCGAGCTGGCGCCGATCCACGCGCCCGGCACGGTCTGGAACTACTCGACAGCCGGCTTTCACCTGATCGGGCGGGCGCTGCAGGAGGTCGCACGAGCCGCACCCCCTAACGCGACCGGCAAGGCCTATGGGCCGGAGGATCTCACGCCTTCCTCGATGGCCTTCACGAAGACGTGCTTTGAACGCGTCCTGGATGCATCGCCGGAAGAAACGGCGAACCCGCTGCCCATCATGAAGCAGGGACCGTGCGCGATGAGCCTGCATTTGCGGTTCTTCGATGAGATCGGCATGGACGCCCAGCCTGAATTCGACGCCGCCGGCACCTATCTCGGCGGCTCCCTCATCTGGGCCTCGGCGCGAGATTTCGCGAAGTTCGGATACCTCTATCTCCGCGACGGCGTCTGGGAGGGCGAGCGCCTGCTGCCGCAAGGCTGGGTCGATTTTTCCCGGACAAATCCGGACGTTACAGACGCCAATGTCTATGGGGCCGGCTGGTGGCTTGGCGCGGTTGAAACGCCAGTGCCGGCGGCGCAGGCAGCGACCTCGCCGCCCTTCGATGTCTTCTCCGCGCAAGGGTTTGAAGGCCAGACGATCTGGGTCGTCCCATCGCGCGATCTCGTCATTGTCCGGCTCGGCCTGATGGACAATGGCGAAGGAAACTGGCCGGCGCTTTATGAATGGAATCAGTCGCTCGCCCGGCTCTTCCCCGAGGAGCGATTCGCATCGAATCCCGATGAGTCCGGCGCAGAGACCCCGGCGCGCTAAAAATTTTTTTTGGAGTCATCCACAGACGGGCAGAAATCTGTGCACGGCTGATTGCCAATCGTGGCGGGCATCGGGGCTGCGTGTTAACTTTCCTTTTACAGGATATCCACGGCTTAGATGCGGAAACACCCGCTCTTCCCATTGACCAAGCCTTAACCTTAAGAACACTATATCTAGTGCTGGGGAAGAGCTGGAGCACCGCATATGGCGCTCCAGTGGCTCGATCCCTATATTTTACGGGCCGATCGAAGAGGTTAGACCATGTCTGCGAGCAATGTTGCCACCACCACGAAAGCCGCCCTGCGCAGGGGCAAGCCCAAGGGGGAGGTCCGCCCGGAGCTGAAGGTGGTCTCCGAGATCGAAATCGAGATCGATCCCTCGCGGGACGCGCTGCTGACCGACTTCGGCAAGAAGACGCTGGAAGACCGCTACCTGCTGCCCGGCGAAAGCTATCAGGGCATGTTCGCGCGCGTCGCCAAGGCCTTTGCCGACGATCAGGACCACGCCCAGCGCATCTATGACTATATCTCGAAGCTCTGGTTCATGCCGGCCACGCCCGTGCTGTCCAATGGCGGCGCCGACCGCGGCCTGCCCATCTCCTGCTTCCTGAACCAGGTCGGCGATTCGCTTGACGACATCGTCGAGACCTGGACGGAGAATGTCTGGCTGGCTTCGAATGGCGGCGGCATCGGCACCTATTGGGGCAATGTCCGCTCGATCGGCGAGAAGGTCGGCCAGAACGGGCAGACCTCCGGCATCATTCCCTTCATCCGCGTGATGGACTCGCTGACGCTCGCGATCAGCCAGGGCTCGCTGCGCCGCGGCTCGGCGGCCTGCTATCTCGACATCCACCACCCGGAAATCGAGGAATTCCTGGAGATCCGGAAGGCGTCGGGCGACTTCAACCGCAAGTCCCTGAACCTGCACCACGGCCTCAACATCACCGACGAGTTCATGGAAGCGGTGCGCAACGATGCCGAGTTCGGTCTGCGTTCGCCCAAGTCCGGCGAAGTGCTGCGCACGGTGAATGCGCGCAAGCTCTGGCAGAAGATTCTCGAGCTGCGCATCCAGACCGGCGAACCCTACCTGCTCTTCACCGACACGGTGAACAACGCCATGCCAGCGCATCAGCGGAAATTGGGGCTCAAGGTTCACCAGTCGAACCTGTGCTCGGAAATCACCCTGCCGACCGGCGTCGATCACAACGGCGAAGACCGTACGGCGGTGTGCTGCCTCTCCTCGCTGAACGCGGAGAAGTTCCTCGAATGGTCGAAGGATGAACACTTCCTGGAAGACGTTTTCCGTTTCCTCGACAATGTTCTGGAAGATTTCATCGCCCGCGCCCCGGACGAGATGGCCCGCGCGGTCTATTCCGCCAAGCGCGAGCGTTCGGTCGGTCTCGGCCTGATGGGCCTCCACTCCTTCCTGCAGACCATGAACGTGCCAATGGAAAGCGCCATGGCGAAGGTCTGGAACGAGAAGATGTTCAAGCATATCCGCGCCGGTGCCGATCAGGCCTCGGTCAAGCTCGCCAAGGAGCGCGGCCCCTGCGAGGATGCCCGCGATGCCGGCATGATGGCCCGCTTCAGCCATAAGATGGCAGTCGCGCCGACGGCGTCGATCTCGATCATCTGCGGCGGCACCTCTGCGGGCATCGAGCCGATCCCGGCCAATGTCTACACCCACAAGACGCTGTCGGGCTCGTTCACGGTGAAGAACCAGCAGCTGCAGCGCCTGCTCGAGCAGAAGGGCCTCGACACCGAGGAAACCTGGACATCGATCCTCGAGCATGAAGGCTCGGTGCAGCATCTCGACGACCTCGACGAGCACGAAAAGGCCGTCTTCAAGACCGCCTTCGAGCTCGACCAGCGCTGGATCATCGAGCTGGCCGCCGACCGCACGCCCTATATCTGCCAGAGCCAGTCGCTCAATGTCTTCCTGCCGGCCGACATCGACAAGTGGGACCTGCACATGCTGCACTGGTCGGCTTGGGAGAAGGGGCTGAAATCGCTCTATTACTGCCGCTCCAAATCGGTCCAGCGTGCCAGCTTTGCCGGGGCGGCCGACAAGGAAAAGGTCGAAGGCATGGAGCTGCCGAAGACCGACTATGACGAGTGTCTCGCCTGCCAGTAAGGCAGCCCGCGAGGGGATGAAAAGAAACCCCGGCTCTTCGGAGCCGGGGTTTTTTGTTTTGTATCGAGATTGGTTTTCGCGCGCACCCTTCTCCCGGCTGCGGGAGAGGGGAAAGACCTAGAACACCATCCGCACGCCTGCGCGGATGTTGCGGCCGGGCGCCGGGACGGTGTCCTTCAGCACCGAAGTGGCATAGCGCACTTCTTCATCGGTCACGTTGCGCGCTTCCAGGAAGACCTCGGTGCCGGCCTGCCCGAAGCCGAGTTCGGAGACGTTCAGCCCCGTGCGCAGGTCGAGCGTCGTATACCCACCGGTCGGCAGTTCGCCCTCGCCCGGATCGTCCTGCTCGTCGGCGATGGTGACGCTGGCACCGGCTGTCCAGAGGCCCCAGTCGCCATCGAGCGCGAAGTTATATGTCATTGGCGGAATGAGCGGGACATTGCTGCCATCATCCAGTTCGGCGTCGACGAAATCGATGCTTGCCTTGCCGCTCCAGATCGCCCCGAAGGAGCGGTCCGAGGTTTCGTAATCGGCATAGACCTCGCCGCCCTGGAAGGTCGCATCCTGCTGGCTGAAGCGGTAGACGTGCAGGCCGTCAACTTCGTCGACAACGGCGCCATCGACCATTGTGGTGCCGGGGGCGAGGTAGATGAAGCCGTCAAAGTCCGTATGGAAGACGTTTGCGCCGAAGCTGACACCTTCACCGCGCCAGCGGACCGTCCCCTCGAAATTGAGCCCGCGTTCCTTATCAAGGCCCGTATCGCCAATCTCGTACTGGCTGGTGGCGAGGTGGGCGCCGTCGGCGAAGAGTTCGCTCTCGTTCGGCGCGCGTTCGGTCCAGCTCGCCTGGGCGCCGACGAACCAGCCATTGTCCCAGTGCTGGTGAACCCCGAAGGAGCCGGAGGCGAGATTGAAGTCCTTTTTGCCGAAGGTGGCGTTGTCGAGTTCGGTCCTGTCATAGCGAAGTCCGCCCTCGATGCCGAAGCCGGCATCCCACTCCTGGGTCTGGTAGAGGAAGAGGCCGGCCGATGTCGTGTCGGTCTTGGTGATGAAGGCCTCGTCGCCAAAGGCATCGAGCGTCTTGTCGATCACCTGCAGGCCGAGCGCGCCGTCGAAGCCGGCGACATCGGTGCCAACCTCGAGGCGGCCTTCCGCACCGTCGCTTTCATAACGCGTGCCCGGTTCGCCGGGGGCTTCGAACTCGGTATGTTCATAATCGGCGAAGGAGGCTGTGGCGGCGAGATCGGTGAAGGGCCCCGCGTTCAGGCCCATGCCGGCGCGCAGGTCGATACGCGTCTGTTCGAGGTCGATGAAGGGCTGCTCTTCGCCGTGGTCTTCATGTTCCTCCTCATGGTCTTCGCCTTCGTGCTCTTCCTCACCTTCATGCTCATGGGCGTGATCATGGCCGGGCAGGCCGTATTTCGAGGTCTGGCGGCGTACCGCGACCCCGGCAAAGGCATTGTCGCCGATCCAGGAAAGCCCGGCGGCGAAGGATTCGGTTTCCACGAAGGAATTGGGCATCGTGTCGCGAGACTCTTCCTCATGCTCATGGTCATGATCCTCGCCAGCTTCGCCCTCGTGATCTTCTTCATGCTCGTGGCCTTCGCTGGCGCGTTGGGCCGCAGACTCGGCAAAGCTCGGAATGTCATAATCATCGAAGTCACGTGCAGAGGCCGACAGCGACAGCACGAAGGGGCCGGTGGTAAACCGCGCCTTGCCGCCGCCTTCGGTGCCTTCGCTGACGCCATTATAGGCGCCATAAAGCTCGCCGGAGATGGCTTTCTCCGGCAGCTCTTCCACGATCAGCCCGTCAATAACGTTGACGACGCCGCCGATGGCCTGGCCGCCATAGGCGAGCGCGGCCGGGCCGCGCAGGATCTCGATCTTTTCGGCGTCGATGCCGTCAGCGGCGACCTGGTGGTCGGGCGAGGCGGCGGAGGCATCGATCACGCCGATGCCATTGGTCAGCACCAGGACGCGCTCGGCACCGAGCCCGCGCAGGACCGGGCGGCTGGCAGCCTGGCCGAAATGCGTGGTGGAGACGCCGGGCTCGGAATCGAGCGTATTGCCGAGCGAGGCCTGCAGCGTGTGGACGATGTCGTCGCGGCTGACCGCGCTGGCATTGCCGATCATCTCGTCGGTTTCGCGCTGCGGGCCGACGCCGGAGACGATCACGGTTTTCAGTTTTGCGGGGGCCTCTTCATCGGCCGATTGCGCAAAGGCCAGCGGGCTCGCGCCCACAAGCAGGGTCGCCGCAAGCGTGCGGCGCAGGAGTCTGGAAGTCATGAGAGGGAAGTCTTTCGATCAACAGGAAACGGGCCCGTCCGGCAGACAGGCGGTGTTCGACTCTATTGATCGGTGTGGGGCGGACTTCGCGGCGGCGGGGCGCGGCCCGGCGGATGCGACCAGGGCCTGAAGTCGAGCGTCGGCTGCTCGGTGCGCACAAAGTCGCGCGGGGGCTTGGGCAGAGCCGGCGCGGCCGGCAGCAGGGCGACTTCGGCGGAGACCGCCTTGGTCAACTCACACGAGACGCCATAGTGCTTGTGCGGCTGCTCGCCATGCGCGGCAGCATCGAACATCGCCGCGCCCTGCACCCAGAGGAACAGGGCGGCGAGAAGGAACTTCACCGACAGGGAGGGGGATAGCCCGCGCATGGTGTTACGAGATAACAAATGTGTTGTGGCGCGCAAGAGGGGAGGTGCTTCGGGCTGGAGCGCTCCCTGGCGGAGACCACCGATCTGCTCGCGAAAGCGGGATTGAGCTTATCCCGTGCGGTCGCGGCCCCAGCTTGAGACGATCTGGTTGCGGACCTTGTCGATGTCCGCGCCGTCGACGGCGTCTTCGGGGCCCTGTTCCATCGGGTCGCAATGGAAAATGTAGAGCCGCGAGGCGAAGTCGGCGATGGGGACAGAGGACTCGCCATAGAATTCGCCATTGCCGGCCGTCGAGACGATGACGCCATCGCCCCAGTCCTGCCCGCTGTCATTGTTCGGGTTGAAGAAATAGACGCGGACGTCGCCGGACGGATCGCGCGCGACCCGGATGATGGCGATGGCATGCCAGCCGACGAAGCGGGCGGCGCTGTCGGTTACGGCGATGCCGGCCGGGCTTGGGTGGATGACGGGCTGGTTGCCGTTGTAATCGGGATGGAAGGCGGCATAGAAGCGGCGCACGAAGCCGTCGATATCGACGAGCTGGCCTGTCGGGACGTCGACGACGATGTCAAAGCCGCGGGCCACCCACCAGCCATGCATTTCGGGATTGATCCAGCGGTGCGGGTCGCCTTCGCGCCCGGCGCACATGCGGCCCATCTCCATATAGATGCGGTCGAGATGCGGGACGAGGATGGCGGAGACAGGATCGACATCTAGCAGCGCGCCCTGCGCCAGACCCGCCCACAGCGCGCCCGACGAGATGGTCGTGCCCTCGAACGGCATATGCACCTCATTGTCGCGCGCCGCCCAGGCCACAAGCTGCAGCAGATAGTCGGGATCGGTATAGGCCCACATGGCGATGGCGCGCGCGGCCTGGCAGGTCGGGTTGTTGCCCTGTCCCACGCCGAGGGGCTGGCCCAGCACGCTGATGACGCCCGCCAGCAGGTGCGCTTCAGGCTCGGGCGCCGGGCCGAACGTCTCGACCAGTCTCTGGCGCGCTGCCGGCGCGAGCTTCAGCGTGCACTGTCGCCAGAGCGCCGGGACGGTCGGCGGCAGGTGAAGCAGCCCGCGTTCGAGCAGCAGGGCCAGGCCGTAAATCGCCTGCGCCGTCTCGACATGGATCGCCTTGTCCATCAGCGCATGGATGAGGCTGCGATAGGCCATATAATTCTCGCGTCCGGTCGCCGTCAGGCCGAGACACTCGGCCACGAGATCGGGGCGGTCGTTCATCAGGTAGCGCAGCAGGACGGCATGATAGGCCGACACCAACCCTGTATCGTGCATCGCGCGCGCCATGCCGGCGGCTTCCTGGGTCAGCGCATTGTCGTCGAGTGTCGGCAGCTTCGCCGCATAGGCCTCGGCGCCCGGATCTTCCCGGCACTCATTCGTCGGCGCAAACAGTGCGCTGGTCAGGCGGTCCGCGCCCCAGCCGGAGGAAGACGGCTCGATCGATCCGGCCTTCGACCAGACCGAAAGCTCCGCGACCATGGCCTTGATCCTGTCGGTTTGGATCGGGCGCTGGGCCAGGATGCGCCAGATTTCCGAAATGACGGCATCGAAGATGTGCCCGTAGCCGATGTCTTCGGCGATGGTCTCGAACAGGCTTTTCAGCGCGGCCGCCCAGTCGCCGCTGAGGCGCCGGGACACCTCGGTTTCGGTGCCGAAGAGCCATTCGAGATTGAGCCCCAGCACCTGAGACAGGAAGTGGCGGGCATGGTCGGCGGCGATTTCGGCATGCTCATACTGCCCGCGCGCAATCGCGAGGAAGCGAAGCTCGCTGAGGGCTTCCAGAACGAGCGCGGAGCCATCCGCGGATTCAAGCGTGCGGCGCACCAGCCCGGCCTTCAGATGGGCGGGGTGGTCCCAGTCGGTGCCGGCGAAGACGCCGGCCTTGTCCATGGCCACGATCCGTTCAAGGCAGGCGCCGACCCCGCCCGGCGACAGCAGCACACGCTCGACCTGCTGCAGGAGCGGCTGCTGCTGGCGCAGCTTGAGCTTGTCGCTTGTATTGTCGAGCCGCCTGATGGCGCTATCCAGCCGTTTCAACAGCGATGCGTCGAGACCTGCACTGGACGGGGATGGACTTGCCTGGCTCACGGGACCCAACTCTTGCGATTCGAAACTGGAAAGCTAGCGAAGCCGCGGCGGCCTGACCAGCAGGCGCACGCGGCTTGGCATGGCGACTACACGTAGAAGTCGAGCTCTTCCTGCTCTTTCAGGAGATCGCGCAGCGTCTCGGCGTCTTCGCCATGGAAGTAGACCAGCCCCCAATGGTTGCCGAAGGCCGAGCGTTTGGCGACCTTCTGCTCCATCGGTTCGGAGAGTTCATGCCACTCGAAATAGGGGTGGTTTTCCGTCTCTTCGGGGATGGAGAGTTTCGAGACGACACGGTTGCGTGGATAGACACCGAAACAGCCGGCATAGCCGTCTGCGTCCTCGACCGGTGTCGGGAAGAAGGCCTCGATCTCTTCCTCGGTCGTCTTCGGGTCGAACATCATCACCATGCCCTGATAGGCATTGAACCCGTAGACGCGCTCAAGCAGCTCGAACACCTTGAAGCCCGGCGGGCGGTAGGCGACCTCGCCGAAATACATGACGTCGTCGGGCGCGATGAAATATTCCGGGTGAATGAAGCCGAACTTGATGTCGAACGCCTTGATCAGTTTCTCGATTTCCGCCTGGACCTTGTCGCGCAGCTTCTCGAGGTCCGGGCTCGCGGGCACGAAGACCGAGTAGCCGAGCCGGACATATTCGGAAATATTGAGGAAGCGGACCTTGCCATTGTGGATCCAGGCTTCGGCGGCAAACTCCCAGCCGTCGAGGTGGCTTTCCATCAGGGCGGGGAAGTCCTCGTCCGGGATCGCGTCGACATCGTCGGCTGTGCGGACCACGCGGTGGCCCATGCAGCCGGCAAGATCGAACGCCTTGAAGTGGATCGGGTCGTTGGTGTCGCCGTCGAGCTTCAGCAGCGTCTGGTTCACGCGCTTGAGAAAGCGCACCACGTCGGCGCGGTCATGGGCCTCTTCGAAAATGCCGACCCGGATACCGCCAAGCTGGGCGCGGCGCTTCATCAGCGACTTGTCGCGCAGCAGCATGGACTGGCCGAGCAGGCGCGGATTGTCGAGCAACACACTGTTGATCGCACCGGCCCATTCGACCGTCTCTTCAAACAGCGGGACGGCGACATCGATGCCCATCTCTTTCAGGGTCTGCGCGATCTCGAAGGATTTCTCATTCAGGCGCTCGAAGTCCCAGGCGAGGAAGGGAATGTCATGGGCTTCGGCATATTCCTTGGCCCAGCTCGGCGCGACGATGAGATAGCGCCGGTCGAACTTCTCCATCGCGTCGATGGCATTCAGGCTCCAGCCAAGCAGGGCGATATAGCCTTTATCGGGATTGTAATCAGTCATTGGACCTCCATGGGTCGATCGAAAATGAATCGAAAATAGATCTTGAAACAGCCAGCAGCGGCGTGGGGCGCGTCTCGGCTATCTGTAAAATTGACCGCGCGCGGCCGCACTTATCTTTGCCCGAACGGACGCCCGGGCAGCTCTGATTTCGACAAGACATGTGTGGAGAGAAGCGTAGGGATTGAGGCCGCGGAGTCAAACCGGGCCTGGCGAGAGGCATGTTTTCCGTCTGTTTTTACACCGGTGGTCTCACTCGGCCCGATGCGCCCAGTCGACCTCCAGCACTTCCTGCGCCAGCGGGTGCAGGGACAGGTCCGACAGGGCGACATAGGTGCGCCCCAGGCGGTGGCTCTTTTCCGGCAGGGCGTCGTGACCGAGGCCTTGGGAGAGGGCGCGCCAGACCAGTTCGGTGCAATAGAGATTGTTGGCGCTCTCGAGGCTGTAGCCCCGGTCGAACGGGGTGTGCGTGGCGGCCGCCTCGTCTGCCCAGGCGATCATGCGGGTGCGTGCTTCGGGGCTGAGGGACAGGCGAAAGACGCCGGCATGGTCGACATCGCCGAGGAAATCAGCCAGCGGCACGGCACGGACCTCGCCCACCGTTTCGCCGGGGGCGGGCGCAGGATGGGCCGGGGCGCCCGTGCCGGTATCGGCGTGCACCACGATGGCGGGCGCGACGGCGACGACGATGCCGACATGGCCCCAGCGCTTGTCCCC
>NZ_NCST01000024.1 GCF_002088975.1 Henriciella aquimarina
AGCGGTCGGCATATTCCGGTTCGAGGCCGAGGCCGCGTTCGGCTTCGAGCACCGTGGCGCCGAGATCGCCGGCCAGCGGCGGGCCGAGCCGGATGGTTTCGGGTTCTGGTCGTGGCAAGTCGGTATAGCTCTCCGGGAGCGAGGAGAAACCGGCAGGCGTGCGCTTCGATCTTGTATTGTAGACCTCTTGCTGCGCGGCGGGGTCGATCGCCCGCGGCGGCGCGAGCGCGATGCTTGCGGCCGCAAAGAGACCGATCGCGCCCAGCCCGGCGCCGAGCATGAGGGCCTTGCGGTTGATGCGGGTCACGGGCCGGGGGCTGGAGCGGATCTTCAGGCGCTCGGCATGTTCGTCGAAGGGAACGGGATCGGCCATCGGGATTATCCTCCGAACAGCGAGGCAAAGCCCCGCCGCGGCGCCGTGCGGCTGATCCGCACCACGGTCTGGTCCTTCTCGCCGAGCCGGAGTTCGGCGGCGCGGAACAGGCGGTCGACGATGTAGTAATTGGCGCGGACGCGGTAGTTCACGAGTTCCGCATCGCCATCCTCTCCCAGCACGAAGAGCGGCGGCAGGTCGCTCGCTGCAATCGAAGCCGGCATCTGGATATAGACCTGGCGGCCGTCATCGAAAGCCCGCACCGGCCGCCAGTCGGGGGTGTCGCCGCTGATGCGGTAGTCGAAGTTCAGGCCCTCCAGCGGAACGCCGCGTTCGACGCTCGCTGTCTCGCGCCTCGCCCCGGAGGCGCCGCGGGTCACGATCGCGGCGATTTCATCGGCGGGATAGCGCCAGGAGAGCGCCGCCATATAGGCGCCCTCGATGCTTTCGAGTTCAAGGTGATAGGTGCGCCGGTCGGTCGCGATCATCAGATTGGTGAGCAGTCCCGTGCTCACCGGCTTCACGAGGATATGCGCCTGTTCCGATGCGCCCGATCCCGACAGCGTGTCGCCGACGACCCAGCGCACCGTGTCGCCGGCCGAGACCGAGACCAGCGTCTCGCCGGGCTGCAGTGCGATGTCCGAGACCTGGCCGGGGCTCGCATAGAGCCGGTAAAGCGCGCCTTCCGTGTACGGATAGACCTGTATCGCATTCAGATAGCCATCCTCGGTCGGCTCGACGAGCGCGGCCTGGCGGCCCTTGCGCACCGCCTCGTCCGGCGGCGCCGAGGGCGCCGGCGCCGCCCTGGCGGCGACCGGTTTGAGCTGGCCTGGAAGGGGGAGGGGAACCGGCGTCTCGACGATGCGGTCCGGCGTGTCCGCCGTCTCTTCGGCGGGCTGCGCCTCGATGAAATCAGCGGGCTGATAAGGGTCGGCCGCGGGCGGCGCCGAGGCGCAGGCGGCGGTGAGGGCGAGCGCCGATGAGGCGAGCATGGAACGCAGCATTGTCAGTCTCCTGTGTCGAGATCCTGGCCCCAATTGAGGCTGTGGACGTAAAGGCCGAGGGGGTTGGCGCGCAGCGTGGCCGCGTCGGTCGGGATCTGCGTGACCACCGAGAAGAGCCCGGTGAAGCGCTCCGTTTTCATCAGGGCGCCGTTCTCGAAGGTCTTTTCCACCCAGCGCGTCTGGAAGCTCGCCTCGGAAATCCGCACGACGCTCACCACCTCGACCGTGCGGGACTTGCGTCCGACATCGGCGAAGGGATCATTTTCCTGCGCATATTCATTGAGGGTGACGGCGGCCTTGTCGGTGACGAAATCATAGGCGCGCAGCCAGTTCTCGCGCACGACCACTGGATCGGTGCTCAAGCCCCGCACATGGGCGATGAAATTTGCGAGATGATGCGCGATCTGCGCATCGCTCGGCGTGTATCGCTCCGTGGCGGGCGCGATGGCGCGCGCCGCGCCGGTCTCGTCCACCTCCACCACATAGGGCGTCACCGTCGATTGCAGGCTTCGCCAGATGAGCGCGCCGGATGTTCCGAAGGCGAGGCCGAGACAGCTGAGCGCCATCAGCCGCCAGTTCTTCGCCTGGACGCGCGCAGAACCGATCCGCTCGTCCCAGACCTGACCCGCCTTCTGGTAGGGCGTTTCCGGATGCGGGGAGCGCCCGTAGCTCGTGGATGTGCGCTTGAACGCCATGTCTATTCATCCTTGTCCTGAAGGCTCG
>NZ_NCST01000025.1 GCF_002088975.1 Henriciella aquimarina
CAGCTCTACACGGTCAAATCCGTCGAACTTGCACGCCGCTTCGGCCTCGACCTGACCACCGCGCTTGACCGCACGCTCGGCCGCGCGCCCGATCCCGTCATTCCGAAAAGCGCCGGTCCGGTCTATGCGGCGCGCGCCACGCTGCCCGAACCGATCGGCCGGCTGGACGATCTTGAACGCGTGATCCTGCGTCTCGCCGAGTCTGTGTGTGGACGCCTTGCCGCCGCCCAGTGCGGCGCGCGCCGCTACCGCCTCACCATCCGGCCCGTCGACGCCAGCGATCAGCAGATGACCATCGGCTTTGCGAAACCGAACGCGGCCCCCGCCGCCGTGCTGCAACAGTTCCGGACCCCGCTCGACAAGCTCAGCCTCGCCTTCGGCGCCGACCTCTTCCGTCTGGTCGCCGAAAACGTCGAGCCCCTGCATCCGCGTCAGGCCGCCTTCGACAAACAGACCGAGCGCGAAGACGACCGGTCCGATCTCATCTCGACGCTCGGCAACCGGCTCGGCTTCGACCGCGTCCGGCTCTTTGCGCCCGGCGACAGTCACCTGCCGGAACGCGAATTCACAACCATCGAGGCGATGGATTGCGCCGAAGAGCCGGCCTGGACGCCGTCGCCGCGGCTGCGGCCCCTGCGGCTCTATCATCCGCCCGAACCCGTCCGCGTCGAGACGCCCGGCCGGCCGCCGCTCCGGTTCCAGTGGCGCCGGCGCAGCTATGACATAGTGGCCGCGACCGGACCGGAGCGTCTCTCGGGCGAGTGGTGGCGCGACGACGACACGCCGTTGCGCGATTACTGGCGGGTGGAGACCACGGCAGGACCGCGGCTCTGGCTCATGACCTGGCCCGGCCGGACGCCGCCGGCCTGGTATGTGGCGGGGCGGTTCCCATGAGCTATGCTGAACTTTGCGTCACCAGCAATTTCACCTTCCTGACCGGCGCCTCGCATGCCGAGGAACTCGTCGCGCGGGCGAAGGAGCTCGGGCTTGCCGCGATCGCCATCACCGACCGCAACACATTCGCCGGCATCGTGCGCGCCCATGCCGCCGCGAAGGAGCTGGGGCTTCGCTTCATTGTCGGCGTGCGCCTAAGCCTTACCGACGCGCCCGACATCCTCGCCTATCCGAAAACCCGCACGGGCTATGGCAATCTCTGCCGTCTGCTCACCACCGGCAAGCGCCGCACCGAAAAGGGCAAATGCGAGCTTGGGCTCGACGATGTCATCGAATGGGGCAGGGAGTGCGTGTTCATCGTTCTGGGTGATGATGGTGATGATCGGCTTCTTCTTCATGATGCGATCGATCACGATCCGTATGACGCCGGTCATGACGCCCCCACCGTCGATGATGATCATCATCATGATGATGCCGCCAATCGCGATGACCAGCAGGATCACGCGGCCTGCGCCGATGCCGCCGATGCCGATACTGACAAGCAGCAGCAGCATGGCGCCGCCGCCCATATCGCCGGCATTGGCGATCACGCCGTCGACCCTGTCGACTCCTCCAGGCCTGATCGTGAACAGTTCGGCCTCGACGGGGGTGTCGATCTCGACACCGTCATCGAACGCCTGAGGGCAGCTTTCGGAGACGATGTCCATGTGGGCATGGCGCCGCGCTATGATGGCGGCGACGACGCGCACTTTGCTGCGCGGGCGGATCTCGCGCGAAGGACAGCCACCCCGCTGGCGGCGGTGGGCGACGTCCTCATGCATGCCGGTCACCGGCGCCGCCTCGCCGACATCCTCTCCTGTATCCGCGAGAAGAGTACCATCGACCGGCTCGGACGCCGCGCGCTCCCGAATGGCGAACGCCGCATCAAGTCCGAATTCGAGATCCGGCGGCTGTTCCGTCACTATCCCGAAGCGGTGCAGAACGCGGGCGCGATCGCAGAACGGTGTGCGTTTTCACTGGACGAGCTGCGCTACGAATACCCGGAAGAGATCACCGGGGGCATGGCGCCGAATGAACATCTGCGTCTCCTCACCGAAGAGGGGATGAAGCGCCGCTATCCGGACGGCGAGACACCCCCGGTGCGCGCGCTGGTCGAGAAGGAGCTCGCCCTGATCGCCGAGCTCGACTATGCGCGCTACTTCCTCACCGTCCACGACATTGTCGATTTCGCGCGCTCGAAAGGCATTCTCTGCCAGGGCAGGGGATCGGCCGCCAATTCCGTGGTCTGCTACGCCCTCGGCATTACGGAAGCCTCGCCCGAGACCATCACCATGGTGTTCGAGAGGTTCATCTCGGCCGCGCGCAACGAGCCCCCCGATATCGACGTCGATTTCGAACATGAACGGCGCGAGGAAGTCATCCAGCACATCTATGAGAAATACGGTCGTCATCGCGCCGGCATCTGCTCGACCGTCATCCATTTCCGCTCGCGCGCCGCGATCCGCGAGGTCGGAAAGGCGATGGGGCTCTCCGAAGATGCGGTCGCCGCCCTTGCAAGCCAGGTTTGGGGAACCAGCAGCGAGGCCATCGCAAACGAGCGCGCCAAGGCGGCCGGGCTCGACCTCTCCGACAGGCGGTTGCGGCAGACCCTCGCCCTGACGCAGGAGATCATCGGCTTTCCGCGACACCTCTCCCAGCATGTCGGCGGCTTCGTCATCACCCGCAGCCGGCTCGATGAACTCTGTCCCGTCGAGAACGCGGCCATGGCCGACCGCACCATCATCGAATGGGACAAGGACGATATCGACGTCATCGGCATGCTGAAGATCGACGTGCTGGCGCTCGGGATGTTGACCTGCATCCGAAAGGCCTTCGATCTTCTGAAGACCTGGAAGGCCGCGCCTTACACACTCGCCACGCTGCCGAAGGAAGACCCGGCCGTCTATGACATGCTCTGCGTCGCCGACACGGTGGGCGTCTTCCAGGTCGAAAGCCGCGCCCAGATGAACTTCCTGCCGCGCATGCGCCCGCGCTGTTTCTACGATCTCGTCATCGAGGTGGCGATCATCCGGCCGGGACCGATCCAGGGCGACATGGTTCACCCCTATATCAAGCGCCGCCGCAAGGAAGAAGCCGTGGTCTATCCTTCAAAAGAGCTCGAACCCGTGCTGGCCAAGACGCTGGGCGTGCCGCTCTTCCAGGAACAGGCGATGCAGATCTCCATTATTGCGGCGGGCTTTACCGCCACCGAGGCCGATCAGCTGCGCCGTGCCTTGGGAAGCTTTCGCGGGCCGGGATCCGTTGAAGCGTTTCATGAACGCTTCGTCGCCGGATGCCTGATGAATGGCTATGACCGGACGTTCGCCGAGCGCTGTTTCAAACAGCTCGAAGGGTTCTCCGGCTACGGATTTCCGGAGTCTCACGCGGCGAGCTTCGCACTGCTCGTCTATGCGTCCTCCTGGATCAAGCGCCATCATCCGGAAGTCTTCTGCTGCGCGCTCCTCAATGCCCAGCCCATGGGCTTCTATGCGCCCGCCCAGATCGTGCGCGATGCGCGCGCCCATGGCGTCACGGTCCTGCCGGTCTGCGTCGAGGCGAGCTTCTGGGACAATGTCCTCGAACCGGCCGGCGACGGATCGCTCGCCGTCCGTCTCGGATTCCGTCAGATCAAGGGTATGCGGGAAGAAGACGGTCACTGGCTCGCCGCCGCCCGCGGCAATGGCTACCGCTCCATCGATGCGGTCTGGCGACGCGCAGGCCTAACCCGCTCCGTGCTTGCAAAGCTCGCCGGCGCCGACGCCTTCGCCGAATACGGCCTCAATCGCCGCGAAGCGCTCTGGGAAGTGCAGGGGCTTGGCGGCGACAAGCCGCTGCCGCTGTTCGAGACGACAGGCGAAGGCCTGCCGCTCATCGCGTCGCAGCTCCCCGTCATGTCCGACAGCGAGCAAGTCTTCGAGGACTATGTCTCGACGCGCCTCACCCTGCGCGATCATCCTGTGAAGCTGCTGCGCCCCGAAATCGGCGGGTTCATCAGCGCCGCGGCGCTGCGCAACGCGCCCGACCGGCAGTGGATGAGCGTGACCGGTCTCGTCATCACGCGTCAGCGGCCCGGCACGGCGAGCGGTGTCATCTTCCTCACCCTCGAAGACGATACCGGCGTCTCGAACATTGTGGTCTGGCCGAAGACCTTCGATAAGCACCGCAAATCCGTGATGACCGGACGGCTCCTCAAGATCACCGGCAAGCTGCAGCGCGAGGGCATCGTCACCCATATCATCGCGGCGCGGATAGAGGATCTCTCTTTCCTGCTCGACACGCTCGGCGACGCCGACGGGTTCGGCCATATGATCGATCCGTCCCATGACAATGCCGACGATGTGAAACGCCCGGCGCCGGCAGGCGAATACGGTCCGAAACGGCCGGAACGCAAGCCGCTCTCTGACGAGATCACCGCCGAGATGCAGCGCGCCCAGCAATTGCGCTACGGGGCGGGAGGGCGCCACCCTCGGGAGCAGGCGAACAAGCTCTTCTACAGCCGGGATTTTCATTGAGGTTCGGGAGATTTGACACGACCGAGCAGCGTCTGAAAAAGACCTCTGTGACACTCCGGCTTCGACCCGCACACAATTCGTGCCCATAAGATACTGTTTTATTTGATCTATTTGTGCGCTTGAAAATCGCCGACCCGTAAGGTAGTAATATTAATAAATTAAGCAGTGTGACAAAGCTCGGATATTTAACATTGATCGAGGACTATCTCAGTCGAAACGGTCCTACGCGAAGCTCCGTCCTCGCTGCCGAACTTCAAAAAACGGGCATGACAGCCGAAAATGCCCGACAGCGCTTGTCGCGTGCCCAGCCGCCAGTGCAGCGCTTTCCTCTACGCCTATTGCCGAAGAAGGAAGCCTTCTTCTATTTGGAGTCCCAACGCAATCGCGATATTTTTTGGGATAATTTCCTCCGCGACTTAAGAGGAAGCGGCTCAATTTTCGCGTGCGCCATCGACGGCATGCTGGCGCGCGGACGACGGCTTACCAAGGATGAGTTTACCGTAATCAGTGGCGCTCCAGCTCGCCCGACGAAGGGCCAGCTAAACGCAGAGCGCGTGCTGGAAACACTCGTGAAAGCGAGTTTTCTTTCAATCGAAACTGACGATGCAAATCGCACGCTCTTTCGCTATCAACCGGAACTTTATTATCCTGTAGAAACGAGCTCCAAAGCGGAGATGATCGTGCTCGATGGCATGCGTGAATGGGCTCGCAACCTTGGCTTCGCGAGTTACAACACCATTGCCATCCGTAATGATCCAAACCTCGTCCCGATCGGTCCCTTCCAATTCGACTTGGCCGGCCCGAGTTGGTTCGCGCCTCTGCAAAACAGTGGTGGCCGGCCTGGTTTTCTGGTTGCAGATGTATTCGCTGACGGCACTCTCGACGCACATCATATCCAATATTTTATTCGAAAGATTGCTGTCTTGCGGGCTCTGAGAAACGGGCCGCGCGTCATGCCTATGCTGGTCGCCGAGAGCTTCACCGGACCTGCGCTGACTGCAGGCCATGCCGCAGGTATCAGTCTTGCAACTCCCGGAGGCCTCTTCGGCGCGCGTGTCGGAGCGGCGATTTCTTCGCTTGCTCAAACCCTTAAAAACGTGGCGGCTTACGCATCGTCCGAAACTTCGGACCGGATCGTTGGGCTGGTCAATGACCTGTCGCAAATCAACGGCCGCAACGGAAATATTCGAGGCGTCCTGTTCGAGCTTGTTGCAGGATATCTGGCGCGACGCGATGCCAAATCGATTGATATGGGCGTCATTGCCCGCGACCCTGCAACAAACAAAACTGCGGACATAGACGTGCTAAAAGTAGAATCCATGGATTCCGCTGTAACGTGTATTGAATGCAAAGGGAAAGAACCTGGGGGCGTCATTACCGCGGAGGAGGTTCAGAATTGGCTTTCGAAGATTCCGACCATGCGTGCTTACCTGGCTAGCCATTCGTCTTTTCGTGAGGCTCAGCACCGTTTTGAACTTTGGACGAGCGGCACTTTTGATTCAGCCGCGTTGGCGCTCTTGAAACGGGAAAAGGCAAACAGAACGCGCACGCTCATCGACTGGAAGGATGGTAAGGCGGTGCTCGAACTTGCAACAAAGGGTAAGGAAAAGAAGATTGCAGATGCGTTGCGCGAGCACTTTTTCGATCACCCGCTTGCGGCATTCCCCGATACGTTCGAAACCTTCAACACGGTGCGCGCCGAGAAGCCTTCAGGCTTGCCCCCATCCAGCACCACTACGCTTGCGATTGCGGGACCGAAAACATAGTCGAAACCTAGAATATCGGATCGCCTTCAGGATCGATCAGGTCCGGGTGATTGTTTTTCACCGACCCGACATCATTCGTGACCGGATAGGCCGTCAGCCATTCATCGGGGCAGGGTTTCAGCAGCGCCCGGTGCGCGTCGCCCCAGGGTTCCGGCCCGAGCCAGAGGTCGAGATCGGCAGGATCGAGGATGACCGGCATCCGGTCATGGACGGCCCCCATCACAGTGTTCGCTTCGCAGGTGATGATCGTGAAACTTTGAGGTTGATCGGGATCCACCTTTTCATTGAAGGCCCACAGACCCGCCATCAGCAGGGGCTGGCCGTCCCGGCGCTTGATTGCATAAGCCTGCTTGGCTTTTCCCGGGCCTCGCCGCTCGAGTAGGGGACCACCGTTTCCGGCGGTCCCCCCTCTAAGAACCGCGCATGAGAGTTTCCAACTCACGCGGCTCAAGCCTCCACAAATGCCCACGGTCTGGACACGGTCACGGTCGGGCGAGAACGAGAGCGCTGGTCCATATATGCGAACCAGTCAGGATCGTAGGGATTGAGCCCTTGGCGCACTAACGTGTGCCGAACGATCCGAACACGAGATGCAAGGAACAAGCGCACGCGCGATGTGCGAGCGCGTGAACGAACTGGCGTGCCGAAGAACCACCAGTCACGCATTCCGACACGGTCGAAGTACTTTGCCTTAATCCACTTCCTGCTTTTTCGTGGGTGGCGTTGCCGCGCCCATTTCCAAAGCATATTGAAGATCTCGGCGTCGATCCGCGCAAAGATGCGTTTAGAGACGACATGGCGGTGATAGTTCGCCCACCCCCGGATAATAGGATTCAACCGGATTATCACCTGACGGGCGCTAGCACCTCTGTATTCAACGATTAAGCTCCGCACACGGGATAGAAGCGTTTGGATACTTTTCCGGGAAGGCTTGATGAGAAGCTTCCCGTTTGAGTATCGCTTAACATTCTGTCCCAAGAAGTCGAAGCCTTCTGAGACATGAGTGATGGTCGTCTTCTCTTGAGAGAGTTCCAGACCGCGCTCGCTCAGAAAGTCTTCGACTATCGGCTTCACCTTGGTTTCCAGCATTTCTTTCGAAGCGCCGGTCACGATGAAGTCGTCCGCGTAGCGGATCAGTCGCACGCGTGCGGCTATCCCTTGGTATGAGCCGGGGCCGCGTTGCGGGAACGCATCCCGCAATCGTTGCTCCAGCCCGTCTAAAGCAAGGTTCGCCAATACGGGTGAGATGATGCCGCCTTGCGGCGTGCCGGAGACGGTGTCGTAGAATACCTGCCTTTCAAGGAAGCCCGCTTGCAGCCATTTGCGGAGTATCGTGCTGTCCATAGGGACATGCTTGATAAGCCACGCGTGGCTGATGTTGTCGAAGCAACCTTTTATGTCCCCTTCCAGCAACCAGACTTTCGCGGGACGGGCGTAGTTGCTGAAGCATCTTTCGATAGCGTCAGCACAACGCCGTCCCGTCCTGAAGCCGTATGACGATGGGTCCGCTGTCGTTTCCGCAATAGGGTCGAGACCCAGCAAGTGTAAAGCCTGCATGGCCCGATCTTTCATCGTCGGAATCCCCAGCGGTCGGCGTTTGCCATTGGCCTTGGGAATGTAAACGCGCCGCAGGGGCTTTGGCTGATAGCCTCGCGCCTTTAGCGATCTGACTCCCGCGACCTTTTTCCGGGGACTATCCCAGAGTTCGTTGTCCACGCCGGGCGTGTTCTTCCCGTCGTTTTGCGTCACTCGTCGAACCGCCAGCAACTTAGCGTTCGCCGAGCGCGTCAGCAGACGTTGCAAGGCTTTCGCCTTGTTCCATCTGCCAGCCTTCACTGCCTTCACGATTCGTATCTGGAGTCGGCGCACCGCAGCTTCGGCGGTTGGCCAATCAATGGCGTCCCAGTCTAGGCTTTGATTCAAGGTCGCACCAGCTTTCGCTGTCATCTGCTTTACCCTGTTAGGCCGATTTGCCGGATGGTCTCGTGACGGGAGACCTGGAGGAAGTTTGCCTGCTTTCGCGCCGGATAATGTCGCAATCCGTATCCAGATTATTACAACCTGGCGTTCGCTTTCTCCTCCATCGTTTACCCGCACTGCTGTCACCGCCCCTTACGGGTTGGCTTCCATTTCTGGGGCAGTACGGGCTTACCGTGTTCCGTATGTGTGACGGGATTGGGTTAGGTTCCTCCTCATACGCCGACGGCCGTTTTGCCCATGACGGGTGAGAATGGGACACCCGTACCGACCGCACCTCGGAGTCTGACAGCACCTTGGACTCCTTCTTTCTTGACGACGCCTTTGGAAGTTCGCTTCTGCTAACCATGCCATCCACCCTAGCCCTTATCCGCGTGATGCTTGCAGACCTGCTTCTCCCTCGCGGGATCGGCAGCCGTCGGGAGACGGCAGGATACATTGTCCGAGGGCTTTTAGACGGCTTGTTACCTCGCCGCCCTACCTCGTAGGGTACTGCTGATGGGACAGCAGGTCCGGCCGGATGGAACCGCCGGACAATCACACATACGACTTCACGTCGCACCCATTCATAGAAACCGCTGATCGGAACGACGCAGCGCAGCTTGTTGAGGGATGCCTTCCAGGTCGCCTTTTCCTCGATCGTTTCGCTTTTGGCGTTGATGGTCGAGAATTTCGGCTTCTCCTTCATCCAGGGCGGGACGAGGCCCCATTTCATCTGCTCGATGCGGCGCTCGCCATCATGTTCGCTGCAGATGAGGACATTATGGGTCGGCGCCGTGTTCCAGTTCGGCCGGAAATTCGTATCCGGCGGCGCGCCCTTCAGATCGAGCGAGTCGCGATATTCTTCCCAGGAGAGCGAATTCCAGAAGCGTCCGCACATTGAGTGACCATACAAAGGGGTGCGCTCGGCTGGCAAGCGTGCACGCAAGCCTCAAAAGGCGCCGTCGCGTATCCAGGACCTGCCGGACGTGCCCGAACCGGCGTCTTATGGCTCGTCCGAAATGATCGTGCCCGGCGGCTTGCCAAGCGCCGCGATCTCGACCGCAACGCCCTTGGCTTGCGCATGACGAAGCGCCTTGGGCTGAATCAGTGTGCCGCCGATTTCGAGCGCCTTCGCATAGTCAATGCTGAGCAGGCGGTTAGCGCCCACATGACGGTTCGGATCGCGGTCATAGACGGCATCGACATCCTTGATCAGGGTCGCGCGGGCAGCGCCGAGTTGCGCGGCGATATGCACCGCAGAGAGGTCGCTGCCGCCGCGGCCGAGCAGAACAGTCTCGCCGCGCTCATCAATGGCGCTATAGCCCGGCACGATCATCACGGGCGAGGCCGAAAGGAGGCCGATCACGGCATCGCGGTCGACACTCTCGGGCTCGGCGTCGGTTCTCGCGCCGCGTGCTCTCAATCCGATGCGGGTGGGCGTTACGCTCACTGCATCGACACGCCGCGCCTTGAGCGCGCCGAGCAGGGCGGCGGCGCATTCAATCTCTCCGATGCAGACATGCCTCGCAAAATCAGCGTGATCCTCAGACAGGCCAAACATCCGTGCTTCGCTGAGGAGATGCGATGTCCGTCCTTCAAACGCCGACACGACAATGATCAGCGCGTCGCCAGCGCCGCGCAGTCGCAGAATGTCGTCCGCCACATCCCCCACATCCTGGAACGAGCGCAGCACCGAACTGCCATATTTGACGATGCGCACCGGCACGCCTTTTCCCCGCAGCGCTTTGCGCCCGTCTTGTTGCCCCGGCCCAGTCGATGAAACAGCCGCGGCGCGCTCTACCGGCAGCGCGCCGCGGATCATCGGTGGGCACCTGATGGAGGAATGGAGCATCCCTCCCTAAATAAGACGGTTGAGAGGCCAAAATGCTCAAGGTCCGATGCGCATTTACCTGAGGGCGGGCGTATCCGCCGCGCCGCCTAGTTTGGAAGAAAACTCCGCGTGCGCAAAACACGGCGCCGCGAAACGGCGCTCGCCCACATGCAGCGGGATGGCAAAACGCTCCTGATCGGGCGGCGAGGCGCGCTCGGATTTCGGGGATCGCCCGGTGCGCAGACAAATCTTCATGAATGACGCGCTCGCGCCGTAAAATGCCTGTGCGCATGTCTATTTCAGGTTTATTGTGGGGCTCCTGTCAATCACCACCGAAAGCAAAGGCGCTGCCCAACTCCAAAAGCAAAACGACCGGAAATCTCAAAAGAGCGCTCAACGCCATCCGTCCCGAACTGGGCCGGGCGGAGATCGCCCGGCTGACGGCCGCCTTCTTCTGTGTTGTTGCCGCGTCCACGCTGTCTGCATTGGGGCCTGTCGCCCTGAAAATCCTGATCGACACCTTATCGGGCGAGGGTTCTCCCGCGCAAATCTCGGGCCTCGTCTTCGCGCCGCTCCTTGTCCTCGCCGCCTATGTCGGTGCGCAAGCATTCGGTCGCCTCGCAGGCGAGCTGCGCATGCTCCTCTTCGGCGGGGCCGAGCAATCGATCAGCCGCAAGCTGAGCCGAAAGCTCTTCGCCCATGTCATGGCCTTGCCAATGCGGTTTCACCTTCAGCGCGCAACCGGCGCCATCGCGCAGACCCTCGAAAACGGACTGCAAGGCTACCGGCTCGTCATGCAGCACGCCCTGTTCACCATCCTGCCGGGCCTCATCGAAATCGTCATCATGGCGGCGATCCTCGCGCATTTCTTCGACTGGGTGTTCCTCGCCGTCTTCGCCGCCTGCGCGCTCGGCTACGGGATCGTCTTCACCGACGGTGCGCGAAAAGTCCTGCGGGCGAGCCGGGCGCTCTCGGCCGCGCGCATCGATGCGAACGCCCAGCTCGCTGACGGGCTTCTCAATTTCGAGACGGTGAAATCCTTCTCCGGCGAGGACGCCGTCACCCGCCGCTACGATGATACCCTCGCAACGACGCAAGGGCGCTGGCGCGCCTTCTACCGCACGCGCTTCGCCAATGGCGCCGCCATCGCGGTGGTGTTCGCGGCGGGCCTCGCCGCCATCCTGTGGCTTGCCGTCACACGCGTCCAGGCCGGCGCCATGACCATCGGCGATTTCGTGCTCGTCAACACCTACATGCTCCAGATCGTCCGCCCCCTGGAACTTCTCGGCTTCGGCATCCGCGATATCGGCCAGGGGGCCGCCTATATCGAACGCATGCTCGACCTGCTCGACGAAGACCCGGAACCCAAGGCCCGCGGAACCGGAACGCGGGACGCTGGCGGTGACGGACCAGCGCGCATCGTCTTCGAGAACGTCACCTTCTCATACAATCAAGGCCGCACGGTCCTCGACGATCTGAGCTTCGCGATCGAACCGGGATCAGTGACCGCCCTGGTCGGATCCTCCGGCGGCGGCAAGTCCTCCATCGTGCGCCTGATCTTGCGCTTTTATGAACCGGACGCCGGCCGCATCCTCTTCGACGGCGTTCCCTTGACGGATTATCCCGCAGCCGATCTCCGGCGTCTCATCGCGGTGGTCCCGCAGGACACCTCCCTCTTCAATGCGAGCCTCGCCTTCAATATCGGCTTTCCAGACTATGAAAGCGCACGCGAAGACGTCGAGCGCGCCGCCCGCCTGGCCAGCCTCGATACGCTCGTGCAGAAACTGCCAGAGGGCTTCGACACGATTGTCGGCGAACGCGGCCTCAAACTCTCTGGCGGCGAGAAACAGCGCGTCGCGATCGCCCGGGCCTCGCTGAAGCAGCCGAGGCTCTTCATCGCCGACGAGGCGACCTCCTCGCTCGACTCCCGGACCGAGGCGGAGATCGTCGACAACCTCGCCACCGCTGCGCGCGGCATCACCACGCTTATCATCGCGCACCGGCTCTCCACCATCGTCAAGGCAGACGACATCATCGTCCTCGACAATGGCCGCATCGCCGAGCGCGGCCGGCATGGCGACCTCCTCGCGCGGGACGGCCTCTATGCGGGGCTCTGGCGCGCGCAGACCGAACGGGAGGACGGCCGGGATGGGGAAGAGGGCGACGGCCGAAGCTGAACTCGCCCGTTCCGGAGGAGACCAGCCCGGTTCCGGCATGGGCAGCGCATTTTAGCGCCCGGCGCCGGCTTGCGGCGCGGGACATTCTGCGGACCCGTTCGCGCCTGCGGCGGGGCCGGACAGGGGCTGGCGGGCCGCGCCGCGTGTTTTTTGAAGTTTTTGACTGAGTGGATTTGCGTGCCGGCCGTCTTCCTTCCAAACTATCGTGCGCGCCCGAAAGGGTGACCCGCCGGGCCGGCCGGAGCTTGCCTCCCGCCGGCGGGAAAGGACTGGATGGCGAACGCCGGGGACCAAGGCGGAGCGGTTGCGTCCAAGCAGGATCGCAAATCAGACGAGAGCCTGAAACAGGCGCTCTCCGAGCGCTACCGCGCGCCGCTCATGTCCTTCTTCCGGCGGCGCACCTCCGACCTCAGCGAAGCCGAGGATCTCGCCCAGGAGGTCCTGCTGCGCGTCGTCCAGCGGCGCGGCAACGACGGGCTCGAACAGCCGGACGCTTTCATCTTCCAGACCGCGCGAAACCTTCTTGCCGACCGCCATCGCCACGCATCGGTGAAGAAGAAATACCATGCCGACCTCGAAATCAGGCAGGAGAGCACTGAGGGAATCAGCCCCGAGCGCGTCCTTCAGGGCAAGCAGGAGCTCGCGCGCGTCATCGATGCGCTCAAGGGCCTCAGCGAGCAGACTCGCAACATTTTCGTGCTGAGGCGCTTCGAGCAGATGAAATATGGAGAGATCGCCGAAGTCTACGGCATCTCCGTGAGCGCGGTCGAGAAGCACCTCATGAAGGCCTATGCCCGCGTGGCGGAGGCGGTTGGCGAGCAATGACGACACCGGATCAGACACCGCAAGACGAAGCGCGGGCCCGCGCCGCCGCCGAAGCCGCCGCGTGGCGCCTTCGCTTCGATGATGGCGCGAGCAACGAGGCCGATCCGCAGTTTCGCGAATGGCTTGCGG
>NZ_NCST01000026.1 GCF_002088975.1 Henriciella aquimarina
GTTCGCCTCCGCCGAAGCCCCGCGCGACGGGCTGTCGCCGACCGGGCGAATCATGGGCCCCTCCAGCCAGCGCCTGAAGATCGCCTTCGCGCCCGAGCCGATGAACGGGGCAAGCCTCGACGCGGAAACGCGCGCCGCCATCGAGCGTACCGCAGACCTCTGCCGCTCGCTCGGCCATGAGGTGATCGACTGGACCATCCCCATCGACGGCAAGGCCTTCCAGGATGAGTTCCTGCTGCTCTGGGCCGCCGGGGCCGCCGAGTTCGCCCAGCAGGCCCAGGCCTTTGCACCCAATAAGGCGCCGGAAGAGATCCTCGAGCCCTGGACGCTGGCGCTCGCCCAGGACTTCATGGCCAAAAAGGACCGGTTCGAGGACGCCATCGCCTATCTGCAGGCCTTTGAGGGCCAGTATCACTCCTGGTTCGAGGACTTCGACGTCCTGCTGACGCCGACCGTCTCGA
Organism: Henriciella aquimarina; assembly: GCF_002088975.1. GTDB lineage: Bacteria > Pseudomonadota > Alphaproteobacteria > Caulobacterales > Hyphomonadaceae > Henriciella > Henriciella aquimarina. The sequence continues at coordinate 462 of NZ_NCST01000026.1, forward strand.
CCCTGCCGCCGAAGATCGGCCAGCAGGCCCCGACGGTGGACTTCGAGACGCTGATGAAGCGGGTCACCGACTTCGTCGCCTTCACCGCGCCGATGAATGTGGCCGGGGCGGCTTCGATGAGCGTGCCCGTGCAGTGGACCGATGGCGGCCTGCCGGTCGGCTCGCTCTTTTCCGGGCGGCGCGGCGACGACGGCAAGCTGCTGGCGCTCGCCTATGAGCTGGAAGAGGCCCAGCCCTGGATCGACCGGGTGCCGGCCCTTGCACGCTAGACGCTTGACGGCGCAGGCGGGCTCTGGAAGCGAAAGCGCATGACAGAGCCTGCCGCGACCGACCTCATCCATCTGCGCCATCATGGCCATGCCGCAGAGATCGTCTTCAACGCCCCGGCCCGGCGCAACGCCTTCAGCCAGGCGATGTGGGCTGCCCTGCCCGGCCTGATCGCAAAGGCCGAGGCCATGCCGGACGCGAGCGCGGTTATCCTGCATGGCGGCGAGACCGGCCATTTCGCCGCCGGGGCCGACATCTCGGAGTTCGAGACGATCTATGCCGATGAGACCGTCGCCGCCGAATCGGCGGAGACGATCGAAAAGGCGCTGACGGCCATCGAGAGCTGTTCGAAGCCGGTGATCGCCGCCATTGAGGGCGCCTGTGTCGGCGGCGGGGTGTCGATTGCGCTGGCCGCCGACCTGCGGATCAGCTCTGAGGCCGCCCGCTTCGGCGTGACGCCCGCCAGGCTCGGCCTGGTCTATCCCGTGCGCGATACCGAACGGCTCGTCCATGCCGTGGGCCCGTCGCAGGCGAAGGACATCCTGTTCACCGGCGCGATCTTCGAGGCCGAGCGCGCCCGCCAGATCGGGCTGGTCGACGCCGTCTGCGAGGCCGGACAGAGCCTCGCGGCGGCGCACGAAAAGGCCGCCACCATCGCCGCCAACGCCCCTTCGTCCGTGCGCGCGATGAAAGAAATCGTGAACCGCATCGCCCAAGGCGAAACCATCAGCGCGCAGGAAAGCCGGGGCGTGTTCGTAAAAGCGACGGCTGGCGCGGACTTCCGCGAGGGGTATCGCGCCTTCCTCGACAAGCGCCGGCCTGATTTTGCATCCGACTAACTGGCCGACAGACCAAGCGATTTGCGCATATCTGGACGGCGTTTACCCCGCGTAAACGCATATGAGTGATGCAATAACGCATCACTTGCCCACTCATTATCGCATGTAGTGAGCTAACATTATTGCAAACGGGCTTGCCGCCTGATTTGCTCGAATGATCCGATACTGCCCGATTCAGGCCAGATCGGGCGGGGGGCAAAGGCCTCAAAAAAGCATAATTATAAAGACATTAGGGAGTCATTTATGCAGCGCAGCAAGTTCCTGTTCTCCAGTGTCGCTCTGGCGGCCATGATCAGCCAGATGCCGGCCCAGGCACAGGCTCAGGAAGAGACCGAAGACCGTGGCAACGCCGTTGACCGCGTTCTCCAGAAAGTGACCGTCTCGGCCACTAAGAAGAAGGATGTCGAGAACGTCCAGGACGTTCCGATCGCGGTGACCGCATTCAACGCGGATACGCTGGACGCCCTTAATGTTACCACGGTCGAAGACCTGTCCTATAGCTCGCCGAACGTCTCGCTGGACGATGTCGGCACGGCCCGCGGCACAGCGAACTTCGCCATTCGCGGCCTCGGCGTGAACTCCTCCATCGCGTCTATCGACCCGGCCGTCGGCGTGTTCGTGGATGGTGTCTATCTCGGCATCAATAACGGCGTCGTCGTCGACCTGTTCGATCTCGAAAGTGTCGAAGTCCTGCGTGGCCCGCAAGGCCTGCTCTTCGGGCGCAACACAACCGGTGGCGCACTGGTGCTGAACACCGCGCGCCCGACGGACGAGTTCTCCTACAAGGCCCGTGCGACGTTTGACGGCCCAATCGATGACGATCGGGGCGGCCTGAATTCGACCGTCCAGGGCATCGTCTCCGGCCCGCTGATCGATGGCGTTTTGAACGGCAAGATCGGCGCCTATTACAACACTGACGCCGGCTACTTCAAAAACCAGTATGACGGCGACAATCATGGCGAAGCCCAGACGGCAATCTACAAGGGGGCGCTGGAATGGTTCCCGACCGAGCGTCTGACCTTCCTGCTCAACGCCCAGTACAACGACTCCTATGTCGATGGCCCGACCGGTCAGAACCGGTCCTATTTCGATCGCGACAGCTTCGATTTCTCGATCAACAATCCGGGCTTCGGCGACAGCGAGACGACCTTTGTCTCACTGCGTACCGACTATGATGTGGACTTCGGTAACGGCCAGATCACCAATATTCTCGGCTATCGCGACTATGCCGGCGACAGCTCCGGCGATATCGACGCGACTCCGTTCACCCTGTTCCACTCACTGGCCGAAATCGCCCAAGAGCAGATCTCCAACGAGCTTCGCTACGCCGGCACCTTTGGCAAGGCGGACGTCACGACGGGGCTCTACTACTTCAACCAGACCCTCGACTATACCGAGATCCGTAACCTGCCCTCGACGCGCCCGGCGGCACTGCCGAGCTCCATTCCGTGGCAGTTCTACGGCGGCGGCAGCCAGGATCACACGGTGTATGGCGCCTTCGCCAATGTCGACTACTCGATCACGCCTGACCTGATCGCGACGCTTGGCCTTCGCTATTCCAGCGAAGAGAAAGATGCCGACGTGACCTATATCCGTCCGCGCTTCGAATGCTCGGTTGTCGACGGCACTTGCCCGGTCGATGGAAACAATGCGCTCCTCGGGGCGCTGGGCGCAACGGAACCGAACGGCTTCTCCGATGGCAATGACTGGTCGAACTGGACACCGAAGCTCGGCCTTCAGTACTTCTGGACCGAAAACGTTCAGACCTACGCTTGTCTTAGAGATTCCTGGTCTTCTGGTTAGAAAAGAACCGCTGGTGGGGACTGCGCAATTTCCCCGCCGGCGTAGAGGAACGGATCGTGCCTGCGCTGGCTGAGTAAGTGCCGTTGGGAAGTTTGATCGTCCTCTTCATTTCCATGCGACCTGAACGGATACGAGGGCATCTAGGCCCGTACGACAAGCAAAGGATCTGGAATGTCCATCGAACCAGTTCGCCAGCATATCGGCGTCGATATTTCAAAGAGCACTCTGGATGCGCACATGTATCCTGAGGGCAGGACCATAACTGTCCCGAATGATAAAAAAGGATTCAGGCAATTGCTGACCTGGATGGCAGGATGTCATCTTGAACAGCTACTCTATGAACCGACCGGGCAGTATCATCTTGCCTTCGAGAAGTTCTTCCTGAAAGCCGAAATACCTCTCGGCAAGGTCAATCCACGGCAGGCTCGACGATTTGCGGACGCATTGGGTGTGTCGGCGAAAACAGACACGATCGATGCCGGGCTTATCGCAAAATACGGGGCGATGATTTCTGTGCGCCGCGTCAGCGACAGAACGATCAAGTTCAATGAAATGAAAGAGCTACAATCGGCTCGGCGCGCTCTGGTGAAAGACAGGACACGCGCGTCCAACCGGTCTTCCGCCCGGATAGCTCCCTTGTTGCGGCGCCAGGCACGGGAAAGGATTGAGCAGATCGACCGTCACATGAAAGCAATCGACGCGGCTCTTCGTTTGCTGGTCCGTGATGATGAATTCCTGAAAGCCAGATTCGACATTCTACAGACTATTCCTGGCATTGGAGAAACAACCGCGATCATGCTTCTGACCGAGATGCCCGAACTCGGCTTCATCGATCACAAGGCGGCCGCCAGTCTTGCAGGACTTGCTCCGATCGCTCGGGACAGCGGCACGTTTCGAGGCAAGCGATACATACAAGGTGGAAGAGCACATTTGCGACAGGCGCTCTATATGCCCACCCTCGTTAGCATAAAGCATAATCCGGAATTCAGCGCGAAATACCAGATGATGGTCGCCACCGGAAAAGCGCCAAAACTGGCCATCACAGCCATAATGAGAAAGCTTATCGTCCTGGCGAACAGTCTGCTTCGCGATAGCCGAAACTGGGTTCCAAGCCGGACTTGACGAAGACGGATACTT